>CAZTPX010000032.1:0-73373 GCA_964615095.1 uncultured Planctomycetaceae bacterium | reverse complement strand
CCGCCGGCTTGGCCCCGGGACCGATCTGCCCCAGCGTGAGCGCCGTCGCGGAGCGCAACTCCCAATTGCGGTGGTGCAGACCCGCCAGCACCGCGGGCACAGCGGCCTTGGCCCTCGGACCGAGTTGCCCTAAGGTGTGCAGCGCCGTCCGCCGGACTTCCTGGTCGTCACTCTTCAGCAGTTCGCTCAGAACCGGCATCGAGCACTCGCCCAAGTCGCCCAACTTGCTCACGGCCATTCGATCATTGTCGCTCGCAACCAAGGCACGAATCGAAGGGATATCGTTGGCGTCCAACAGGTCCCAGGCCCGCTCGGCTATTTTCCGGACGGCGGGCGTACGGTCCCGCATCAGCAGGACAATCGCCCTGACCGTGGCCGGTGGGCAAGGGCTGGGCTTTTCGGCCGTATCAGCGGCTTGCAAGCGAAAAGGAATGTTGTCAGCAGTTGACTGCCCGTTACGCGCCGGAGTCGCTTGCTCGGCCACCAGACCGATCTCGTCCAATGTATGCATGATCGATAGACGGTTGGCAAGGTCCGCATCCTTCAGCAAGTCGATGACGGCAAACACAGCTTCGCGGGGAAGGGGGCCAATGTTTTCTAACGCCACAACCGCGGAAAGCCGCAACTGTAAGTTTCTATGCCTCAGCAGCTTGACAAGCACGGGCGTGGCCAACTTGACCTCCCCGCCTATTTCTTTCAATGCCTTTAAGGCGGCCCTCACCACGTTGTCGTTGCGGTCTGTCAACAATTCAGCCAGCGCGGGTGCCGCGACTTTTGCCCCGGCACCAATCTCTCCCAAGGCGAACGCCGCCGCCGCGCGGTTCTCCGCTGCCTTGTCGCCAAGCATCTTGATCAGTGCCGGCACGGCCGACTTGGCCTCCGGGCCGATCTGGCCCAAGGCAATCGCCGCCGTCTCGCCTTCCTCGTTGCCTAGGAGCTTGATCAGTGCCGACACCGCCGACTTGGCCTCCGGGCCAATCTCGCCCAAGGCCCTTGCCGCCGTCGCGCGGACGTGCCACTCCGGATCTGCCAGCCGTTTCACCAACTGCGGCACGCTCTCGGCCGCTTCTAGGTTGAGGGCGGGCATTGACTTGATCGCCTTGGTGCGAACGTGCCAGTCCAAATCATCGAGCTGTTTCGCCAGCGCAGGCACGGCCGATTTGGCATCCGCGCCGATCTGGCCCAAGGCGTGTGCCGCGGACTCGCAAACGGGCCACTCGGGATCATCAAGGAGTTTCGTGATCGCCGGCACGGCCGCCTTGGCCTCCGGGCCGATATCGCCCAATTCGTCGACCGCCACGCTACGAACCTGCCAGTCGGGATCTGCGAGCATTTTTGTGAATACCGGCACGGTCTTTTTGGCGTCCGACTCGATTGCGCCCAACGCATTGACCGCCGCACAGCGAACGTGCCATTTCGAATCCGTCAACAGCTTGGCAATCGCCGGCAGGGCCGTCTTGGCCTTCGGGCCGATTTTCCCCAGGGCCTCGGCCGCCGACTCGCGAACGTGCCACTCCGGATCTGCGAGCCGTTTCACCCACAGCGGCACGCTCTCTACCGGTTCCAAGTTCAGGGCCATCAGCGACTTGGTCGCCTTCGTGCGAACGTGCCAGTCCAAATCATCGAGCTGTTTCGCCAGCGCCGGCACGGTCGATCTGTCCTCCGGGCCGATCTTGTCCAATGCCCTTGCCGCCGATGCGCGAACGTGCCAGTCCGGATCGTCGAGCAGCTTGGCGATAGCGAACACGGCCGTCTTGGCCTCCGGCCCGAATCGCCCCAACGCCTGCGCGGCCGAGCTGCGGACGTCGGCCACGCGATCGTCGAGCAGTTTCACCAACAGCGGCACCGCCGTGTCCGCATCGGGCGCCAGGTTGCGGATGGCATCCGCGGCGGTCGCACGCACTTTGGGATCGGGATCCTTGGCCTTTGCGATCCACTTGTCGAGGGAATCGCCCGCCCAGGGCGGCGCCTCCTGTACTTGGGCATGTGAATTCAGGCACGGCAGTAGAATCGCCACGCTGACGGCCAATGCGAGAAACGTCGCTTTCATCGGCTTGGTCTCCAAGAGTGACAAGGGACGGGAGACGCACTTCCCTCATGGTAGCCGATGCCGTGGGGGGAAGCAAGTACGTCCTTTCTGCCGGAAAGGGCTGAGAGCCTCTTCCGAAAGGCCGGGGACCGGTGTTGGAGTCCCGGCTTTAGCCGGCTAAGGCCGGGACTCCAACACCTTTTGGATCGGACTCCAAATGTGCGCAGCCCCGGGGATAGCTCCGAAGTTCCCCCGCAGTTCGCATCACAATAGTCTCTCTCGGCAAGAGAGACCTACTTGATTCTCCGTCGGGTCGTTGACAGCGGCCGGTTCGGCGAGGAAGATGATTGCCTGATCCACTGCTCCAAGCAAGAGTACAACCGCCATGATCGACGACTGGTTCTCAGCCATCGAACTGCCGCTCACCTGGAAGCAGTTCTGGCAGTTGCCGCAGAACCCGGCCTACAAGTACGAATACTCCGACGGCCATGCCTTACTTTCCCCGCGGCCCAAGAGTGGCCGTGCGCTGCTCGATTTACAGGCATTCACCCGCCCATTTGCCGACGCGGCCAGGGACGAGGAAGTTGTCGTCCGGCCTCTGCAAGAGGCAGACTGGACGGAGTTGCCGGAATTGTTCGCGGCGGCGTTTCATCGCGTACAGCCCTTTGCCAGCCTGACGGAGGACACGCGTTTGAAGGCGGCGGAAAACTGTCTGGGTGAAACGCGGGCGGGCGCCGAAGGCCCGCTGGTGGGCGAGGCCTGCCTGGTTGCCGTGTGCGATGACGAACTGGCCGGGGCCAGCCTGGTAACCCTTCCACCCCGCTTTGCGATTTCAAACGCGGTGGGCCTGCCGCACCTGACGTGGATCTTTGTCGGTCCCTTTCTTGCCCGCCGCGGGATCGGCACGGCCCTGCTGGACGCCGCCGTGGCGGCCCTCTTGCGGCTGGGATACGCCAGTTTGGCCAGCACGTTCCTGATCGGCAACGAATCGAGCATGCTCTGGCACTGGCAGGCCGGCTTCAAGTTGCCGGAGCAACCCTGGTCGCTGCGGGCGATCCGCAGAGACGCAGGGGCATAAGGGCGTCTTGGCATGAAAACGTTTCGCGAAGACTCGGCCTACGGAGTCGGCCCTTCGGTTCTTGCCCGGGCTGCTTGCGGGAATGACGTGACTGGAACGACAGAGATGGATGAAACGCGATGAGCAACCAAGAAACGAAATAGGACGGATCCTCGATCCGTCCTATGCCTGCGTTTTCAATGATAGACTATCTTCGCTAGGAGTGCCTAGGCCGCCAGGGAACGACGCCGGATACAGTAGCCCATCAAACCCAAAGCCGCAGCACCCAGCAACACCAACGAACTCGGCTCGGGCACCGCCCCCGCTATCGTGATTGTGCCGAGCAAAACGTCGCCTTCAGTATTCACTACGGCACCGGTATTGGCAAACGGGAAAACATCGCCCTGATTATCTTCATAGTCGCTAAAGCCGCCATTGTTTTCCTCACCATTGGTGGCCCCAAGCGCCCAAACGTCAAACTCCGAGCCAGCCGAAGGCGTGACCGACCCCGCCCCGATGGTCACGTTCAACAGGTTCACCGGCGAGGTACCTACCGAAAAGTTGCTACTGGTATTACTCGAATTGCCAGCCTGAATCCCAAATCCAGCGCCAACATCAAACGTGGCTCCGAAATTCGGGAGGGACCCGAAATCAGCAGCAGCATTACTTGCCGGGTTCGCATAACTGCTGACGGCCAGCTTGCCGCTGCCCGAAACCAGCGTGAAACCCAACCCCAAATCGTAACCGCTGAAAACCTCATTGGCGGAAGCCGCCTGATTCTCAATCTGGATATTCTCCGAAATACCGCCGGGAGTGGTAGTGGGGTTCCAGGTTACATTGCCAAACGACGCTAAATTGATGTTATCGGCTTGGGCCACCGCAGCCATGGCGACTACCGCCAGCACCCATAACCCCCTCACGATACTTTTCCTGATCATTCGCAGTCTCCTCAAGCAGAAAAAACCTCGGTATTCGCTTACCCAACAAACGCCCCCCGAACCCGCCACAATGACTCTGTTACGCTTCGCAGCCCTGGCCAAAAATCACACCAAACACCAGAACCGGCGATACCAGAAAACACTGCCTCGCTGATTGGGTCTACGCTTGGAGCTGCAAACGAAGTTGCAGCTTGCAATCCGGCAGAGATACCCGCACGTTTAGGCATCTTCACCGATCACAAGATTCATCGTAACATCGCTTGAAAAAATTTGCAAGGATTTTGTAGCGAAGAAATCGGTTATTCCAAGTTTTCGGATTGTAGGCCCACAAAATCAATAGACTTAAATAATCCCCTAGTGTTATTCCGCCTGCATACAGGCAGAAATGGGCCGTTGGAGTCCCGGCTTTAGCCGGAATCCTCCCGGAACAGCCGCCGACCATGAGTACATGGTGCCCGGGCGGGACTCCAACGGCTCATTTCCTCCCGCGCAAACTATAGCACGATTTGTCGCATACTTCAGTGTTTATTATCCTCGTTTCCAGGCCACGACTTCCGCAATCGTCTCGTCCAGCCCGCGGTAGGGCCAGACGCCGATCGTTTCTCCCAAGCGAGTAAGATCGGGCACGCGGCGGCGACAGTCTTCGAAATCGTGACCGTAGGCCACCGCGTAGGTGATGAACTCGATTGCCAAGGCCGGATCGACGGCGCGGATCACGCGCTGGGCCAACTCCAAGATGCTCACCGGCACGTTGCTGCCGATGTTGAACACGCGGCCCACGGCGAGGGGACTTTCCATCAAGGCGAGCACGGCCCGAACGATGTCGGCGACGTGGGCGAAACAGCGCTCCTGCCGGCCATCGTCGTGGACCACCAGCGGCCCGCCGGCCAGGGCGGCGTCGACCAGCCGCGGCAGCACCATGCCATAAGCGCCGGTTTGTCGGGGACCGACGACGTTGAAGAAACGGCCCACAACCGCCGGCAGTTGCCGTTGACGCCAATAGGCCAGGGCCAGGAACTCGTCGATGGCCTTCGACGCGCCGTAAGACCACCGCGGACGCGCGGTGGAACCGAGCACCATGTCGTCGTCTTCGCACCACACCGGCTTGGGGTTCTTGCCGTAGACCTCGCTGGAACTGGCTACGAACAGGCGGACAGTCCGCCCGGCGGCCTGCAAGCGGGCGAGTTCCTGCAGCAAGAGTTCCACGGGGTAGACGTTTGTCTCGATCGTGTGGATGGGGCTTTCGGCGATTAATTGCACACCCACGGCCGCGGCCAGGTGATAGACCTCGTCGACGCCGTCGAGCATGCGGCGCATGAGGTCGCGATCCGCCACGCTGCCGCGGATATAATGCAACTGCGGGCTGTCGATCACCGCCGCCAGATTGGCGCGCGTGCCGGTCGACTCGTTGTCGATGACCGCAACGCGGTCGCCGCGCGCGAGCAGGGCCTCGACCAGATGGCTGCCGATAAAACCTGCGCCGCCGGTGACGAGACAATTTTTCATGGGGGGTGTACTTTGTGCGGATAGAAACGGCACGTTGGAGTCCCGGCTTTAGCCGGCTTTTGTGCCGAATTACCGGCTGAAGCCGGGACTCCAACGAGTTATTTCTACCCATGCAGAGTGTAGCGAGGGGAGGGTTTCGATTTCAAATTGCAAATTCGGATTTCAAATTGTATGGTTCAATCCGCGACTTTTCGGGCTTGGAGCGAGGCGACGACGGCCAGCCCCAGCAGCCCGGCAATCACGGCCAGCGATGCCCATGCCGGAATCAGTTCCGTACCGGCCTCGTGTGGCAGCCAGCTTTCGCCGATCATCTTCAGTCCCACAAACGCCAGCACTGCGGCCAGCCCATAGTGCAAATAGCGAAACCGACCCATCAGGCCGGCCAGGAGGAAATAAAGGGCGCGCAACCCCAGAATCGCGAAAATATTGGAGGTGAAGATTAGGAACGGATCGCGCGTGACGCCGAAAATGGCCGGCACGCTGTCCACGGCGAAAAGCACGTCGGTGCCTTCTACGACCAGCAGGACCAGCAGCGGCGGCGCAATCCGCAGCCGCCCCGCTTGCCGCACCAGAAAGCGGCCACCGTAGTCGACCGCGGCTGACGATGCGTCCCCCGCCCTGGCTGTTCCAATCGGTTCGGCCAACGGCAGCCAGCGACGGGCGAAACGGAAGACGAAATTCCGTTGCGGATCGATCCGATCGGTCGAGTGCCGTGCCAGTTGATAGCTCGTGTAGATCAGGAAAAGGCCGAACATCGGCAGGACGACTTGAAAGCGGGAAACCAGCGCCGCCCCAGCCAGGATGAATGCCAGCCGCATCAGGATCGCGCCCAGGATTCCCCAGACAAGAATGCGATACTGATGGACCTTGGGTACCTGGAAGAAGCGGAAAATGACGGCAAAGACAAAGACGTTATCCATCGACAGCGACCATTCCAACAGATAGCCGGTTGCGAATTGCAGCCCGGCCCTGCCGCCAAGTTGCCACCAAATGACAGCGTTGAAGAGCAGGGCCAAGAGGCACCAAAAAGCTACCGCCGCCGCCGATTCCAGCGTGGAAGGATCACGCGTGCGCCGATAGATCGTAAAGAGGTCGATGGCGATCAGAACTAGTACCAGCAGGATAAAACCGGCCCACCACCAGAGGTTGACAAATGAAGTCTCCGCCTCGGCCACGGCAAACAGTGTCCAACCGGGGGCGACGGGGATTCCATGGAGGGAAGCGAACGTCATCAGTAGTACTGGTTTCTCGGATGCGTCGTTAAGGACCGTGCCATTGCAATGCAAGGCGGACTAAAGTCCACCCCACGGGGTGAGTCGGAAATTGGCGTGAATACCCAATATAGGCGATTTTTTGCAGCAAGACAACTCGACATTGCCCTTCGCCGCTGTTCGGCCCCGCACGAAACGGCCGTCATCGGCAACGTCATATTGTTGGCGTTCGGCCATGAGTATGAGATAATAGGGGAATCGGCAAGTTGTCCCTTCTTCGGTTCGGCCAGCCATCGAATATATAGCGACTGAGCGAGACTTTGAGTTGGGGGGACTGCGAGCGCCTGGGGACTGTCCGCTTGGGCCGATTGTGGTATGATACAGGAAACGGATAATGAATCAGACAAGGGGAACGTGGATGAAGGCTCTGACGAGAGTTGGTTGGGCCGGTGCGTGGAGTGCGTTGTTTTTCTTCTGTGCCCCGCTTTTCGCCCAAGAGAACGAGGCGGCCACCCGTCAATATAATGTGGCCGTTCGCCTTCAGAATCAAGAGGCGTACGATCTGGCGAGCAACGCTTGGGGCAGCTTTATCCAGGCCTATCCCGCCGACGCGCGAGTTACTCAAGCCCGCCACTACCAGGGCGTTTGCCAGTACTTTACCGCCGCTGCGCTGGATGCGAAGCAAGCCGACGCCGCGCTGAAATCACTCGACGCGGCCCAGCAGAATTTCGACGCGGTCGTCAAGGCGGCGCCCCGGTTCGAGCATCTGGAAGATACCTATCTTTATCTGGGGCTTTGCCAGTTCAAGCGTGCGGAGATCGAGCCTGCCGAGCAGGCGGCCAAAGACTATGCGGCTGCCGCCGTTACGTTCGATGCGCTCGTGCGCAGCTATCCGCAGAGCAAGAACTTGGCGCAAGTGCTCTACACGCGGGGCGACTGTGCCTATCATGCCGGCCAGAAAGCCGAGGCGGTGCGGTTCTACGGCCAGGCCCTGACCAAAACGCCGGACGAGAAGCTCGAGCCGGCGATCATGTATGCCCTGGGAGTTGCCCAGGAAGAAACCAAGCAATGGGAAGCGGCGGGCAAGACCTACGACGACTACTTGAAGAAGTACATCGCTCATCATTATGCGAGCGAAGTCATCTTTCGGCGGGGCGAGACGCTCTTCCACGTCCACCAGTATCAAGCGGCTGCCGAGTGGTTTGCCGCTGCAGCCGCCCGGCCCGGATTTGGATCGGCCGACTATTCCACTATGCGGCAGGCGGTGGCCCTGGCCCAGCTTGGCAAGAGTGGCGAGGCGGGCGACACACTGGCTGGGATCTTTGTGAAGTTCCCTCGTTCCACGCGTTTTCCCGACGTGCTGAAGGCAGGCCATGCCTTGGCGCGGGGCCTGCTTCGCGACAACAAGCCCGCTGAGGCCCTGGCCTTGGTCGAGAAACTCATCCCCCGCGCCGAAGGACAGGAAGGGGCGGCGGGCCTGGCGATGGACCGCGCCGAGGCCGCAGCCGCCATCCCTGCGCGGCGGAACGAGGTGCTCGCGCTGTATATCGGGATTGTCAATAAGTTCCCCAAGGACCCGGCTGCTCCGCAGGCCCTGTACTGGGCCTGCTACTGGGCCATGAATCAGGGCAATTTCGCCGCCGCACTGCAATACACCGATTCCTTCCTGGCCTCCTATCCTGACCACGAATGGGTCCCCGATGTGCGTTACGTGTCGGCCGAGAGCCGGCTGCAACTGGGCAAGTACGACGAAGCGGAAAAGCTTTATGCCGAGCTGTTGAAAAAGTATCCGCAACACGCCGATGCCGAAAGCTGGAAGGTCCGCCAGGGCACCGCGCTCAACCTGCAAAAGAAGTATGCCGAGGTTGTCGCACTTTTGCAACCGCTGGTCGGCCAGCTCAAGAGCGCCGATGCCCGGGCCGAGGCCCAGTTTCTTATCGGCAGCAGCCTGATCGAGCAGAAGCAGTTTGCCGTGGCCGTACAGCCCTTGGAGGCCGCGCTAGTTGCGTCGCCCCACTGGCGCCAGGCCGACGAAACGCTGTTGAAGCTGGCGCAGCTCTATAACCGCTTACAGAACCGGGCCAAGGCCGATACAACCTTGAAGAAGCTGGTCGCCGAGTTCCCCGAGAGCAAGGTCCTGGATTGGGCGCACTTCCTCTTGGGTAGCTATGCCACAGCAGCGAACGATCCCAAGACGGCCGCGATCGAATACCGTCTGGTGGTGGAAAAATGCCCCGCCAGTTCCCGCGTGCCGTATGCCTTGCACGGACTGGGCTGGGCCCTGTTCGATCAAAAGGAGTTTCCCGCGGCGGAAGAGGCGTTCAACACGCTCGTTGAGAAATATCCCGATCTGAGGTCGAAACTCCGCAGTCTTTATGCGCGTGCCGTGGCGCGTCAAGAATTGGGCAAGTATGGCGATGCCGCGGCCGATTTGCAGGTGTTTCTTGGCAGCGAGGGGATTGAACTGAGCGAAAAGTCCGACGCGCGTTATGTATTGGGGCTCTGCCAGACCAGGTTGAAGAAATATGCAGAAGCGGCCACGACTTTCCGCGCGCTGGTCAAAGACGATCCCAAGTATGGCACTGCCGACAAGGTCTATTACGAACTGGCTTGGGCGCTAAAGTCCGCCGGCCAGGAAAAAGAGTCGGTTGAGGCCTTCGCCGATTTGGTCAAAGAGCGTCCCGATAGTTCCTTCGTGGGCGAGGCTCAGTTCTCCGTGGGCGAAGCGGCCTACAAGGACGGCAAGTTCCAGGCGGCTGCCACGGCCTATGCCGCGGCGTTGGAGAAGGCCGGCAAGAGCGACCTGGGCGAGAAGGCGTCCCATAAGCTCGGTTGGGCCTATTTTCGCCTGGATAACGCGGCCGAGGCCCAGCAGGCATTCCGCTATCAACGCGCCACCTGGCCCCGCGGGCCCCTAGCCGCCGACGCCGCATTCATGGAGGCCGAATGCCTCTTCAAGCAGAAGAAGTACGGCGAGGCCCTGACGGCCTACGGGCAAGTGAAAGACGCGTCGTCGAAGGATTTCCAGGTCCTCACGCTGTTGCACAGTGCCCAGGCAATGGACACTCAGGCTCTGGCCATGTTGCGCCCGGACCAAGAGAATCAGCGCAAGGAAACCTGGCAAAAGTCCGTCGCGCTGCTCGATCGCCTGATCAAGGAGAACGCTGAGACGGCGTACTTGCCCGATGCTTGGTCCGAGCGGGGTTGGGCTTTGCAGAATTTGGGCCGCTTCGAAGAGGCCATGAGCGAATACCAGCAGGTGTTGGCCAAGAACAATGGCGAACAGGCCGCCCGCTCACAATTCTTGATCGGCGAGATTCAATTCCAGCAGAAGAATTATCCCAAGGCCATCGAGAGTTTCTACACGGTCCTCTCCAACTATTCCTACCCGCAGTGGCAGGCCGACGCGGCCTTCGAAGCGGCCAAGTGCTTTGAAGTCCTGAATAAGAAGTCGCAAGCCATCAGACAATACAAAGAGTTGATCGAGAAGTTTCCCCAGAGCGATAAGGTAACCGCGGCCAAATCGCGGATTGAAGTACTGCAGAGAGATTGACCCCCCGATTTTCCCACCCATTGACCGCCAGACTAAGCAAGTAGGTCCTTTCTGCCGGAAAGGACTAATGTGTGCTGCCGCAGGGGAAGCTCCAGAGTTTCCCAGCGGCGCGGAGCACATTAGTCTCTCTCGGCAAGAGAGACCTACTTGATCGGCTGGCTGGCGGTTAAGGAATAACTCTTACCAAAGACACACTTCGCGGCTCAACCGTCGCGGCTTGATTCGTGAACCGTAGCGCCCGCGTCGATTCGGCGCAGAAGGACATCCGCATGTCGAATAGCAATCTTTTAATCCGTTGGACCTTTGCCGGCCGTTGGATCGCCACGGTCGGTATTGGCATTGTCGCGGCCCTGGGCTATGCCCTCTTCCGGCCAGCCCTGGCCCAGGACCACGGGCCGCAGTTGCCCACGAAGCCCGCAGCTGCACCGGCCGCCGGGGCCGAAAAGAACTCTGCTGCCGCGCCTGCCAAGGCCAATGGCAGCGGCCGACGGACCCCGGAGGAAATCGCGGCCCAGACTGCCGCCGACATTGGCGGCAACGGCACGGAAAAGAAGGACACGCAGCCCGTCAAAGAGGCCGACACCGTCTCGATCCTCCGCGACATCAAATGGCTCAGCCCGCACATGTGGGCCTTCTATGCCATCTGGTTCGTGTCCATCATCGCCGTCTCGTTTGCCGTGGAACGCTTCCTGGGACTGCGGCGGAACAAGATCCTGCCCTACGATCTGGCCGCCGGCCTGCGTGCCCTGGCGAGCCGCAAGGGGGAACTCGATCTCCGCCATGCCCTGCGGCTTTGCCGGCAATATCCGTCCTCGATGGCGGTAGTGGTGCGGGCCATGTTGGCCAAAGTCGGCCGTCCGCTTCCCGAGGTCGAGAAGGCCATGACCGAGGCCTGCGAGCACGAAGCCACCCGGCTGTACACCAATGTCCGCGTACAGACCCTGACCTTCAACGTGGCCCCCATGTTGGGGCTGGCCGGCACCGTACACGGCATGATCCTTTGCTTCTATACGACGGCCCACATGCCGGTGGGCGAAAACAAGATGGACGCCTTGGCCACCGGCATCTACGCGGCGTTGATCTGCACACTGGCCGGCCTGATCGTGGCCATTCCGGCCGGTATCCTGGCCCACTACTTCGAAGGTCGGATCCTCAAGATGTTTCAGCAGGTCGAGGAAATTGCCCGCTTGCTCGTGCCGCACTTGGAGCGTTTCGAAGGGCGTTCGCGCCAGCCCGCCACCAACGACAAACCGTCGCAGTCGCATCCGGCGACAATCATCGAGATGTCTCGCGATGACGACGAGGACGATCTGGACGATGATGACCCTCTGCCTATCTCGAAGCCGAAGAAGCTGGAAGGTAGACCCTAAGAGCGGAAGCACGAAATCCGAATTTCGAAATCCGAAACAAATTCAAAACTCAAATAGGAGAATTCAAAACTTGGATTTCGAACTTACGCCCCCGTTTGGCCGTTATGCGAATCGAGTGAGGAGCCTCCAGTTATGGCCGTGAAGATCAAAAAAGGCAGTGAGATGATGCAGATCCCCGTGGTGCCGCTGGTCGACACGGTGTTCAATCTGCTGATCTTCTTTCTCGTGGCCACCAAGGTGGCCGAGGCCGAAAAAGAATTGCCTATCCAGGCGCCGTATGCCGGCGAGGCCCAGGCCATCACCGTGCGGCCGGCGGAGATGATCATCAACATCGATCAGAAGGGCCGCCTTTTTATCGGCGACTTGCCGCGCACGTTGCACGAGTTGGACGATGCCTTGCACAGTTCCTGGGAGAGAAGCCACGGACGTACACCGGTCACCTTGCGCGCCGACGAACGCTGCCCTTGGCGGTATGTCGTCCAGGTCATCGATTGTTGCAAGAAGAACAAGGTGCGCGATTATCACGTGACCACCAAGAGCGTAGCGGGAGAAGGCAAGACATAGGGTGAGGAACACAGACACGTAGCGTGGACTTTAGTCCACGGCATCAACAGGTGGGCTAAAGCCCACCCTACGAAGGTCGGAGGCGGGCTAAAGCCCACCCTACGAAGGAGGCGTCGAACATGGCAGACAGAACATCTTCCTGGGAATCAGGCGTCCGGTCCCAGTCGGCCGGTATCGACGAACAACTCTGGCCGATCGTCTGCGCGACGATAGTCCTGGTAGGAATCCTGGGCGTGATCGTCATCGTAAACAGCGATTTCGACGAGGACCGGCTGATTCTGAACGGTTACACGCAGCTTGCCGGCTTGGCGGCTGCGGCGGCACTGCTGATTTTCGTCGCCTCGCGGCTCAAGGGAGCGGCCCGTCGTACCGCCGAACTGGCCATCCTGCTCAGCCTGGCCTGGCACGCCACTTTGGGAGTGGGCGCTTTTTACCTGTTCAGCAACTCGGTGGGCGGCGCAAACCAGTTGGGCGATCCCCGCAGCAACTCGGCGGAAGGCGATGACTCGCCCGTGCCCGACTACCATTGGGCCCAGGATGACGAGCAGCCAGCCGAACAGGCCTTCGAAAAGGTGGTGGAAACGCCCATCCGCGAACAGTCCGCACCGGCCGCAGTGTTGCAGCCGCGCAACATGGACCGTCCCGCGGCGGCGGCCGAGATCCCTCACGCAGCGAATGCCGAGATCTCGCCGCTGGGCGTGGGCGAGACGCCCGAAACCAGCGGGCCGCTGGACATCCGCCACCCGGTAGCCGCGAAGGTCGAAGAGGCCAAGCCGCTCGAAGCCCTGGCGATGGCCCGGCAGATGGGCGACCCAATGCCGCTTCCGAAGACGGAGGCGCCGGCCCCCGCCGCTTTGCCCGCGGCCCCGGCAGAAACACCGAAGACCCCCGAGCCTACGCCGGTTCAAGCTGAAAAGGCCGACAAGGTCGATTGGACCAAAGTGGCCAAGCTGGCGGCCACGCCGAACAACGGACCGCTCCCGCCGCCGCACAAGCTGACCCGGGTCGAGGTCCAACCGGGCGATCCGCTGCCTTCAGCCAGCATCGTCGCCCGGCTTCCCTCGCAGACCCCGCAGAATTCCAAGACTCCGTCGGGCCAGGAAGCGGCCAGCGAGATTACGCAACCAAGCAAGACGATCGAGCGTTCCAAGGGCGATGGTGTGCCACAGCCATCGGCTGTTATTGCGGATGCCGGGGCGCTGGCCCAAGCTCCCAACGCCGGCGGCGGCCAACCGGCCAGCCGGCTGGAATCCGTCGTCACTGCCCCGGTACAGAAGTCGGATATGTCGCATGCCCCGCTCGGTCCCACGATCTCTTCCAGCGGCGTCCAAGACTCCAGCAACGGTTCCTCGCTTTTCCCTTCGCGCCGCGGCGCGATCTACGGTGGCGGCAAGGCCCTGCCGTCGGTGGCGGGCGACTCGACCGACGAAGCGGGGGAAGTTCGCGCCGGATCTCCTGACTCGAACCTTCTCCGCGGTTTGGCTCAGCCTTCCGCGGCGGCGCGGCGGGCAATCGCCTCGCAGTTGGAAGACGGCGGTTCCAGCCTCATTGCCGGCCAGGGAGGCGGATTGCCGCGGACCCAATCGGAGCTGATCGCACATCTTCCCGCAGCCGCGAAAATCGCCGAGAGCGCGGCGTTCTCGGGCGGCGGCGGAACATCGTCCCATCCCGGCGGAATAGCCAGTTCGCTGGATGTCGGCCAGCGGATCGCCCTGCAGCATACGGCGGGCAGCGGTGTTCCGCGCGGCAATTCGCGCAACTCCGGCGGCGCCGCGTGGGGTGAAGGGGATTCGCTGCCCGGCAACGATGTGATCGCTCGCGGTGGCGTGGTGGGGACCTTGGGCGGTGGAGTTCACGGACCGCATGACCGTGAAGGAACTGTAGGCGGCACCGATGCCGGCAGCGGCGCTATTCCGCGTGCCCGCTCGGAGGCTGTCGATTTGCGTCCCGGGGCCATTGCGGTGGGGCCCGTTGCCGGTACGGCGGACGCGACCCACGGGCCTGTTGCCGGCGGCAACGCGCAGGGTTCCGGCGGCGCGGTGGTTGGTTCCGCGGCAGTTGGCCCCAACGAGCGGCTGGGCGGCATCGGGCGGCGGGAGAGTGTCGGCCAAGGCTTCGGTACCCATCCTTCCGTCCAGGTCGATCCGTCGGAAATCGCCTCGATCGGCGTCACCTCGCCCCAGCCCACGGGCGTTGGCGGCCGCGGTGGCCGCGGCGACGGGCAGTTGGATCAATTCCTGTCGGGCGGCGGATCGGGTCCGGGCGGCATCGGCCGCGGCAACAGCCCGGTCGTCGTCAGCGGACAGGTCCACGAACCCATGGCGTCTTTCCGCCGCGGCGCGCGTGGCGGCCTGACCATCGGCGATCCGTCGGCCGGACAACTGACCGAGCCGGCCATCGAGAACGGATTGGAGTACTTCGCCCATACGCAGTTCGGCGATGGGCACTGGAGCCTGCACGCTCTGCCCGAGGGTGTCGCGGCGGATGCGGGCACGCTGGGGTCGCTGCACGCGGACACGGCCGCCACGGGCATGGCGCTCTTGGCCTATCTCGGCGCCGGTTATACGCACGAGGACGACAAGTATCGCGATGTCGTTCGCCGCGGCGTGGAGTGGCTCGTGAAGCATCAGCAGGCCGACGGCAACCTTTCCTATCAGGGGTCCGAGCCTACACACTACTACAGCCAGGGCATCGCCACGATGGCCCTCTGCGAGGCCTACGGCATGACCCAGGACCGCGAACTCCGCGAGCCGGCCCAGAAAGCAGTCGATTTTATTCTCAAGTCGCAGGACCCCGATCGCGGCGGTTGGCGCTACAGGCCGCGGGACGGCAGCGACACCTCGGTCACTGGCTGGCAGCTCATGGCCTTAAAGAGCGCCCAGATGGCCGGCTTGGAAGTCTCTGAAGAGGCCCTGCGCAAGATCGGTCATTGGCTGGATTTTGCCCAGGTGCCCGACCGCGGCACATACGTCTACAACCCCTTGAATACCGACAATGAGAATCCGCAAGGCCGCGCGCCGAATCCCACCATGACCGCCCAGGCCATGATCATGCGAATGTATCTCAGCCAGGATCGCGACAGGGCCTCGTTGACTAAGGGCGCCGACTATCTGCTCGGGCACCTGCCCGACGTGGGAACGCGGGAGATTCCGCAGCGCGACTGCTATTATTGGTACTACGCCACGCAGGCCATGTATCACATGCAGGGCGATTACTGGAAGACTTGGCAGGCCCGCATCACGCCGCTGCTGCGTGCCGGGCAGATCGAGCGCGGCCCTTTGAAGGGGAGTTGGAGTCCCGCCGAGCCTGTCCCCGACCGCTGGAGCGCACATGGCGGCCGCCATTATGTGACCAGCTTGCACGTCTTAACCTTGGAATTTCCGTATTGGCATCTGCCGCTATTCCGCGAATTGCGGAAGGAGTAGGGCCGTTGGGGTGCGGAAATTCATTGTTGCGTTAATCCTACCGCGAAGCGGCCTTTTTTTCCACATTGCGGTCAACTCGGGGAAATGCGTAAAATGCCTATGGCGTCAGTAGCCGTGCATGAGGGTGCGCCATGGGCCGCCGGCCGGCCAAGTGAGGATCGATAATGCAGAAATATGCGGCAATAGGCCCCATCGCCTTCCACCTCCCCGAAACGGTGGAAGACAATGATCTGCTCCAGTCGCTCTTTCCCAAGTGGGACATGGAGTTGATCTACAGAAAGACGGGCATTCGAGCTAGGCACGTTGCCGCTCCAGGCGAAACCGCCGCGGATCTGGCCGTCGTGGCTGCGGAGAAGCTCTTCCAACAGCATGCCGTCGACCGCAAGTCGATCGATTTTCTCCTGCTTTGCACGCAATCGCCCGACTACCCCTTGCCCACCACGGCCTGTTTGCTGCAGGAACGGCTGAAACTGCCGACGTCGATCGGTGCCCTGGATTTCAATCTCGGTTGTTCGGGTTTTCTCTACGGGCTTTCCTTGGCCGACGGCCTGATTCGCAGCGGCGCCGCGCGGCGGGTCCTGCTGCTCACCGCCGAGACCTATTCGAAATACATCCATCCGACCGATCGTTCCTTGCGGACGATCTTCGGCGACGGCGCGGCGGCCACGCTGATTGAAGCTGCCGACGAGCCTTCGCTGGGCGGGTTTGTCTTCGGCACCGACGGCCGCGGCGCCGACACGCTCATGGTTGCCGAGGGCGGCGCGCGTCCCGCGGCCGACGCCCTGCAACCCCGCAAGCGCAAGCGCTGGCCCAGCGCCCTGGTGATGGACGGCCCGGAGATTGTCAAGTTCACGCTGGACGTGGTGCCGGCGATGATCGACTGCGTGCTCGACCGGTCGCGGTGGACTCGCGGCGACGTGGAGCTGTATCTCATGCACCAGGCCACGCGCTTCATGCTCGATCATCTTCGCGAACGGCTGAATCTGGCGGAGGAACAGGTCCCCTTGGCCATGCAGGAATACGGCAACACGGTCTCATCGACCCTGCCGCTATTGATTCACGATCTGCGGACCGCCAGCCGTTTGCAGCCCGGCACACAAACCCTCTTGATCGGGTTTGGCGTAGGGCTTTCCTGGGCCGGTTGCAGTTGGACCGAGACCTGGCAGCCGCTGAGCGACTGCGCAGCCATCGGCCAACACGGCCATCTCCAGCAGCCTGCGGGCGGCGACGGCAAAGGTCACCTGGAGGTCAAGCCCAACGGCAAACATCAGGCGGACACGGTCAAAGCCGTTGAAGGCTGATAAAGAACGCTAGGGCGTCCAGATCGTCCGCGTCGTTCACGGTGCGCGCGATTTGCGCCGGCTGATCTAGCCCAGCTTGACGCAAGTCGCCCTCCCCTTCTTCTCTATCTTCCCCGTCTTCCTAATTCCCCCTTGACCCGTCTCCCTTTTCCGAGGTATCTTTCCGCGATTTTCTCCACCACTGTTTCATAACCGCCGCAGTTCCAATTCATACGGCAACGAGTCGACGTGGAATCCATCGCCAGTACAACGACGCGCTTCGCCCGACCGCTTTCCCGTCTGGGAATCCGCGCGTGGCGTTGCCGTGGTCTGTGGTTGGCATTCATCTTCTGTCTGGCGGCCGCGGCGCTCTCCGGCTGCGCATCGCCACAATGGGTCACTTTGCGCAGCGTGCCCCGCAATCCGTTGGGCGATGAGTTGCAACTGACCTCGCGCAGCGGGCCGCAGCCGACGCCGCGAACGATGCAGCTTCTGCGGGTCTACAATCTCACCGACGCCCTGCAAGGCGACCCCCGCCAACTCCTGGAAAATTTGCACCGCATCGCCGAAAAGGAACCCTCGGCCGATAAGGTCTATGCCATGGCGGAACTGGCCTACCTCTCGGCCCGCAGGATCGAGAGCAAGGACAAGGCCCAGGCCCTGGACCTCTACGGCGCGACCGTGCTGCACGCCTACGCGTTCCTGTTCGACGACCGGCTGGCGGCGACACGCAACTGCTACGACCCGCAATTCCGCGGCGCGTGCGACCTCTATAACAGCGCCTTGGAATCGACCTTGCGCTTGAACTGCGATCGCGGCGAGCTGCGGCCGGGCACCACGCGCACCATCCACACGGCAGCCGGCGCCTGGGACATCACCTGCGTGCTCCGTGGCGGCGCCTGGCAGCCCGACGACTTCGACCATTTTGAATTCGTTTCCGACTACGAAATGAAAGGACTCAAGAATCACTATCAAAACCACGGCCTGGGCGTACCGCTGATCGTCGTCCGCCGCAGCGACAAGGGCAAGGGGCAGCCCGAGGCGGCTCGCTTCTATCCGCCAAGCCTCAGTTTCCCCGTCACCGCCTTCCTGCGACCAGACGCACAGCCCAACTCCACGGGCCACAACCAGGGCCTCTTGGAATTGTGCGATCCGCTGGAGGTCAACGACACCCGCGTAGGGAATCTCCTCGTGCCGCTGGAAAGCGATCTGACGACGCCGCTGGCCTACTTCCTGGCGAAGGTACCCATGGAATCGCTGGCCACAATCGGCCTCTTCCACCCGGAGAAACTGCTGACTCCCCAAGGCGATCAGCAAACGATGATCAAGGGCCTGTACATGGTGCAGCCCTACGAGCCGGGCAAGATCCCGGTCGTCTTCATTCACGGCATGTGGTCGAGCCCCATGACCTGGATGGAGATGTTCAACGACCTGCGGAGCTCGCCCGACATCCGCCGGCACTACCAGTTCTGGTTCTATCTCTATCCGACGGGCCAGCCGTTCTGGCTCAGTGCGGCCCAGTTGCGCCGCGACCTGGCTGAGACGCGGCAAGTGCTCGATCCGCAGCATCGCGAGCCGGCCCTCGACCAGATGGTGCTAGTCGGCCACAGCATGGGCGGGTTGGTCGCGCGGCTGCAAACGCTGGAAAGCGGCGAGGACTACTGGAAACTGGCGAGCCGCATCCCCTGGGAGCAGGTCAAGGCCACTTCCGACGTACGGCAGAAGCTGGGCGAGACGTTTTATTTCCACGCGAATCCGTCCATCCGCCGCGTGGTGACCATCGCCACGCCGCACGGTGGCAGCAAGTTCTCCAACCAGACGACTCAATATCTTCTGGACAAGCTGATTAGCTGGCCCACGGCGATCGTCAACACGCAGCAGCAGCTTTTCCGCGACAATCCCGAGATGGTCTTTCCGGAATCGCTCTTGAGGATCGAGTCGAGCATCGATTCGCTGGCGCCCACCTCGCCGATCCTGGCGGTGATGCAGGGCAGCCCGCGGGCGCCTTGGGTCAAGTACAACAACATCATTGGCCAGATTCCGCAGTCGTCGTGGTGGCACAAGCTGGCCGACGACACGGACGGCGTGGTGACGGTGCAGAACGCCCGTTCGCCCGACGCCGAACCGGCACTGATCGTGCCCGACTTCCACATGACCGTACATTGCCATCCCTTGGCCGTGATGGAAGTTCGCCGCATCTTGCAGGAGCACCTCGACCAGCTTCGCGGCCACCCGATCGTCGGACTGCGGCTCCTTCCGCCAATAAGGTAATTTGGAACGCCGCGGCTTGCCGCCGCTTTCTCCTCAAGGTGACTTGGCCCGGACTTAAGCCCTCATTTAGGGCCTGCCCAAACTGCGGGTGCAAGCAGAAAATGCGAGTGGACTAACGTTTGTCCGTCTGCCCTTCCACGTAATACGGATTGATGATCCGCAACGGCGGGCGCGGCTGACCGGTCGAGACGGTCGACGCAGGGACAGATTGAGGACTTTCATTTCCGGACACGGACGATTCGGCGTATCCGACCGGACGGTTCAACACCGGTCCATTCGGCGCGTATCCATAGTAGACCGGAGGGAACAGAGAAAAATAGGGGACGTCAACCCACTGATAACCGCATCCCCATGGCGAATATCCCCAGCCGCTGTAGCCGTATCCGTAGCCACCCCAACCCCATAAGTTGTTGCCATACGCCAGGTTAGGGCGATTGGGGCAACTCTCTGCCGGGCGTCCGGCGGCGGGTCTCCCCGCAAAAGAACCCTTTGCACCGCCGCCGGACGCCGAAACACGGTTTGACTCGAACGCTGCCAGACCCAATATGATCGCGACAACAAACAACCGCTTGCTCAACATGACTTCAGTCCAAAACGCAAAGTGCCTATTCATCCCAAATTACCAGCATAATTCGGGCTGTGGGGATTTCAAGGCAAATCCGTACCGTCCCGCTATTTGCGAGGTTTGGCAGAAGAGTCCTTTGCCTGATCCTTTCCCTCGTCCAACGCGGGCAAAGGAGGCGGTTTGTCGTCGCCGACGGCGGGGACCTCGAAAACGACGGTCCCCAACTCGTCCTTGGGAATCCGTTTCTCGCAGCCGAACATGGGCAGCAGTCCCAAGCTGCAAAGGAAGATTACACGAAGTCGCATGGTTTCTCTCACAAGAGACACTTATACTTTCTTGATTGTACACCAGTCTGATTGCCTGCGAAAGCTTCGCCATGAGCCCTGAAGACCTGACCAGTCGGTTGAAGGCCGAGTCCCAGCGGCTGGGCTTTGATCTGGCCGGGGCCACGGCGGCCATCGCACCACCCCGGCTAGGGGCCTTGCACCAGTGGCTCGGCGACGGTTTTGCGGGACAGATGGAGTACATTCCTCGCCGGGCCACCGCCTATGAGCATCCCCAGCACGTCCTGGACGGTGCCCGCAGCCTACTGATTCTGGCGACGGCCTATCGCACGGCCGAACCTGTCGAGCCAGCCCCCGGTCAGGGCATGATCGCGCGATATGCCTGGGGGACCGATTACCACGACGTGATCCGTCAGCGGCTGTATGCGCTGGCCGATTTTCATCGCCAGTTGACGCCTGGGGCGGCGGTTCGCGGCGCGGTTGACACCGCGCCGCTTCTGGAACGCGAGTTTGCCGAGTTGGCCGGCCTGGGCTGGGTGGGCAAAAACACGCTGCTCCTGAACCAGCGGTTGGGGAGTTGGTTCTTCCTAGCCGTGTTGCTCACTAGCGAGACGCTTGTCTACGAAGAACCGATGGCGACCGGGCACTGCGGCACGTGTCGGGCATGCATCGATGCCTGCCCGACCGGCGCGATTGTCGAGCCGTATCGTCTGGATGCGCGGCGGTGCATCTCCTATTTGACCATCGAGCTTCGCGAGCCGATACCGCCCGAGCAGCGCGGGTCGATCGGCCAGCGGATCTTTGGCTGCGACATCTGCCAGGACGTCTGCCCGTTCAATCGCCGACCGCAACCCACAGCCGAACTGGCCTTTCAGCCGCGTGCCAATTCGAATCCCGTCGACTTGGCCGAACTATTGCGTCTGGACGATACGGCCTTTCGTCGGCGATTCCGCGGGAGCCCGGTTTTGCGTGCCAAGCGGCGAGGTCTGCTTTGCCAGGCGGCCTATGCCTTGGGCAACCAACCGCATAAGGAATCGCTGCCCGCGTTGGTCGAAGGACTTCACGATGCGGACCCGGCCGTGCGCGAAGCGTGTGCATGGGCGCTGGAAAGGTACGACTGCGAGCAAACGCCGGAAGAACTAAAGTAGGTCCATTCTGCCGGAATGGACCATTACGCGTGGTACTGCAATGACGCAGGTCTCTACCACTTCCATTCCAGATATCGCTTCAGTTCAGGAATCCAAGCCTCTTGGACCCAATCCAAGTCATTGTACGGTGCGAGTCGCGAACAGATCCAACCGGCATCTTCCAAAACCATCGTTATTCCCGGAGCGGCCATGGCGTTTGAGCTATGGATCAACACCGGACAACATGGTTCCTCTTCGGACAAGTAATCGGCAACATCGCGGCCGGTACCCGGATCTTCCAGATTGCCATCGAGAATGCGGTTCGCGCCGAGATCGTGATCGAGACAAATCAAGATTGTCTCGGAAAGATTGCGATCCAGCCACCGTATCATTTCAGGGGCGCCGTCGAACACACATAATACAAAGGAAAGAGCCGCTGCAAACATGCCTGCATTGCACGGACCCGTCGGCAATCGTCTTCAAGAATCGCTATCTTCCACGGCACGAATATTGATCCCGTAGTTTGTTTAACCGTTGACGGATCAAGGCGAATCGACCAGTTCAAAAACCTTGCCGTGACGCTGCAACCACTCAATATCGCCTCGCTCGGCACGCTCGGCGACTTCGCGCAGCAGTTCCACCGCCTCTGGTTCATAGCAAGGCTCGCTGTCGTCCTCCGTCGGCACGACCATTTCGACCTCAAGGGAAATCACATAACGTCCCTTCTGGATGAGTCGCGTGCGTTTCAGCCGCTTTCCTTCGATTCTCATAGGCATTCAAGTGTCAAAAAATGAACGGCAACCAGTTTCGCAACATTCGCCCGACCGAGATGCGACCAAACAGCTTTGAATTCGGTGCCGTCAGGAAGCAATTCGCTAACCTCAATAACCGGATTCGGTTCTGCATCAGGTCTTTCTTTGATCAGTTCGCTATCCTTCAAGCCCTCTACGGCTTGCCATTCCATTATACCGCGCTCTTCGAGTCGTTCAGCAGCATGTTCACCAATAACGTAACAGTTCTGGTTCACAAGTTTACGTTAGTTCGGAAAAGCCTACCCATGATACCACTGCTCCACTACCGCATGCCATTGATCGCGGGTTTTCACGGCGACAAAGGCCTCGCGAACGGTCTTGGCCTGTGCGTGCATCCGCGCGCCGAGAATGCCGAACTTCCGCATGTGGGCGCAGGTCCGCGTGTAGCCATACGTGACCTCGGCCAGTCGATAATGCTCCAACATGACCTCGCGCTGCTCGGCCAAGCTGGGATGCTCGGGCGATTGGCCGGCGGCCAAGGCCCGCGCCTGGCGGAAGATCCAGGGGTTGCCGATCGCGCCGCGCGCGGCCGTCACGCCATCGACGCCCGTTTCGACCAGCATCCGCAAACAGTCTTCGGCGGTGAACAGGTCGCCACTGCCCAATACGATCCGCGGGCCGGCATGCTGCTTGACTTCCCGCACGAAGTTCCAATCGCTCGGGCCTTTATAGCGCTGCCGCACCGTGCGGCCGTGAACGGTGATCGCGGCGGCGCCGAGTTGAAAGGCGCCGTCGAAGATTGTGAAGAAGTTGTCGCGGCTCTCCTGGCTGTCGTCCAGGCCGCGCCGCATCTTCACCGTCAGCGGGATGTGCGGCGGCAAGACATCGCGGACCCGTTTGACGATTTCCAAAGCGGCCTCCGGCGTGCTCAAGAGAAAACCGCCGCGGCAGCGGCCCAGGACTTTCTTCACCGGGCAGCCGAAATTCAGGTCGATCACGTCGAAACCGGCCTCCGCCAGCTTGAGCGCGGCAGGCGGAAAGTCTTCCGGTTCGGCCCCCATCAGTTGCGCGCCCACGGGGTGCTCTTCGTTGGTCGTGCGGATGTACCGCTGGGCCTTCGAGCCGGTGCTGACCTGCACGATGAAGCGGTCGAGGAGCACTTCGCCCAACGTGTAGCCCGCCCCCAGGCGCCGGGCAATCACCCGCATCGGCCAGTCGCTGTAGCCACTCAACGCCGCCTGAACAACGGGGAAATCGATGGCCACGTTGCCGATGCGGAACGGCCGGGCGGAAAACAAAGGCGGAAGGATGAAGGGGGATGCCGATGAGGAAGCCGGGATCGCGGGGCTGCCCCGGTCGGCAGTGACTTCTTTATTGTCTCGGTCCCAGTTCGCCATGCCGTTTGTGATCGCAAGAAATATGGATATTGGAAATCATACGCGATAGAGCCGGTCGATCAATGCCGCATGCCTGCCCAGCACGAGGCGCAAGACGCCACGCGCCAGCCATTCCAGCGGTTTGAGGGCAAAATAGGCCACGTCTGCCGCAAGCGGGTTCGCGAGAGCCGCAGCCAAGGGCGGCCCGACCCGGTCGTATATCCGGCGCATCGCCCGATGCAGTGCAGGCGATACGGCGACGATCAACAGTTCAAACGCCTTTAGCGTGCGCAACTGGTCGTTGGCAATGTAGGCCGTGCCGTCATCGCCCAGACGCGTCGCACTACGAACGATCCAGCGATGTCCCCTCGCTGCTGCACTGCAAACGTAACAATCGGAAGACGGCGGCTGAGGCGGAAGACTCGCGTACTTCACCAGCACGAGTTGGAAGGCGGTTCGCCAAGCCGCGAAATTGACCGCTAACAGAGTGACTGCCGTGAGAAGTTGCGCGAGCGTGTAGCGCAGATATGGGGGTTTCCGTCGTCGAATCAGCCATACCGCGGCTGATCCGTAGGCCGCCAAGGCCCAGGGGGTCGAGCAGAAAAGGGAAAGGATTGCGGCATAAGGAAAGCTCATCAGCAGGATGATGCCCAGCACGGCTACTGCGACAACCTTGAATGTCGGTGAAAGCCGGCTGATGCCGAATATGATCACGCGACCCCCACTATACGGCACAGCGATTGCGAGCGCCGAGAGGAAAAGGGCCGCGAAGAGCTTGGCAAACCACATACCTACCATATCGCCCATGGCCGCTTGAAAGACAAACCAGTACTCGACCGCGAGAACGACGCCACTGAAGATCCCCAGGCGAACCCAGCCATTCTTGGCGAAACGTGCGGGCTGCACGGCCAGAAAGGCCAAGCCGATCATACTGCCAACCAAGAGCGGATAAAGCGGCAGCGACGCCTCGTGGGACATCAACAACGCCGCATAATCCTCTACCTCGCCCGATTGCCATATCGGCTGGTTCGGGTAGCTGATGGCAAAGCATATCAGCGGCAAGATCACGCCCGCGAGAACCCAGGCACAGCGCAAGAAGACGGTGGGATTGGCTTGTTCGTCGTTCGTCTCATCGGCAACCGAAGAGACGGCCAACGGCTCAAGCTGTCGCGATTGCGGTTCCATATCGGGTCGTTTTCCGGCCGAACGCAGCGAGTTCCACCATGACCACCGATGATCGCCGTGCTCTCTGTGATCGACCTGTCTCGCTTCTCTTTAAGCGCAAGGCACACAGAGCGCGATCTTCTTTCAAAACCACGCCGCCGTGAACCCCCCGTCGACGTTGACGTGCGTGCCGGTGATGAACTTTCCGGCCTGGGGGGCGACCAGCAGCAGCAGCGCGCCGATCAACTCCTCCGGCTCGCCGTAACGCTTCATGGGCGTGCCACGCATAATGTTATCCGTCCGCTCCTGGTCCAAGAGCTTGCGGTTCTGCTCGGCGGGGAAGAATCCGGGGCAGATGGCGTTGACCCGCACGCCCAAGGGACCGAACTCCTGGGCCACATTCCGCGTCAGGTTGAGCACGCCGGCTTTGGATGCCGAATAGGCAAACACCTTCGAGAGCGGCAGGTGCGAGGTCACGCTGCCGATATTGACGATTGCCCCGCCGCCCGCCTTGACCATGTGGCCGCCGAAGACCTGGCAGCCCTGGAAGACCGCGCGAAGGTTGATCGCCATGATACGGTCCCAGTCGGCGTCGGTCGCTTCCAGGAACTTGTTGCCGACGTTCACGCCGGCACAGTTGACGAGGATGTCGGCCCGCCCCGTCTGCAGTAGGGTCGAGGCCAGCAGGTTTTCGATCGATGCACGCTGGGTGACGTCGACCGTACATGAGCCGGCCTTGATACCGCACTGCTGGAGTTCGGCCACGCGGGCTTGGCAGGCATCGTCTTTCAGGTCGGCGATGATCACGTGGGCGCCCGCCGAGCCGAGCCCTTTGGCCAGGGCGAAGCCCAACACGCCGGCCCCGCCGATGACGACGGCCGTCTGGCCCTCGATGGAAAACAATTCGTGCAAGAATTCATCGGTCATGGCTTCGATTCCTTCCTCAGCCGCAGCCAATCGCTGTGGAACACGCCGGGGCGGTCGATCCGCTGATAGGTGTGCGCGCCGAAATAGTCGCGCTGGGCCTGCAGTAAATTGGCCGGCAGCCGGGCGCTGCGGTAACCGTCGTAATAGGCCAAGGCGGCCGAAAAGGCGGGCGTGGGAATGCCCAGCCGCACGGCCGTGGCCACCACGTTACGCCAGGCCTCTTGGGCCTTGGCCGTGGCATCCTGGAAGTACGGCGCCAAGAGCAGGTTCTCCAGCTTGGGATCGGCGTCGAAAGCGTCCTTGATGCGCTGCAAAAAGACCGCGCGGATGATGCAGCCGCCGCGCCAGAGCAAGGCGATCGAGCCGAAGGCCAGTGGCCACTTATACTCGACGGCCGCGGCCTGCATCTGCACGTAGCCCTGCGCGTAGCTCACAATCTTCGATGCATACAACGCCTGGCGGACCTGCTCGATGAACTGGCCGCGGTCGCCCTCGTATTTGCCCGACGGCCCGATCAGCTTCTTGGCGGCACGGAGTCGGGCCTCGCGCAGGGCCGAGAGGCAGCGGGCATAAACGGCCTCGGTTACCAGCGTGCTGGGCACGCCCAGGTCGAGGGCCAGTTGGCTCATCCACTTGCCCGTGCCCTTGGCACCGGCCGTGTCCATGATGGTATCGACCAGGTGCCCGCCCGTTTCGCTGTCGGTCACGCTGAAGATGTCGCGGGTGATCTCGATCAGGTAACTGTCCAGGTCGCCGCGGTTCCACTCGTTGAAGACCCGGTATAGTTCATCGTTCGTCAGGCCGAGGGCATTTTTGAGGATCCAGTAGGCCTCGCAGATCAACTGCATGTCGCCGTATTCGATGCCGTTATGGACCATTTTCACGTAATGCCCAGCGCCGCGCGGGCCGACCCATTCGCAGCAGGGAATGTCCTGGGTCGGCCCCACTTTGGCCGAAATCGCCTGGAAGACCGGCTTGATGAGCAGCCAGGCCTTTTCGCTGCCGCCGGGCATGATGCTGGGCCCCTTCAGCGCGCCTTCCTCGCCGCCGGAGACACCGGTGCCGATGTACAGCAGGCCCTTCGATTCGACATACTGCGTGCGGCGCTCGGTGTCGTGAAAATACGTGTTGCCGCCGTCGATGATCACGTCGCCGGGCGAGAGCAGCGGAATGAGGTGCTCGATGAACTCGTCGACCGCCGGGCCGGCCTTGACCATGAGCATCACCTTGCGCGGCGCGGCCAGGCTTCCGACCAGTTCCTCCAGGCTATGGCAGCCGCGGAAGCGTTTGCCTTGGGCACGGCCGTTGATGAAGTCGTCGACCTTGCTCACGGTACGGTTGAACACGGCCACCGAGTAGCCGCGGCTCTCGATGTTCAGGGCCAGGTTCTCGCCCATCACGGCGAGGCCGATAAGGCCAAAATCACACTTCTCGGGCATCGTTGACTCCTTCGTCATTCGTCATTCGTCATTCGTCATTTGGTTTTCCACGGCGGCAACTCCGGCAGGTAGCGGTCGAACTCGGCCAGCAGTTCCTCCTGATACTTGCCCGTAAAGGCGCCGTCGAAGAACCGTTGCAAGCCCTCGTCCAGCAACCGCTTCCAGCTTGCTTCTTCCGCGCCCGGATTGATGGGAAAGAAGAGTGCCCCGTTGGCCACGGCCGCCTTATGATCGCCGGGGGCGTCGCCGATCATCAGCGTGTGGCAGGGCGGATACTGCTGGGACGGTTGCAGGCATTCCTTCTTCGTGCCGACTTCCTGGCCGCAGATGGCCACGACATACTTGGTCAAGTCGTGCTCGTCCCACTCCCGCTGCAAGGCCTCGTGCGGCGTGGCGGAGACGACCAGGATGTCGGCCTGGGCGACCATCTTCTCCAGGCAGGGCCGGACATAGGGAAACGGCGGCACGTTGTGGACGATCTCCTCGACCGCGCGGTTCACCGCCTTGGACCATTCCAGCAAATGTTTCAGGTGCGGGTCGCCGGTCTCCTTGGCAGCTTTTTCCAGCGACGGATTGCCCGGCTTGGGCTCGGCGGCGACCCAATCGCGAACGGACTTCGGGATCTCGATTTTCACGCCCCGGGCGAGCACTTCCGGGCGGGCGGCGGTCCACTCCAATTCTTCGATCAGGGCCGGAAAGCGGTTGATCCCGCGGCTCTTCGAGTACAGATTGACGAAGTCGCAGGCCTCGCGGGCGTACTTGCTCACGCCGGCAAGGCCATAGTACTTGATCACGTTGGGGGCAAAGCACTCCTTGTGCTTAACCTCCATCGTGTCGAAAACGCAACCGTCGGAATCGATGCCGATGAGGTAGGGGTGTTTGGGGGTGAGATTGAGCATATTCGTTTTGGAGGCCCGGCCTGGCAAAATGAAAAGTGACATTTTAATCCGGAATGGGGGCAGCGGCAATGAGGGAGGGGCGAAAACACGGGTCCTGGCGATATGCCCCGAAGGACGGTATCCGTTAGGCCGGATGTCCCTCTAGCGTTCGGAAGAAATCAGCGGGGGCACCCTGGAAAACGCCGCATTTTCGTCATTTCTTCCGGAGGTCCTCAGAGAATTCGTCTAAACACGCCGCACGGCCGGAGTGTATGATATAGGGGGAACGTCCATGCAGCTCGAAGAAAATTGTCGCATGAACAGCAAATCACGCCCCAAAGATTCCCTTAAGGAAAGCAAGATCCTGCTTCGCTTGCGGCCTGCGCAGAAAGACCTGATCGCCCGGGCGGCGCAGGTCAAGCAAACCACGCTGACCAATTTCATGGTTGAGCATGCCTTGAGCGCCGCACAGAAAGTGCTTGCCGATCAGGTGCAATTTTCGCTGTCGCCGGAGCGTTGGGACGCCTTCTGTGCGGCTCTCGACGCACCGCCCAAGGTCATTCCAGCCCTGCGCAAACTTTTGAAGAAACCTGGCGTGTTTGATTGAGATTTTACGGGCCGCTCAAGCAGCAAACATCATCGGCGTTCGCGCTTCTCGCACATGCCAAAGGCGGAGTTGCCAAGTGCCGCCGCCTCGACAAGCCACTTCAGCGTGGCGCGTGCAGCGGCATACCCGGGGTGCTAGCTAAGCAACACTTCGATGAGCCACGAGGTGTCGATCCCTACGCTCACTCGATGGTTCCCTCAAGCATTTCCCCCAGCAAGTCGTCGTCCGGCCCCAGCGGCTTCAATATCTTCCCGACAGAAAAGGTGGGGATATCCAAGACATTCATGCGCTTGGGCACAATCTTCTGTTCGCGATACATTTCCATTGCCTCTCGGACCAACTCGGCGGCAGGCCGATCGACCCGCTTGGCGTAATCCTGAGAATCGCGGTAGACAGGATCAGGTACTTCAACGGTTATTGTACTCCTATATTTATCGTATTACATCCCAGTAAGCGGGACAATCTCAATGGAGGGTCAGACAAGCGAGCCCTCGCCTAAACAACCTGGATCAGCGAGTTCTGGTCATTGGCCTTTTGTATTTCCTATTTGTTTAGGATTTCGTGATTCGGACTTCGGATTTCCACTGCCATTGGTGGGCCGGCGCTCGCCGGGAGCGAGCTTGTCCCACCCTACCTCCGCTCCCCCTGCGGCACGTACTCCGGCAGCTTCTTCTCCGCATAGATCGGCTGGAAGCGGGTCAGCCGCTGCCGGCCGTCGACCATCGGCAGGCCGACCATGTCGTTGCCCACCAGCGGCCGGGCGTAGCGGAGGAAATCGTCGGTGACGTCGCAGCCGCTGGGCGCGACCCAGGCGGCGGGGAAGGTCCGCTCGCTGTTGGCCACGTCGGTCAGAGATACCTTGTCGTAGCGGACCGAGTATACGCAGCCCGGGTTCCGCAGGATCGTGGCCATGTAGCCGCTCTGGCCCGTGGCGGCAAGCTGCAGGGCCGTCTGCCCCAGGGCATAGGCCTCGTCCAGATCGACCGGCGACGCATAGGCCATCGAATGCCGCTGATCGGTGCCGGGCACGTTGCCCCGCGCGGCCCCCTTGGCTGCCAGGCCGACCTCGTTGAGGTAGTTCACCACGATCTGCACCACCGTCAACTTGCTGGAGCCGAAGGCCGTGTGGCCGAAGGCGTCTTGCATGCGGCCCACGTCGCCCACGTCGAAGCCCTCGCTCACGACCACAATCGCGCGGCCGCAGCGCCGCAACTGATCGTTGACCTGGTCCGCCATTTGCTCCAGCGAGCAAGGGCTTTCCGCCAGGTAGATCTGCAGCGGCATCTCGCGGGCCGGATCGGCCAGCCGGGCGGCGGCGGGAATGAAGCCGATCTTCCGCCCCATGGCCTGCAGCACGAGCACCGGATCGGCCGGCGAGGAACCGGCGTTCTCCTCGTTGGCGTTCTGCACCATGTGCAGCCAGTAACGGGCCACCGAGCCGTAACCGGGCGTATGATCGATCAGGCGGAACTGGCTGTCGCCCACGTCGTTGTCGATGGTCTTGGGTACGCCCACGGCCACCAGGTTCAGGCCGCGCTGCTGGGCCAACTGTGCGACCTTATTGGCCGTGTCCATCGAGTCGTTGCCGCCGATGTACATGAAATAGCCCACGTCATGCACCTGCAGGACGTCGAGCACACGCTGAAAGTCCTCGTCCTGCCCCTTCTTCAGCTTGTAGCGGCAGGTGCCGATCGAACCGGCGGCAGGCGTGAACCGCAAGAGGGCGACCTCCTCACGGGGCTGGGCGGAAAGATCGAGCAGTTCCTCTTTCAGCACGCCCTCGATGCCGTGGCGCGCGCCGTAGACCGCGCCGATAGCTGCCGTGTCGCGCGCCGCCTCGATGATGCCCTGCAGACTGCTGTTGATGACGGGGGTTGGGCCGCCGCTTTGGGCGACCACAAGGTTTCTGGGACGTGTCATGGTGTCTCTGTACTTAGTTTCTAGTACTCAGTACTCAATACTCGGTACTCAGGTCTTAGATTCTGGCGCTAAGTTCTAAGTTCTACCTTCGCGAACCACCCGGCCGCGATTTGCCTTGCCGCTTGAATTCGTTCACGAGGAAACTGATGCCGTGGCAATAATTGCGCACCGCCTGGGCGTAGTCGCCGGTCTGATTGTTGGCGGCAGCCCGGTCCAGCATGACATTGAGTTGTTCGGCGTCGATCTCCATTTCCGCTTGTGCGGTGGCCTCGCGCAGCTCTCGTAGTATTTCGCCAAGTTGCCGCACGAACTCCGGCGACGGCGAACAAACCATCGCCATGTAGGGGCCGCGGCCGGAGGGCCGATCAATGATCGGCGGGGGATTGTTCTCGCCGCCGCGGCGATGGAAAAGGCCAGCCAGGGCCGCGATCCCTTTGGCCAGCGACTGCATGGGATTGACGCCGCGGGTGGGAGGCACGGCGTTGGACCCGTGCGTCCAAGCCTGGCCCACAGCCTTGGCAACGATCACGGTGATGTTGTCCGGCCCACCGCGGAGATTTGCCAGATCCACGAGCGCGCGGACCGCCTCGGCCGGCGGCATACTACCCAAGAGCATTCCCAACTCGGCGTCTTTCACCGGGCCGGATAGACCGTCGCTGCACATCATGAAGATGTCGCCAGCAACCACCGGCAGCGGGCCTTCTAGGTCGACCTGAACCTTGGGGTAAGGGCCGAGCGAGCGGGTGATGACGTTCTTGGGCACGTAGTCGGGCACCTGGCCCTGGGCCCGCATCTCCCAGACCAGGCTGTGATCGAAAGTCAATTGCTCGAAGCGGTTGCCGCGGAGGCGATAGGCTCGGCTGTCGCCCACGTGGGCCAGCAAGGCCCCATAAGGCAGTAACGCCAAGGTAGTGGTGGTTGTCCCCATCCCCTTGAAATCGATACTCGCCTGTCCGCGGCTGTGGATCTGCGCGTTGGCCTCTTCGACAGCGGCCACAAGTGCTTCCGCGGGCGCGCGGTCCATCAACTTGTGGTAGACTAGCGGCACAGTGTCGGTGGAGATCTTGCTGGCCAGTTCGCCCGCCGCGTGGGCGCCCATGCCATCGGCCACCACGAACAGATCCCCACGCTGCTGCCACACGTTCTGACTGACCGCCGGCATCACCGCCAGCGAATCCTGGTTGTTCGATCGTCGCAGGCCGATGTCGGACAGCGAGGCATACTCCAGGCGGTCTTGGACGCTGTCGGTTTGAGGGGCCGTTGAATGCCCTGATTGTGACATGGAAATGGCGTCCTTGTTGAATACGAAAGACCAACCCCCCCACTTGACTATCTCGGCACGGCGGGCCGTAGATCATCAAGCTATTACCCCGGCGTGAAAGTGGGTCAGGCTTTCCAGCCTGACGGAACAGGCATGTCAGGCTGGAAAGCCTGACCTACACGATATTCGTATCCATGCCGGGGTAATATATGTTAACTCAGCCGGCCCACGACTACCAGGGGCAAATCAGGCTCAAATTGGCCTGGAAGCGTTGCCTACGGCACGATATACTTCCGCCCTCTTCCTATTTTCTTATCCACCCCTCCCTTCGTGGGGAGAAATTGGCGGGCAGGAACTTATCTACCATGCGTCGAAGGCGGTCGACAACGCGAATCGTGCGGGCGTGTGCCGTTGCTGTCAGCATTTTGGCCTTGGCCGGCAGCGGGTGCGTGGAGCGGCGGATGATCATCCGCACCAATCCGCCCGGGGCGGCGGTTTATGTGGACGACAATGAGGTGGCGGGCCTGACACCCGTCGCCATCTCGCCGATCTATTACGGCACCCGTAAGATTCGTCTGGTGAAAGACGGCTGCGAAACGCTGACGTTGCTCCAATCCGTGCCCGCGCCTTGGTATGAATTTCCGCCGCTGGACTTCATCTCGGAAACACTGGTCCCGGGCACGATCCGCGACGTGCGGACCTTCGACTATCAATTGCAGCCCCAAGCCCTGGTTCCGCGCGACGAACTCCTAGGGCGTGCCGAGGGACTGCGCCACGATACACGGAATGTGGCCGGCGTCGTTGCGCCCGTGTATCGGGTCAATCCGCCGATTCAACCCGCCATGCCGGCCCCGGGTACACCCGGCGGAGCGCCGATCGGCGGTCAGCCCTATTATCAACTTCCGCCCGGGGCGCCCGGCATTGTTCCGCCCGTCGAGCCGATCTACACGCCACCACCCAGCGGTGCGCCGATGTCGCCGCCGGCGGGCGGGCCGATCTACCAACCGCCACCCTCCATGCCGCCTGCCATGCCGAGCGGGCCGGCGGATTTCGGCTCGCAGCCCTATCACCCGCTGCCTTCGGGCGGCTAGGGCGAAACCTTAACCTTCAACTCCAATACTTTCATTGTGCCGCCTTGCACCGCCATGCCTAAGCGGCCGGTCACAAAGTCGTAACCGCGGCAGGAGAAAGCATACCGGTCGTCGATAAAGGTCTCGATCATCGAGCCTTGCACGAAGGCCCGGATGGCGATCGGCTTCGAGGCGTCCAATTCGATGCGCCGCGGCGCGGAGAACGTCTTGCCGGCGATCTCGGCCTCCTGCTTGCCGGGGCGCAAGAGCAGGCGGTATCCCGAGCCGGCTTCGTCCGTCTGCCGCATGGTCAGCGTGAAGACCGCCTTGGGATCGAGTTGGACGCGGCACTCGAGCATGTAATGGTCCGGCACTTCCAGGGCGGCCGGCATGGGCTTGCCGGACAGATCCAGCACCGTCCGACTGAAGACGGCCGTCACCTCGGGCGTCGGCCGGCAGTAAAGCTGCCCACCAGGACCGGCGTACAACTCGCGCGGCAGGCATTGCGTTCCGCCCCATTGCGAGCCGCCGCTGTCGCAAAAGCCGGCCCGGTCCCAAAGCCAGCCCACCCAGATGTGCCGCTGCCCGTCGAACATCCGCTTGCCGGCGTAGATGAAGGGCCGGTCGATGACGTTGTTGAAGGTCGGATCCTTGTACGGTCCCCGCGGGTCCTTGCTGTAGCGGTAGTTGCCGCCGCCGATCAGATACCAGGTGTCGCCGATCTTGAACATGTCGGGGCACTCCTGGTTGGGAGCGTCGAGTGCCCGGACCTGCCGCCAGGTCTTGAGGTCCGGGGAGACGGCCAGGCCGGCGCCGCCCCCTTGCAAACCGTTCGCGCAGAGCACCATCCAGTATTGCTTCTCGTCGGCGTTCCAGAAGACATAGGCATCGCGGAAATCGCGTTCCCGTTTGGCGACATAGTGGATGCCGTCGGGCGCGATCATGTCGGCGGGGCGCTTGGTCCAGTGCAGCAGATCCTTGCTTGTGGCGTGGAGGATGAACTCCGTGCCGCTGGGGTTAGCGTCGTTGTGGCCGGTATAAAAAATGTGGAACGCCCCTTCGCCCTGGGCCACGCTGCCGGTAAACATCTGCCCCCCGTCCGGGCCTTTGGGATCGCCGTCGGAGATCAGCGCCGGCGGCAGTTCCCGCCAGTGGACGAGGTCTTTGGAGACGATGTGTTCCCAGGGCACGTTGCCCACCCCGCCGCGCAAGTAGAAAACGTGGTACTCGCCGCCGGAATAGAAGGGAATCGGGTCGGCGAAGACTCCCTGTCGCGGCCGGTAATGGATTGGGGAAACGAACTGCCCAGCCTCGGCCTCGAGCTGCGCAATGATCTTTCCCAGTTCGGCATTATCCATCTTCACCGCAAGATATCCTTGGTGGCAAGCGGGGTCCGCATGCCATGCCGTGCAACCTTTGCTATCGATCTCCACGCGGCCACTCATGGCTCCGGTCCAATAGTTCGAAAGCCCGCGCACCGCGTAGAGTATCGAGGTCTGGTCCCATGCGGGCCGACCGGCATTGTTGCGCAGACAGTAGCCTTGCGGACTGTGCGGCGCGGCTTTGACAACGGAATCGTCCACCGTAATGGGCAGCCCGATCTCGAAGCCGCTGAACATGATCGGGGTCGGCCAGTTCTTCACGACATACCGTGCGGCGGGGATATCCTGCAGCACGTTCCATTCGGCGTAGGTTTCCGGGTTCAAGTCCTGGATTTTATGGAAGATCCCCGCCATAGCCGAGAGGAATTTCACTTTTTTCGCGATCAGTTCGCGTCCCGAGAGCGGACTGATACGGTCGGGCTTGGATTGGAGAAAATGTGCCAGGTTGCGCAGCGGGCCGATGGCCACCATGACGACGCTGTTGTCGCGTTGCTGCGCCATCGCCTGCCGGAAAAGAACCACGGCATCGGGTACGTTCGCCGCGCCTTCGCCGTACCGGTTCGGCCAATGTTGGGCCATGTATTTCGCGTACCCGGACTGGGCAAGGAAGGCGCGATCCTTGAGCGCGCCGATGGGCACATTCGGGCGCTTGCACCAGCGACAGACCGCATCGACGCATCCCGGCGCGTAGGGACAGGAGGTTACACACGTGATGCCGAGAATGTCGGCTTCGCCACGGTCCGCAAGCCCGTGCAAACAAGTGATTGCCGCCACATCGCCGGCGTCCACGCACACGTCGGTATCCAAGAAGATGGGCACCGCGGCGGCGGGCTTTGCGGCGACCTCCCCAGCCGTGCATTCCCCGGCAGCCAGTGCGAGGATGAAAATGGCGGCCGCGGCGGAACCGGCAAGGTTCCCGGGACGTTTCCTGCCCAGGCGCGAAAGATCGTCGCAACTCGCGGGAGTTCGCTGCAACAGATCGGCAATCCGTTCCAAAAGCATCGTGATCCTCTTTCGTATCTGGGTAATCATCGCATAGCCTGACCAGCAATTGTTGTAGCACGGCGGCCGGGGCCGGACAAGCCGACGCCGCCAGGAACATCACGATCAACCAATCAACTGACGGCAGCCACTCCAGGTTGCATTCAAGATCCTGGCAACTCACTACTACCAAGGGCCACCTGAATCTGCGCGATCAGCGTATCGTGCTGATAGGGTTTCTGGATGAACCCTGCCAGACCCTCACCAGCGAATCGTTGAGTCGCAACCTCTTCGCTATAACCGCTAGATAGGACCACACGAACATCCGCTCGGATACGGCGCAGTTCAACGAACGTCTCCGCGCCGTCCAGGTCGGGCATGGTCAGATCCAAGAGCACGCAGCTTACTTCGTGCTGATGTTCGCGGAAGAGGCGGATGGCTTCGCGCCCGCCACTGGCCGCCAGAACTGAGAACCCAGCCTGTTCGATCATTCGTTCTGCGAGCGTGCGGACTACTTCTTCGTCGTCCACGACCAGGACTGTTCCGCTGCCGCGAGCGGAAATGGCTGCTGGTTCGCTCGGCACGGCAGGGTTCGCCGGACCGCTGGCCGGGAGGAGAACGCGGAAGGTCGTTCCCTTGCCGGGCTCGCTGGATACCTGGATCGCCCCTTTATGGCCACGGATGATACCGTGGACCGCTGCCAAGCCCAACCCTCGGCCCGTGAACTTCGTGGTGAAGAAAGGATCGAAAATCTTCGCCAAGGTCTGTTGATCCATGCCGCAGCCCGTATCACCGACCTCCAAACAGACGTAGAGTCCTTCCGGCAGGTCCTGGCCAGGTCCCATGCCGACCAGATCCTTGGCGTTACACGGGAGGGCGTTTGTCGAAACGGCTATTACTCCGTCTTGCTCACCAAGGGCCTCCGAGGCGTTGATGACCAGATTCATAACCACCTGGCCCATCTGGGCGGCATCGGCCTGAATGACCGGCAAGTCTTTGGTCAGGCTGTACGTTACCCTGGCTTTCTTCGACACGGACATGGCCAGTATCTTCTTGCTGTCTTCCACAACCCGCGACAGGTCCACCGGCTCAACGATGAACTTACCCTTGCCGGAATAGGCCAGTATCTGCCGCGTCAGGTCCGCAGCCCGTTGCGCGGCTTTCTTGATCACTTCAATGTCCTCGCGTGCCGGTTCGGACTCTGGCAGACGCAATCTGGCTAGATCGGCGTAGCCCATGATACCGGCCAGGATGTTATTGAAGTCGTGGGCAATTCCACCAGCCAAGACGCCGATGCTTTCTAGTTTCTGGGCATGGAGAAGACGGCGTTCCATTTCCAGCTTCTCTTGCTCGACTCGCTTGCGCTCGGTAATGTCGCGCAGAAAAGCCACGAACCGCCCGCCTTCGATGGATTGGTACTGGCCCCTGACTTCAACGTCAAAGACATTGCCGTCCTTGCGACGGTGCCGCGATTCAAAACGATCCTCACCCAGTGCCATGATCTTATGTAGATGGGCGACTGTGTCATCGCCCGTTTCGACAGCCTCCAGGTCGGGGATGTGCATGGTCAGAAGTTCCTGCCTACTATAGCCGCTCATCCGGCAATAGGCGTCATTGACTTCCAGCAAACGTGCCTCAGTATCCACTACCCAGAAACCATCCATGGCCGTCTGGAGGATTGTCCGGTGTCGTTCCTCGCTCTCCCGCAGCGCCTCCTCCGCCCACTTGCGCATCAGCATTTCTCCGATGTGCGCGGCGCAGCTTTCGAGAATGCCAACCAGGGCGGGGGTGAACCGTCCTTTACGCCGGTCATTGAATTGGAGCAAGCCCACAATCCCGTCGCCGGTCCGCAGGGGGATCAACGCTACGGAGGCGTAACCAACATGGATGCACTGATTGCGGGGATGATACCGCGGATCCTGGTCGGGCGGGAGGTACAAGAGCGGGGCGGAATCGTTCGTCCAGAAGCTCCCTCCCGGTGTGAAGAACGGATTGGTCGGGTCGGTCTTGCCAGCAATGACTAGACCGCAGGTGCATTCCAAGCGAATAGCGCCAGCTTGATCCCGGCACATCCCGCCATCCGGGGCCTGTTCCAACAGCGTGTCTTCACTGAGCAGGAAATCCTGAGAGAAACCGCGATGGGCGAAGTACGGGAAGTCCTCCCCGGCCCGCAACCGGATACCGACCGCATCGAACCCGGCTCCTGTCTTCAATATGTCGAGCACGCGCCCGATTGAATCCGGCAGACTTCCTGGTTCGTTGAGCGCCACCAAGACTTGACGACCAATTTCTGCATATTGCTCCACCCGCTTGCGCTCAGTGATGTCTTGAATCGTACCGAGCATTGCGGTGGGTTGCCCCGCTGTATCAAACTGCAGACGTCCAAGCCCGTGAACCCATCGAACTTGCTTGTCGCCGTGGCGGACAATTCGGTACTCGCGGTCAAACGGTTTTCGATTGCCGAAGACTTCATTACGGAAATAATCCAGCATGGCCTGCCGCTGGTCGGGATGCACAAGATTACCCCATCCGTCGAGTGTCCTAACGTATTCCGCGGGAATATCGAAAATCCGGTCGAGAGCTTCCGAACTGGTCCAACACCCTCGGGGGATGTCAAGATGGTAGGAGCCGAGACGCGCGAGTTCCTGGGCTTCTCGGAGATTCGCCTCGCTTGCAATAACTCTATCCTCCGCCTGTTTGCGTTGCGATTCGTGATCCAAGTTCTCCAAGGCCAGGGAAATAGCTGCGGAGGCTTCGTCGAGCAGGGCAATCTCCTTGTCTTGAATGACATCCGGTTCGCCGTCATAGACGGTCAGCGCCCCCCAAACCTTTCCCCGGAAGCGGATCGGCAACGCCGCTGAGGTTCGGAACCCGCGCTTGGCGATTGCCGCGTGCCACGGCGCTGTGCTGGGGTCGCGCTCGAAGTCATTAACGACGTAGACTCGACCCTCACGAATGGACGTGCCGGTCGGCCCCCGACCTTCCGGACGGTCATCTGCGTAAACCTTGATTTCATCGAGATAGTCCTGCTTGCTCCCAGCGCTCGCAAGCGGGATGACCCTCTGGGTCTCGATCTCGGGACAACCGATCCAAGCGAGCTGGAATCCCGCCTTTTCCGTGGTGATACGGCACACTTCGCGGAGCAGTTCCTCTCGCGATTTGACCCGGACGATGATCTGGTTCAACTCGCTGAGAGCCGCGTAGAGTCGGTTCAATCGTTCGATTTCCCGTTTGTACATCTTGCGCCCGGTGATGTCGCGGGCAAGGCCGCTGGTCCCCACAACCTCCCCGTGGTCATCGTATAGAGGGGTCTTGATTGTTTCGAACCAGACCAAGCGACCATCCTTGTCGGTAAGCAACTCCTCACATTGCAATGGCTGGCCCGACCGGATGACATCGCGATCCTGCTCCGCGAACTTCGCTGCCACTTCGGCTGGGAGAGACTCGAAACCTGTCTTTCCCAAGACGGATTCGGCGTCCATACCAATAAATCGGCACCACGCCGCGTTGACGGCGAGGAAGCGTCCTTCTTTGTCTTTGAGCCAAGCGGGGTCGGGGATGGTGTCCAATATGGCTCCCTGTCTATACTCGCTTTGCCGCAGGGCCTCTTCCGCCTGCTTGCGTTCCGTAATGTCCACGTTGACGCCAAGGATGCCGCAGACCTCACCACCATCTTGAATCGGGCTGATGATGTTGTAATACGTCCGTGTCCTACCGCCGATGTGCGTTTCCACTTCCTCCTCCACCCGTTCGCCAGCAAAGGCTCGGCGGTTGTTGGCGAGCCACAATTCGCGACTGTGTTCGTCGGGAGCACAGTCACCGGGCTGCTTGCCGATGGAATTCCCGAAGTTCTGCCTGCTAACAGCGTTTTGCAGGATGTAGCGGCCATCGGGACCGATGGCGAAAAATTCGAAGGGGAGGCATTCGATGGCGGCGCTGAGAATCGCCTGGGAGCGACTACTTTCCAGGCCTTTTTCCGGCTGGGTGGTGGCAGGGATCGAACATATTTCGGATTCTCCGCCCTGGTCGTTTACTTCCAATTCGACCACGCGCCGCCGCAAGTCTTCCAGTTCATTGATGAGTTGTTCTTTCGTCTTGTCCTGATCCGTCATGGTAGAGGCCCACAATTCTATGGTGCTAGGCCCGAAAGGTGCGGCTCGTACAGTGATTGTAGTCGATTTTGTCGAGTCGCAGGAGGAGCCATGGCGGGCATCTTACCGTACTGGGGGTGGGTTAATTCTCGTACGAGTTCTGGGTCTTTTTTTCGGGGACTTGATCCAGATCAATGCCCGTGGGTCGCTTGGCAGGTATGCTTCAAGTAGAACAAACGAACAAGCATTTCTCAAGGAGCCTATGATGAAACCCACCGAGATCCTCAGTGGCGAGCATCGCATTATCGAACAGGTGCTCGATTGCCTGGAAACAATAGCCCGGAACTGTGCAACCGATGGGCGACTGGACAAGACTTCGGCAGAACAGGCACTTGACTTCTTCCGTAACTTTGCCGACCGCTGCCACCACGGCAAGGAAGAAACCCATCTTTTTCCGGCGATGGAAGCCCAGGGGTTTCCTCGCCAGGGCGGTCCTACGGGCGTGATGCTCTCCGAGCACGAGCAAGGCCGGGCACATATTCGTGGCATGGCCGAAGCAATCGACCGGGCCACCGCTGGAAAGAGCGAAGCGGTCGACAAATTCGTCAACCATGCCCAAAGTTACGTGGGCCTGCTGCGGGAACACATTGAAAAAGAGGACCATTGCCTGTTCACGATGGCCAACCAAGCCCTGACCGAGGACGATCAACAAAGGCTGCTGGCGGCTTTCGAGAACGTCGAGCAAGAGCACATGGGCCTCGGCACGCACGATAGGTTTCTGAGCTTAGCTGACGAGCTGGCGGATCGCTTCGGGGTGACACGGGCGGTTGGCATTAGCAGCCGGACCTGCGTTTGTCACCATGGCTGATTCACGCGGCAAGGCAGTGGCACGTTTGGCCCGCGAGAGACAGACCATTCTGGCGATGGTGCAGATATACTGCCGGGCTCACCACGCCGCCAGCGGCTCGCTCTGCGGCCAATGCCAATCCCTTTACGATTATGCTGTGGCCCGGCTGGATCGCTGCCCGTATGGGGCCGGGAAGACGACTTGCGCACGCTGCCCAACGCATTGCTACAAGTCGGCGATGAGAGCCCAGATTAAGGTCGTAATGCGCTATGCCGGACGGTGGATGTTATTGCGTCACCCGGTTCTCGCCCTGTTCCACATGCTGGACACTTGGCGGAGGCCCGGCGAGCAATCCCGTTAGCAGTCGGTTAGAAATCTCCCGCAGGAACAGGCCGAAGCGGGCGACCACGAAGCCGAAGCCCATCAGAGCTAAACCGGTTCGCATCCAGGCAAGGAGCGTTCCCTCCGCTGCAAATCGGACGCGAGGATCTTCGGGCTGTCGGTCTGTCTGGGGAGCTTGGTCGTTCATGGCAGTAAAGAATCTCCTTGCGGGACAGGAGATTCGTCCAGTTCCAGGACCCCCGCGATTCTTTCCGTAAGCCGCTCGACAGTGGCCGTCGTGCTTGGTTCGGCAACCAGATCGGAACAAGCATTGGATAACATCAAGTTGAGTCCATGATACTCGCGGTCCCGAAAGTCCGTCCCTGACGCCTACTGCCCTCTTTCCTCGCGCCCGAGCGTAGCCCATCTCGAAGCTCGTGCCGGAGTCAGCGTCCGGTCCGTCGAGGATCGCGACGACGACCCGGCAGCTACCCATGATTCTATGACTGGCCGGGAAGATTGGTCAAACACCCGCACTGTTAAGCTGGGTAATATGGTCGGTCGTCGGGGGGAATGTCGCAGAACGTGATTCAGGACCAGCGTGGATCGGGCGGTGAAAATCCCGAGTCTATGGCACTGGGCAAGGTTTCGATTCGTGCTGGCGTATCCGTGACCTTCGAGTCGAAGGGCAACCGCTCCGAAGCGAAGAAACCCTAACCGCACAAGAGCCAGATGATTGTGCCGGTCTGGCCCAGCACGATTATTGTTGGCGTCACGCCGGGCAACAGGGTACAATCGCGCATTGGCAGCCAGAATTGCACCCGATGAACTGCGACCAATGCCCCTGAACGATCCCCTGCTGAAATGCGGACCTGTCATATTGTGCTTGCTGCTGACGTTGGCGGCTGTCCGTGGAGCGGAAAACATTACACCGGAGGATCCCTGAGAATGTCTATGCGCAGGCTGATGACGACGTTGAATCTGCTCTTGGCGTGTCCCCTGCTGGCTGCCACGATGTCCAGCGCCAGGGGAGAAAACGCAGCTACGGCTACGAAGCCCGCCCAAGGAATCGCCAAGCCTCGTGCCACCGTGGGTGCGTACTACTTTGACGGCTGGGCGGGGAGCAGCGACCGGTGGCGCGACGACCCGGGGTGGACCAAGCTCCATCCGCCCACGCACCTTACCAAGCGGATGATCGAAGAGTTCGCCGACCGCGAGCCGATCTGGGGTTGGCGCGACGACGCGCTGCAGATTATGGAGCGGCAGATCGACCTGGCCGCCGACCACGGGATCGCCTTCTTCGCCTTCTGCTGGTACTGGAACAAGGACCAGGAGAAGCTCGACAAGCAGCCCATGCACACGGGCTTGAAGCTATTCCTCAAGGCGAAGAACAACAAGCGTTTGAAGTTCTGCCTGCTGGTGGCCAACCACCAGGGATTCCTGTTCCAGGGTGCGGGCGAGTGGGGAAAGGCCGTCGATAGCTGGCTGCCGTACTTCAAGCACCCGCAGCACGTTACGGTGGACGGAAAGCCGCTGGTGATCATTTTCAACGCGGGCAATGGCGACAAAAGTGGGTTTGCGCAGATCCAGGCGGCGGCCCGTAAGGCGGGGCTGCCGGGCGTGGCCATCGCCGGTTGCGGCGGCGGCAAGCAGGAGATTGGTTTTACGCACACGACGCACTACAACATCATCCCTGGCTACGCCGCCAAATCGGAAGCCCGCAAGTACGCTGAACTGATCGAGGCCCACCAACGGGCATGGCGCGGGAGCCCAGAGCAGCCGTACATACCCGAGTTGAGTGTTGGCTGGGACAAGCGGCCATGGGAGGGGCCACGCGGACTGGGGCAGGTGGCCGGTTCGTACTATCCCGACCGCACGCCCGAACAGTTCGCCACGGCCCTGGAATCAGCCTTGGCGTGGATGGACCGGCACCCGGACCAGACCACGGCGGAACGGATCGTGCTGCTCTACGCCTGGAACGAGTTCGGCGAAGGCGGCTACCTTGCGCCCACGAAGGGCGATCCCGATGGGGCCTACTTGAAAGCGTTGAAGCGGGTCGTGGAACCGACACAACGGGGAAATGGGAAAGCCAAGCGAATCCTGTTTCTCGGCAACAGCATTACGCTGCATGGGCCAGCGGCGGAAATCGGCTGGACGGGCAACTGGGGAATGGCCGCCAGCGCCCAGGAAAAGGACTACGTCCATGTCCTGGCGAACTCCATTGCCAGAAGCTCGGGCATTCAGCCCGAAGTGCTGATCGACAATATCGCCGATTTCGAGAGGCACTACGACGCCTACGACCTGGAAACCAAGCTCAAGAGCCATCTCGACTTCAAGCCGGACATGGTCATCGTAGCGATTGGGGAGAATGTACCGTCCCTGGCCTCCGAGGATGCCGAGGCCAAGTTCAAGGGCAACTTCACGAGACTCCTGACGGTACTCAAAACAAGTGGCCAGCCCGCCATTTTCGTACGCAGTTGTTTCTGGGCAGACAAGACCAAGGATGAGATCATGCGGCAGGCGTGTCAGGCTGTAGGCGGTTTCTTCGTAGACATCGGCGGGCTTGGCAAAGTCGAGTCCAACTATGCCCGCTCGGAGCGGACCTTTACCCATAGTGGTGTGGCGGCACATCCCGGTGACAAAGGCATGCAAGCTATTGCTGACGCACTGTTGAAGGCCGTAACCAGCCAAGCGACTGAGGGACAGCGGAACGGGGAGCGTGCCGCGCGGCCATGAAGATCGCCACCTGGAACGTGAACTCGGTTCGCGCCCGTTTGGAGCGGCTGCTGGCCTGGCTTCAGAAGGTCCAGCCGGACATTGTATGCCTTCAGGAGTTGAAGGCGAAGGAAGATGCGTTTCCCTACGATGCGATCCGGGAGGCGGGCTACCATGCGGCGGTTTACGGCCAGAAGACGTTCAATGGCGTGGGAATCTTGAGCCGCATCGAGCCTCAGAACATCCAGCAGGGCATGAATGATGACACCGAAGATCCGCAGGCTCGGTTCATAACGGCCCAAGTTGGCGGCATCCAGGTAATCAGCGCCTATATTCCCAACGGCCAGATCGTCGGTTCGGAGCACTACGCCTACAAGCTCAACTGGTTGCGGCGGCTCAGGGCCTTCCTGGAGAGACACTTCACGCCCCAGACGCCCCTGGTCGTCTGTGGCGACTTCAACGTGGCACGGGACGAGTTGGACGTGGCCGAACCAATGGCCTGGGAAGAATCGGTCCTGTACCATCCGACAAGCCGTGCTGCCTTGGAAGAGTTCCTGTCATGGGGCCTTGTTGACGTATTTCGCCAACAGCACCCAGAGGGCAAGCTGTACTCATGGTGGGACTACCGCATGCTCGCTTTTCCGAAGAATGATGGCCTGCGGTTGGATTACATCTTCGCCACGCAACCGCTGGCCGCCCGCTGCACCAGCTCCGAGATCGACCGGCAGGAACGGAAGGGCGCAAAGCCGTCCGATCATGCGCCGGTGATCACGGTATTTGACGACGGCTGATTGCACTAAGACAAAGACGATGAAACTCGCCTGGGCGACCGACAGTCAATGCCGGAAAGGGAAGAAACGCAAGCACAGAGGAGGTTCGGAGGTAACGCCCCGCGAGCCGCTTGACACTAATCCCTAGACAGGCTAGAATAGCAGCATGTGCGTGATTGAAGGCGACAAGCTGCGTGGTCATCTGGAAACAATGGTCCTCTCGGTCCTGGAAAAGGGAGAGGCCCATGGATTGGAAATCCTACGGCGTCTGCAAGAGGCGGGACGTGGCGCGCTATGTCTCAAGGAGGGGTCGCTTTACCCTGCTTTGTACCGATTGGAGGAAGCGGGGAAGATCGCGGCGGTATGGGAAGACCAGCCGCACGGGCGACGTGGTGCGCGCCGTCACATCTATCGCCTTTCTTCCAAAGGCAAACGCGCATTGACTCAGGTCCGTACGGAGTGGGCGAGTTTTGTCCAAGTCATTGGCGGTATTGTTGGAGCCCCGACATGAACGATTCCACCCTGATAGATCTGAGAACCAGCGCCGAGCGGGCCGTTCGACCAGTCCGGGCGGCTGTGGCACGCAAGCGAAGGATGCGGGAGGAGCTACTGGCCCACCTGACGGCTATTTTCGAGGAAGAGGCCGAGAAGCTCAGTGACGAACAAGCCGCCCTGGATCGGGCCAAGGAGCGATTCGGGGATGCCCAGGAGCTATCTGCTCAGATTCAGGGAACGGTCCCCTGGACGGAATGGTTCACCTATTTTACGGAGAGATTTATTCTATTTCGGGAGGGTGAATCGGTACTCGCCCATGCCGCTAGGAGTGCAGCCTTCATTTCTGGGCTGTTTGCGATCAATCTCTTGCTGGTGCCTTTGGCTTTGATGATACGCGGACGACCGCAAGAAATTGGACGAATGGAGTTCGCGTTCTTTGCGGCCTGTATTGTCCTTTCAGGGCTGTTCTTTGGAATGACGCTCTTGGGGCACGGCATACGGGAAGCGATGTTTCGGGGAGCCTCTGCTCGATCCTTGCCGCTTGCGGTAGTCTACAGTCTGACTTCGGCCCTCTTGGTTCCCGTCGGTGGCTTCATCATTATCTGGATCTCAACCGGCGATGTCGCCTCGGGATACGCTCATTTCCGCTTCCTCTCGTGGTTCGCCTTTCTCGTCCCAGTTGTCTTGATCGCTGCGGTTCGGCAGATTGCCACCGAGGCGAGGGATGACAACGAGTGGGAAAGTCTTCAGATCGACTAATAGGACGTTCAACACGCCGCTGTACTGGACTTCTACCGGGGCACCCGCCGGCCGGTTGGCCATGTCGTCGGCGAGGCCTCGTTTGGCTGAGCCAGACGAGCGTATACAGCGCCAAGCAGCCTACAGGCAGTTCGTGGGGTGCGATAATGGCTTGGTCTGGAATGCCGTCCCGATCTCGTCGCAGATCTCGATCGACGCTCGTGCGGTCTCTCGCTCGCGGGCCTGATAGAACGTAATGCCGGGGCACTCTGGGTACTCATTTCCTATCCCGGAGCATGTCGAGAAGCCGTTGCCGCGTTTTCACAACATCCATTTCCTCGACAAGCTTGTCGCGCACGTCCTGCTTCGTCAACCGCGTGATCGCGTTGATGGCGTAGTAGACACGGCGATCCTTCGGGTCGCGCTGTAAAGCATCGCGAAGCGCCGACAAGGCCGACGCATCGCCGACAACGCCGACCATGATGATGTACCGCTCCCGCACCCACCAGTGAAACTCAGCATCCTTGATCTTCTTCCAGTCTCGTGTGAATTTCGAACTGGCCCAGCCCCGTTCTTCTTCGGTCAGGGAGTGTTCCTTGAAGTCGAGGCCCCTGATCGCTTCGTGCGCAAGGTCCACGGCGGCCTGTGGCTTGGCGAATTCGATTTCGCTAGGACTGCCCCAATAGCCCGCCCAGCCGAGATCGACGAGCGTCTCGTTCTTCGCCGTAAGACGGGCATAGACCCAGAAGTCCCGTGAGGATGACGAGAAACCCTTCATGGGGTCCTCCGGGACCGGACTGAGTTTGGCCGCATCCACGATGGCCAAGGCGCGCAGCAACGCGGTGTAGGCATCGGGCGTGATTCGGGCATGTTTGACGGTTAAGGGCGCGCGGTCGGGCGGCCACTTCGACTTGTACGGATGCCGCCCCTCCTCAAGCCGTATAGACAGAACCTCCACCCGCTTGTCGTCTGGCCGGAATCGCAACCAGTTGAGCGTGAAACCGTGCCCGGACCCGTCGCCGATCTCCAGTTCCGCGCCAGGATCAAACGTGCGTGCGGTTCCCCACTCGACCGTGTAGTTGTCGCTCTTGAAGTGCTCACGGACCTGTTTGACGTCGGAATCGGCTCCGAAGACCGAGGTCGCGACGGCCACCATGATGCAGACAAGAGTAGTTCACATATACCCATCTTACTCCGCCAAATAGCCCTTCGCCACCACATCCCGGATCTTCTGTGGCGCATTCAATTATGTGGCGTCCAGCGGGATTCGTCGACGATTTTCGGAACTTTGTCGTGCTGAACGCCACATAATGTCACGAACTAGAGCGTCCTCAAGAACTCCATCAGTCCGGGGTCCTTGCGCCAGGGCTTCTTGGATTTGCCGTTCTTGATCTCGCACTTCATGAGTGCTTTGGCCTTCATCTCCAGATCGACCTCGGCATACACGTTGGTCGTGCTGAGGCACACGTGGCCCAGCCAAGCTCGAATGGTGTTGATGTCCACGCCTGCGCGAAGCAGGTGAGTCGCGGTCGTGTGGCGGATCGTATGAGGACTCACACGCTTCTTCGCCATTGACGGCATTTTCGCTGCCGTTTTTGCGGCGTAGCGTTCGACGAGGGTATGAATCCCGAATCGTGTGAGCGGTTCTCCACGACGGTTGAGGAAGACGTGCTGGGATGCGGCTCGTTGGCCAACGAGCGGCCGCAATTCGTCCACCGTCTTTGGCCATAGTGGACAGCGACGGAGTTTGTTTCCCTTTCCGCGCAGGACAACGGACGAGGCGTCACGGCTAGATGCGACGCCAAGGTCCAGGTCGCCGACCACGACGGCCCGAGTGGTAGCGATGCCTGCGAGAACACGTGCGGCCCCCGAACGCACGCCGCCAATCCTTTGCGGCACCAGCCCTGTGTTTCAGCAAAGCGGAAGAAGTTCCGCAGCCCTTCCGCCCAGGATCGAATCGTGGTCCGCGCATAGCCTTGCTGGTCGAGCATCTCTTTAAGCGACACATCGATCCGATGAGAAGTGATCTTGCGCAGAGAGCCGCCTTTGATCTTCAATCGATTGAGAAACCGCGTGATGAACCAACACCGCCCACGGATGGTAACGGGCGAAAGCCCCCTGTCGCGTTCCATGTGATCGGCGAACGGCTTGATCTTCTTCGCGTAGGGATTGGCCGCAGCAGGCTGCTGTTGCAGACGCCCCACAAACTGGAGCCATCGGACGGCGATTGGATAGAAGGAGTGCTTGCTGGCCGTCTTACGTTTGATGTCGTCGCGAGTCACGATCCTGTGACGCCGACGGGCGAATCCCAGAATCTTCGCAATCGAGAGAAGATCGCGGGCAGTGCTCTGTAGGGTGTTTCGCGAACAACCCCGGTCCGCGAGATGAGTAAGATAGGCAAGACGCTCTTCCAACAAGGGACCACTTCGGTGACGCGCAAGTGCATGGCGTCGCCTGAAAAGCTGATCGAACATAATCGAACCTCCGCAAGAAAAGGGAAGAAAGAACAATCAGCCTATAGCGTAACGCTGAAATTATGTGGCGCAGAAGCTCAGCGGAACGCTGAAATCGTGAAGGAAGAGCCAGTAAGGCCACATAACTGAATGCGCCACAGAAGATCCGTTATGTGCTCAAGCACATAACGGATCAAGTCCTCGGCATATTGCCCTAGCAGCCGCGCGCCGTCAACCACGGAGCGGTTCCGTGCAAGTATCCTACCTGCGAGCCCGAAGCAAGTCGTACTGCTGGTGAACATCGTGCGACGTTCGCCAACGAACAGACGTGTTCGGGAATCTGAAGAGCGCCCAGCGGGAGTCAAACCGGCACTTTCGCCATGGCAAACGCCCAAATTATTCCCCGCGCGGAGCAATTCCCCGAAATTCGCTTTCTGACACCGCCAGCGCCCGCCGCAACGGACCATCGCTGGCCGACATGAAACGCCCGGCCCGATACGCTTCCAGCAGTTTTCTTGACGCGTCGGCCAGCGGGCGGCGGGGCCTCTCTGCTGAAGAGCGTGCATCTGGCGATCACGACGCCAGCGGTTGACCAAGTCTAAGCCATGCGGGTCGAGTTTCAGCAAGCGGATCAACTGCGACGGCGTGCAGTCCAGCAAGGCAGCCGCCCGCTTCGGATCGGCGTCCGACGCGGCCGGCACGTCCAATGCCTCGGCCAGCGGTGTACCGCAACCCCAACGCTATTCTGCCCGTTTCCAACTGATGATCTTGTACCGACTAGGTCCCGTGTAATCACCGGTCTTGCTCGTGGTACCGGTTTGTCCGTTCCAGCTCAACTCAATTCGATTCTGCCTGCCTTTCTCGAAATCGAACGTCACGCCGTCGTCTTCATACAGAACGATCTTCCGGGGCTTCAACCCGTACACTTGGATCGCCACCGCGAACTCGGTCTGCGGCGTGACGCAATCCACCGGCTCCGCCAGGGGCAGGAGGCTGCCTTCCTTGATGAAGACAGGGATCTCGTTCACCGATTTCTCGATTTCGATCCTGCAACGGCCAGGATACTTGCGCTGAGTCCAGAAGTCGTACCAGTTGCCCTCCGGCAGATAGACCGTACGTTTCTTCTGCCCGGTGAACAGCGGCGCTACCATCAAGGACGGACCAAGCATATACTGGTCATCCACGGTCCAAGTTGCGGCGTCTTGCGGATAGTCCATGACCAGCGCCCGTGCCGGGGGCATGCCCGTATCGTGGTATTCGGCAAATGCGGAATACAGGTAGGGCAAGAGCCGCATCCGCATCTGAAGCAGTTTCCGGCAGGCAGCCTCCGTCTGCTCCCATTGGTCCATGAATTTGCCGCTGTTGTTGAGATCCTTGTCGATCTGCTTCCATACCGGATTCTTGAGATACCAGCAGTCAACTTGCGTGACTGCCGAGAACACGCTCGTCTGGAGACGACGGTAAAGCTCTTCCAGCGATCCCATGTCCCGCACCTCGGGGCACCATAGTATTCCTCCAAACCCTGAAGTGGCTATTGCCCGAACATAGTCGCGGTGGTCGTAAGCATCGCTATACAGGCCGAAGGGCAGCGGAGCCGCCAGTGCGCCGGAGGCACGCACCAGACCAAGCGTGCGCTGGTTGCGGTCCTTGTATATCGCCGCCATCGCGCGTTGGTAAAGTGCTCCGATCAGGAGGTGCATCTGCTCGCCGTCAAGGCCGGACGGAAACACCGACTGTTCCGGGAACGACCAGGGCGTAGCGCTGAGCGGCTGGTGGTCGCACTCGTCGAGTTTGAAGCCGCCGACGCCTTTCTCGACGAGCGTCCTGGCATGGTAGTCGACAAAAATCCGCCGTCCCTCGGGTGTGGCAAAATCGGGCACTAGGCCGCCCCACACCTTGTAGTCGCCGCTCCAGGAGAGAAGCGGTTTGTAAAGCGGCGAACTTGGATGGGTGAAGGCGTGTTCCCATAAGTTCAGCTTGTAGTCTTGTTCTCGCGTCTCACGGAGCAACCGTTCCGGATCGGGATATTGTTGGCTCCAGACGAACGAACAGGAGTAGGCGTGTGAGTGCCATCCAGGCTCCAGCCCGAAGACATCGCAGGGAATATGCCGCTGGCGGAACTCTCGCAGGAAGTTCAAGACTTCTTTCTGCCCAAGCTCGGTCGAGGCACGATACCACACGCCCAAGCCCCACATCGGCGGAAGGCAGCCGCCCCCGCAAAACAGGTTGTACCGCTGTACGGCATGCCGCATGCCGGGACCGGCAAAGACGTACACGTTCACGCCCTTTGCCGAGGGAATATCCACGCCAACAAACTTCGCTCCCGCTTCACGCGGGCGGTACAGTTCCTCCGCGCTGGTGGCAGCTTTCTCCCCGGTGGCCGGTCTTGGCACAACGGGTGCATCGCGCACAGCATCCAGGTTGCCAAAGTAGAAGCTGGCGTAGCGGGCCGTATCGACATAGACGCCGTAGCCTCGCGTGGAGACGTAAAACGGCACCGGCGCGTGCGAGTCGCCAAGAACTGTCCCCTGGTCGTCGCTGACGCGGATCGTCTTCTTCCCGCCCATCAACTGGAATACCTTCAGGTTCATGCCCAGACCGTAGAGTTGCTCGCCCGCTTCGAGGGGCAATTCCAGGGCGATGCCACGCCCGCTGGCCTTGAAGCCGATGGCCGATGCCTTGAGGGGAAGTTGTTTGCACGGTTCCAGTGCTGCGATCTCCTTCAGCCGCGGCGCGTGCTCTTGAAAGCACATCGGCGTGAGCTTTTCGGGCTGTCCAAGACGAATCCGCCACACGCCGGGTGCAACTTCTTCCATCCGAATGGGCGTTCCGGCCAGCGCTATGCTGGAGACAAACAGAAATACGGGAAGCAGACACAATCCTGACCAGCCAAAAAGGCGCGTGCGTGTGTTCATGGATATGTTCGGATTTACAGAGTCCTTAGATCAGAGTCTCGGCACCGATTGAGCGTGATGCCTTCCATTGAAGCCTACTCTTGGCCCGGCCCAAGACGTACCGCAAACGCATCGCGGTCACTCGCCCAGGGGATTGTAACATCGAGCGTATTATCGCGGACCACCAAGCGAACATCAAGGACCGTCTGGAGAGCCACGACCGCCCCGTCCGTGTTCTCGGGAATCCGCTCGACGACAACATGGATACCTTCGCCTTCCCGGAGGTAGGCCGCTTTGTCCAGCCCCTGGAGTCTGACCTTCACGTCGCCCCGCAAGCCGCCCTGGTTGCCCAGCAAGACCCGCACGGTCTTGTCGTGGTCATCGCAACTGGCCACGAGGTCAATCTTGACGCTTGACGTGGTGGAAACCAAGCGGCCCGGCAGCGCCGCATGGTGCTGTTAGCCAATCCCAAGAAACGACCACGGCCCCTGGTGGGGCCGAGTTGCAAGTCATTTTTTGCAAAAGACTTAAATATAGTGGGCGTTACAAGATTCGAACTTGTGACCTCTACGGTGTGAGAAAACTCAAAAGCTACGCCAAAAAGCCTGTTTTTCTCGGGGATTTCTAGCATTTTAGAGCCTTCGACGCCTTTTGCAAGCCTTCGCAAGGAAACCCCGGTTTTTGCGAGGAAAAGCGGTAGTTCGGCTTGCGAATCCGGTAGACTACCGGCTTCACAGAAGAGTGCTTTGCTCAATACTCGGGCTGAGTTGCCTACTGGCACGGTCGGGGCTAGCAGCGTGTTGCTAAGGCGCTCTAGTGTCAAATATTTTTTAGCTGTTCGCTCGAAAACAGCCGAAAATGAGCAGGTAGATGATCTCTAAATAAGATGCTGCTCCATAAGAAGTTCGACAGCAAACGGTGTTATGTGGTCCGAAACTGCTGCGCCACGCCGTATTTTGTCAAGAATGGTCGGCGTCACCGCATCATTGAGCCTTAGGCTTCCCTTATTGTAACGGTGGGTAAGATGCGCTGCGCTGGCAGTCAGCACCCCGCCGTAGTAGACTATTGTGGTGTGCGTTATTGAAGAATGATCCCCTGCCACCAGAACGCAAGAGCGATCATTGCGCGGGTCATTGGGCGGCAGATCAGGATAAAGCGTCGTAAAATTTACATGTACAACGTATTCTGAGTTCTGGATCGGATCTGAGATTATCACCCAAGTATGAAGTGGGGTTGCGGTCAAGATGACAAAGGTCATTCCTTCAATAAACATTGAAAGTCCATCCTTTCAGGTTATTAGGTGTTGACAACCAACGCATCTTGCCATAGAATCAACAGAACAAGAGTTGCGGTGTGGGTGCTGCTGACACAATACATCGCCCCACCAGTCCGACCGCTAGCGCTCGCCAGCAAGAACGGTCAGGCTGGTACAATCCAAACTACACCTGATTCTATCGTAAGTTGGCTCATTTGGCAACTGAAAACGGTGTAGCATGAGTCGCGCATTTCAATTCTATCCAGAAAAAGCCATCGAAGCTGTGGCGTTTTTGCTGCGCCGGGAGCGCGGCCACCGCATGAATTATATGCGGTTGCTGAAGGTTCTCTACATCGCTGAGAGAGAGATCCTTGCCGAAGCCAGCACGCCCTTAACAGGCAGCAGCGTCGTCGCAATGAAGCGAGGGCCGGTTCTTGAGGATGTGCTGCATCTCATTCGTGGCGAACACAGCGCGACTGCTAAATGGGCTGCCTATATTCAGGTTGACCGATTCAGCTTGGAAATGATCAGAGATCCAGGCGTGAAGTTGCTATCCAGGTATGTTTCTCGCAAACTGGAAGAAGTAGCCACTCGATATGAGAACTTTGACGAGTGGGCTATGGTCGATGTGACCCACCGATTACCTGAGTGGCAGAGAAACGATCCAGGAGACTCCTCCAAGGAGATTCCGTTGGCTCACATTTTGGAGGCCGTCGGGCGACTAGACAAGTTGAAGAGCATCGTTGCAAATGCGAGAGAGGACGAGGATGCTCGCGCTTTTTCCGTAAGTCTCGATTCCCCGTAATGGGGTCAAGAATATAGATATGCTGTTTCAAAGCTCGGTGATTCCTCCGGGCCCTTTCTTTGCGTCTGTCTGCCGCAGTTTCTTCCAGTGGTTCAGGTTCAAGTAATTCTAGGTTTTTTCTTTCCTATAACCTCCCCATCGAATCGTTCCCGACCGGCGCCGATGCAGACCGGCCCCGCCGGCAGGACCAGAAATCGGAGGAACGACCCCTGACACCGTTACGACCCGGCTGAAACGGTAGGCCCGAGACCCAGCGGATTCTTTAGGCTGTGTGAGTATTCAGGCCCAGCGATGGGCTTCCAGCCGTCGAAACCCTGGGGGCGCACACGCCCCCAAGGTTTTAGACCGTTGATTCGACGTGCCCGCGGGCGAACCTCTTCCGCTGGGTGGCCTGTCTGCCAGAATCGGCTCACCACGTTCGCCGCTGCTGCACGCGCCGGCCATGGGTCTTTGGACTTTGAAACGGATCGGCCTCTAATCGCGTGTTGTGCGATTGGGCTTTCTCGCCGGTGGCGGGCCAGCGGGTTGTGGAGCAGCCGGTGCTGGGCCAGCCGGTGCTGGGCCAGCCGATGGCGGGCCAGCCGGTGGCGGGCCAGCCGGTTGTGGGCCAGCCGGTTGTGGGCCAGCCGGTGGCGGGCCAGCCGGTGGCGGTGACATCGGCCGGGGTGGCATCGGCGCGGGCGGTCCCCCCGGAGGGAACATGAAAGGCATCGGCTGCTGAATTTGGACGTTGATATATGTCCCGCGGCCTTCTTGGTTTTCGATGATCTTGACGCAGTTCGTCACCATGAAGGTCACCGTAAGCGCGTGAAAAACCGACAACACCTTGTCCTGGAGTTTGTCGTCGTCTTCGAGAGCGATGACCTTGAGCCCCTGGTTCTTGGCGCATTCAATTGTGATGGGTCGGCCGTGGGTCTTATGAATCTTGGCGTTTCCCAGCCAGTTGGCGATCCGTTTTCCAGGACGCTTCTTGGCCGGGAGATCCCGAAACATGTACTTGTCAAGCCATTCGGCCACCTTCCCTTTTGAAAGCGCCAACACAGTGCTGCAATTTTTTAGGAATCCGTGCGGATATGCCTGAACCTTGGGCGCCCAAAGGATTGCACAGGACTGGTCTTTCTTTACCTCTTGCTTTGCTTGTTCAAATTCATCGAGAATGGCTTGCGCCGGTGAGGTACACATGCCCGATGGTGTCGGAAAGCTCATCTGAGGATCAATTGGGCCAATTGCTGAATGCTTGGCCATTACAAGTTCGTCGCACGCGCAGGCGATCATGGTTGCCGCAGACATGGCATTTTGAGGAATGATCGCTCGAATGTGATCATATTTTGCGCGCAGATACTGAACGATTTGATCTGCGGCTTCGAGGGAGCCACCGGGGCTATGAAGAACCAGATCGAGCTGTTTGCCTTTGAGCCCGTGGACGGCTGACATGAATCCCTGTACGTCGCCGGGGACAATACTTAGCAAGGGAGGGGGCAAGCCCAGACCGGCCGGCGCTGTGAATGCCGTTCCGTATAAGATAGTGTCGCGGCCCGTGTAGCTCGACAATGACCGAAGGTAACTGCGGCGAAGTTTATCTTGTTCCGAACTTTTCGCGTTTAGTACTTCCGTGAATATTTCATTGAAAGTCGGCATCTGCGGTCCCCGTGTGTGAGATTATCTCTGACACGTTTCGGGGCGACTCCGCATATATGCTTGCCGCGTAGTTCACTTGGTGCAAGAGCTTAGGTGACACCGAGGCCCTTATCTTCTTCAGAAGGGTCGTTCGCTCGCGCTCAAGGTTGCGTGTCTTTTTCTGTTTCGCAATCTTTTTCATCTCTTGACATCCTTGCTCGGTTACGTCTGCCCGACCAGGCTTAGCCGAGGGCTATTCTAATTCGGGTTTAGACGCACTGCAATGTCGTCGAAATTATTTTCTCTGAGCATTAGTAATTCTACGCAAGTGCTTGGGAGCGACCTCCCCAATTTGGGACAACGCGTTCACAACCGACCGAAATGAAGTCCGCCGTGGCCATGATTTGAAACGGACTTCGGCACCAGCGACGGCCTACCCGCGTGCCCACAGCCAGGCTACCCCACCCTATAAGGTATGGCACGGGCCGTCAGCCTTCGCCAGATGGCACAACCGGACCCAAGTCCGTATGTGGAAAGAATTTATTGACGGGCAATTGCTTGTCGGGCCACTCTGGTGGGGTTAGAATCAGGCTTTACACCCCGGATTGAGGAGACGACGACGGACTTCCACCACTAGAGGGGTAGCAATCCGCCGAAACGGAGTGCGCGCCGGCCCGGCCCTCTTTGAAAGGTAGTTTCTGATGGCCAATCCATTCTTTGAGCATCCGATCCTGAATTCGCCTTATGAATGTCCGCAGCGGCATTGGGAGCTTGATCCCCAGGGGCAGCCGACGCAAAAGATCATCGAAGCTCGTCGCCGGGCGGAATTCATAACACCCATTCCTAAGCCGAAGAAGGTCAAGGGAAAATCGAGCCAGCAAGCCTTCGTTTTCGACGAGGGCAAGGGACTCTCGACGAAGGAACAGCAGTACGACGAGACCTCGGCGATCATCAACGAGGTCCGCGGTTACGTTGACCAGTGGCGACTACTGCCGAATCCGAGCCAGTGGAGAGTGACGCCCGAAACGGCGCGGTTGCTTCAGCACTGGCGGCATCACCAGTTCGGCGACATACGTCCGTTTTTCTGCCAGGTCGAGGCGGTCGAGACGGTAATTTGGTTGACAGAGGTCGCGCCGAACTCCAAGCACGGAAAGCGAATCCTGGCACATCTGGCCGCCGCCAGCACAGATGCGAATCCCGAACTCCTGCGTCTGGCGCTCAAGCTGGCCACCGCTGCGGGCAAGACCACGGTCATGGCCATGCTGATCGCGTGGCAGACGATCAACGCTGCTCGCCGTAGCGACAGCAAAAACTTCACACGCGGTTTTCTGGTCGTCACGCCGGGCCTGACTATCAAAGACCGTCTGCGCGTGCTTCGGCCGAACGACCCGGACAGCTACTACGCCAGCCGCGAACTGGTGCCCAATGACCTGTTGGACGACGTGAGGCGGGCCAAGATCGTCATTACGAACTTTCATGCCTTCAAGTTGCGGGAAAGGACCGACGTGTCCAAGGGCACCCGCGCCGCCATCGAAGGCTGGCGCGGCGAAACGCTGGAAACCCTGGAAACCGAGGGCCAGATGCTTCAGCGGGTGATGCCTGACCTGATGGGCATGAAGAATATCCTTGTTCTCAACGACGAAGCGCACCATTGCTACCGCGAGAAGCCGCACGATGCCGCCGACGAAGACCTGAAAGGCGATGAGAAAAAGGAAGCCGAGAAAAACAAGGAGGCCGCCCGCCTTTGGATTTCCGGCCTCGAAGCCGTAAATCGAAAATTGGGGCTGGCCCGCGTTTTCGACCTTTCGGCAACTCCCTTCTTTCTTAGCGGTTCAGGCTATGTCGAAGGAACGCTGTTTCCTTGGACGATGAACGATTTTTCGCTCATGGACGCCATCGAGTGCGGCATCGTCAAACTGCCCCGTGTCCCCATTGCCGAGAACATCCCCGGTGATGAAATGCCGATGTACCGCAATCTGTGGGAGAACATTCGTAAGGACATGCCCAAGAAGGGCCGCGGCAAGGCCGAAGGACTTGACCCCCTCAAATTGCCGACGCGGCTGCAAACGGCCTTGCAGGTACTCTACGGCCACTACGAGAAGACGTTCAAGCTTTGGGAGGAAAAAGGGCGTCCGGTGCCGCCGTGCTTTATCATCGTCTGCCAGAATACTGCCATCTCCAAGCTGGTCTACGACTTCATTTCCGGTTTTCATCGGCAGCATGAAGACGGCACGACGACATTGGAAAATGGGCGACTCGCGCTTTTCCGCAACTTTGACGAGACTACCGGCAACCCACTCCCGCGGCCGAACACCTTGCTTATCGACAGTGAGCAACTCGAAGCCGGCGATGCGCTTGACGATAACTTCCGCGGCATGGCGGCCGACGAGATTGAACGCTTCCGCCGCGAGATCGTGGAGCGCACCGGCGACCAACGACAGGGCGAGACCATCACCGACCAGGAACTGCTCCGCGAGGTTATGAACACGGTTGGCAAGCCGGGGCAGTTGGGTGGTTCAATCCGCTGCGTCGTTTCCGTATCCATGCTGACGGAAGGCTGGGACGCCAATACTGTGACTCATGTGCTGGGGGTTCGCGCCTTTGGTACACAACTTCTCTGCGAGCAGGTCATCGGCCGCGCTCTCCGCCGTCAGTCCTACGACCTCAACGAGGAGGGGCTGTTCAACGTGGAATATGCCGATGTCTTCGGCATTCCGTTTGACTTCACGGCCAAGCCGGTCATCGCCCTGCCGCAGCCGCCACGCGAGACGATCCAGGTCAAGGCCGTGCGACCCGACCGCGACGCGCTTGAAATCCGCTTCCCGCGTGTCGAAGGCTATCGCGTGGAACTTCCGACGGAGCGGCTGAGTGCTGAGTTCAACGCCGATTCCGTTCTGGAACTCACGCCCGATCTTGTCGGGCCGTCCATTACGCGAAATTCGGGCATCATTGGAGAAGGGGTAGACCTCAATCTGGAACATCTTGCCGACATGCGGCCGTCTACCCTCCTCTACCACGTCACACAGCGTCTCCTCTACACGCAATGGCGAGACCCCGGCGAGGAGCCAAAGCTCCATCTCTTCGGCCAACTGAAACGCATCGCCAAGCAATGGCTGGACACTTCGCTCGTCTGCAAGGGCGATACGTACCCCGCGCTGCTCATGTACCAACAGCTTGCCGACATGGCCTGCAAACGCATTACCGACGGGATCACGCGGAAATTCATCGGCGATCGCCCGATCAAGGCGCTTCTCGACCCTTACAACCCCATCGGTTCCACGAATCACGTTCGCTTCAATACCTCCAAGACCGACCGTTGGGAGACGGACGCCCGTCGCTGTCATATCAACTGGGTGGTTCTCGACAGTGATTGGGAGGCCGAGTTCTGCCGCGTGGCCGAATCGCACCCGAAGGTCGTCGCCTACGTGAAGAACCATAATCTTGGCCTCGAAGTTCCCTATCGCTACGGCTCGGAAATGCGCAAGTATCGACCCGACTTCGTTGTGCTGGTGGACGACGGACACCCGCCGAAGCCGGACGGAACCCCCGACCTGTTGCACCTCGTTGTCGAGATCAAAGGCTACCGCCGCGAGGATGCGAAAGAGAAGAAATCGACGATGGATCTGTACTGGGTGCCCGGCGTGAACAACCTCGGCACGTTTGGCCGCTGGGCTTTCGCCGAGTTCACTGAGGTTTATCAGATCGAAGCGGACTTCAAGGCCAAGGTCGAAAGCGAATTCAACAAGATGATCGATTCCGCCGTCGCCCAGAAAGCGATGGCAAAATCGCTGTAAGGAAACAATATGGCAAAGAAAAAGCCCAGCAAGAAGAATGACGGCAAGAAGACCGTTGAGTCGATTACGCACGACGCCGACAAGCGGAAAAACATCCCCACGGCGGAATATCAATCGGTTGTAAAGCAGGAACAACAGAACCCGATTCGGGTGGCCTACGAGCGGCGTAACCGCGACCTTGACCCACAATTCGTCTGGCGCGGGAAGGATGAGCAGGACTGGAGCGATCTTGTCTTTTATGCCATGCCGTTGTATATCCAGGAAAAGGTCCACCCCAAGGTTCTGATCGCCGACCTGCTGAGGCAGTCCGCGGCTGGCAAGGAGCAGCAACTCGACCTCTTCGCCGACTTCAATGGCATTCCCGACGGTGCGGACAGAACCGACTTCTACCAGCACGACCAAAACTGGAGCAACCGCATGATCTGGGGCGACTCGCTCCAGGTGATGGCCAGCCTGGCCGAGCGCGAGGGGTTACGCGGCAAGGTTCAATGCATCTACATCGATCCACCCTATGGTATCAAGTTCAACAGCAACTTCCAGTGGTCCACTACCAGCAACAAAGTAACTGACGGCAAAGCCGATCATATCACGCGCGAACCGGAGCAGGTCAAAGCCTTCCGCGATACTTGGCGCGATGGCATCCATAGTTACCTGACCTACCTCCGCGACCGGCTCACCGTTTCCCGCGATCTGCTTACCGATTCCGGCTCGATCTTCGTGCAAATTGGTGATGAAAACGTGCATCGCGTCCGGGCAGTCATGGATGAATTATTTGGAGAAGGGAATTTTCTGTCGATTATTACGTATACGAAGACGACGGGGGCTGGAAGCGGTGCCGGTGGAACAAATGTCTTAGCCGGCATTTCGGATTTTGTGCTGTGGTACGCGAAAAACGCTCCGCGAGTCAAGTACCGTCAACTTTTCGATGAGAAACGCGCTGGACAAGCTGGGGCAACCAAGTATGACCTACTCGAACTTGCGGATGGGACAAGGCGTCCGATGACCGCGAACGAAAGACAAGGCAAAGTGCCACCTCCACCCCGAAGCCGAATTTACACGCTTGACAATCTGACGTCGCAAACTGGCGTGGACAAGACTCGCTTCGCAGTTCATTTGGACGGACGTGAATTCTTCCCACATCCCGCAGTATGGAAGACGAGCATGGAGGGAATGAATCGTCTTATACGAGCGCAACGTGTTCAAGCTATCAAGAGCATTGTTCGATATGTTCGTGTCCTCGATGATTTCCCAGCCTCCCCTATTAACAACGTGTGGACCGACATCGGAGGTGTGCAGAGTCGTTCGGACCCAAAAGTATACGTAGTCCAGACTTCATCCACGGCAATCCAACGGTGCTTGCTCATGGCCACTGATCCAGGCGACCTAGTCCTCGATCCGACCTGCGGTTCAGGCACCACCGCCACTGTCGCCGAGCAGTGGGGCCGTCGCTGGATCACGATCGACACCTCGCGGGTAGCGCTGGCCCTGGCCCGCGCCCGCCTCATGGGGGCGCGTTATGCCTATTACCTTTTGGCCGATTCCCGCGAAGGCCAACTCAAGGATGCCGAAGTTAGCCGCAAAGCGCCCTCTACCCAGCCAGTGTACGAAAACATCCGACAGGGCTTTGTCTACGAGCGTGTGCCACACATCACGCTGAAGTCCATCGCCAACAACGCCGAGATCGACGTAATTTGGGACAAGTGGCAGGCCGTGCTGGAACCACTCCGTGAGAAGCTGAACAACGCGCTCAAGAAGAAGTGGGACGAATGGGAAATCCCGCGTGAAGCCGATGCCAAGTGGACGGGTGAGGCGAAGAAACTGCATGCCGACTGGTGGCAAGCCCGCATCGCACGGCAGAAGGAGATCGACGAGTCAATCTCCACCAAAGCTGAGCCTGAATACCTGTACGACAGGCCCTACGTGGACAAGAAGACGGTCCGCGTGGCCGGTCCCTTCACTGTCGAGAGCCTTTCCCCCCACCGCGTATTGGGCGTTAACGAGAACGATGAACTGATCGACCCCGCAGCCGCACGACATACCGACGACGAGGATGCGCAGAGTTTTGCCCAGATGATCCTTGAGAATCTCAAGACCGCTGGTGTAGAGCAGGCCCACAAGACCGACAAGATCGACTTCACCGCGCTTTGTCCGTGGCCGGGCCATTTCGTATGCGCGGAAGGCCGATACATGGAAGGAGAGTCGGAAAAACGCGCCGCGATCTTCATCGGCCCTGAGTTTGGTACCGTCCAACGGCAAGACCTCGTGTGCGCTGCCCGCGAGGCGGGTGACGCCGGTTTCGACGTGCTGATCGCTTGTGCGTTCAACTACGATGCCCATTCCTCGGAGTTCAACAAGTTGGGACGCATTCCCATACTGAAGGCCCGTATGAACGCCGATTTGCACATGGCCGACGAACTGAAGAATACCGGGAAGGGCAATCTGTTCGTCATCTTCGGCGAACCCGACATCAAGATTTTGGAAGGCGATGGCGGGCAAGTGCGGGTCAAGGTGAATGGCGTGGATGTTTTCCATCCCAATACGGGCGAGGTTCGCAGCGACGGCGCCGAGGGCATCGCCTGCTGGTTCATCGACACCGATTACAACGAAGAAAGCTTCTTTGTCCGCCACGCCTACTTCCTTGGCGCGAACGATCCCTACACGGCGCTGAAGACCACTCTCAAGGCTGAAATCAACGCCGAAGCCTGGGCCACGCTGCACAGTGACACGTCGCGTCCGTTCGACAAGCCCAAAGGCGGCCGGATCGCCGTCAAGGTGATCAACCACCTGGGCGATGAGGTGATGAAGGTGTTCAAGGTGTAGCATTATGCAATTCCTCATCGCAGACACGTTTTCCGATAGCCTAGCCCGGCTGACCGGCGACGAGCAAAAGGCGGTCAAGACCACCGCATTCGACCTTCAACTCAACCCTGCGGCGCCGGGGATGAAGTTTCACAAGCTCGAAAAAGCCAAGGACAAGAACTTCTGGTCGCTGCGGGCCGGGAGCGACATTCGGTTGATCGTTCACAAGACGAAAGCCAGCCTGCTTCTATGCTACGTCGATCATCACGACAAAGCCTACGCCTGGGCCGAACGTCGCAAGCTGGAAACCCACCCCAAGACGGGCGCGGCACAACTGGTCGAGATTCGCGAAACGGTGCAAGAGATCGCCGTTCCCGTCAGTGCGAAGCCGAAAACGTCCAAACAGGCCGAGAAAACGCGGCCACTCTTTGCCCAGATTTCGGACGACGATCTACTGGGTTATGGCGTGCCGGCCGAGTGGATCAACGATGTACGATCGGCCAACGAGGATACACTTCTGACGCTGGCAGATCATCTGCCCGGAGAAGCCGGGGAAGCGCTGCTGGAACTGGCAACGGGCGGGCGCCCGCGAGTACCGCAATCTACCGTGGCCGAAGCGAACCCGTTCGACCATCCCGACGCCCTGCGCCGTTTCCGCGTGATGGCAAACGTCGAGGAACTGCAACGTGCGCTCGATTTCCCGTGGGAAAAGTGGGCTGTGTTCTTGCACCCGGAGCAACGGCAATGGGTCGAACGTGACTATACGGGGCCGGCGCGGGTGTCCGGTTCCGCCGGAACGGGCAAGACGATCGTCGCGATCCATCGTGCGGTACACCTAGCTCGCACGAATTCCGACGCCCGCGTTCTGTTGACGACGTTCTCAAACACTTTGGCAAATGCACTCCAGAACAAGCTTAGGCGACTGGTGAGCGGTGAGCCTCGATTGGCTGACCGCATCGACGTTCAATCGCTGAGCGACACCGCCTTGCGCCTCTACAAATCGCGTATCGGCAAGGTGGCGATCGTCAGCGACAAGGTTTTGCAGGAGTTGCTCAAGGAATCGGCGGCGGCTGTAGGCGGTCATAAGTTCAGTCTCCGGTTTCTGGTTATGGAATGGGCGCAGATCGTCGATGCATGGCAGTTGGAATCTTGGGAAGCCTATCGCGATGTGGCACGCATTGGCAGAAAAACCCGTCTGCCGGAGGCGCAACGCGTGGTGTTGTGGTCCATCTTTGATCGGGTCCGCGCCGGACTCACCTCTCGGAACATGGTCACTCAGGCGGGGTTGTTCACCGCCCTGGCTGCCGAACTGGCGAAGGCCAAGAATCGGCCCTATGATTTTGCCATTGTGGATGAGGCCCAAGACATCGGCATCGCGGAACTGCGGTTTTTTGCCGCCCTTGGCGCCGATCGGCCGAATGCCCTCTTTTTTGCCGGCGACCCCGGCCAGCGGATTTTTCAGCAGCCTTTTTCGTGGAAATCGCTCGGCGTGGACATTCGCGGACGATCGCGCACGCTGCGGGTCAACTACCGCACCTCCCATCAGATCCGGATGCAAGCAGATCGGCTGCTGGGGCCGAAGGTCACCGATGTTGACGGCAACGACGAAGACCGGAGCGATACGGTTTCCGTGTTCAACGGGCCGCCGCCCGTGATCGAGAGACTGAAGGACGAAAAAACTGAGATCAAGGTCGTTTGTGACTGGCTGAAGGAACGGGCGACAGCGGGCGTATTGCCTCACGAATGCGGTGTCTTCGTTCGATCGTCGGCCCAGTTGGACCGGGCGGAAGCGGCGGTCAAGGAAGCTGGGATGAACTTCAAGGTTCTTGATGAGAATGTTGATACCGTCGCCGGCCACGTATCGATCGGCACGATGCACCTTGCCAAGGGGCTGGAGTTCCGGGTCGTCGCGGTAATGGCCTGCGATGATGAGGTTGTTCCTTTGCAGGAGCGCATTGAGACTGTGGGCGACGACGCCGATTTGCAGGAAGTCTACGACACCGAACGCCAGTTGCTCTACGTCGCTTGTACGCGGGCCAGGGATCATCTGCTCGTTACAAGCGTGGAGCCGGCATCCGAGTTCCTGGACGATTTGACCCGTGACCCACGTTTTGGAAATCGTGGCCATCAGGATTAGTACGAGCAAATAGGAGATTCAAGCATGATCGACAAAGCACTGATTGAAATGACCCGCCTGGAAGCGGCAAAGGAAACAGACAACAAGCTCCGGTGGGACGCGGACATCGACGACACCCGATTCGAGCTGTACATTCCGAAGTGGCGAATCACTCAGCCATGGCCGTCGAGGATCTGGGTGAATGTGGTTCCGCGGCGAGGTGAGGGAGAAGACGAGTCAAACTTGTCGCCGGCAGACGTCAACCAGGACTCGACGCTGACAATCGAACCCATCATCGCCACCGTCAAGAAACTCACAGTCCATAAAAAGACCATCCGCTATTGCCCCGTTGGCGATCTGAAGCAATGGGAAATTGGTGAACCCTACCTCCCATTCGCCCTTACTTATGAAGGAGCGGAAAGACTGCGGATAATCGTCCTGTGGGACATCACTAGCAGAGGTCTGTTCTAAGGCCGGGGCCGGCCGCGATCCAGGCCAAAGGCGCGGGGAGGAGAATATGAGGGTACATCCATCATTCTTAGAGTTTCAAGAATTCATCCGGCGTTGGCTCCCGGCTAATCGTTCGGCTGTTCAATTGGACGGAAATCACTGTTCACACAAGAACCCTGCTACGACCGATGAGGTAAAACTTTCTGACGTGCCCGGTCTTACTCATGTGGTGATCGGGTTTCATGGGGATACGAGGCGCGATGCATTGGAAAGGGTTGCTCAGGGGAAGATTGAAGATTTCATTCTGCTTGGACCTAAACCGGGTGCCACGAATTGGCGTTTCCATCATGCCGCAATCCCCCATAATCTTGCAGAACTGGAATCGGCAGGTGGAATGTTTGCCTATGTTAAGAAATAACCTAGCCGGCGAACGGACCGCCGACGCAGTTCTAGTTTCGTTGCTGGGCGAATGAAAAACGGCCGAGCCTCGCAACTCGGCCGTTGAGTCGATTCGACAGATTCGCCGCCACTTGCCGGCTACTCTTTGATCTTTTCCCATTCGCCCTTGTCGAGCGTGACGGGTGTTCGCGGCTATCAAAAGGAGAGCAGGCGAATATCTACGCCCCCGGAACGTGGTTGATGCTCACAAACAGTCCGTTGACGAAATAGTAGGTGTTGATTCCCCAAGAGATGTTTTGCGTCAGCCCGAATCGTTCGACGGCGATGATCTCCCACGCATCGGGATCGGTCAAGCTGCTGCCCGCCCCCGTCTGGCGAATCGTCACCCGGTCACCCGTGGATTGCAGATTATTGCCGGCGTCAGATGCGTTGAATGCACCGTGGTTCCCTACGCTGGTTACGCTGGCCGCTACCAAAGCGGCACCGTCCAATGGCGAAAGAATCGATACCGCTACGGGCGTGGCACCCGCCGTGGTTGTCGTGACGGTGGCTGCGAAAGTCTTGGCGGTGACAGGCAAATTGCCATCCGGACCTTCGATCGTCGCATCCATCGCGTCGATCGTCCATGTATTGTGCCGGGTGGGGCCCACGCCACTTTCCTCCAGACTCCAGTGGCCGCGGAAGGCCCAACCCTGCTTGCTCTCGTACCACTGAGTGAGCGTGTTGTTTGAATCACTGAGATAGAGGGTTCCGGCCAACGCCGCTTCGACCGGGTTATCATCGCCCGTCAGACTAGCATCGGCGATGTGTAGGTTTTCCGCTCCCGGTCCAAGATCGCCGTCGGTCGTGGAACCGCCGCCACATTGCGCATGCAGGTAGGGTGTACGGCAATGCACGATCAGATACCAAGGGAAGAGTCGCTGCACGCCGTCGCTGCGAGTAATGCCGCCGTAAGGGAAATCCCCCCAGTAGACGGCCCAGCCTTCATCCGGTACGCTCCACTCCGGCGTATTACTGCTGCCAGGCGTGGCGATGTAGCCGGCCCCCAGGCCAATAAATCGCGGCTGCCGTTGCGGAAGTGCCGCATTGCCGAAGAGATAGGCCGGATCGAAGACCACAATCAGCTTGGACTGGTCGTGGTTCGTGCCAGTATAGTCCTGCGGCGTGTAACTCAGTTCCGATCCGGGCCCTGGAGTGCCATCGGCCACTTCGTAGGCCAAGGCACAGCCCGGCGGCTGACTGCCGCTGAGGTTCGGCGCCATGCCGGCTTGCGGCAGCATCCACAAGTTTTCCCAAAGCTGGAATGTGATCGGCCGCGGGGCGTAGCTAAAGACGTATTCCTGACAGACGATTGTTTGGTTGCCAGCGTAACCTCCGCCTGAACCAGGGAATGTCACCTTGGCCGTATAGAGACTGCCCTTGGTCATCCATACGAAAGCACCTGGAGGAACAGGGTTATCGTTGATCTCGCGAGCCCGATTGAGAATGATGTACTTTGTCGAATAGCCCTGCATCGGATAGGCGGCCGACGCATTTTGCGTAGAGGCATCGCCCGTCTGCGTGGCTGTCTCCAGCAGCGTATCACCGGGGAAATACTGGCTGGGTATGGTCCAGTAGGCGGCCTGCCACTGGTAGTAGCGATGGTCTTCGGTCTGCAGATCTGTGTACGATGCTTGCGTCGGCGGCGTGACAAATGCCGAGAGATTCGGCTGGCTAGCCGTCGCGCTCGGCAAGATATTGGGGTTGCCGCCGATGATCGCCCAAAAGCCCTTGTCTGTTGTCGGAACAGAAATTGCGAGACCGGCTGGAGCCTCTGTAATGACGCAACCCGTACCGCTGGGGTTGCTCAGTTTGCGCGTGTTGGCCGACAAGCTGTCTGCAACCTGCGGATTGGGGTCGGCTTGACTTGTTGAATTACGTAGCGTTCTCATGGGGCGTTGAGCATAAACAGGGTATCGAACGGATGGGTTGCTCCATTCACCAGGCCGTTGGCGTTGATCGGCAAACTGGGGTCTTCGGCATCCAGGTACTTGCGACGTGTAGCTGTAGAAAACAGGGGATTAGTGGGCTGCTGGAACGTCATCTCGTACCACCCCGGCAAGCCCTTGGAAGTATTGTTTGCGGCAAAGATGGCGTGCGCAAGGTTGGCGAACATCCCCATCGGCACGCCCATAAACCAATCGCAGTTCCAGGGGATAAAGCACGGGTTCTGTACGGTCTGATCGTAGCTGGTCCAGACGGCCCATGTCGTGCGCCAAGAGAACTTATAGGTAATGTCCCACCACTGCGCCCATGTAGTAGTCGTAGGATTGTTGGCGCCGCCAAGAGGATCCGGCCACATAGGGATGATCCGCTTGATCGGTTCTGCCGTATCAAAGCGGAGAGTGCCGATCGGAAATGTGTTGGTGATCAGGTTCCCGGCATTGTTCGGATCGGGGTAGGCGAGTCCCGGAATGGTCATATTGGCCGGTTTCCAAGCAGATAACCCGTTGATGCGGTTTGTCAACTGCTGGATAGTGGCCCAGGGGACCGAAGGACACATGACGCGACGGATAGTGAACTCCTGCCAAGTCTCGGTAACCAAAATAGCTTGCCCCGCGCCATTTGGTATCTCGACCGGCAACCCCGTGACCAAGTCCTTCATGCAAAAGTCGTTCTGTTCACCTGGCCAGCCATTAGCAGGGAACACGCGGGAGCATGGATAGAACTGCGGATCGAGATAATCGAAAGAACCCGTTGTCTTGCTTGCGGCTGGTCCGTTATAGATGGTACTTAGTGGGCGGTAGATGGCCTCTATATAGCGACCACATTCGTTAGGAACTGTTGGCGGTCCAGAGAAGTTCCCATCAGAGTCTAGGGACTGCGGACCATCGAAGATTATGGGGTTCTTCAGGGCGGATTGGATTGCTGAAAATGTCGTGCTGGTGCCTGCACCGTCAGGGGCCGTAAGCATCATAGATGGTGAACTGGCCACGGCACGGCGGTCGATCGTTGTTTCGTGGGCTTCCACACAATACATAAACGGGTATTCGTAGTCGGCCGCCGGCATGGTCCGGGTGTCTTTGATCGTGTTGCCGCTGACGCCGCCCATCAGGGCGCAAACCACGATCGGCGAGGCGCTGGCCGGTTCGACATAGAACGTCGTGACGATCTCGGCGCCGGTGGTCGTCATCCGTGTGCGGCGGTCGACCGCTTCTAATAGGCTTATCCAGTTAGGCATCAGATCTGGCTCCCCCCCGCCCGCCGATGATCGCCTTTCACGAAGATGCCGTCGCCGGTTATGCTCTTGATATTCATGCTGATCTCACGTAGTAGGCGAGTCATCTCGTCAATGCTGCCCTCGCCGCCGCCGCCAACGGTTGTTGATCCGCCGCCAGAAGCTCCGCCGCCTTCCTCGGTGCCAACGGCAAACACACCACCCAACGCCGATCCGATCTTAGAACCAACGGTGCCGGCAATTGCGCCTCCGGCCAGTCCGAGCGTCGTCTTGGCAACATCGCGTGGCTTTACTTCGCCGCCCGCCAGCGCAGTCCCGAGCAATCCGCCGGCCGCCATACCAATGGAACTGCCTAGCGGGCCGCCAAGAGACCCGAAAGCGTAGCCGACAGCCGAACCGAGATCGCGAAAGGCACTGGCGGCGCCAGCATTCGCCGCCCCCGGAACAGGCGTGGGCGTGGCAGGCGTCGGCTCGCCCCCAGATGGCTGTGATTCGGCAGGCTGCGGTTGAACCGGTGGCGATCCAGGCGTGGGGGCGCCAGGCGGGGCTCCGGGTGGGGGCGGGGGTGGCGTCGGTTCCGGCTCCATGCCAGGAAGATAAGGCGTGCCGGACGAAGTCGGTCGCCCCGGTGACGATCCACTACTGGGGACCTGACCCAGGGGTTGCTTCTGAGGCCATCCGTACTTCGCCCTCGTTTGCCGATCAATTTCCTCCCAGTTGGTAAGGCCGGCGGCAGCGGGGCCGGACTCTGACGGCGATTCAGGCGAGGACATAACTCCATGGTGAACCCATTGGCCTTCGCCCGCTGCCGGGTTTGCCGAATACTCTCTGATTTCCCCGGTTTCGGGATCGATATGCGTTTCGCTGGGCCTGCGATATTTGCGCTCAAGGCGTTGATATAATTCGTCCAGTCCCTTGCTCTGGGGAAAAACTGACGAGATCCCCTTAGATAGATCAACTTCACTAGAAAGCTCCACGGTTCCGGCTTTCGGAAGCGACATGGCCCATGGCTTAGGCTGTGGATTTATCGGTGGATGGGGTCCGGGAGTTTTCGCCACCGCTTAACCTCCTTGCGGAGGTTGGCCGCCCGCAGGCTGGTCAATGGGCGGTTTGCCGAGGGGGGGCTTGCCGACGTTCGCGCGGAGGCGATTCGCCTCTTCAAGAGAACCGCAAACAATTTCCATCCGCTGGATGAAAGGAAAGAGAAGCGGGAAGGCCGCGGCAGAATTCTCGGTTGTGATTACGTCTTCCCCGGTGACCAGAATACAGAGTGTTTTCACGGCCGGCAGCGATCGCAGCGTCTCCAGAAACACGAGTTTTGGCACCACGTCGAAACTCACACCCGCCACGAATTCGCGGGTCGCCACGGCACGGAGATCCTCCGGCAACGCCTGGACCTTGGCCGCGAATTCCACGAAGGGGTTGTGGGCCATGCGCGCTTCGTGGGCGAGCCACGCCTGCCAGTATTCGAGCGCGGCCGGATTGAGGTAATCCGCATTCAGTTCCCGCGATTGGCCGTCGATAGTAAGCGTGATTGTCTTGTTCATTGATTCCAACCCCGCTGATTCATGTAATGCATGTAGCTCTTGTATGACTCTTGGTCATCCGGGAACAAGAAGATCAAGCCATTCCCGCTACCGTGACAGGTCATGCGGATCACGTCACCACGCGCATCCAGCACCGGAATCGCCATTTCCAAAATACATGACGGAGCGACATAGAATCGCTGATCCGCATCGTTTGCCGCGAGCAACGGCTCTTGGGTCACGTCCGCCAGATTCAACCGCAAGGCAATCGTCGCCGCGCCCGCCAGCAGTTCATCAGCCGGGTTGTTGTAGTCGTAGGGGATTTCGCACGAGTAGCGAAAATCGTAGGCCACGCGCCGCCGCGAAATAGCCCCCCATGTGCCACTGTGCGGACACTCGGCTACCAGAAACAACTCCTGAAGCTGCCAGCGGCCGACATCGAGCAAACCGTTTTCAATGCTGCCCTGCGCCTCCGTGCAGTCAGGGCCGGTGAGGTCAGCCCCGAGGTCTCCAGCGCACAGACAGCCGCCGATTCCACTCGGAATCAAACCGCCGGCAGGCATGGGCATTGTGGCGTCCTTTCGCTATCTGGAGGGTTAGGTTGGGGCTCAGGTGGTGACGTAGATCTTGCCGTCGATCTGCACGACACTGCCGTCAAGCGACGGCTGGCAGGTAATTGACGTGATGTTGGCCGCAATCGTCGAAGGCAGCGAGGAGAACACCACGCCGTTCGGCAATCCCGCCGACGGGGCCAGCATGAAGTCGATATCTGTCGAAACGCCCGGCGTGGTGGCCGAAATCGTGTAGGTAGTGCCAATGGTGCTTGTGGAAAAGGTGTTGCCCGCGATTGTAATTGCCGTTCCCGTCCAGGTGACGACCGTCATGCTCACGCCGAAAATCGGCCGACCGACGTGCCGGCCACTGCTGAAGGTGAGGATGATCGCTCCAAGGCTACCGCCTGAGGCGGTTGCACCGATGCCCGCTGTAGCGAGAGCACTGTTGATGTTGCTTTCCAATGTCCCATAGGTGGGGCTGTAAGGAATCGCGCCTGTCGTGACGCCTTCCACCGTGATCGTGAACGTGCCTGCTCCGGTTCCACCGCTATCGACGACAAAAGTATCGTAGATGGCATTGACGGCAGACAAACCCGACGCCCCCTTGAGCTTGAGGATGACCACGGGCACGCCCGTGCCGGCCGTGACGAGCGTGGCAACGAAACCCAGGGTCTGGATGTTCGCGTACGTGATCTCCGTGGGATAGACCTGCTGGTCGCCCGTCGGCGTTGCCGCCAGCGAAATCTGAATGCCACTCGGGCAAATGGGTATATTGCCCAGCGACGGGGCCGGAATGACCGTGCTTCCCTTGATCGTGCCCGTCTGTGGATCGCCGATCGATACCGACACGGTAATGGGTTGCCCTGCTGCCATGATTGAAAACTCCTGTTACGTTGTTACGTAATGCTTCCCGAGATGGGGCCGACCAGCGGGCCGCGGGCCGCTTCGCCGGAAATCGTAATGTCCACCACACCCTCCGCCTGAAGCCCTGGGTTGTTCATGGCGATGAGTGCGGTTCCCTGATAAATCGTTTGCGTAGCGCCGATCTGGAAAATGCACGGCACGCCCGAATTCCCCTGGCCATCAACGGCCGCTTCGATGCCTCCCCAGCTATAAACGCCATTGACCACCGAAACGCCCACAGGAGGATTCGCCGCGTCGAAAAACAGATGGGCTTCGAAGCCCCAGTCCTGGAGTACGCGAACCCGTTGCCGATTGCCGCCTGCCCCCGTGGTCGTCACGTTTTGGTTGATGAACTGCTTGCGCAGGCGGTACTGCGTGGGCTGGAGAATCACTCCGTTGATGGAGATGTTGCCGCCCTGGCCGTCAACAAACGTCATCACGGGGATTGGCATGGTTTCACCTTTACGTTACGGGGACCGGCAGATTCTGGATTACGTTGAAGTTCAGCCAGGTCTCATAATTCCAGCCGGCGGACCAGCCGACCGTGCCGCGGTTCAGTTCCTTGTTTTCCAGCGCCAGGAAGGGTACGCCCATCTTCACCTTGTGGACGAATGGCGAGCCCTGCCACGTCAGCGCCTTGATCGGCTGTTGCCAACCGATCAACGCCCGGAAAATCTCCCATTGGACAGCCAGGATCGATGCGCCCTGCATGTTGTTGCCGAGCCGGTCAAGCTGCTGGGCGTCGGTCGCAATCAGCACCCGCCACTTCACCCGCAGGATGTTCGTGCCCGTGGTCAGTTCCGGTTCCGCGAACGGTTCGCCCGGGTCGATTCTCAGTTCCGGCTTGTCGCTCTGCGTCGCGTGTTCGTCCTTCCGGGGTTCCTTGGTAAATCCAAGCCACTTGATACGGTTGCCGGGGGCGACAAACCCCACTACGCCCTGGGCGTTTTCCAAGGCGTCCCACAGGGCACAGAAAACCAGCGTAAATGGGTCCGTGCTGCTCGATGGGAGTAGGTTCGGCATGGCCAGCCCTTATCCGACAAACACTTGGAATACCGAACCAGGAACCTTGATAACCGGAAGCTCCGTCGTGCCGGCCAAGTGCTTGACCGAGGGCGGATCGTCCATCAGGGTTGCGTAGCTGTATGGCCCTGCAATCTGCTTGAGGGCCTGCAATTGGCCCATCATGTCCTTGGTGATATTGAAGGCCGCCGGCACGGGATAGGTGCCTTCGACGACTTCCCACCACTCCGGATTGAATGCCGGCGTGAAGGTGATCTGGTTCGGTGGGAACCAGAAATCGACGTTGGCGGATTCATCGGCCCCCAGCGGCGTGGCCGCGTTGTACTGAGCGAAGAACGCTTCGGCGACCGGATACCATTTCTTGATGCCGAACGTGCCGTCAGGGATTTCCGTGATCATGGCCGCCTCGGCATAGCGGGCCGAACCGGTCAAGACCTGCTTGACGATGGCGTTGGCGTTGATCCACGGCAGAATGGCTGAGCCGTAGAAGGCATATTCCAGCGGATAGCCGGTCCGCGCCCGGGCAAGCTGCTTCAGGGCGATCATCTGCTCTTGGATGAGGGCCGCGGAATTGCTCCAGAGGGTCGTGTCCACCGTGCCCATGCCCGGTACGCCCGAGAGGATAGCTGCCAGTGTGCCGTAGTTGCAGTAATTCCCGTAGGGCGATGCGGAACTGCCGCCAGTGATTGGCAAGCCGTTAGTTCCACCGGTAATGCTGGCGAAGTCGGCGGAGTTGGTAGCCCACGAGCCGGCAGAGCAAGCCGTCGTGCATTTGTAGACCGTGCCGGAGTACGTCACATACTGGCCTATCGCATAGGCCGAGGATGTCGAATAGGGCAACGGCGTATTGGGAATGCCGAAATCGACCGTATAAGTCGCACCGGTGGCGGACGGCAAAAGGTTGCCCTGACTGTCCCACCAGATTGCACCGTTGGCCAACGCCGAGTAGATACAGGACACGCGCAGGTTCTTGAACAGGTCGCCAAAGACCTCGATCTGCCGCGTGACAGTCTGCAAGCCGAGCTTCTGCTTGATTTCGGCGTCGGGATTGTCCTGGTTCTCGGCTGCGAGATTGGCAAGCAATGCGGCCGGATGGATGCAATGTTCGAATGAGTGCAAGAGGGTCAGTGGCTCTTCCGTCACGCCCGGCAATTCGCGGGCCTTGGAGGGCGAGCCGTACTGCACGATGCGGGCCGTCTGCCGCGTGCCACGGACCTTGAAATAGGTCCCGCGGTTGCCCTCGATCGAGCGCGTCGACTTGTACGCCTCCGCCGGCAAAATGTCTTCCGGGCAGCGTCCGACGACTGATTGGATCATGCCAACCAGGTTCCGCATCCCAAGGATTGCTTCAAGATTCACGGCCATTGGTTTTTTCCTTCGTGCAGGTGAAACAAAAAGAGACCGGCGACTTCTCGCGCGGCCTCCTTTTCAGGCAGCGAAGGAAAAGGCTTCTCGCGGGTAATTAGTCCGCTTCAGCCGTCAGGGTTGCCGGCGATAAATCGCTGGCCTCTCTGATTCCAAAATGTCAAAACGTGAGGGAGTAGGGTCCTGAGTTACGAATTAAAAGTCGTCACGGAAAACGTAGCCGATGCCCACGGCGCGAAGCTGGGCCTTGAGCCAAGCCTGTAATCCCGTGTCGGCGGGATAATTCACGATCTGTGCGGATTCGATGGCGCCGCCCACGAGGGGCTGCGGAAACTGCGCGTTGTAGTAGTTCCCGAAACGGTCCATGATTTCGATGCCGTCTTCCTTCTCGATGAGGCATTTCGGCACCTGGGAACCATCGGCTGGGCAAACGAGCGTGCCGGCGATGAAGATCTGGGAGGGAGTGAATGACTGCGTGGTAATCGTCGTCCCGCTGGCTGACGTGGCGACCACGGTTTGGCTGTTAACACTGGTGGCTAGGCCAGTGTTGGCGGTTGCCGGCCCGTACAAGGTCAAGCTGACGTTCGCGCCGGCCTGGGTAATGAGCCGCTGAACCTCCGTGGCAACCGCCGCCGACACGCTGATAGACGTGGTTGCCGATGCCGGGATCTGTGCGGTCGTCGCGCCGATGATCGAATTGCGGTAGAAGCCGGGATTCGTGGCCGATGCGCCTTCCTTGCCCATCACGAGCCCCGCCTGGAGCACATCGTATTGCGCCGCGCCGCCAACGGTGAGGTTCGTCAGGTCGCGGGACTGCGAGCCGTCAATGACGAGTCCGCCAGGAGCAAAGACCTTGTGGTCCTGACTCCAGTAAATTCGACGGCCAAGGGCGTCCTGTTGCGGACCCCAGCCGGGAAGAGCACCGACTGTTGCGATACCAGGCATGATCTAAACTCCAGAAAAACGGGTGATTCGTTTCGTTCCGCCGTTGCCGGCCTAGTCCTTCATCCCCACGAGGGAGTGCATATACTTCAGGGCCGCCGCCGTTTCGGGGTCGGTCTTGCCGCCGCTCAAACTCAGCGGATTGTCGAGGATCTGCATGCCGCTCGACTCGCCCTGCGTCGGGCGATTGGCGGCCAGAACGGCGAGCGTTTGCTCAAACGTGGCATTCGCCGCCGCGTTGCTCAGGGCCAGCCGCACGGGACCGACACCCGTGAACTGCGAGAGCAGTTGTTTCCGCTGGTGAGCGTTGATCTTCCGCTCGCGCCAGAGGTTCTCGATTTGCATGG
>CAZTPX010000031.1:0-73409 GCA_964615095.1 uncultured Planctomycetaceae bacterium | reverse complement strand
GGCCAGATGCCTCCCCGGCCGGCGAAGTGGTCCAATGTCCGGCCGCCGCCAACACAGCCCGCCGGCCATCGCCATTGCCAAGGTCGCTTTTTTCCGTTTCAGATGCATGATTTGCAGTCATTTGTTATCGGAACACGCCAAGGATGGCAAAGTTGCTCCTCAACAGCAGGGAATGGTCCTTGCCCTGAAGCCGTCACTCCGAGGGCATGTCGGTTCGTTACTATTATAACGGTAAAGCCCATCCACCCTAGTTACCTACACGGAAATCTAACATCAAAGCCAGCCCATGACCGCGATTCAGTTGTCCGCTGCCCACAATCGCTGCCCAGCCGAACCGCCAAAGCCCCCAGTTTGCGGATCGGTAGGCTCCTTAAAGGCCCTCGTGTCCTCAGTGCCAATATAGATTCCCTTCTCCGAACGAGAGATTGGCCCATTTCACTTGGTCACCTTCCGGCCGTCCCAGATTGCTCGGCAGTACCGTTTGATGCGACGGCAGTCGGGCCGGCCGACGAGTGCTTGCCTGCAGAGATGGAACACTCCTCAGAGCATAACCCGTATTTAGGTCAATTGGGATGAAGAAGCGGTCGCTTTACGTTGCCGCAGAGGGCGGCGGCTACCACAACCGGCATAACCGCACGAGGGCGAGCAGATTCAGGGCGTTCCAGTGCGTGTAGGTTGCAAAGTACACCTTGTTGAGACTTCCCCGGTAGCGATGCTTGAAGTCGGCATGACCGCGAAAATTGAAAATCGATCGATTGCCGTACCGGTACAGCCACTGAAAGAGCCTTTTCAGCGGCCAAGTTTCGCGAAATGCAGAGTCCTGGACCTGGTAAAGGGGGAGCAGTCCGAGCCGCAGCGTCTTCATCCCTTCGGCGCGGAACCGTTCGATCGCGAACTTGGTGATGGCTTCTTCCGCTCCTGTCGGAGCGTCCGCGGAGCGACGTTTGACGGCTGGCGAGTAACCTATCAAGTCCCCTCCTTCGTAGATCGGGTCGAAGGCCACAAACGACACGACCCAGCCGCGCGGGTCCCGCAAATAAAACTTGCGGACCCACGGTTCTTCATCGAACACCAGCGGACGTACGAGGAAACGGGCTTCGCGCTTGGCGGTCTTCGTCGCCAGCCAAGAGGAGCACAGGGCTTCCAGTCCCGTCCGATCACCGTCCGAGACAGGGCGCTCCTCGATGATGTAACCCTCACGTCGGATCTTGCGGGCGGCCTGCCGCAACTTGCTCTTCTTCGGCCCGGCAAAATCGTAGGTGGGTAGATCGAGTTCGATGTCGCCTCCGAACTCGTTTACGAACCAGCCCAAACGAGCGAGGATGGCGCCGACCGGTTTTGAAATCTGGCAAAAACAGGTACGTGGATACCTGCACAGGAAGGCTTCAAGGATAGACGCGTGATTTTCTGCCGGGGCCACCGGGTCTCCCAAAACGAAAGTGGTGCCCCAACAACTGTCGTACGCCAAGTACCCGCCGTGAGTCTCGAAGTACTTCATCCCCGGCTGCAAGGTCGCATAGGCCATCGTAAAGTTGCCGTATTGGCGAAACTGCTCAGATCGTCGGGCAAGATCAACTGCCGGCTCGGCTCGTGCTGGCGACGCAAGCGTTGATGTTTTCGGCAGAGGGGGCCGGCGCCCAATTGGCGGCGCGAACCCAGTACGCGAAGCCGGCCGATGGGTGTATTGCCACGGATTTTCAAAGGCTGAAACCTTGCTGAAGAGGTTCATCAAGGGACCCCACGTACCAATCTGACTGGATCAAAGCGATCGCCTTGCCACGCGACCAGTATAACTTGCCCTAACTTTCCCAGTCAATCTAAATACCCAAAGAAAGAGCCACGGGCGCTGTGTCCAGTTGACAATCAGTTCAACAATCCCCCCCTATATCTATTCTATGCGGAGGATGGGCCGCTGCGTGCGCAATTGTCCTAAGCGGGCTATCAAAATCCTGCGATTCAACTCGCCTGCCAGTCAAGAAAAAATGACAGTTTCCATGCTTCTTGACGATGGCCGTGCCGGTTGCACGCGGAGGAGGGGGTGACGAATGGCAGGTGGTGACGAATGGCACTAGCCTAAGCGAGGAGCCTTCGGCTAACATACAACAGCTTGTGATGGCCCGCCGACGCGCCCACGACCGATTGTAGTCGCGTTCCTTAAGCTAGTGCCATTCGTGGGGGTGACCGACACAATCAAGGAAATGCTCCACCACCCCATCTGATCCGCGCACCGCCGGGACTGGATGCCCTGGAACTACCGGCAGACGCTGGTCATGCCCTCCGACACCACCAGCTAGCTCCTCACCAACCTCCGACCACCCCTGGCTCGACAGCCGTCAAAGAATTATCACGGCTGCCGGAAGGACGCGCTGTAGGAACAGCATTTGACGCAACAGATCTGCGCATGGAGAGTGGCTTGATCTCTGCACCGACTCGAGTCAGTTCCTCCAACGCCGACCGCGTTGTCTGGCGCACTACTTCACCGTACGTGGATGGCTGCGGCAAATCATCGTCATGCGGCCGTCTGGTATGCAGCGACTCTTATCTCCACCCGTTTGCACGGGCTGGCGATTGCTGCGCATCGCAGCGTTTCTCGTTCTTGGCTCTATTGGCTAGGGCGGCCACGGCCGCGCTGCTCACTTCGATTGTGGCTGATAGTATCGCAACACCGCCGACATGATATTTGCAGGATCCACTTCAAATGTCATCAACTCGATGGGAGCGCTGATCACTCCGTCGCTGAGGATGACTCCGCGGGTCGTGCTCGTTCGAGCCAAGGTCCTAATCTGGCTTTTCAACGCGTCGCCGTCTTTCGGCGGCTTGCTCGGAAATACCGCCTTGGCAATTGCCGCTAGATCTTCCGCATTCTCGGCAAGCGAGGGCGGCGCCGGTGTCCGGAGTTCCCGAAACACTGTCATCGAGATCAGCCCTACGTCGGCCCCGTAATCCATTTCCGCTTGGGCCGATTGTTTGTGCGAGGCGACACGAAAGCGATCGGCTGCAGATTGCTTTTCCTTTTGAAATCCGCGAATAGTCAAAGGCTGGCAACCGGGATTCAAGATCCATTTGGAACAGTCCACATCAGGAATTCTCTCGCGATAGAGAGTGTTTTCGCCGTTGACCTTGACGACGGCGGCCAAGCGGTCCGCGCATTGATCCACACGCTCGAGCACGAGCATGACTTCCTGACCTTGGTTGGGCTCAGGAATAAGGGCCTCGCCATTGCGAAACTCCACGTTGATCGGCTTGCCGTCGTAGAGGACTTTGAGTACTACGGCCGGCCGATTCCGAAACGGAAATGCCTCCTCCGGCTTGGCACGGACACGAGCCGCATCGTCCGCCGGATCGGTTTGGCCGACGCCGACGTCCACCGACCGCAATGAAAAACTCTCGCCCACTTCGTTCAGGATGATGCCATCCGTATCCGCGTAGAACAGCGCTGCCATCGGCGCCAGGTCCGGGTCGTTCGTGCCGAACCCGAAAATGGCCACTTGCATCGTTCGCAAGTTCGGTTCAAGGCTTACCACCCCGGTAACGAACGCATCCACATGCACGGATTCGTCTCCCCAAGACGGCGGATAGGGCCTCGAAAGCAAGAGCCTGCGGCCCTTGGCCGAAAGATGGCTCGCCCCCGGGATCGTCGCGGCCACCGAGCTGGCATCTCGCACAAGCCTCACGGATTGCCCGCTAGTATTAGGATTTGCCAGCGCGAGCGCGGTCTCCAGGCGCTTTGCCATCAGCAGGTTGAGCGTGCCCCGGTTGTCTCGGATTGGACCGGGTTTCACGCACACTCGAAACTTGAGGACGCCGATGGTGTGGTAACCCTTGGCGCGGAGATTCTTTAAAACCTGAGGTGCGGCTTCCAGCAATTGCTTCTCAAGCCTCTCGCCGGCGGAGGCTGCCTGGCCAACCAGCGCGATAAGGAGTAGGGCGGCCAAAGTGAAGCTGCGTCGCCGTCGGCAGCAGGCATTGTTGACCAGATTGGAAAAAGACATTTGAGTTGACCTTTCAAGTCTCAGGCATTGTCGGTGACTCGGAACGGTTTTGCCACCGCCTACTGTTCCGTCAGTGTAAAGGCTGCCCAGAAGAAGGGGCAGTCGCTGTAGAACAGTTTTCGGCATTTCGCGAGTTGGTGGAGTTGGGCCTTGCGGAGAGCGACGCGAGTGGGGTCGCCCGCGGCGAGGTTGGCCAGCAAATTGGCCGTCAACTCGTACGTTGCCTTGTCCTCCACGCGCCACAACGTCGCTGCCACTGCCCGACTGCCGGCCATGAAAAACGCTTCTCGAAGCCCCGACACGCCGTCGCCATAGCGGAGTTCGCCGACTCCCGTGTCACAGGCGCTGAGTACGACGAGCTTTGTGCCGCGCAGATCCAAGAGAGCGACCTCCAGTGCCGAGAGGATCCCTTCCGAACCGCGGACCTCGCCCCACTTCCCGCACTGATTGGCGCCGGCCAAGAGGATAGCACTGCGGACCAGGGGGTCGGTCAGGTCGAGCGATTGATAGCCTTCAGGACTTGGACCCGGATCCGCGCCGCTCTCGTTGGCCGGGGACGGCAGGAAGACCCCATGCGTGGCGAAGACCAGGTATTCCGGGCTGTGTAGCGACTTTACGAGCGACTCGATGGCGTTCGCGCCGGAGTAGACGTACGGCTCCCGGCCGGTAAGTTCCCGCAAGCGCGGGACTGCTGCCTCCGCCTCCAGCGCCGTTGCCGGCAAGGCGACGGCTGGCGACAACAGAGGCCGCGCACCGCGCGCAGGGATACGAATTGCATCCCGCTGCTCGGCGTGCAGCATGGCAACCTCGGCCTCGCGGACGTCGGCGGGCGTAGCGTTGAAGTCCGGATTGGCGAAGATCAATGCCCGGTCCAGTGCCCGAGGCGCGGCGACGCCCATGCCGGCCAATGCCTTTTCCAACAATCGCGGCGCGGCAGCACCCTCATCGACGAACGCCCCGGCCGTAAAGCGGTGTGATACCGCGCAATGCTCCAACAGCAGACGGCCGTCCTGCATAGGAAGAGCGGCCCAGGGCAGCAACCAGAGTTCGCCGTCGGGACAGATGATCAGATGCTCCACGCCGGCCAGTTGTGATTCGATCGGCTTGAGCAGCCGGTCGGACAACTGCCGTAGCCGCACGGCCACCTGCGGATCGTCCTTGCCGGAATTGCGCAGCGCGTCCAACGAGCCGTGGATGCCGCGTCTCAAGTCCGCGATCAGGGGGTCGATCTCCGCGGCCCGGCCGACATTGACAAAAACCGGCTGCCCGGACTTCGTCAACAGCCAGGCGCCGTAGCATTCGGGAGTGAATTGCAGTCCCTGCTCGAGCCGATCGAAGTCGATGGTTGATCCCTTGATGAATTCCAAGGCCGCCGTCCGCGGCGGCAGGGCGGCGGCGAATTCACTGATGTTCTTCCATTGCGGCGAGTCGTGAGCCACATCGTCGTCGGTGCGTGTCCGAACGCTGTAGGAATAGAGTAAACCAATCGGTCTTTCCAATCCGCGCGAGCTTCGCTCCAGGAGCCAATCGATTTGCTTTTGACGCCGCTCACATTCTCCTGGGGAAAATACGAAGAAATGCATGCCCGCGGCCTGCCCGTGGAGCGAAAACGTGACTTCGTCGAAAACGGGCCGGGGCGGTCGCGAGGCAAAGAGTTTCGTCGAACGGCACCGTAGTCGCCGAGAATTCAGGAGATATTCGAGAGTTGGCGTTGCCAACTCGCGATGATGGCCCGGAAGGAGCTGATAAACCGCGGCTAGCCGGCGGTCTTCGCGGCGTGTGAAACCAATTTCGCGTGCGGCCGAAGGAACAACCACGTCAAAAGACTCAGAGAATCCAGACATCGCTTCATGATCGAACGCGTCTGCCGCAAACTTCAACTTGGCCTTGCCCTGCAACAGGTCCCAGGAGTTCAGGATCATGGTGGCCAGGAAGGTCGCAGGCGAGATGTCGCGGTCTCCCGGAGCTTGCGGACGGGGATGCGTAGCCTCGTCCCAACCCATATCTCTGCAATGTTCGTGCCAATACTGCTGAGACTCCCGCTCCCGGTGATCGCGAACCTTGTCCAGCCCGTTTTGCAGATGTAGGCGCGCTGCGGACAGTTTTCCCTCAACGGCCTCGATAAATCCCAGGCTCACCAATGCCCGGCCGGTCGGGTCGGTTCTGGCACGCGCTTCGAGGAACTCCCGGACAGGGCGGGAAAGACGCACAAAGAGCTCTTTGTGACCGGTCAGGAGGGCAAGCACCCCGTATTTCTCAATCCTCTCGGAAACGTATCTTAGTTCAGGATCGAAGAAGGTGCTGAGCGGGTCTTTTCCAGGGGGTTTGTTCGTCGGCTGCGCGGGATCACGACGGAAAGTGAACCCCGGGAGGTGATTCTCCGTCGGCGTCGTCTGCCACAAGACAAGTTTCTCGGCGCGATCCAACTTGCCGAGTTCAATGTTAACGCGCGTCAGTGCGGCGACGGCATTCCCGTCGGTGAACCGTTGAAAGATCGGCCCTTCCAGATAGGCATCTCCCTCCTTGGCCGCCGCGACAAGTCGGCCGGTATTCGCCAATAGGTAAATGCGGGCGACAGGAGTCGAACTGCTCAACGTGCTTGCGTCATTCTCAAGAGCCTTAGACGGGTCTTCCAACGACCGGTACATCTTCGCGAGAGTCTTCAAGTCCACTGCCACGGGGCCAGTCTCAGGGGTCTTAGGGGCTAAGCCCGCCCGCGACCGGAGGAATGCCTCGAAAGGATCTTGCTTGGCCGGCGTGTTCTTGGGCTTCTTGAGGACTTCTTGAAGTTCTTGAGGTGTTAACCAACCCCCGTTTGGACGATCCACATACAACTCGTCGATTGTCGGTCTGGTATCCTCCTCGGCACGCGAAATTCGAGCACCGAGAGCGATTACGATTGTTGCCGGCAAGATCCAGGATAGTTCACGATACATAAGAGCCTCCTTTCGAGTCATGGTTCCACATGCCATAAGCGGAGCGTTCCATCGTCGCAACCGGCGACGAGCGTGGCCCCGCTGGAAGCAAAGACGAGTGAGCAAATGCCGCATGGCATATTGATGCGAGAGCGTTCGGACCCGGCGGTGGCGTCCCACAGGCGGATGTCTCCGTCGGCGGCGCCCGAGGCCAAGGTCCGGCCGTCGGCCGAAAAGGCCACGCAGGTCACCTCGGCCGCGTGGCCGTCCGATTGCCAGGCGATCCGTCGCATGGCCACGTCATAGACCAGGATGTGGCCTGACTTCGTGCCGACCGCCAGCCGCGACTCGTCGGCGAAGAAAGTCATCGATTTCACGCCTTCGCCACAGCTAGGCAGAGGCTTCGCGAAGGGCCGCCCCTCACGGCCAAGGATTTGGATAAAGCCGTCTTCCGCCCCGCCAGCGACGGCCAGCAGGCCCTGAACGGGAGAAAACGTCAGACAGGCGATGCCTGCTTCGCCTTGCCCGTCGGTTTCGCCGCTTGGACCCATGTCCCATTTCCACAGCAGCTTGCCGGTGGTGTTGTCGAATACAAGCACGCTGGCGTCGGCAGAGTGGGCGATGGCCAGCCGTTTTCCGTCAGGAGATAATGTCAGACCCGATGGCAGCGCGACGGCGAGCGATTGCCGCATGCCCGTCAGCTTCCGGCCGTCGAACCGCGCCGTATAAACCGCTCCGTTGCATTCCCAAGCGATCTGTTCCGAAGCACGCGCACTCGATAGGCAGGAGAACCAATGATCCGGCTCTTGATGCTGGGCGACCAGCTGAAGCGCATCCGTGTCCCAAAAACGAAGTGAGCCATCGTAGCTGGCCGAGGCAACGATAGGCCCATCGGCGACGCCGACCAAACTGGTGACGGCCTTGCGGTGGGCCTCAATAATGCGACAACCGTCCTTCGCAACCGTGCGACAATGGCGAATTCGCCCATTCCGCGATGCGATAAGGAGCTGATTCGGTCTGCTGTACGCCACGCTGACGACCGCATCCTCATGGCGTCGAAAAACCGACTGCAACTGGCCCGAATCGAACGACCATAGGCGAACCGTGCCATCGTAGCTGCCGGCGGCCAAGGTCCGGCCGTCGCCCGAGAAGGCCAGGCTGCTGACCGTTCCGCCAAATCCGCGGAAGGTCGCCAGCGGCTCGTGCTTGCCCTCGTCCGAAATCTGCCAAAGGCGGACTGTACGGTCCTCACCGCCCGATGCAAGTATGCTCGGCTTGACCGGATGGAACCGGACATCCGTGACCCAGCCGTGATGGCCGGACAGCGATCCGGCCGGTCGCCATCCGGCCACCGACCACAGCCGGACGTTCTCATCTTTCGAGGCGCCGGCCAACAGTTTGCCGTCGCAACTGAACGAGACGCGGAAGGCCGAGCCCTGCTGGCCCGAAAGCGTTGCCAGGCACGTCCCCGACGCGGCGTTCCAGGCCCTGATGCCGCCGTCGGAATGTGCCGTGGCCAGGTACAGACCGTCGGGCGAAAAGGCCACGCCGTTGCACCTTTCGGCCGTTGTGGTGAGGACCAGCGGCGCGCCGGGATGCTCGAGATTCCAGATCTTGGCCGTCCCGTCTTCGCTTGTGCTGGCCAGGATCGCGCCGCTCGGATGGAAGGCCAAATCGGTTATGGGACCGCTGCGGCCAGGCAGCGTGCGCGGGCCGTCCGTCGCGCCGTTCTTCCAGACCCGCACCATGCCGTCGCCGTCGCCTGCGGCGAACCGACAGCCGTCGGGAGCGACTGCCAAGCAGCGGGTCGTGCCACCCGGTTCCCAGATCGCCAACTCGCGATCGCACAGACCTCGAACGTATTTCCAAGTGAAGTCGCGCAACTCGGGCGGGCATCGGACCTCATCGTCCAGGAGTTGGCAGGCACGATCCGGCTCCAAGCTCTCCAGGGCCTTGGCTCGCTGCAGTTGGAGCGAGTAGACATTGCGGCGCGACTCTTCCCACCGTCGCCGGGTCTCCTCCAACGACTCGCGGAGACGATCATTGTAGATCAAAAGGACGACGAAACCGACCAGCAAGGAAACGGCCAGCACCGCAGACATGGCGGCCATGCCGGGGTGTCGCCTGGCCAGCTTGGCCGTCCGTTCCGCAAGGGTCGGATTGCGCGCGACGATCGGCATGCCGCTGAGAAACCGCCGCAGGTCAGCCGTCAGCGCCGCGGCCGTTTCATACCGGTCGGCAGCCTGCTTTTCCAGGCATTTCAGGCAGATTGTCTCGAGATCACGGTCGACATTGTGGCGGTACCGGGCAGGCCGGTCCGGCTCCCGCATTCGCACTTGTTCGAGCGTGGCGGCCACCGTTGCGGCGCGGAACGGGGGGCGGCCAGTGAGCATCTCATACAGAATCGCCCCCAAGCCGTAAATATCCGCAGCAGGCCCTACGGTCGACACTTCGCCGCGCGCCTGCTCGGGGGCCATGTAACATGGTGAGCCGAGCAACGTTCCATCCATGGTCCGCTTGGCATCCTCGTCGAGCCTTCTGCAGAGACCAAAGTCCGCGATCTTGGGAGTGCCGTCGCCAGTCAAAAGCACGTTAGCAGGCTTGAGATCGCGATGGACGATGTGTCTGCGATGGGCGTACTCGACCGCTTCCGCGATCACGGCAAGCATCTCTGCTGCCTCGCGATCGGACCAACCCCGGTCGGAGCATCGCTCGCCAAGGCTGCCGGCTTCGATCAACTCCAAGGCGTAGTAGGTCACGCCGTCCTGCTCCCCGAAGTCGAAGATCTGCACGATGTTTGCGTGCTGTAAATGGGCGGCGGCCTCCGCCTCGCGGCGAAGACGAAGGCAATCTTCAGGGTGCGAATGGCATCCTTGGGAGATCACCTTGAGGGCGACTGCCCGTTGCAGCCGTGGATCGAACGCGCGATAGACGATTCCCATGCCGCCGCGTCCCAACTCGCCGAGAACTTCGTAGCGGCCGATGCGGTCTGGCAATGCGGCGGCGAGGGTCTCGTCGCATTGCCCGGCATGGCTCGTCCTGCAGTCTGCCGGCGACCAATCCAACCCGCGAAGCGCCTCGATCAGCGGATCGTCGGCTGGACGGAGTCCGTCGAGCCGCGCTCCGCATTCGTCGCAGGCGCACAGATGGTCCTCCAGTAGTTGCGCCGTCGATGCATCGACCTGGCCGGTCGCGTAGGCTTTCAAGTCATCGTCGGAGAGATGCATCTCTGCTGGTCCCCCTTCGTCGCTCTTTCCCGTTCAGTCGAGCATGCCTTGGGCGATCTGCCGCATCCGCTGGAGCACGCGGGACTGAGCGATGCGCACTGCGTTGGCTGTCATTCCCAGTCCGGAAGCGACCTCCTTTGCGCTCTGCCCCTCCAGGGCAACTTTGCGGAAGGCCTCCATGGTCTTCCCCTCAAACTCGTGCGCCACGTTCTCCAGCAGGCGCACGCAGACGGCTCGCCGATACTCGTGGTCCCACGCCTGGCTCATCGCGCTGTTGGGGTCCTCCAACTGCTCGGCAATCCTCTGGTGCTCGCTTCCGCCGACCGCGTCGGCGGCTCGTTTCTTTCGACGCCAAAATGTCCGCAGTTGATTGGAAACCGCCGTGCGCAACCAACATCGCAGGGCTCCCGTGTGGCCATTGTGGCCGAACTTCGGAAGATCGACCACTGCCACACGCAGGACTTCTTGCTGGACATCGTTGGCGTCCTGCTCCTGCAATCCCCGTCGTACCAACCAGACCCGAATGATGGGGCTGTAAAACTCGTGGAACCTGAGCCATGCATCGGAGTCGGCCGGATCGCGCAGGCGCTCCAGCAGGGTCAGTGAAGTCATTTCACCTGAAGGCATGGTTTCCCCATTTCTTGAGCAATGTGCCACTTCGCGGGGTTTTCAAATGGTGCATGCTGGCAAGAGGTGCCGACAAATCATCGGCGATTTGCCATCCTAACCCGTCTTAGGCTGGTCTGCAACCACCCCTGATCGGCGGCAGGAAAATTGAAAGATGCTGAAACACTTGTCCTCAAACGCGCCTTTCTTAGGTAGAAGCGGCCGCAACACAAAGTTAAGACCAGTTCTTTCACCTTTCATTAACAAGGAGCCTTTCCATGTCTCGTTACTTTTTCCCCTCGTTGTTGGTTCTCGTTGCCCTGAGCGCTGACTTTGCCGCAGCCCAAACGGCCGCTGCTGGCGGCGTGTACTGCAATACAAAGGAGTACACCTACATTTCCAGCAATGCGGCCGTCTCAAACGGTTCGGCCGCGGACGCCGGAGCCGAACCGGCGTCGTCCCGCGTGACCTACGTGGCCGTGCAACGGACGCCCCAGTACGATGTGCGGCGGCCCGAGATCCCCAGCGGAGCGCGACTCACCCTGTTCGCTAACTTCCTCGGGCAGACACCAGGTGTCGTGATGCTCAATGTCAATGGCACATCCAGCCGATGCCAAGTCGTCGATTGGAAGCCGGAATCGGTGACGGCCGAGTTGCCCGCCTTGGGTCTGGCCCAGCCACAGAATGCCGAGATCGTGGTGATCATGCCCGACGGCCGAATTGCCAAGACCTTCCGAATCCGCCTCGTGGCCCAGCCGGACATCATGATCCATAAGGATACGGTTCCCCTTCCGCTACCGCCGGCCCCTCAATCGCAGACGGTCTCTTACGTGGTTCCAGTTGCGGGCGGGCTGCTGGCCTACGCCCAGTAGGCCGCGAATTCTCGCCTCATGGAATCCTTGGCAACCGTAAATGAGGAACGCGTTCCTCAACGATCAAGCTGCGAAGGCCGCCGGATCCAGTCCGACGGCCTTCTTTGCTATGCCGAGCATGTTAGGCGGCTCGGGGCAAATCCTATCCCAACCTGATGGAGGTAAAGCGAATCCCGTGCCGACACTACGCATCACGCTTCGCTCCACGGTGTCTTAAGACATTCACCAACACTTTGTAGGCACGGGTGATGGGACCCTTTTCCATTCTCTCTTCCGTTGATAAGGCGTCTCAGGTCGCCGCCCTTTGAACTTGCGTCCGTGCATCTCGCTTTAACATACCAACCGTACACAGTAGCGAGTCACGCGAGAGTTCGTTTTACGAAACCCCGAAATACCTACTTTCTGGCACGCGTCGCTGGGACACGACGACGCGTGCTGAAAATGGCCTTCGCTGCGGAGGACTGGCACGCCGCCGCGCGCAAGGAAATACACGGCCTACCCCCATGATAGACAATCATTGCTACCCTTTGCGTGGTGAAATAGCCGCTAAGTGTCCCAGTTTTTCTTGACATCTGCTGCCGCAGTTTGTCACGCGATTGTCGCTGTGACTTTTCCAGGCTGGGCGGCCGGCCAGCGTCGGAGACCATTTGCAAACGCAAATTGGCGTTCCCCAGGAACCTGAGAGATCCTGCCGTCTCTTCAAAGAACTCCCGTACGGAGGTAGCGTGAATTGGGAGGGGACACCAGGGGATAAATGCCGTTACAGCCTGATCACCGTCGTCCCGCTCAATCTTCGGATCAAGTGCCGCATTTCCAGCACGCTAAGCGTGGCCAGCACCTGCGGCACGGGCAGGCCGCTCTGGATCACGATTTCATCGACCGTCGTGGCCTCGCAACGAATGGCGTCGAGCACCTTCTGCTCCATGTCGTTCAAGAGCAGTTCCGCTGGATGATGTACGGTGCGGCCGTCGTCCCGCGGGGTCGCCTCGACCAAGGGGCCAAGCTGCTCCAGTACGTCGTCGGCCGACTCGACCAGGATCGCTCCATCGCGCAGCAGGCGGTGGCAGCCCCGCGACGCGCGGCTGTCGACATTGCCGGGCACGGCAAACACGTCGCGGCCTTGCTCCATGGCGTGCCGGGCCGTAATCAGCGCGCCGGAGCGCTCGGCGGCCTCCACGACAATCACCCCCAACGACATGCCGCTGATTATTCGGTTCCGCTGGGGGAATGTGCCGGCCAGCGGCGTGGAACGGGGCGGTTGCTCGCTGATCAAGGCGCCGTTGGCCGCGACCAGGTCGGCCAGCTTCTTGTGCTCGGGCGGATAGATGTTCATCACGCCGCTGGCCAGGATCCCCAGCGTGCGGCCGCCGGCGTCCAATGCGCCGCGATGGGCGGCGGCGTCGATCCCGCGGGCCAACCCGCTGATGATCGTCAGCCCAGCACGCGCGAGGCTGGCGGCCAGCCGCTCGGCCTGCCGCAGTCCATAGGCCGTGCCGTGCCGCGTGCCGACAATGCTGATGCCCAGGGCGTCGGCCGCTTTGAGCCCGCCACGGACGAAGAGTAACCCCGGCGGATCGGGGATCTCGCGAAGGGCGCGGGGATATTCGGGGTGGATTTCCGTGAGGATCGCAATGCCCTGCTCGCGGCAGAAGGCGATTTGCCCCTCGGCGTCGATCTCCTCGCCGGCGCTGCGGATCCGCTCGGAGAGTTTCGGCCCCACGCCCTCCACCTCGCGGAGTTCGCTGGGGGCTGCCGCGAGCGCCGACGCCGCATCACCAAAGTGGTCCAGCAGGCGGCGGCGGATGCGCGGCCCCACGCCATCGACCATGGAAAGTCGCACCGTATCGATCAAATCGGCATCGTCGTCGGTCATCAGCGGCAAAAGCGTTCAAAGGGGCAGGAAAAGAGACGGCGGACAAGTCCGTCCAGCCAAACCCGTACATGCGAATATAGCGCGCGAGGACGCGAATGGCAAGCGGCCCGGATTCGTGGGGGAAAAGAACCGGCGAATCAATAATTGCCGGGATCGCCGCCTAAAGGCGGAACTCCATCGGCTCATTTCCACCCGCGCAAACGATAACCTAGTGTCTATCCCTCATCCCGTCATGTTCTTGTATTGCTTTGGGCAAATAGCTGACAATATCGCGAGCGATCAACGACGTTTCTCCCAGGTCTTCCGCCGCCAGATCGCCAGCCAGACCGTGCAGATAGACGCCTAGCCGGGCGGCGTCGTAGGGTTCCAGCCCCTGGCAGGCCAGGGCGGTAATCAGCCCCGTGAGCGAATCGCCGGAGCCGCCCGTAGCCATGCCGGGATTGCCCGTACAGTTGTGCCAGTGGCGGCGACCGTCGGTCACGAAAGTGCGATGTCCTTTGAGCACGACGACCACGTGGCAGCGGCCAGCCAATTCCAACGCGGCCACATCCTGCTCCTCGCCCGGATACTTGTGGCCGATCAGGCGGGCGAACTCGCCGGGATGCGGCGTGAGCACGCGTGGCCCGGCGTGCTGAGACAACAACTCGCGGTTCGTCGACAAGGCGTTCAGGGCGTCGGCATCGCAGATCATGGGCAACGGCACCTCGCGGTAGAGCATGCCGACGAGGCGATCCAGGTCGGGCGAACGCCCCAGGCCCGGCCCCAGCGCGACGACGGTTGCCGCTTGGGCCAATTCGACAATCCGCGTGCGCGCGGCTCCGCTGATGCGGCCGTGGATGTCGTCGGGCAGGGCGGCGGTCATGTAGGAAGGCTCATGGGCGGCGACCATTTCCAGGCAACGATCGGCCACCGCCAGGCGCACCAACCCCGCCCCGCCGCGAAGCGCCGCCATGCCGGCCAATACCACCGCGCCTGTCATGCCGCGCGAACCGCCGATAATCAAGGCCGTGCCGAATGTGCCTTTGTGGGCATCCGATGGCCGCGGCGGCAGCCACGGCAAAGATGGATCGCTTGCAGCAGTCATGGTTTGGATCTCGAATTTCAAATGTCCAATTCTCAATTCCCTTCTCGCGACCGCGCGGCGTTCTTGGCGATCATCCCCGCCACGTAGCCGCCTTTGAATCCGGCGTCGATATTGACGACGCAGACGTTCGAAGCGCAGCTATTCAGCATTCCCAACAGTGCCGCCAAACCGCTGAACGCAGCCCCGTAGCCGATACTGGTCGGCACGCCGATCACGGGACAAGACACATACCCGCCTACGACACTGGGCAGCGCCCCTTCCATACCGGCCACGACCACGATCGCGTCGGCATCGGCCAGCAGGTGCAGGTTCGCAGCCAGCCGATGCGGCCCCGCTACGCCCACGTCCTGCACGAACTTTACCGCCGCGCCCGTCCAGAGGGCCGTCTCGCGGGCCTCTTCCGCCACGGGCAGGTCGCTCGTGCCGGCGGTGACGATCGTCACCCGGCCGATGGCCGACCGCGCATGCGCAGCACTGGTTAGTTGCGGAATGCGAAATGTCCGGCCGACCGGATTGTATTGCCCTGCGGGGAACTGCGCGAGCAATTCGGCCGCCTGCTCCGCCGACATCCGCGTGGCCAGCACCTCTACGCCGTGTTCAAGCTGGGCCTGAAGAATCTTGGCAATCGCCTCGACCGTCTTGCCCTGCGAGAATATCACTTCGGGAAACCCGCAGCGGCGGTGGCGGTCCAGGTCGACCTGGGCTGGTCCGACGTCGGCTATGCCAAAACCTCGCACCTGGCCGACGAAATCAGGCACCGAAAGCTGCCCGGCGATCAATCGGGCCGCAAGTTGTTCCAAGAGTTGAGCGTTCATTCTTACATCATAAGCGCATGCCGGTTTTTTTCCAGCAACCTGGGAGCAAAAAAAGGCAATTTGGTCCTTCTTTCCCCGTCTTGTGCAACGATTGGCGCGAGTTACTTCCCTGGCGGGGTAGTACTCCGTCCGCCGGAAAGCGCCAGCATGGCAGTCGTGGTCAGGAGAACTTCTAGCGAACCGACGACGGCGGGATGTAAGCCGGGCCGGCGATAGGGGATTTGCGGACGGAGACATTCGACCCGTTGCCAGCCCACGCGGGTCCGCCGCCATCCGCTGGACGCGTCTTCGACCGCGGCGGCAGACGCGATGGCCTCGCTCGCAAGCCAGGGGAGGACGAGTAGGGCAATGATGATCCAACGAAACCTGCGCATGACAGTCTCCCCAAGCGATTTGGCGGTTTGCCGTAGCGCAGGGTGCAATCACCGGACCAGCGCGTTAGCGAGGGAGGCGGACGAAGATATAAGTCGTTGACGTGCCGGATGTTTCGCGTATTGCGCAATTCGTGGCGCGGCATCGGGACGTGGAGAAATCGCCACGCGGCGAAGATCGCGTGTTGCCATTAGGCAACGTCTGCGGCGGGAAGGCAATGCGCGGCGGCCAGCCATCTCGCCTCCGCCGATTTGCTTCTGCGGGCCGATTGTCGTAAGGTTTCCATAGAGCGCGTACCCCGGAGCAGAAAGCATGACGGTTCTTCACGACAGCGGTAGTCCCAATCTTCAACAGATGCTGGCAAAGACCCAGCTTGCCGCCTTGCCGCAAAGTGCGATCCGGCTACTGGAATTGTCGCGCGATCCGAACTACGGTCCTGCCGACTACGGGGTGCCCATCGAGGCCGACCCGGGGCTGGCGGGCCAAGTGCTGAAGTTTGTCAACTCGTCGTATTTCGGCTTCGCGCGAAAGATTTCCAGCGTCAAAGTGGGCATCTCCCTGGTGGGCGTGCGGACGATCAAGAACTTCGCCCTGTGGAACGCCGTGTTCAGCCTCGTTCCTAATCCCCGCTGCGGCCCATTCGACTTGAGGAGCATCTGGCAGGACTCGCTCCGCCGCGCGCTTTTCGCCCGGGCCGTGGCAAAGCTGCAGGGGCTGAAGACGGCGGAAGAAGTGTTTACCGCGGCCCTCTTGCAGGACATGGCTATTCCCTTGTTGGCCAAGGAGTTTCCGCAGATCTATGTCAAGCTGCTGAATGCCCGCAACCAAGGGCGGCGGCGGCTTTCGCACCTGGAATGCGAGACCTTTGGCTGGACGCACGGCCAGGCTGCCGGTATGCTCACCCGGCAGTGGAATCTGCCGGAGGAATTTGCGATGGCGCTTGAGGGCCATTCCAAGGTCGTGTTGGACACCGATTTGCCCGGCGGGGCGGCCAGGCAGATTGTGGCCCTCTCGGCCCTCTTGCCTTCGTCGTCCGATGCGCTCTGGACCGAGTGCCCGCAGTGGGAAGAAACGCTCGCCCAGATTTGTCCGTCCCGCGCCACTTCCGCGGGCCTGTTGAACCAAATTGACGGGGAATTCATTGAACTCGCTCCCGTGCTTAAAGTGGGCGCGCCGCGGAAATCGCTGATCGAAAGCTACCACGAAGCGGTCGTACCGGCTTGACGCAGCGAAAAATGGGCGGGAGCGGTGATCGGCATGCGAAAATGCCTGGCCGCAAAACCAGACTCTTTGGAAGTGTGCGGAAACCGGGTCGTGTTTTTTGCGGCATGGAACTGTCCAGTCCATCCGCTTCTAGGTGACGAGCTTGGTAGCTGCGACTAATACTGGGCGCGGGCAGAAATGCGATGGTTGGAGTCCCGGCTTTAGCCGGTAATCCGGCATAAATACCGGCTAAAGCCGGGACTCCAACGTGCCATTTGTACTCGCGTAGACTATGGAAGTACTTCGGAGCGTTTTTTTCCTTGCCGGGCGATATCGACGCGAACTTGCGAAATGCGACTTGGGCCTGTTGACGCAATCCGCTATAATGGACTGGTGAGACGCGTGGATGTTGCCTTTTCGTTGAATCAAAGGCTGATGCAGCATGCGTTCCGGAAAAGCGAAACGAGCCGGCCTCGTGTCGGTAGAACGCCTTCCGGGTAGATCTCATTCCAATCCGTCCCTTTGCGCCAATGAGTCCCGGCGTGACCAAGTCCAAAGAAAATCGAATTCGTCGCATGAAACTTCAGCATCAGGCTGAAGGGTATCTGGAACTTGGTCTGCCCCAGCAAGCTCTCGATGTGCTTGGCAGGCTGGGCGTCGGCGAGGGGACGGGCGGGTCTGGCATGGCCCGCAAGAGCGGCGGGGCGGAAGAAACGAACGGAGGCGACGCGCGGACCTTGTATTTGCAAGGCCAGGCCCTGCGATCCTTGGAACGCTACGGGGATGCCATCGTGCCGCTGGGCAAGGTGGCCGACTTGGAGCCGGAAAACGTCCAGGTCTTGCTGGCCTTGGGCTGGTGCCACAAGCGCACGGGGCGAATCGACTTGGCGATCAAGGCCCTGGAAACGGCCCTGGCCGCCGATAGCGACGAGCCGCTGATTCGCTACAACCTTGCCTGTTATCACAGCGTGGCGGGCGACAAGCGGCACGCTTTGGCCTATCTCGAACAGGCCCTCGCCCTGGACCCCAATTACCGCCTGCTCATCGATCACGAGCCCGACTTCGACGCGCTCCGCGACGATCCCGAGTTCCACGCCGTGTGCGCCGGCTCGCAAATGCAGGGATAGCCAAAAGGAAGGGGGCAGCCGTACGTATGCACGGCCGCCCCCGGATGGCGATTCCACTCGGAATGCTCACCAACTGAATGTCACGCCGGCGAAAGCGCCGTGCAAGATCAAGCTGTCGTCGTGATGGATGTTGGCGATGGATTGCGTGTCATTGCCGTAGAATGGGATCTGGCCGTCCGACAGTCCCATGCCCGTCATGGCCATCACGCGATAGCCCAACTGCGTGGAAACGTGCCGGCAGATATCCCAATCCAAGCCCACGTCGATCTGGGTCAAGAAGGCCAATCCGTCCGCCGTCGCATGCACCGGGTAGTTCGGGTTGGGATAGGTCTGCGACGATCCTTGGTAGTACGTGCCGTTGCCCTGCGCGTAGAGGTTGTAATCCAAGGTCATGTGATTGTCGAAGATGCCGACCATGGGCGTGACGAAGACCTTCCAGCAATCGGCAAAACGGTAGCTGGCGGTACAGCCGATCTGGCCGCCGTAAAGATCGTTGGTGATGCGGTCATCCAGGTACAGCCAGTTGCCGGCATAGGCGCTGCCGTCGTCCTGGCGCTGGGCTCCGAACATGAAGCCGTCCTGGAAACGGAACCAGCGGAAGCCGGCCAGGAAATCGACCCCAAAGCCATTGCACTCGCCGCCACAGACGGTCCGTGCGAGCGTGATCTCCACGTCTTGGGCATCGTAGGTCCGCCAGATGTGATGGCACGGCGAACTGTCTGTCCAGGAGTTGGCCTGCTGGGCGCCACCTGCGCCGGTGCCGCCGCTGGTGCCCAGAACGTCGGTCATGCCGAAGATCATCGGGGTTACGTAAGGACCGGGAATGCCCGGGCCGCCATCGCTGCTCGATTCGGCAAGCCCCCAGTAAGTGCCTTGGATGGCCCAATTGCAGCCGCAGCCGAAACGATAGCCGACGGTGCCTTGTCCACCCGGTGTCCAATTCACGTCGCTAAAGTATCCCTGGTTGACCGGGTTGTTGGTCGGCTCGGCCGAGGTGTAGGTCCTCGGTGGCGTGCTACGCGTCATGTACAGGGCGTCAAACGATGCGTACCACGGTGAACAGCAATTACCGAAGCCGCCACAGACGTCGCCGCGGACGTCGCCGTTGTTGGCACAACCACTTGGGGCCGGCGCGCCGCAGCCGGGGGCCGGATTGAACGCGGGGCCGGGTTCGTTCAGGATCGACATCACCGCGTTGCTCTCCGTGGCCGGTTGGGGCACCATACCCGGGCCGGGCATCGACGGCTGTGGCACGTTGCCGGGGGTCGGCGTTGGTAGCTGCGGCACGCCGCCTGGAGCCGACATCGGCGGTTGCGGGAGGGCCGCGGAGGGGGGGGGCGGTATAACCGGGCCCGAACCGTCGGCCGCGGCCACGTACGACGCGCGGCTGATTGCAGCCGGCGCGTAAGAGTCCCGGGGAGCAGCCTGTCCCAGGGGAATTGGATCGGGGGAACCATAAGTCCCCCATTGGGCCTGTGCGTCGGCGGCCATCCAACCGACCAACGCACAGAGGAGTCCCATGCGCATCGTGTTCATGTTCAGCTTCCTTTCCGAATGGGAACGGCTCGCCGGGGAGCGAAACCGTTCGCAGTAAAATCCGTTACCACTCAGAAATCGGATCGTCGCGCCGCTTCTCGCAGATTCGATCAATCCGCGCTGTGCCGGCCTATTTCAGGATTTGCCGGCGCATCAACCGGTGTCCGCGGCGTGATACACACAAGCCGTCCGTCGCGTTTGTCGGCGCATTTCGACAAATCCGGAATATGCCTGTGTTGCAAGCCGCAAACGCGATACGAATGGACCGGAAAAATCGGCCCGCGGGACACGGCGAAAATCGCGAAACGGTGCTGCGGAAGGTAACGGATCGCCCAGGAATTCCGTCCGTTACGGTAGCGCCGCCGGGCCTACCGCGCCTGCTGGACTTCTTCGGCCAGGCGGCGGTAGTCCTCGGCCCCGTGCGAGTCGGGCGAGTACTGAAAGATCGATTGCCCAAAGCTAGGCGCCTCGGCGAGCCGCACGTTGCGGCGAATCCGCGTCTGAAACGTGTGCGCGCCGGCCCAGGGCGAGGTCTTGTCGCGGGCACTGCGAAAGAACTGGTCGACGTTGTCGCTGACCTCGCTGGCCAGCCGCGTGTTGACGTCGTACATGCACAACACGACGCCGCTGATTTTCAGCCGCGGGTTCAGCCGCACAGAGACGAGGTTGATCGTCTCCAGCAGCTTGCTCAGCCCGTGCAGGGCGAGAAAGTGCGGCTGCAAAGGAATGAAGACCTCGTCCACCGCCACCAGGGCGTTGAGCGTCAGCACGCCCAGCGACGGCGGGCAATCGATCAGAAGGTAGTCGAAGGGCTGCGGTTCGGCGTTCAGTTTGTCGCGGAGGATCATCTCGCGGCCCACGACGCCGGCCAGTTCCATGTCGGCGGCAGCCAGATCGAGCGTGGAGCCCACAACCCAGAGGTTCTCCGCCACCTGCTGGCGGACTTCGGAGATGCCGGTCTTGCCGGTCAAGACGTCGTAAATCGACGGCTGCTCGGCCAGCGGTTCAATCCCCAAGTGCAGCGTGGCATGGGCCTGTGGGTCCAAGTCGATCAGGCAGATCCGCAAACCGGTTTCCGCCAGCGCCGCGCTGATGTTTACGGCGGTGGTCGTTTTTCCCACGCCGCCCTTCTGGTTCATAATCGCAATCGAGCGCATAAATCCCTCCTTGGAGAGCACGGATTATAAACCAACGGCAGGTTCTCTCCAAGACCGAAGGACCGACAAATCAATAACTGTCGCATTGTCACCTTTCGCTCCGCGAAAGTTGCGCCACTTTCGGGAGCGAAAGGCGATAATTGTCTCCTCGCCGCTCCGAAGTGGCCGGAGACTACCCCACCGTTCGGTGGAAATGCACGTGCCGCCAACGTCCGCCTTGCCGCTGCCAAACACGCGTTTCTTCCGAGCGGGTGGTGATCGGACTGCCACTGCCATCGAGTTTCTGCACGATGCGAATGAAACTGATCACGGCCACGTCGCCCATGACCCGCACGTGCGGCGTGCTGAGCGTGATGTTCACCGGCCCTGTGGCCCCGCCCAGATTGAAATAAAAATGGTGAAAGTCCATGCCTTCCACCCACTGGCCGAGGGTCTCCGGTTCGAAGCAGGTCAGGCTCGGATCACAGAGTTCGGTGTACTTGGCCCAATCGCCGGCGAAAATGCTCTCCAGCAAACGGCGATTGAGGGCCAGAAGTTCTGTTGTGGTGGGGTCGGACATGAGGTTGGGATCTCCTTGGGGATGAGGGGTAGGTCTTAGTTTCGTAGGGTGGGACCCGGGCACCATGCTGCGCACGGTGCCCGGGTCCCACCCTACGGTCTTTCTTCTGCTCTTGTGCTTGCCTCTTGCATGATTCCCAGGCGGACTAGTTTATCGCGGCACTCGTCTCGTTCGCGGCAGCGGGTCAATCCGGCCCAGGTGGGATCGTCGGCGGCCAGGAAGGCGGCCTCGTCGGCCGGAACGTTGCCCGCGGCAACGAGCCGGGCAACGACCTCCTGCTCCAGCCGTGTGAGCAACATGCCTTCAATCCGGTAGTCGAGAAAGGCCTCCCAGGCCAGCGGCAGCAGCGGCGCGACGATCTCACGGCCCATCGTCTGCGCATAGCGGCGGATTTCGAACTGAGCATGGTCGTCCATCCGCAGTTCGAGAAAGTGCAGCAAATTGTGCAGATCAATCTTCCAGTAGGCCTCCGTATAAGTGGAAAGCGGCAGGTCCTTGCGGGCTTGCTCCCGGGCGATGCCTTGTTCCAGCCGCCGTTGGTAGACCGCGCGGATCTGCTGCTGCAGCGCCGCTTCCTCCGCTGTCAAGTCGGCGCCGGTCGTTTCGTCAAAATAACCTTCGCTGCCCTGGCGGTTCGACCTGGCCTGCTTGCGCCAAGCGTCAGCCGCGGTTTGCTGGGCGGCATCGATGGCCACGCTGTAGCGGGTGCTCGTCTCGTTGATCGAGGCCGTGCGATGCCGGATCCATTGCCGCCAGCAATCCATGGGAACGCGGACGAGGAACTTCAACTCGACCATCTCGAAGGGAGTCGTGTGCTGGTGCCGCATGAGGTAGCGGATCAACGTGCGATCGTCGGAGACGGCCCGCGTGCCCTCAGCGTAACTCACGCGGGCGGCCTGAACCACCGCTTGATCGTCGCCCATCATGTCCACCAGGCAGACGAATCCATCGTCCAGGACGGGGAATTTTTTCCACCGCAGTTGCTCCACTCGTTCGGCGCAGGTCGACATCCAAAGTGCCCCCTAATCCTTTTTTTCCAGCAGTTCCTTCAGCACCTCGGCTACCAGGGCCGGATTGTCGCTCTGGCAGACGTGCTGGATGCGGTCGTTGGGGATCTTGAGCTTCTCCAGGAGTTCCATCGTCCGCTTCCAGAGGCGGACGCGGCCCTTGCCCTCGGCCAGGTAAAGGTCGGTGACCAGGTCGCCCAGGCGTTGGAGCAGGATCTGGTCCTGGTTCTGGTAGTAGCGGCGGATAATGCGGTCTTGGTAAGGTGAGCGTTTGGCCATGGGAGGGGAGTTAGGGACTTGCAGGGTTCTTGGACAAGAGACGATAATTCAAAATAGTTTGAACGGTACACTCCGGCAGATTGGGCGATTGCGACACGACTTCCGCTTGGTCTGCCCGTGGAAATGATATCACGGTGTAGCTTGGGGCGAAGGAGGGATCCGTCGTCATGGCGTGACTGATGTCACTTGAGGCGGAGCAAAGATCGCCGATCCGGCCGCCGGCGATTTCCGCCAGTTCGGCTGCCCGCTGCTGGGCCTTGGATACCGCCGCTGCCAGCGCTGTCTTGCGCTGCGCATCTCCGAGTGTGCCGACGAAGAAGAGCGTAAAGCCGCCATTGCCGATCCGGGCGTATGTTGGGGCGGGATAACTGGGCGTGCAATAGGGCGAAGGGGTCGTCATCCCCGGCACAATTGGATACGGCGGATTGACTTCGCCGAAAACTCGCGCGGCGATCAACTTTTCGCGGAGCGATTCACCGGCCAGGGCGATGCCGTCCGCATCGCTGGTCGTGATCCGCCACTCGGCATGGAGCGTTGTTGCCGCATCAAACTGAACGGAAAAGGGGTATGGTGTTGGCTTCCCATAGCCACCTGGCGGCGTATACATCGGGGGCACGGCCGGCCCTGGCATCGGTGACGATGCGGGTGATGAAGTTGCCGGCGCCGCGCCTGTGGCCGGCGGCGTGGTTGTAGGCGGGCCGTACCCTGGCGTCACGGAGAAGCCGGACGGCGGCGCGCTCGCCCGCGGCGCGGTTGTGGGCGGAGCGAGCTCGCCGCCGGGTCGCGCGGTGTCGCCGGGGGCCGATATGTACGAAAAGGCAGGCGGCAACGTTGTCGGCGCCGGCTCGGGAACACTTTCCGAAGGAGCAGCAGGGATAGGACTGAGAAGCGGTGGCCCTCCTGCGGGGGCAGGAAAGGCTCCCCCAGGGAGTGGTACCGTAGATGGGACCGACGGGTAAAGTCCGTAGTTGGCCATCCGCGTCAGCGCCGTATTTGTAAAATGGATCGATGCTTCTTCCGCTTTCAGATCCTTGAGCTTCGCCATCGCCAACTTTCTCCCCGCTTTGAGTAGTTCCACGGCCTTTTCAGCCGTGGCGCCGCTCCCGTGGAGTTGAACTTCCAACCGCAGCACGGTCGGTTGTACCCGTATGTTTTCCGAACCGGTGGCGGCAATTGAGCCTTCCTTGGGTGGTTGTGCCCAGGCCGTAGCGGCCAAGCACAGCCCCCCCAGAATCGTGGCCAACGAGCAAACAATCTTCCGACTCATGACAAATCCTCCGAGTAACGAAGAAAATTCGGTGGCTGGAGTCCCGGCTTTAGCCGGAATTTCCGCAAAATTCCGCCTAAAGGCGGTACTCCAACGAAGAAAACTCAGTTGCCCGTGATTCTAGCCCGCCGCGTCGATGCCGTAAATCCCTGTGTGTCGGTCACAACCCCGCCGCCAAAAGGGCCTCAGTAGCAACCTTCATACGGCGGGTAAGCGGGCGATCGGAACGCGGGTGTACATCGTGGCATCGCTCTTTTTCCCATTCTACCGAGGCCACTGGTGGCACTGACGGATGAGGGGCTGCGACATCTACACGACTTGAAGAACCTCAAGAGGCTGTCCATCATACCTTGCCCTCGCAACCCGTGTCGCAGAGAGGCGTCGCAGAGAGGCTGTTAACTCGCTCAGGGCAGCTTTGCCGTCCTGCGATATTTCCGATCATTGGTTTGATCGGCACTAGCCAGCAGTATCCAGAGTGGACCCCAAGTAGATAGCATGAGCCGGCAGCGTCGGACTGGATCTGGTCGAACTGGTCGCTTGCCACTCGGCTTTCGTTGCGTTCTGGGATACTTTTCCAGTCGCTTTATCGAGCTTGAACTGCAGAGACGCCTTGAAGCAGTCGCCGGTTGACGAACACGTACTCATGGCAAGGAAACTCGTGAACGGTTGGTTTATAACAGATTATTTTGACAATAATCGGCGAGAGCAGGCGGCAAACTCCGGTCGAATTCCCGCCGAGCGACCTGCATGGACTGTAACGGTTGTGCCGTTATGTGCTGGTAGCACACACTCATGCTACATGCAGGGCAGGAAATCGCGTTTTCCCTCGATAAAGTCGGCCACGATGCGATTGGCCAGGCGCAGCCGCTGGACGACCGGAATCTCCGCCCGCTGGTCGAGCAGCATCATGCACACGCTCAGCAGGTCTCCGCAACCCGTGGCATTGATCTGCCGCAGCACGGGGGCGCTAGGCTCGACGAGCAACTGGCCCCCGCAGTAATAGCCCGCGCCTTGTGCCCCTTGATGGATGACGACAGCCCCCGCGCCCCAGGCCGCCAGCCGCTGGAGCGTGGTCGCCAGATCGGCTGAATCGGCAAAGCGGTTCAATTCGTTGACGTTGCCGTGTACGAGGTCGACCAACGGCAGTATCCGTCGTACGGACTCCTTCCTCGCGCGGATCAGTTCTTCGTCACCGCAGCACCAGCAGGGATCCCAGTTGAGGTCTAGTGATGTGGCCAGCCCTTGCTCGCGGGCCGCTTGCAGGAGCCGCGAGTTGCCGCCATCCAGCATGGGCTGCGAGAACCAGACGTCGGCCCGCAGCAAGTGTCCGCCGCCGTCCAGCATGGCCAGGTCGAGGTCGGAGAAGTCGAGCGTGTAGTTGTTCGGCTGGTGACTGATGAAATGCCGGCAGCCGTTGGCATAGGTCAGCGCCAGGGAACTTCCCGTGGGCGCGGCTGGATCGCGGCGGATAAACGTCGCGACACCCCGACCCCGCAGGGTTTGCTCGAGTTTATCGCCCAGGGTATCAGCGCCCAGTTTGCCGGCAAAGCGCGTTTCCGCGCCCAGCCCGGCGGCAAACAACGCGCTATTCGCGCCGCCGCCGCCGATGGTTTCCGTAATGAACGCCGTGGGTGTCTCGCCGTCGCGCAGCAGGCTCTCCGCGGCCTCGATCGGAGCTGTTTTCACGTCGCGGCAGATGCTCCCTACCACGCACAACCGGCTGCCGCGGAAAATGGTATCGTCAAGCATGATGGTCTCAATGTATCCGGCACACTCCGTGTGCCGTCGACAACGGCACACGGAGTGTGCCGGATACATTCTAATACGAACCCGCGGCGGCGGCCAACGCGCCTTTCAGCAGGTCCATCAGCAGATGCTCGATCACCAGGTGGATCGCCTCGGTTTGCGGGGTCGATTCCACGGGCACGAGAATCGAACAGGTCGATTCCTGGTGCAACAACCCGCCGTCGAATCCCACCAGGGAGATCGTTCCCGCGCCAACTTCATGGGCATAGCGCACGGCCTGAACCAGGTCGCCGGAAAACCCCTTGCCGCCGTGTACCGAGATGAGGATCAGCACGTCGCCCGGCTGCAAGAGCCCACGCATCTGGTTGACGAAAACGTCTTCGCGGGCGGCATCGTTGGCCCAGGCCGTGTAAAGCGAGATGTTGTCGGTCAGGCAGCGCACGTCGAAGGGCCGCTGGCCGTCGGGAATGACGAACTTGGCCAGGTCGCAGGCGAAGTGCTGCGCCGTGGAGGCCGAACCGCCGTTACCGGCGGTAAAGACCCGCCCTTTGCGGCAATAGCAGTCCAACAGCAGCTCGGCGGCCCGGGCAATCGCCGCCCGATCGAGCCGTTCGAGCATCCCTATCGTCTCTTGCAGGAATTCTGCAACCAGCGTTTCCGTCATTTTATTACCCCGGCATGAAAACACTCATAGCAACCCGAAGCGTAAGCGACGCATCCTTGCTTACGCTTCGGGTTACAATTGATCAACTTGCTTGCCGCGGTAATACTGCGGCCTTCGGAACCATGCCCAGCAAAGACTGCGGTGACTCGAAGAGAATCGCCTTGGCGATCGCCAGGGCGTCATCGCGCGTGTATTGCCCTTGCCGGATCTTGTCGGCCAGGACCCGCGCCATTTGTTTCCGCACCAAGACGGTTTTTCCATACGACCATTCCACGCAATAGGCGTCGGAAAAGAAGCCCACCTGCTTGTTAACCGGCAACATGTCCAGCCGCTCGGCGAAAACCTGGCGGATGCTGTCCGGAAAGAAATTGTGCCACCAGTAGCCGGCCAGGCTGAAGTTGGGCAGTTCCCGCACCATGGTGCAGAGCGACTGGTTGGCGTGGCGGCTGGAGACAAAACACTGGAAGCGCAGCTTGGGGTGTCGGGCGATCATTTCCGCCAACTGCCCGATGGTTCGCTGCGCCAGGCGGCTGCCGGTTTCATAGGGCAGCGGTTCGGCCCCCAGGCTGAACTGGTAGACGATCGTGTCGGCGTGTTTCTCCAAACCGGTCAGGAACGCCTCGTTGATATACGAGGCATAGGTGTCGCGTTCCGCCGGGCCGGCCTCTGCCCGTCGCGACAAAGCCGCAGCCATCTGGGCATCGCTGACCGGGTGGAAATCGATGTCGGTGGAAACGCCCGCGGCGGTGGAAATCACCAGTTCGTAGGGGATGTTGTCGACATAGTGTTTCACGGCGGCATGCACGTCGTCCAAAGTGTGGATGGCACGATCCGTGGGCGGGCGCTGGCCGCCGCCGATGGGCGTGGCGAACTCCGGCGAGCGGCCCCAGGCCCGCTCCAGTTCATACAGCGCCGTGTCGAACTCGCCCCATTGGCAGCGCGTGAAGAAGCACCATTCGATGGAATACTGCAAGCGGGCGTCGTCTTCGCCCTGCCCGCGCCGCGCGCTCTCCGTGCAGGTCCGATGGATGTTGAGCCGGTCCAGCACCGAATACCACCAGCCACGGTCGTCGGCCCGTTCGCGGATCAGCCCGTCCAACCGCCGCCAATTGTCCAAGGTGACCGGCTCACGCCAGTCGTAGAGGTCCTGAAGGATCAATCGCAGGCCCCAAGAACAACCGGTATTCCGCGTATAGCGGAGATATGGAATGGCTTCCGTCAGCCGTTGATGGGCTTCCTCCTGCGTGGGCCAGCCGGGGTACTGCGTCAACCGCGCGCCGCTGGGGCATCCGGCCCCGTAGAGGTCGCTGATGACCATGTGATAGAGCAGGATGTCGTGCAGCCCTCGCGCGCCGAGGTGGCCGCCCACCAAGTGCGTATGGGCGTCGAACATGGGTATTTCGGCCAATGCCTCTTCCAGCTCTTTCGCCAAAGCTAGATGATCTGAACTCATTATCGATATTCCTTTCGGTTCTGTTTCAGGCGGGCTTATCGAAGGCCGTAGGGTGGGACAAGGTCGCGGGAGCCGTGGCGGGCCGTCGCAAAGAGATCAACTCGAATCACGGCCAAACCTCCGAAACAACGATTGACCGCGACCGCAGGCCCACCAAAGCAAGGAATGGTGGGTCTGCGATTGCTACGCAATCTGGTTCTACCCTACGCCTTATTGGAGGAAGACTTGTCGAAGGCCGAATCGAAGGCCACGCGGCTAGGCTCGAAGTCGAGCCGGCGGACATACTCGCAGGCCTCCCGCGCGCCGCGTTCCCGCTCCATGCCGCTGTCTTCCCATTCGACCGACAAGGGGCCCGCGTAGCCGATGTCGTTCAGCGCGCGGATGATGGCCTCGAAATTCACGCCGCCCCGGCCCAGCGAGCGGAAATCCCAGCCACGGCGCGGGTCGCCGAAATTCAGGTGGCTGGCCAGGATACCGTTGATGCCGTCCAGCGTGACCAGCGCGTCCTTCATGTGGACGTGGAAAATCCGATCGGGGAACTTGCGAATAAACTTGGCCGGATCGATCCCCTGCCAGATCAGGTGGCTGGGATCGAAATTGAAGCCGAACTCAGGGCGGTTGTCCAGGGCCGCCAGTGCCCGTTCGGCGGTGTGGATGTCGAAAGCGATTTCCGTGGGATGGACTTCCAAGGCGAACTTCACATCGCACTCGGCAAATACGTCGAGCACCGGGTGGAACCGCTCGGCCAGCAGGGCGAACCCGGCGTCGATCATCGCCGGCGGCACCGGCGGAAACGAGTAGAGCAGGTGCCAGATGCTCGAACCGGTGAAGCCATTGACGACGTGCAGGCCCAGCTTTTTGGCCGCCCGGGCGGTGTCCTTCAGTTCCTCGGCGGCCCGGGCGCTCACGCACTGCGGATTGCCGTCGCCCCACACGTGCTCCGGCAGGATCGCCTTATGCCGCAAATCAACCGGATCCAAGATGGCCTGGCCGACCAGGTGGTTGCTGAGCGAGAACATCCGCAGGCCGTACTTGGCCAGCGTCTGCCGCTGCCGCTCGCAGTAACCGGGATCGGACATGGCCTTGGCGACCTCGAAGTGGTCGCCGTTGCAGCAGAGCTCGAGTCCGTCGAAGCCGAAATCCTTGGCCTTGGCCGCCAGCGTTTCCAGCGGCAGGTCGGCCCATTGGCCTGCACATAAAGTAATTGGTCGCGTCATCGCTTGGTTCTCCGTTAAGGGTTGTTATGTATCATCCAACTATTCCCGCCAGTTGCAGCGCCTCGTCGGGCGACTTGCCGTCGTGAATCACCGCTTTGAAGGCGTGTACGGCCGCGGCAATCTGCTCGAAGCCCCAGATGTTTCTGCCGATAACAGCGCCGCGAGCGCCGCTGCACACCACTTGGGCGGCCATCTCCAGCGCGGCGCGGAGTGTGCCGGCCTGCGGACCACCGGCAGCGACCAGCGGCACTGGGCAATCGGCTACGATCTGCGCATAGGCCTGCACGTCGCCGCAGTAGGGCGTCTTCACCACGTCCACGCCCACCTCCACGGCACACCGCACCGCCCAGGCGATGTCCTCGGGCGTGAAGGTGATCTTGCCGCTGGAATCGCGCGGGTAGATGTGGCAGATCACCGGCATCTCGAACCGCACGGCTTGCCGCACGGCATCGGCCACGGTCCGCACATAGTCCGCTTCGGTCGCGCCGCGGACAAAGGCCGCGATGGCAAAGCCGTCGGCTCCCAATCGCACGGCATCCTCCGGGTCGGCGATCTGTTGGCGGGCCGTATCGTCGGGCCGGGCCGCCGTGCTTTGCAGGATCAAGGGGATGCGGCCGGCATAGGGCTGCCACAACGAGGCCGCGAAGCCCTTCTGCATCGTCACGGAGTCGGGATGAGCGGATGCCACCGCAGCAAGGGTCTTCGCCATGTGCCGCAGTCCGGGCGGCAATCCCAGCGAGTAGCCCAAAAAGTGGTCCACGGCCACGGAACAAAGCCGTCCTGATGGATGGGAGAAGATGCGATTGATCCGTACGAGCTTTCCGGTGTTCATTTCCTATTCCTGGGATTGATGATGTATCTTCGATGCAGTATTACATTTTGGCTTCAACCGCCGCGCGGCAGGGGATACCCGCCTGGCCGCCCGGACAGGTGGTCTTTAGGCCAGCGGCTACCGCGGCAAACCGCAGGGCCGCCGGAATTTCGTATCCGTGGACCAGCGCCGCGGCATACGCGCCGTGAAACACGTCGCCGCAGCCGGTAGTGTCCACAACGTCGACGGCCAGCGCCGGCTGATGACAGGGCGTTGCCGCTTGTTGACTAATATACCAGCAGCCTTCGCTGCCGCAAGTCACCGCCACCACTTGGCGTTGTGGCGTCCAGAGCGCCCGAGCAGCGGCCGGCGCATCGCTGGTCCCCGTTAGCTTGATGGCGAAATCGCGGGAGAGAATGAGATGATCCACGAGGGCCATCAACGCCGGAAACCGCGGATCGTCCGCACTTTCGAAATCGGCCACGACAGGGACCTGCGCAGCGCGGGCGATCCGCGCGGCCCGGATCATCCCTTCCGCGCCAAACTGGTCCACCAGCAACACGCGTGCGTGGCGAATCAATTCCTCCGGCGGCCAGTTTGTATCGGCCCCGAGCGTTTTTCCCACCTCGAAGAGGATCGTCCGCGTCCGCCGGCCGCGGTCGACGATGATCGTCGATCGGACGGGCCGCGCGTCGGGGCGGGGACAGACGTGGGCCACGTCGATGCCTTCCTCCACCAATCGCCGCACGACGAACTGCGATAGCTCGTCGTCGCCCAGCATGCCTGTGTAGGCGCAGCGGCAACCCAGCCGAGCGGCTGCCACCAGGGCCGTGAGCGTCAATCCGCCGCACTGCCGTTGCCGGTCGCGAACGGGCGCTTTGCTGTCGGCCGCCGGGTAGGCGTCGAGATACAGCAGATCGTCGACCGCCGTGCAACCTAAGCCAAGAACATCAATCGTATCGTTTGTAGTCATCTATTGTCCGAACAGGTTCCGCAGGCCCAGCGAGAAGATGATCCGCAGGGCGTTGACGGCTTCCTTCATGTCGATCTTGGATTGGCCCCGCTGGCGATCGACGAACACGATCGGCGTTTCGCCGAAGCGCGCGCCCACGCGTTTCAATCGCCAGAGGATCTCTTCCTGCAAGGAGTAGCCCCGGCTGCGGACGCGATCGAAGTCCAGCTTGGCCAGGATTTCGGTGCGGTAGCAGCGGTAGTTGCCGCTGCAATCCTTGGGCTTGAGGCCCAGGAACCAGCGGGCATAGCAGTTCACGCCGCGGCTCATGAAATGCCGTTTCAGCGGCCAGCCCTCGACGCCACCGCCGGGAATGTAACGCGAGCCGATCATTACGTCGACGGCCGGCCCGTCCGCAGGATTCATGTCGGCCAGCATCGCCGGCAGGCACTTGGGCGGATGGCTGAAGTCGGCATCCATCGTCAACACGCAGGCATAGCCGTTGGCCAGGGCGTATTTCATGGCCGCGATGAGGGCCGTTCCCAGGCCCAGCTTTCCCGCGCGGTGCAGGCAGTGGACGCGTGGGTCTTGGGCTGCCCGGGCGTCGCACCACTGGCCCGTGCCGTCGGGCGAATGGTCATCGACCACTAGCAGATCGGCCGCGGGCAGATAGCGGAAAACCTCGTCCACCAACGAGGGGAGGTTCTCGATTTCGTTATACGTGGCCACGACCACGAGCGTCTTGCCCGCATTGGACAAAGAATTGGACATGACAAACGAGCCTCAACCGTGAGAATCGCAGGGCCGCTGCGCTTGTTTTCGACCACCCGCAGACTACAGCTATGTTACCAGACTTACCCTGAAAGAATCTAGGGCAGGAGATTCCTGATCACCTAACTTTGGTGCTATACTGTTTGCGGGCGAAAATGATCGAAACCCGAAGCGTAAGCGAGGAACCTAATCTGTTGCCTCGCTTACGCTTCGGATTTCGATGGGCGCGGCGGAAAAGGTGTCATTTTCCCTCGCGAACAATATAGGGAATCTTTTTTTCACACTAATCTGCCCTTGCCCCCGGCGGCGTTTTTCAGTACAAGCCTCCTGCCGGATTCCTTATCAAACCATTTCTTGGGAGGCATCGCCATGCGCGGGTCTCTTGCACTGCTTGCTTGCACGATCATGGCCGCCACGTGTACCGCGTACGCGCGATCGGCGGCGGAACAGGCCTTTCCCTACAAGGCTTATGTGACGGCCGACGACGTGTATGTCCGTAGCGGGCCGGGTGACAACTACTACCCCACCGACAAGCTCAAAGTGGGTACCGAGGTCGAGGTCTATCGCCATGACCCGGGCGGCTGGTTCGCCATCCGTCCCCCCAAGGACAGCTTCTCCTGGGTCTCCAGCCGGCACCTGCAACTCGACGGAAATAACCTGGCCACTGTGACCGACGAGCGCGTCGCGGCCCGGATCGGCAGCCGCATGAGCGATACCCGCGACGTGATCCAGGTCCGCCTGCATAAGGGCGAGACCGTGGAGGTGCTCGAACCGCGCCGCAACGGCCGCAACGACGACAATGGGTCGCGGGCTTGGTACAAGATCGCGCCGCCGGCGGGCGAATTTCGCTGGGTCTCCGGCCGCTTTGTCGATCCGGATTATGATCGCGACGGCCTGCGGCGGACCGCGCCTGGCGGGACCGTCGATCTGACCGGCCGCGCCGTCGGCCGCTTGCCGGGCGATTATGGTTCGCGGCGGAACGGAACGGGGCGGTACCAGAAACAACTCGACCAGATCGACCTGGACCTTTCCGCCATGGTGGTGGAAGACCCGAGCTTTTGGGAGCTGCGCGAATTGCGCGAGCGGGCCGAAACGCTCTTCAACCAGGCGGAGACCGCCCTGGACCAAGGCCGCGCGCGGATGCTGGTGAGCAAGATCGCGCGCTTCGAAGACATCAAACGCCGCAAGCAGGACCTAGCCGCAGTCCGGCCGGAACTAGCCCGTCTGGACCAGCCACTCATGAATCCCCTGCCGCTCGTCGATACGGACGGCCGCTTCGACGCCAAAGGCCAGTTGATCCGCGTGCCCGATCCCAAGCCGGGCGGCCCGCAATATGCAATCCTCGATGCCTCCGGCAGCATCCGCTGCTACGTCTCGCCGGCGCCCGGCGTGAACTTGCGGAGCTACGTCGGCCGCCAGGTGGGCATCAACGGCATTCGCGGATACATGCCGGAACAGAGGGCAACTCACGTCATGGCGCGGCACGTAAGCGTGCTGGACACGGCCCCACTCAGATAAAACCCGAAATCCGAATATCGAAATCCGAACCCAAATTCAGCCACGGATGGAACACGGATGCGCATCCGTGTTTCATCCGTGGCTAACTTCCTGTTTTTGAATTTATTTCCGAATTCGTACTTCGAATTTTCAGGGACTCGCCATGCGCAATATCGAACTCAAAGCCCGTCTGAACGATCTGCCGGCCGCGCGGCGCGTGGCCGACGCGCTGGCCACCCAGCAACTGGGCATCCAGGACCAGATCGATACGTACTTTCGCTGCACCAACGGCCGGCTGAAGCTGCGGCAGATCGGCGGGCAGACCGCCCAGTTGATCTGGTACGTACGGCCCTCGGACCCGCGGCCCAAGGCCAGCGATTACCACATCGTGGCGGTCCCCCAGCCGGACGCGCTCATCGCTGCGCTGCGGGCCGCCATGGGCATCGTCAACGTGGTCCGCAAGCGGCGCGAGATCTATCTATGGCACAACGTGCGGATCCACCTGGACGGCGTGGAGGGCCTGGGCCAGTTCCTCGAGTTCGAGGCCGTGCTCTCCGCAGAGATCGACGAATCGACCGGCCGCGACCAATTGGAAAAACTCATGGCGCAGTTCGCCATCAGTCCCAAAGACCTCCTGGCCGGATCGTATACCGACATGGTCTAATCGCCGGCGGCCTCCCTCGCGGCCTGCCTCTTCATTTTGCGAAAGTGTGCCAACTGCGCCTTGATCGTCGGGGCATAATGCCCGGCGGGCGCCGCCGCCAGGGCCTGCTTCAAAAATGTCACGCCTTGGTCGTTATCCTCCTGCGCGAAGCATATCTGGGCTTTCACAAATTTCACCGCCTGGGCGTCTTCGCCGGAAAGATCCTTGATTTCCAAGGCACGTTCCAAAGCGGCAACCGCTTCGTCACCCTGCCGTGCGCGAAGAAGCTCTTGGACCTCGATGAGGATGGCCTTGCACTCATATTTCTTCTTCAAGCCGGCCTTGTTCTCGGGGTCCAGGGCAACGATTTCCCGGGTCCACTTCTTGTTTTTGCTGTCGGCCTGCGGATCGATAGCGGCGAACTTCTGCTGGGTGTCCAGCAATTTGTCCAACAGTTTGGCGCGATCCAGGCCCTCGGCCTTGTCAAGCCCGGCCTCAAGTCCGGCAGCCGCTTCCTTGGCCTCGCCCATCTTGCTGAACTCCCGAATCATGTCGCCAATCTCCTTGGCCTTCTCGCTTTGCGGCGCGGCTTCCTTTGCCAGTTTGAGCGCGGCCATAACGTCGCCGAGCTTCTTTTCCGCGATGGCCATCTGGAGCTTGAATAAATAGCCTTGCTGCCGCAGTTCGCCCGGAACACCCGGCAACGCCAGTTCCTTGTCGACCAGTTCCGCAGCCGCGGCGACTTTTCTCTTCTGCAAGAGATTGTGGGCCTGTGCAATGGCCCCCGAGAACTCGTACTTGATCTTCAGGCCGGCCTTGTTGTCGGGGTCCAGCGTGACAATCTCCTTACTCCATTCCTCGACCTCCTTCGCTTCGTCGCCGAGCTTCTCGTAGCCGTCGACGATTTGGTCCAGCAGCTTGGCCCGATCTAGCCCCTGGGCCTTGGCGAGCTTGCCTTTCAACTCCACCACTTTCGCAGCAAGCTCAGGAAGCTCGGCCAGGTGCTTGAGATAACTCTCGGCCCCGCCTTCTCGATAGCTGGTTCGCGCGATGACCCGGTCGTCCGCGTCCAAGAGGAGAACCGTGGGAAAACCTTTGATCTTGTATTTCTTGGCAAGTTTATCGTTCTGTTCTTCCAATTTCTCGGGCAGGTCCGTGTCATGCGGGAAATCGAGTTCCACGAGGACGTAATGCTTGGGGGCCTCGGCCTTGAAGGGCGCCTTGTCGAAAACCTCCCCGCGCAGTTTGATGCACCAGGGGCACCAGTCCGAGCCGGTAAAGTCGACCAGCAAATACTTCTTTTCCGCCCGGGCCTGGGCCTGGGCCGCTTTGAAGTCGGTCTGCCAGAGACCTTCGGCAGCGCGGGCCGGTCGGACGGAGGCGTCAAACGCCAGGACGACACACAATGCGGGCACTGCGGCCAGGGACACGAATGCGGACAAGCGGACAATTTTCATTTCTCTTCCTTGGGGTAACGGGTAACTCATTGGCTCTTCGCGGCGGCCCGGATTCGCTCGATCGCTTGTTGCACCTCGCGCGGTGGCAGGGCATAATTGGCCACGCGCAGGGCACGTGCGATGTTCACGCCCTGGCAGCGCCCGTCGATGTCGACCAGCGGGCCGCCGCAATCCGTGGGGGCGATCGCCAGATCGTGGGGAATCACCGCGGCAAATCCCCAGCGGCGGTCGCTGAACGGCCCGCCGCCCCAATTGTCCTGCGGTATGCGGCCGGGCGATCTGCCCAGCGTCGCTTCCAGTGCCAGTTGCTGGTCTTTGCGGCTCACCAACAGCGCCACTTTCTTGTTCGGGGGCATCTTGCTCAGGGTCTCGATGAGTTGCTCGCCCGTATGAATGTCCTGGCCGTCCAGCCGTTGGATTTGATCGCCGGTCTTGATCCCGGCCTTCGCTCCGGCACTGTCCGGCGACACGCTTTCAACCTCGGCGATGCCGCTGGTACCCAGGCTGATCCCCAACCAGCCGTGTTGCCGGTTGCCGCGTGTGGGGCCGGGCGCCGCTTGCGCGACGTCGCTGATCACGCCGATCGTCGTGGGACCCTGGCCGGGCGCGGTGGCCGCGGCAAGGCTCCCCGGCGCGGCGGGCTCGCCGGCCCAGACAATGGGAGTCAGATTTTTGGCGTCCACGCGCAAGAGGGCCAGATCGGTCGCCTCGTCCTGGCCCACCACGGTCGCCGGCAGCGTGCGACCGTCGGCTAACTTGCACTCCAATTTCGCCGTCAACTGGCTGGCCTTGGTCACGATTAGTCCGTCGGCAGCCACGATCGTTCCCAAGGCCACCGCACGGCCGTCACCCAGGACGCGGACGGTGGCCGCGGCGGCAGCAGCCACTGCGGGCCTGAGCAGGGCGCGGATCTGGTCGTTGTTCCTGAGATAGCTCGACGGACGCGGCACTGCGACGCGCGTTTGCCACCGCCCGCCGTCGCGGGGCTGCGCCGGCGCGCTTTGCGCAAAAACGCCCAGCGCGAGAACCAGGGCCAGAAACAGGGAAACCGTTTTCTTCATGCTGTGTTGCGGGAAACTACTTGCTTTTCGCCTTCCCCAAGGTTACGGACATCTTCAATATCTCCTCGCCGCGATGCAATTCCACCTCCACCTTCTCGCCCGGCTTGTGCAGCCGGACTTCCGCCATAAGGTCGCGGAAGGTGCGGATCTCCTTGTCGGCGAACTTGATGACCACATCGCCCGCTTTCACGCCCGCCTTGGCCGCAGGCCCGTCGGCTGCGATCTCCTTGAGTCGGGCCTCATCCACGTCCGGATCGGACTCGACGCCGAAGACCGCGCCTTGGCCCGGCTCCAACTCGTCCATGTCCTCGCTCCTCAGCAGGCGGTCCCAGTAGCGCTGAAAGCGATCGACGGAGATGTGGCGGTTCTCCAGCAGCGAGTCGCCGCAGGTCGAGCTGATGCCGATCACGCGGCCTTGCATGTCGAACAACGGACCGCCCGAGTCACCGCCCATGATCGCGCAGTCGGTACTGACGTCCAGGGGGCAGTGATGGTAGACCCGCCCCAGCCGCACGGAAGGGTGGCGCTGTTGCAGATCGAAGCTAATGGGGTAACTCAGTGCTACGCACCACTCGCCCAACTTGATGTCTTCCGGCTTGGCAACATCGACGTGCGGCCAATCGCCCCGATCGGTGATCCGCATCAGCCCGGCATCGCCCACCGCGTCGTTGCCTAAGGTGATCCCCCGGGCACGGCGGCCGTCGGGAAAGACGAACATTACCGCCCGGCCGGCGCGACCGCCCACATGGGCCACGGACATGACCAGCCCATCGGCGCTGACCACGACACCGCTGCCGCCGGAGACCTGAACGACCGCCGACCGCACCTTGGCCACCAGCGCCTTGACGCGCTCGTTCAAGGCCTTCAGTTCGGCCAGACTGGCGGGGCTGGGTACATCGGCCGCAACTTGTTGCGTCACCGTGGCTTGCGCGTAAACGGCTGGGCTGCCCACAAGCGCCGCCAGCCCAGCAAAGGCCAAGGCCAAGATCGATAACAGAAGGGGTTTTAACATTGGTTGGGACATTGAATTTGTTAACGGCAGGACAAAGAGCGGCTTGCCCTGGGACGGTCGGCGTACGGAGGGGCCTTGGCGGTTGGATCTGGCCTGCAACATCTATTGTACCGTTTAGATTGTACTATCGGCGTCAAGGCAAAACCACTGGCACTGCGCGTTTTCCGGCCGCCGTAGCGCCGCAGGTCCCTTCCGCCGGTAGGGACATTACGCGTTCACCTGTTGAGCAGTTCGGGGCTTTGTCCGCGACTCAGAGCACATTAGTCCCTCCTGGCAAGAGGGGCCTACTCATTTCGCCACTCCGTTGATTTCCCTCATTACCACGCCCGTAAGCTAGATTTACTGAGAAGTTGCCTCGCGCAGCCCCTCTCCCCCACGGCATAAACCGCAGAACCCTCATGATTGATTCAGCATCCATCTTGGACCAACTGGCCGAACGGTGCGGACAACTCTATAGTCTGCCCGGTGTTGCCATGCAGGTTTTGCAACTGACGCGGAACCCCCACGTCGATACGCGCGCCCTGAAAGAGTGCATCGAGAACGACCCGGCAATTTCCAGCCGCATTCTGCGTGTCGTCAATAGCTCGCTCTTTGGGCTTACCCGCGAGGTGACGGACCTGAATCAGGCCCTGGCCCTGCTGGGAATCAAGCCGTTGAAACTGCTCGTGCTGGGCTTTAGCCTGCCCAGCGGCCTGTTCCTGGACATCGAGGCGAAGACTCTCTTGTGGTACTGGAGGCACACGCTCACCAAGGCGGTTGCTGGCCGCGAACTGAGCCACCGCCTGTGGCGCATACCGGGCGACGAGACCTTCCTGGCCGGCTTGTTCCAGGACCTGGGCGTGCTGGTACTCTTCCAGCAGTTGGGCCAGCCCTATGCCCGCTTTCTCGATCGGGCGGTGAGCCATCACCTCGACCTGGGCGCGGTCCATCGGCGCGTGCTGGGTTTTTCCCACGCGGAACTTTCCGCCCGGCTGCTGAAACAGTGGAACTTTCCCGCATCGCTGTGCGAGACCATCGCCTGGGACCCTGCCCAAGGAAACCAGCCCGCACGGGTACAAATCCTGCGCTTGAGCGAGTTGTTCGCCCAGATCTTCGCCGACCGCCAGACCTCGGTCCTGGCCGAGTTGCTGGAGAGTGGCCGCTGCTGTTGCCGCCAGCTTGAGCGAGAGTTGGAGCCGCTGGTCTTGGAAATCGAGCGCAAAGTCGAAGAGTTGGCCGACATCTTTTCGCTGGCTTTGCCCGACGGGCTGGAATATCGCGACGTGCTGGCCGAGGCCCATCGGCAAATGGCCCAGGTGGCCACGCAGGCGGCCGGCGACCTGTTGCGCGGTCGCCCTGCGGCCGATGGCGACCCGGACGACGAGTGGCTATTCGGCGAATTCGATGCACTTTCCGAGGCGTTGACCACCGCCTGTACCGTGCCGATCGAGCACGAAGCGATTGCGCGGGCGGGCATCGAGATTGGCACTGCCGGTGTCGGACTGCGGGAACGGCCGGCGGGGGGTGCGCTGGCAACGGCTCAACGAGGACTTGTCGCAAGTCCCGCGCCCGTCAGAACCCGGCCGATCACGGGAACGGTCGCGCCCAACTTGCTGGACCGATTGACGGGCGTTGTCGCCGCGTGCCGCCAGTCGCATCGTCCCCTGAGCCTCTTGTTGGTGAAACTTTCGGCCGGCGTGGAGATGGCGGCCGCGTGTCCGCCGCAGGAAGTTGCCGCGGTCCGCAAGGCATTGAGCAGGGCCTGCACGAAACTCGATCACCCGGGCGCCATCTGCCTGCCGCATACGGAGTTCGGTTTCGCCCTGATCCTGCCCGGCGCGGAGCGGAAGCAGGCGGTCGAACTGGGTGGGGATTTGGTGCATACGGTCTGCGGGCTGGCGGCCAGCGGGGCGGGGCAAGAATGGCTCAAGCTCGACGTAGGCGTGGCCACTGTTGCCCAGCCGCCCCGGAATTTTCCGCCCCGCGACTTGCTCGACGGTGCCGACCGCTGCCTCTACGCCTCGCACGCCTCCGGCGGCGACGTGGTCAAGAGCATCGAGATCTACTAAGGACCGGCGAATCAATAAGTGTCGTGTTGTAGGGGTGACTTTAGTCGCCCTCTTCGGCAATGGGGCGACAAGAGTCACCCCTACGGCGTTGACTTGCGACAGTTCTTGATTCGCCGGTCCTAAAGCCCTACCACGCCCCCGCCTTCCGCAAGGCTGTCGAGGAAACGTCCTCCCGGAACTTCTCCGGCGGAACCTCGCTGCACGCACGGCGAAGCTCGTCGGGGAGTTCCAGGTCCGCAAGGCGAATGAAACTCGATCCTACCGCTCGGCCGAAAACCAGGAAGCGGCAATCCCGGCCAAGGATGCGCCGCAGCGACTGCAACATGGTATTGCGATCGTTGCCGTAGTAGCGCGGGTCGGCAATCCGCCGCAAAGTGTCGACGCCCACCACGAACGTCGCCCCGGGAAACAACCTTGACTTGTCTTCAAACGTGGCCGCGCGGCTCAGCCACACGGTCTGCTCCGAGGGAAACTGCCCCAAGCGGCGGCGGATCTCCAGGTAGTCCAGCACCGGCTTGTCGACGTTGAGGATCGAAATCTCCATGGCCGTGGGCAGGCCCAGCGACTGTTCCACGATTTCCGCCATGCGACAGTGCCCGACGTGCAACGGATTGAAGGCTCCGGAGAGGATCGCCCGCGGCCCTGGACGCGGCGGGCCGATCGTGTCGTCGGCGCCGATCACCTCGACGCGGCCCAAGAACAACTCCCGCCACGACACGGGCGCAGTCGCCTCCTCGAACGTGACTTGCTCCTCCTCCGACAGCGACAGGTCCAATTGATTTTCAACGTCGCAGCCGGCGGCTACGGCGTTGAGCACCATGCGGCTGACGATCTGCTCCTCTTGCGGGCGACTGCGGGCGTCTTTTTCCAACTCCAACGACCAACAGCGCGTGCGGTTGGCGGTCTGCACGGCGACATGCGCGCGATGCGGCCCCCGTTTCGGCCGATCGGTGACCAGCCCGGCCGTACAGGAAACGCCGGCCGCCTGTTGTTCCGCCGCGCCGTAACGCGTCGCACGGCCGAAGGCCACGACCGCCATGGCACGAGCGGCGCGGGGCGAGCAGAATTGTTCCGGCCGGCTGCCAAGCCATGCGCAAAGCGATGCCTCGGAGTAAGGCACGCTGGCTTCCAGCAAAGTCCTGGATCCGCCGGGCACCTCCAGTAGTTCGGCCACGGCCCGGCTCCCGCCGGTAAGCACGAGGACGATCTGGCCCAGAGCATCGTGGATTTGCTGCACGAGTTCTTCAACGCGTAGAGTCATGGGGATTAGTATAACGCTCCCCGTTGGGGGTTGCTACGCCTCGGAAAAATTCTTTCCAAGATCCTCCCAACCGCGGCGAATCACCGTTATGAGTTTTCTCAAAGCAGCCGGCTTTAGGCCATTGGAGAAGTTCAATCAGAATTCACAAACAACCCCCGCATCACCCTTATTTGGAGGACTTCGGTCATGATCAAGAAAACCATCATCACCACGGCGGCCATTCTCTTGGCCGCAGCCATGCTCTTCGGGCGGAATACGATCGGCTATATCCGCACCTCGTTGGGCTATGTTCACGATTCCGTGCAGAACAGCGTGCCTGTCGGTTTTGAAATCGATCACGCGCGGCAAATGATTCAGGACTTGGCGCCCGAAGTCCGCAAGAACATGCACGTGATCGCCAAAGAAGAGGTCGACGTGCAGCGGCTGGAAGAGCAGATCGCCAACTGCGAATCGAAGTTGGCGAAGGATAAAGAGCAGATCCTGCGGCTGAAGACCGATCTGGCCACGGCCAAGGATACGTACGAGTATGCCGGCCGGAAGTTCGCGGCAGTGGAAGTCAAGACGGACTTGGCCAACCGCTTCGAGCGTTACCGCACCGCCGAAGCCACGCTGGCCAGCCTCAAGCAGGTCCGCGACGCCCGAGTGAAGAGCCTGGCAGCGGCCCGACAGAAGCTCGAAGCCATGTTGGCCCAGAAGCGACAGTTGCAGGTCGAAGTCGAGAACCTGGAGGCCCGCCACCAGATGGTCGCCGCCGCCCAGGCCACCAGCAACTATCAGTTCGACGATAGCCAGCTTGGCCGCGCCAAGGAACTGGTCCAGAACGTGAAGACGCGGCTGGAGGTCTCCGAGAAACTTGTCAACGCGGAAACTGAGTTCCAGGGCGAGATTCCGTTGGACAAGGCCAGTCCGCAAGACATCGTCGATCAGGTCGGCCAGTATTTTGGCGAGAAGAAGCCGGATGCCAAGACCGTGGCCGCGACGGAAAAGAAGTGATGAAAGGCCTTAGGTTTTAGAGCTGAGTACTGAGTACTTTGACCTCATCCCTGTTTTCTGTTACCATGTTCCCATTCGCCCCGCAAATCCAGAGAATGATGGCCATGGCCTTCGGCGACGCCAAACCTGCGGACCGCTTCATGCTTTGGGTCGACGCCGTGGGCGGGTACTGGGTCTGCCTGGCCGACGAATTGATCGTCGGCCAGCCGGGCGGTCGGGGCGGGGCCGATATCCCCATCCTTGCCGACATTTCCGCCCGGCACGCCCGCATTCGCCGCGACCGCGAGGGCTACCTGATCGACGCCTTGCGCGAGGTCCGCGTCGGCGGCCGGCCGGTCAATGCCACGGAGCTGTTGGCCGACGGCAGCCAGATCGAAATCGGCCGGGGCGTGAAGTTGCAAATGCGGCGGACGCATCCCCTGAGCCTTACGGCCCGGCTTGACTTCCTCAGTCGGCACCGCACGCAGCCGGCGGCCGACGCGGTGTTGCTCCTGGCCGATTCCTGCGTGCTGGGGCCCAAGCCGCAGAGCCACGTCGTCTGCCGCGATTGGCCCGGCGAGGTCATCCTATTTCGTCACGACGAGAAGTTATATTGTCATGCCGCCGGCCGCTTCGAAATCGACGGCGTGTCCTGCAAGACCCGCGGCCAATTGCAGGCGAATTCCCGCGTCAGCGGGGAAGGCTTTTCCTTCAGTTTGGAACCGGTGGTAGAATAAAAGGTCGGCCCGACACCTCGGGAGCTGGAAAATCATGTCCTCACAAGGCGTTGCCGTGCAAGACCGATTGGGCGATACAGCCGATCATGCCATGCCTGCCCGCGACAAGGCGGAGCAGGGCGCGGGCGGCCCGTTCCTGTATGCCAGCGGCAGCCAGCCGTTGGCCGGTTATACGATCAAGCGCGGCGTGGGCAGCGGCGGCTTCGGCGAAGTCTACTACGCCATCAGCGATGCCGGCAAGGAAGTCGCCCTGAAACTGATCCGCCGCAATCTCGATACCGAACTGCGCGGCATGCGGCAGTGCCTCAACCTCAAGCATCCCAATCTCTTGAGTCTCTACGACATCCGCCAAGACGATGCCGGCGGCACGTGGGTGGTGATGGAGTATATGTCGGGCAGGTCCCTGGAAAGCGAAATCGCCGATCATCCGCAGGGCTTGCCGCTGGACGAGGCAATGAACTGGTTCCACGGCATCGCCGCCGGCGTGGCTTACCTGCATGACCACGGCATCGTTCACCGCGACCTGAAGCCGGGCAATATCTTCTGCGACGAAGGCGTGGTGAAGGTGGGCGATTACGGCCTTTCGAAGTTCATCTCCTGCAGCCGCCGCAGCGGGCACACGGAGAGCATCGGCACCGTTCATTACATGGCGCCCGAGGTGGCCCACGGCCGCTACGGCAAAGAACTCGACGTTTACGCCTTGGGCGCGGTCCTTTACGAACTGCTCACCGGTCACGTGCCCTTCGACGGCGAAAGCGTGGGTGAGGTGCTCATGAAACACCTCACGGCCCAACCCGACGTCTCGAAGCTTGCCGAACCGTATCGCAGCGTGGTGGCCCGGGCCTTGGAGAAGGATCCCGCGCGGCGGTTCGCGACGGTGGGCGAGATGGCGGCGGCGTTGCCGGGCGGCGCGGGCGTCGCGCCTGCCAATGGCGGCGCGATGCCGGTGATTATGCTTAATCCTAGTCCAGACGTTCGCGATGGCGAATCTCAATCTGCCATGCCGACGCAATCGCCTGCTGGAGTTCCACCCACGAGGCAAGGTCCTCGGCCAGGGCCTGCGCCGGTCCATGTGTTTGCCGAAGAACCAGCGGCCAGTGAGGATCAGGAACCGATCGCCCAGTACGTCGCACTCCAATTGCAGCGGGCCAGGCAGCGCTGGCAACAGTCCAAGCTGCACCCGGGGGCCAAGCGGCTGATCGTGGTGTTCGCTATTCTTGCACTTCTGGTCACACCCCAGGCTTGGTTGCCGGCAGGGGTCTTTCTATTGATCGTCTACGGCGGTTATCGCCTCGTGCGCTTTATTTATCGACTTTGCCTCTGTTCCACTCCTGTCGCCCGGCCAGCGGTGGCGGTTCCCACGGCGGCCGGGGCACCGCGGCCTTTGGCCTCCACGGCCGCCGCGCCGGCTTTCATCGTCAAGCCGCTGGCCGTGCGGATGACGGAATTGATCGGCTCATTGCTGGCGGCTGCGGCGGTCACGGCCGCGATGTGCGTGGCGATGTACGTGCTGGAAACTTACCACGGCATGCCGATGCACATCGAACAATGTGCTTGGCTCTACCTGGTTAGCTTGGCCGGCGCCTGGATCGTGATCGTTGTCTCCAAGTTCTGGGAAGGTTCGCGGGGCGAACGCCTACTGCGGCACTTCATCCTTATGACCATTGGGTTCGGCATGGGCCTGGCGGCCTTCGGCGCGGCTGAGGTCTTCTGCGTTCGGCTGCCGGCCGACCACACGCTGACCACGGGAGTCAACCAGGCAGCGCCCCATTGGGTTTCCCCGGCGTTCTACCAGGACGGGCGGCCGACGGCAATGGCCTACATGGCGGTTTTCGCCACGCTCTTGGGCCTTCTGCGCTGGTGGCTGGATGCCGATCCCATGCGCAATACGCGATTGAGCATCTGGTCGCTCGTGGTAACCTTAGTCATCGCCTGCTGCATCGCCGGAGCCTGGCATTTCCCCGAGCCGTGGCTGATGATGGTTGCCGCCTGCATGTCGATCTCTGTGCAACTGGCCAGCCCTTGGGTGCCGCTCTATGCCCGCTTGCATCCCCAACGGAAGAAAGTGATTTAGCGGAGGACGGCAATTATGAATGCACCCATTATGGCCAATATGAATGCACCCATTATGGCCACACGCATATCCTGGTTCGCCATCATTGCTCTTGTGGCCTTACTCTATGTGATTATCAAGGGACTGGCCAATCCGAGGACGCGTCCCTTTGTGATCGGCTTGGTCGTTCTCGCCGGCATGGGATTGGGAATAGTATGTGTCTTGTTTGTCGGTTCGCACCAGGTTAGAGAGGGAGGATTCCAGCAAGTCCAGCGTGTGGAGGCGTCCAAGCAAGTTGCGCCCCAGGCGATTGCCTTGCCTCCTGAATCGCCCCCCAAGACTACCGCCGCCCAGACCAAGCGGCCGAAGATGACTTTGACCGAGGCGCTGCGTCAGGCTCTTGTTCAGGCCTGGATTGGCCAGGTCGCGGGGCGGACGGCCAAGGCTCCGGAAAAGCTGATTAAGACCAGCCTGCCCGTTGCGCCGGAAAAACCGCCATTGCCCGAGTGGGTCAACGCGCCGCTCAAAATGGAAGACGGCCGCTACACCAGGAGCGTGTCGGCGGGGCCCTTCATGACGGAATTGGAATGCGATCGGGATTTGCCCAGGCAGATCCAGGCGGTGGTCAGCGAATATGCCGAGTTATCGATAGGTCCCGAGGCAGCCGCCGTGCGTCTGCCGGACGAGGTGCTGCGGAAATTCGCCCAGCAGAAGTTGGCCGAGCACCGGACCATGGAGATCGGCGACGGCAGCCAGGACATGGTTACGTTGTACGCGCGGGTCGTTTTCGATGACTCGGCTCAGGAGCAGATTAAGTCCGCGGTCCAACAGACGGCGATCAACCAGCGGGTGAAAGGCGCAGCCGTGATCCTCGGCGGCGTGCTGGGGATCTTGGTCCTGGCTTGGGGCGGCTTGCGGTCGGCGACCAAGCGGCGTGAGGCGAAAGCGCGATAAGGTGGGACGCCACAGCGCCGCAGCCCAGCTAAACCGCGTCCGATCATGCTGGGGCGTGGTGCTGGAGTCCCGGTTTTAGCCGGCCCCCTTTCCAGCGCTGCCATCGCTCTAGCGCCGCTGGCGGTTCCGCGCTGGCGATGCTAAGCTGATGGTATGGGCACATCCGGTGGCAGTTCGGAAAGCTTGTTGATCTCGCGCATCCGCGCCGGCGAGGCCGGCGCCTGGAACGAGTTCATTGCGCGCTATGAAGGCCGGCTGCTGGGCTTTGTCGTCCGCCGCGTGGCCAATCGGGCCGCGGCCGAGGACTTGGTCCAGGAAACGTTCATCGGCTTCCTCAACAGCCTGCCGAACTACGATGCGGATCAAGGGCTGGAGGGCTATTTGTTCTCCATCGCCGCCCACAAGTTGACCGATTTCCTGCGGCATGAAGGCCGTCGGCCCACGCTGCCGCTGGTGACCGAGGAGAGCAGCGACGGCTGGCAGGCGGTCGATCGCGGCCGCCGCGCAAGCAGTATCGTCCGCAGCCGGGAGCAGCACGGCCTAGAAGAAGCGGCCTTGGTCCGCGCCCTGGGCGAGATGATCGACCATTGGCGCCGCCGCGGACAGTGGGAGCGGCTGCAATGCATCGAGTTGCTCTGGGTCCGCGGCTGGTCGAACAAGGAGGTGGCCGCGCGGCTGGGCATTTCCGAACAGACCGTGGCCAACTACAAGTTCGAAACCATCGCCCGGCTGCGGACCACACTGCGCGGTCAAGGGCTGCCGGAGGAAGTTTTCCCTGAGCTGTACCAGTAATCATGACCGCCTCTTTTCGCACTACCGATCTTGAAGCCTACCTGGACGAGGCCCTGCCTATCGAGGAGATGACGCGGATCGAAAAGACCCTCCGTGACGACCCCTCGTTGGCGCGGCAACTGGCGGCCATTATCGGCCGCCGCGATTCCGGTGTGGTTTCCCTCGGTGAGGTCTGGCGGCGGCACCGCTTGAGTTGCCCCTCGCGGCAGGAACTGGGCAGCTTTCTTTTGGGCATCCTGCCCGATGATGCCGCGCGATACGTGGCGTTCCACATAGAGGTGGTCGGCTGCCGCTACTGCCAGGCGAACGTGGCCGATCTGCAGGACCGGCAGGCCGAGGCCCAGTCGGCCGTTGAGAATCGCCGCCGCAAGTATTTTCAGTCCAGCGCCGGCCACCTGCGGCGAGAGCCGTAAGGTGGGCCTGGCCTGCGCAATGCAACCTAAATGGAGTTTCGTGATTCCATCAGGCGTGAATCGCTCTTGACCCCCCCTTGTATAAGATAGAATGGGCGCAGTGAAAGGGAACTCGCAACCGATCGGCAGGGGAACACGTACCACGTCCCTTCCCGGCAGACATCGCGCAGTTAAGAAGCCCCGTTGGCCGAGCCGATTGGGCCATCTGACATGGAGGATGAACGATGCACACATTCAAGAATTGGTTGACGACACTGATCGCCATCTTGTTGCTGCCGAATGTGGCGACAAGTGCTGATCTTGCCAAGGAAGCTTACGAGACAGGCAAAGCGTGTCTCGAAAAGGCGGACTTCGACGCGGCAATAGCCGCGTTCAGCGAAGCCCTCCGAATTGATCCGAAGAATTCGATCGCGTTTAGCCACCGCGGGCGCGCCTACGGTTATAAAGGCGACCACGATAAGGCAATAGCCGATTGTACCGAGGCCATCCGTCTGAACCCGAAACTTGCCGGGGCGTATGGCAACCGAGGCATGGCTTACGGGAGGAAAGGTGAACACGACAGAGCCATTACCGACTCTACGGAGGCGATTCGACTGGACCCGAAATGTGCCGTTGCGTATCACAACCTGGGTAACGACTACGGGAATAAGGGCAAATATGACAAGGCCATTGCCGAAACACTGAGGCCATCCGGTTGAACGCGAAATATGTCGAGGCGTATTACAGCCGGAGCGATTGCTACGACAACAAGGGCGACTATGACAAGGCGATTACCGACCTAACGGAGGTTATCAAGCTCAAACCGAAGTTTGCCGAAGCCTATTACAGCCGAGGGCGGGTCTACTACAATAAAGGCGAACACGACAAGGCCGCCGCCGATTTCAGCGAAGCCATTCGGCTCAACCCAAAGTTTGCCGTCGCGTATTACGGCCGTGGCCTTGTATACGAGCAGAGCGGCGATAGGCACGAAGCGGCCGAGGATTTTGCCCAGGCCAAGAAGCTCGGGTACAAGACAGAATAACTGATTGCGGCAAGCAAGTCACAAACCGCCATGATTCTCTTGAGAAAGCGTCTTGCAATATCGCGACTCCCGCTTCGGGCTGCGATGTCCGTGCCGATGCAAACGAGATCGTGCTCCGCATCGGGAGAAAGTTCCAATCGGGCCATGATCAAACCTAGTCGCGTTCTTCACGCAATTTGTCGTCGATTTGGCCCATGATCACATCGATATCGAATGGCTTTCCGTGCCCCTCTTCAATTTGTTCAATCCCATGATTGACATCGCGAATCAACCGCTCGCGGCGCTTGAGCAACTCGATCGCCGTATTGATCGCCTGTCCACGGTCCTGGAACAATCCGTTGGCCACTGTGCTATCGATATACTGCTCATTTTCGAGGGAAATGCCAATGCTCATGCGATTTCTCCTGGTTGGGAAAGAGAACAATTATACCAAATCGCGGCCTAGACATGAAGCCCCAGTCTGGGCTGGATAATTCTGGTTGGTTTCGTGCTTTCGTACTTTCGGGATTTCGTGATTACCCTACTTTATTGCTACACCGTCCGGAAGACGCGGGTTTCGAGGTTCTCCGTCCAAAATTTATCATTCCGCAGGGTATCGAAGCCCGACGGGGCACCCGCCAGCGCGTGCCCCGACGGGCTTCGATGTTGGTTTTCCGCCAATAACTTTCCGGATAGCCGTTCACTTCTTGCGAAACAGCAAGAGCAGGATCACGACGGTGAGCACCGGCACGAGCATTGCCAGCACGTAGAGCCGCACCTTGTGCCAGCGGCCTTGCCACATCGTGGGCGGCCGCAGACGCTCGCTGCGGCCGGTGACTTGCACCTTCTCTGGGGCGTCGAGGTCCAGTTTCATGGCGGCGGCCGTCGGGTAGCGGTCGAACGGCTGACGCTCCAGGGCGTGCAGGATGATCTCCTCGACCTCCGGCGACAACTCGGGCATGTGCTTGCGCGGCGCTACCGGGTCGCCGATCAGGCGGGCGTTCATGATGGCATAGGGGTTGTTGCCCTCGAAGGGCGTGGCCCCCGTCAGCATCTCGTAGAGCATCACGCCCAGGCTGTAGATGTCCGTGCGGGCGTCGCCCCGCTTGCCCTTGACCTGCTCGGGCGCCATGTAATCGGGAGTGCCCATCGAGGTGGAAAAGCCGGCAAACGTCAGCCGCCGCAGCCCGGCCGCCTTGGCGATGCCGAAATCCATGACGCGAATGCTGCCGTCGTCGCAGAGCATGATGTTCTCAGGCTTCAGGTCGCGGTGGATCACTTCCTGCGAATGCAGGTAATCCAGGGCCTCGCAAATCCTTGAAGCAATAACCAAGGCGTCCTTGACCGGCATCCGCTCGACAGTCTGCATCACGCTCCGCAAGGTCCGCCCCTGCAAGAATTCCATGGCGATATAAGGACGGCTTTTGTCTTCGACGGGCACGATGCGGAGGATGTACGGATGCTTGAGCTTCCGTCCGATCGATTCCTCGCGCTGGAAGCGGCTGAAGAAAGCCGGATCGCTTTCGAACTGCATGAAGGGGACCTTCAGGGCCACTGTCTCGCCCGTCTGCAGATCCAGCCCTTTGAAGATCGAGGCCATGCCGCTGCGACTGATCAGTTCCGTGATTTGAAAGCGCCCGTCGAGCGTCTGACCGACTTCCACTTCGTGGCTCATAGGCTGGGAAACCTCTCGATAGATGGGCAGACCGCGATAGAACATCATCTCTTCCACGCGATCGACGCGAATGACTTGCACGGAGACATTATCCTCGGTCCCGCGCTTTTCCGCCAGGGCCAGAAGCTGTTTGCAGGCCTCGTCGGGCAGGACGTGCGTGACGATCTCGCAGATCTCGTCCTCGGTGAGAAACTGGTGTACGCCGTCGGTACACTGGACAATGTAATCACCCTGGTTCACGCGCACGTTGTACAGGTCGACCTGCACGGTGGGGTCGCGGCCGATGCTGCGCATGAGCATCGAGCGCATTTCGCTGTGAGCCGCTTCCTGGGCCGAGATCAACCCCAACTTTTGCTGCATGGCGGCATAGGTGTGGTCGGCGGTGATCTGCTGGGCCTTGCCGCCCTGCACCAGGTAGGCCCGGCTGTCGCCCACGTGGCCGACCGTGACCTCCGTGTTGCGAAAAATGGAAACGATCAGCGTCGTGGCCATGCGGCCATTGTCGCGATGGTCCATACCCTTGTCGTAAACCGCCAGATTCGCCGCGTTGATCACGTCCCACAACAGGGTGCGGGGGGGAATGTTTTCTTTCGCCTCGCGGAACAACTGCAGGGCCAACTCGACCGAGGTTTGGCTGGCTACCTCGCCACGGTCTTGCCCGCCCACCCCGTCAGCAATGACGGCCACTGCTCCGTGGGTGCGCCGCTGTTCTTCCTCGGCCGGCTCCCAGAACCCCAGAAAGTCCTCGTTGTTGGTCCGGACAGGACCGGCCGAGGTAAGCGAGGCATAGGTAATCTCCATGTCAGCTTATGGGCGATGCTTCGACCCCAATCCTCATGTCGTCGACTTTACAGAAGGAACCCAGGTACCAGGCGTTTGGATCTGCCCGTAGGTTGGGCTTCCGCCCGACTATTGAACGAGTCGGGCTAAAGCCCAACCTACGGCCAGGGCCAAACCCAACTTAGTCAGCATTTTTGATGCCGCCACCATAAATCATACGCCGATTGAGGCGGTCTTCGCCTGACAAAAACGGCAAGAAGCTCAGGAATAGGCCGTTTTTTGTCACGCATCCGAGCGAAGTGGAAAAAGTTGTAGCCATTATAATCTCGCTGTTTTCCCTGAAAACGCGCGTTCATTGCGCACTTCTTGCGCAACCACTAAGCGTTTGAAAACATTTCTTGTCACACGAAGAAATGTTTTTCGTGCATTTTTCAACGGAGTTCTGGCAATTTGCGAGTGATGGGGTGCGATACATGGCACAGTGTTTGCTCACAAGCGTTTACTCCAGTTGAATTGCTCAATTCGTAGTCACTGCGAGAGCAGTGGTTGGGCATTCTCGCAATGCTAGCAGACGCTAATTGCGTTTTGCACGATTGGAAAGTCTTAACGAGGTATTTCATGTCGACAAGCCCCCCACCCCCCGAAATGAAAAAAACACTGGGCCTCACCGGTCTTACGGTGAACGCCATGGCCCTAATCGCGCCAGGCGCCTTTTTGTGGCTGACCTATGCGATGCAGGCCCAATATGGTGCTCCGACTGCCGGTATGTCGATGTGGTTCGGTATCGTATTGGCCCTCTTGCTTTGCTTTGCCACCGCGATTTCCTATGCGGAACTGTCGAAGCTCTACCCGGGGGCTGGTTCTTCCTACTTCTTTGCTGAGCAGGCGTTTCTATCGAAGACACACGCCTACAAGTTCGCGCGTCTATCGAAGTTCATCATCGGCTGGGCCAGTCACTTGTACTACTGGGTCTACCCGGGTGTTATGGTGGGAGTAACGGCCATTATCGTCGGCTACTTGGCCAGTATTTTCTGGCCCGATGTGTTCAACCAGACCATCAACAGCCCGACGCTAATGATCCTTTTTTGCATTGCCTTCTCGTTTGGCGTTTCCTATATCGCCTACAGCGGCGTGACGGGCTCGACCGGCGTGAATATCGCGGTCAACGTGATTCAGATCAGCGCCTTGATCGTCTTCTCGGTGATCGCCATCGGTTATCGCGCGAGCCATAACAAGGACGGCGATCCTGGACTCTACTTCGCAAGCAGTGGCAAAGCGGTGCCTTACCAAGTCTATCAAGACAATGTGCCGGACATGAACGCCGATGGCAGTCCCAAGACGGAGCCGGTCGTAGACAAGGACGGCAAGCCGGTTCTCGACAAAGACGGCAAGCCCACTACGAAGCCGGTGTTCGTGCAGGACCAGTGGTCCGACCCTGACAAGACCCCCAAGACCGATCCGGTCCTTGACAAAGACGGCAAGCCGGTTCTCGACAAAGACGGCAAGCCGGTCACCACGCCGACTCCGAAGACTGCGGACAAGATCATTGCCAAGGAAGATCTGGAGAACAAGGATCTGCCGCTCCCCGAAAGCTACAAGAGCCCTTTCGGCACGTTTAGCCTGGGCGTCGGCGATCCGTTCCCGGACTATGAAAAAGATAAGGACGGCAAGCCGGTGTTGGGCAAGGACGGCAAGATCCAGCCGATGGGCTTCGTGATGAGTTGGGCCGGATCCGACGCGTTGAGCCCTGGCGGCGCGGCCCTCACCGACGGCAAGCCCGACTATGCCAAAGACCCGCCGACCTTCAATTACCATACGACGACGGCGTCAGTCGTGGTGCCGCACAACTGGAACTACACGTTCATTCAGGCCTGTATCGCCATTCTGATCCTCGTCGGCTTCGAGTCGGTGACCTCGATGGGCGAGGAAGCGAAGAACGCCAAGCGGGACATTCCCCGCGCAGTGCTCCTCTCGCTGGTCATCCAGGGCGCGATCTGCTACCTGTTCGAGTACTTTGCCGCCAACTACCTGCTCAACAAGGGCTACGGACTGACCAACGCGGCCGGTTCCAGCGCCCCGATCGGCGATATGATGGTACTCACCGGCACGTGGCTCTTCGGCAGCACGGAAGCCGCCATGTGGTTCATGAAGATTCAGGCCCTCACGGTCTTCCTGGCCCTGATCGGCACGACGCTCTCCTGCATCAACACTGGCGCCCGCGTGACCTACGCCATGGGCCGCGACGACGAAGTGCCCTCACACTTCGGCATGTTGCACGGCAAGAAGCTGACCCCGCACCGAGCCATTTGGACGTTGGCTTTCCTCTCGACCGTGATCGGCATCCTTGTCGTAATTTGGTACCTCTGCGGTCCGGCCGTTCCCGCCACGATGAACACGGCCTTGAGCGAGGTTCAGAAGAGCAGTTTCTGGTATCCCAAGTTCCTGGTCTTCTCCTCGGACTTTGCCGGCAAGCTGCCCAACAGCCTGCTAGTAGCTACGCTGGTGAGCAACTTCGGCACGTTCATGCTCTATATGCTCACCTGCATCGTAGCCATCGTGGCCTTCCGCGACCACCACATGTTCAACGGCTTCAAGCACATGTTCGTTCCGGTCTTTGGGCTGCTGGCGAACCTGGCCTGCATGTTGTTCTACCTGATCGGTCCGTTTACCGTCACCGGCATGAGTAAAATGGAGCCTTTCGTGGCACTAGGCATTGCCGCGGTCTGGGGTCTTTACGGTGCTTACTACTTCGCCTCTGCCAGCAAGAAGAAGGGGCGGGGCGTGCTCTTGACGAGCAAGCCAGCCGAGGCGGAGACGGCCAGTACAACGTAAGGCCTCCGGTTGGAAAACCATCCGCGACGGATCGATGGAATGTGAAGTTGCGTACGGAACGCCGCGTCTACCCCAGGCGCGGCGTTCCGGGTCATTTATAGCATGGGGCTGGACAGGGGGGAAATTAGGGCTTAGAACTTAGTACTCAGTACGGAGTACTCCCACCGGCCTTTCCTGGGTTTTGTCGAGAACAAGGCGAGATGATGTCTACCACCTACCCACCGCCGCGACGCCTGCTCTGCGCCGGCGTCGCGGCCGTTTGTACTTTGAGTTGCCAGTGTCTGGCTGCCGCCGAACCGGGCGGCGTGCCGGCCACTGCGACCTCCCTGCCCGGCAGCGGTGCGATCTGGCTGCTCCTGGCCGCGATTGTGGTGATGTTTATGCACGTCGGTTTCGCCATGATCGAAACGGGCTTTTGCCGGGCAAAAAACTCGCTGAACACCGTGGCCATGAACCTCATGGTCTTTCCCTTGAGTTGCACCGCCTTTTGGATCTATGGCTTTGCCCTGGGCTGGGGCAACTTCTCCAACGGCGCCGTCGCCCCGGGCTGGGCGGCCACGCTTGACCTGCCCGGCACGGTTTTCAATCGCGGCGTGGGCGTCGTTTCCTTGCTGGACGACGCGGGCAAGGCCACCGGCGGTTATGCCTACGGGCTGGCCGGCGGCAAGGGTTTTTTCCTTTCGGGCATCGATCAAGACGCCGCGCACGCCGGCGCGCTGGCCTTGTTTTTCTTTATGATGGCGCTGGTGGATAAGGCGGCCCTGATCCCCACGGGAGCGATGGTCGAACGCTGGCGCTGGAGGAACTTCTGCTTCTACGCCCTGTGGGTCGTGCTGCCGGTCAGCCTTTTCGCGAACTGGGTCTGGGGCGGCGGCTGGCTGGCCCGCATCGGCGTCAACTGGCGGCTGGGACATGGCGTGGTCGACTTCTCGGGGGCCGGCGTGATCCACGCGCTGGGCGGTGTGATCGGGCTGGCCGGCGCCTGGCTGCTCGGTCCGCGCGTGGGAAAGTATCGCGGCGGGCGTCCGCAGCCCCTACCCGGTCACCACGTCCCCATGGTCGTCTTCGGCAGCCTGGTCGTGGCCTTCGGCTGGTTTGCCTTGAACGCCGGCTGCGCGCTGGCCGGGACCGATTTCTCGCTGGGCGGAGTGATCGTCAACACGGCCCTGGCGGCCTTCGCCGGCACATTGGCCGCGATGTGCATGCTGGGTGTCAAGAAGATGAAGCCCGATCCGACGCTGATCTGCAACGGTATGATTGCGGGGCTGGTGGCCGTCAGTGGCCCCTGTCCGTTCGTCGACTCCTGGGCGGCTGCGCTCGTGGGCGCAGTGGCCGGCGGCCTGGTGGTCGAGGGTGTGCTGCTGCTGGAGCGCCGCGGCATCGACGACCCCGTGGGGGCAATCTCCGTCCACGGCATTGCCGGCCTGTGGGGCCTGTTGGCGGTGGGCATCTTCGCCAACGGTAGGTGCGGGGCGGGGTTCAACGGCGTCGTCGGCGGCGTCCGCGGCGGTGTCGGACAATTCGCCGCCCAGGCCATCGGGGCCGTCGTCCTCGTGGTGTTTGGCCTGGTGATGGCCTGGGCCTGGTTCCACATCAGCAATCGTTATTGGCCCATGCGCGTTTCGCGCGATGTCGAGCTTGAGGGGCTCGACGGTCCCGAGCTCGGCGCGCTGGCCTATCCCGACTTCGCCCTCAGCCGGCACGCGTAAGGCAGGGAGCGAGGAGCAGGGATCATAGATTTCAAATTTCGAATCTCAAATTTGAGGGGCAGACTGCTTGCCGGCATCGCCGCTCAACTGGATACTGAAGAATTGGATACACGGAAATGAAGAAAATTGAAGCCATCATCCGCCATTTCAAACTGGACGACGTCAAGGACGCCTTGAATCGTCGCGGCATCAAGGGCATGACCGTGACCGAAGTCTCCGGATTCGGGCGGCAAAAGGGCCACGCCGAAATGTATCGCGGGGCCGAGTACGTCGTCGACTTCATCCCCAAGATCAAGCTGGAAGTGGTCGTCGCCGCGGAAGACGAGGCGAGCGTGATCGAAACGATTTGCGAGGTCGCCCGCACCGGCCAGGTTGGCGACGGCAAGATATTCGTTTCCGATCTGACCAACGTCGTCCGCATCCGCACCGGCGAGAGCGGCGAGCCGGCGATCTAAGTTTATCATACAACGGCCGGATAAACAAAGGAAGACGCATTTCAATTGCGCCGCGTACAGACCACTCGAAGATCGCACACGTTCGTATGTGTCGGCCCGGTCTTTAACAGCGCGTCCAGCGGCGCGAAGAAGTTATAGGCGTCGTTGCGGGCGAGAAAGTCCTGCGGCGCTAGCCCCGCCTGGCGGGCGGCCTGCAAAATGCCCGCGTCGAAAAACGCCCCCGCAGCGTCGGTAGGACCGTCCTCGCCGTCGGTGCCCGCGGCAAGAAGGGCCAAGTTACTTGCGCCGTCGTCCCAGAACGTTTCCAGCGCGGCCAAGGCAAGCTGCTGGCTCCGCCCCCCGCGGCCGCGCCGCGCCGCGTCGACCAATTGCACGACCGGCTCGCCGCCGCTGATCAGGCAATCCGGGCCACATTGGCTGCGCATCTGCCGCGCCATGCCGGCCAAGTGGCGACCGACCTCCTCGGCCGGGCCTTCCGACTGCCGGGCGCTGATCATGGCGTGGGAATAGCCGCGGCGCTCGGCTTCCATGCCCGCCGCGTCCACGGCCGTGGCATTATTGCCGATTACCATGTTCGTCACCCGGCAATTGGGCGTCTGCCGCCCGCCGCCTGTCAAAGGCTGCGGCCGCTCGAGCCACTGGAACACGGCAGGCGAAATACCGGCCTCGCGCGCGGAGAACTGCCGCAGAATGGCTAAGGCGGCCTGCGGTGTGGAAGTGTCTTCCACCGTCGGGCCGGAGGCGATCAGGTCCAGCCGATCACCGAGCACGTCGGAGATGACCAGGGAAACGAGTCGTCCCGCGCGGCACGCGCGGGCGAGCCCGCCGCCTTTGATGCGGCTGAGTTGCTTGCGGACCGTGTTGAGTTGTTCGATATTCGCGCCCGCGGCGCTGAGGTGCCGCGTGACGGCGAGCTTGTCTTCCAGCGAGATTGCTTCCACCTGCGCCGGCAGGAGGGCCGAGCCGCCGCCCGAAAGCAGGCAGAGGCACAAGTCGTCCGGCGTAAGTGATGCGACCAGCCGCAGGATTTCCGCCGCGCCGGCCGCGCCGGCAGCCGTGGGCTCGTTCACGCCCGCGGGCCGTGCCGCGTGCAGGCGGATCCACTTCAGCGAACGGACGCAATCGGCCGGCACGTTAATCCAACCGGTGAGTTGTTTCTCTGCGGCCAACTGCGGCCCGAGGATTTCTTCCACGGCGGCCGCCATGCCGGCGCCTGCCTTGCCCGCGCCGACAACCACGATCCGCCGCAAATCGCGCATGGGGATTTCGTCGTCGCCGATCACCAGCAGCGGTCCTTCGACTTGCAGCGCATCGCGCACCAGTTGATCGGAGCGGACAGCGGCAAGCCCCGCGTGCCAGATGGCGAGGGCATCGGAAAGCAAGGATTCAGACATGGAAATCTTAATACGATTCTCTCAATTGAGGCTTTTACTATTCGCCAATCACCTTGATCAGCACCCGCTTCGTTCTTTTCCCGTCGAACTCGCCGTAGAAGATCTGCTCCCAGGGACCGAAATCGAGGCGGCCGGCAGTAATGGCGACAACAACCTCGCGGCCCATGACCTGGCGTTTCAGGTGGGCGTCGGCGTTGTCTTCTCCCGTGCGATTGTGGTGGTAGCGCTGGGGCGACGGATCGAAGGGGGCCAGTTCTTCAAGCCATTGCTGGTAGTCTTCGTGCAGGCCCGACTCGTTGTCGTTGATGAACACGCTGGCGGTGATGTGCATGGCGTTGCACAACACCAGGCCCTCCTGCACACCGCTCTTCTTGACGGCGGCTTCGACCTGTGGTGTGATGTTGACAAACCCCATGCGCTTGGGGACGTTCATGGTCAAGTGTTCGGTGTAGGATTTCACGAGGTTTTTCCTAGGAATGCCGTTGCCAGCTTGTCGACGACGTGCTGGGATCGGCGTTGAGTTGGGCTACCATGTCTTGCAGCACGTGTTCATCGCGGACGTGCATTTCCACTTCGGCCACGATCAGCCCGCGATCGGGAATGTCGGAAGAGTGAATGCCAATGCCGTGCAAGGTCATATTGTGCTGGGCGGCAATCAGTTCGGCAAGCACGTGGCGAATGCGGCGCTCCTCGGACATGGCGCAGGCGACCTCGATGCGGTAACTGGCATCGATGTATGTCCGCTGGGCTGCCTTTCGATCGATCCAGCGGCTGAGCGGATTGAGGCACCAGTTGGTGGCCACGACAGCAGCGGTGGCGATGCCGGCCAGTAGCGGCAAGTCGGCGCCGCAGAGGGCACCGATGGCCGCGCTGCACCAGAGTGTGGCGGCGGTCGTCAAGCCGCGGACTGTCAGCCCTTCGCGCAGGATCACGCCGCCGCCGAGAAAGCCGATGCCGCTGACGATCTGGGCCGCCACGCGAGCTGTGTCGGCGCCGCCGCCGAACGAACGCGCCATCAAGACATACAGCGCCGCTCCGGCGCTCACCAGCGCGTTGGTCCGCAAGCCGGCCGGATGTTGGCCGAACTGCCGCTCCAGGCCAATCAGCAAGCCCAACCCCAGTGCGGCGCTCAGGGCAATCAAGAACGTCGTTAACGCCATGCTACACCATCGTCCAGCAGATTCTTAGGATCGTTAGGATAGTGCCGCTGTAATATGCGGTCAAGCCATCGGCCATAATCGGGGTATGAGAAAGAAGGTCATCTTGTCGGCTCGATGAATTCATCGGATCGGGCTTGGTTATTCACCCCCCAAGTGTGGCATTTTGCTGTCGGCTGACGATCCTAAGTGCGTAGACTTCCCCGCAAATGTCGCTGGAAACCTGGATGGGGCGGGCGGGCGTCTGGAACCCGCGTAGTTGATTTTTTCGCATGCCGCCGGGCGCAGTTGTGTACTGCACCTGAATAGGCTGCTACAATTTTAGGCACTATAGCTACCACTGCTATTGTTTCGTGGTATAATGGATCCTTGCAGACCAGCGCGGGGAAACCGGAAGGAATTGTCTCGGCCCGGGACGAGCAGGGTACCGATTGGAACGGCAGAATGGAATCGTCGCACAGTTGGTCCACTGGGTGTTGGCACAATTCGGATATTCGGTTCTTTCCGCATGGTCGGAACGCGTCCTGTCCAAGGATGGGGCCATTGTCGTTGTCCTGCAAATAATCTTGTTGATTCCGTGGGCAATACTTGTTCGGCCAACCCCGTAAACCGACATTTTGCAAATGGATAACCGATTCACGCCCAGAAACCCTCCCATTATTTACTTTTCAAGCTGAGTTACTAACATGCCTAACCAAGCAAAAGTTCGTCTGCTTATTGCGGACGACCATGAAATGATCCATCACGGAGTGCGGGCCCTGTTGGCCGGCACGGAAATCGAGGTGACCGCTACGGCAACGACCGGCCAAGCGGCCATCAAGCGGGCGCTGGAAAAGGACGTCGATGTTGTGCTCGTCGACGTCCGCATGCCCGACGGCGACGGGCTCATGGCCCTGAGCCACATCAAGGCCGACAAGCCGGACCTGCCGGTGTTGCTTTTCTCGGCCTTCGACAATTCCGCCCTGCTGGCCCAAGGGATTGCCATGGGGGCCAACGGATTCGTGCCGAAGACCTGCACGAAGGAGGAACTCGTGCAAACTGTACGGACAGTGGTTGCCGGCGAGGACGCGTGGCCCGACAAAGCCCTTCGCAGCGGGCGAGGATCTCTGCGGACACCGCGGCTCGAGGGCAACATCGAAGTGGCGCTCAGCCAGCGCGAAGGCGAGGTCTTGCGGAAGACGGCCCTGGGCCTGACGAACAAGCAGATCGCCGAAGAGTTGGACATCGACTACACCACGGTGCAGTTGTACATCCACCAGCTTCTGCGGAAGATCGGTCTCGTGGACCGCACGCAGGCGGCCCTCTGGGCGGTGCGGAACGGCCTGGTATAATATAAGAGTCTCGGGGGCGAATTGGATTCGACCGGGCAGGTTGAAGTGCAGGTGGCGTGCCGTGGTTGGTCAGCAGGCCACGATAATAGCCGACCAAAAATTAGTTGCCAATAACATGGCTTTGGCTGCCTAACAAGGCGACCCCGGCTGAGGATCTTCGCCGGAGAGATCCGACTGCCGGCCGTAATTCCGGATCGTTTCGGGTCGACGTTGGCGACGCCCGGGATTAAAAACTGCTGCCGACTGGCCAAGCGGCAACCCTGTCGATCCGGGGGCCGTGCGGCGACGTCTGCAAATGGGATCGACTACGTACGTAGAAGCCTGCATGGAAATGTCGCGGGACGCGGGTTCGATCCCCGCCGCCTCCACCTGAAAAGGCCACTTGCGATTCGTCGTAAGTGGCCTTCTTTATTGGACTTACGAAAACGCACTTGGCCTCAAAAAGCCCTAAAACCTGCGTCTAGGTGGCAAAAAATGTCTAGTTTCAGGGGGTAAAATGTCTAGTTTCATCCGGTTTTGGGCCTTGACAAGCCGATTATGTGTATATACAACTATCTGAAAGGACAACTCAGACGGCAACCTATGAGCGACAAAAGCAGCCACGTCATCGACACGATTGCCTGCCGGTGTATCGGTGCGCGTGTGCGACTGGTGAGCCGAGTTATCACCAGCTTGTACGACAACGCTCTTCGCCCACTAGGGGTCAAGGCCAGCCAGTTCAACATCTTGGTTGTGGCCGGGAAACTGGGCTTGGCCCGCCCTGCCGAGGTCTGTGCGACCCTTCGGCTGGACACGTCCACCTTGAGTCGAAACGTCGAACGGATGCGGATGCAAGGGTGGTTAGAGGTCGTTCCGAGCGAGGATGCTCGGACGCAATCGTTCCGTTTGACAACTCAGGGCAAGCGATTGTTGGAGCAGGCAGCCCCGGCCTGGAAACAAGCTCAACAGGAAGCCGAACAACTCCTGGGTGAAGACGGCATGGCCCTGTTGGGCAAACTGGCAGGGAAACTGGGGATGCCCATGTCAGATCGCTAGAGGAAGGTGTCGTGTTCTCTTTTTTTGACCAGATAGTTGCATATACAAATACATGGAGCGTGTAATGGAACTGGCCGATCACCCCACCGTGAAGTCGTTTTTTTCCAAAGGAGTGACTGAGGTTGCCCCTGCTGCCCCTGTCCCGCTCGACGCCGACCGCCTTCGCACGTTATGCGGCGAGGCCGGTGCCGATGATGTTGGGTTGGTGAGCATTGACGCCCCGGCCCTGGATCACGAACGAGAAGAAATCCTGCCGTTCTTTCCCGCCACCAGAACGCTCGTCAGCTATGTGTGTCGAATGAACCGGGAGCCGATCCGAAGCCCCGACCGCTCCGTGGCGAACTTGGAGTCTCACGAAACCGGCGACCGGGTGCATGAGATCGGCCATGAGATCGTGGCGGCGATGGAACGGGAAGGAGTGCGGGCGATCAACACGTCAGCCGCTTTCCCGATGGACATGGACAGTCCTTCGGGTAAAGGCTGGTCGGTTTCGCATAAGCCGGTGGCCGTGGCTGCGGGCCTTGGGACGATGGGACTCCACCGCTGCGTGATTCACCCGAAGTTCGGCAACCACGTTTTGCTCGGAACCGTCCTCCTGGCTGCCGAAGTCAGCGACTATGACCAACCCTTGGACTACAGCCCGTGTTTGGACTGCAAGCTGTGTGCAACGGCATGTCCCACGGGGGCCATCTCTACCGATGGTCACTTCAACTTCTCGGCTTGCTTCACTCACAACTACCGGGAGTATTCGGGCGGTTTTACGAACTGGATCGAGCAACTTGCCGACAGCAAGAATGCTTCTGACTACCGGCATAGAGTCACGGATGCTGAGACGGCTTCCATGTGGCAGAGTCTTGTCTGCGGGGGCACGTACAAATGTGTCTATTGTCTGGCGGTTTGCCCTGCGGGCGAGGACGTGATTGGTCCTTTCCTCACAGACAAGCGGGCCTTTTTGGATACCGTTGTCCGACCGTTACGCAAAAAGGAGGAAACCGTTTACGTCGTTCCTGGCTCGGACGCCGAAGCCCATGTCGTGCGTCGGTTTCCTCGGAAGCACGTCAAGCGAGTCGGCAATGGCCTTCGTCCTCGCTCCATCGCAGCCTTTCTGAATGCCTTGCCTCTGGTGTTTCAACGAGAACAATCAGCGGGATTGGACGCCACCTACCACTTTACCTTCACAGGCGAGGAAGAATGTCAGGCCACGGTCGTCATTCGAGACAAAACCGTGTGGGTCAGCCGAGGGCACGTTGGGGTTGCCGGGCTACGAATTGCCGCCGATAGCCGGTGGTGGCTCGGTTTCCTAGCCAAGGACCGCAGCTTGCTATGGGGCTTGTTGCGAGGAAAACTGCGTCTAAAAGGTGCTCCCAAACTCCTAGCAGCATTTGGTAAGTGCTTCCCATCCTGAACACACCAAGATTGATGGCTCACGCTGCCTCCTAGACAGAAAGAACCTGGGTCGGACAACGAAAGCCCGCCCAAATGAGAAGAGTCGTTGGCCGCGAGCGGCCAACGGCTCTTCCTTCAAGGTGACCGGCCTGCCCAAATCAGGATTACTCGGCCTTCGGGACTTCCGGTTGCTGGGGAGTTGGACCTTCCGAACCCCTGGCCTTTGGCCGCCGCCCAGCCCGCCGTTTTCCGTACTTGGTCTGCAACTGCCGGTAGACGGTGGCAAGGTTGACGCCAACTTGCTTTGCAATCTCCGGTGCCGCCACGTTCTTGCCGTCCAACGCGATGATCGTCTTGACCTTTTTCAGGCCGATGTACGTCCTGCGTGGAGCCTCCCACGGGTTCGGACTGCCAACGTCAAGCACTTCGGCTAGTTCCTTACCGAATTGTTCCTGAGCGGCAAAGAGTTTTTCCCACGGAAGTTGAGCATAGTTTTCGAGGAGCTTGTCGTCACTGATGGTATTGTGCGCGAGAATCATTGAAGCAGTTGCGGCATCAGCGATTTCGAGAATCCGAGTCGCAGAGGTCTTTCTCAGTTTATTGAAGCTGTAGGGCGGAAACTGCTCGTCGTCATTCCGAACCCGTTGGATCAGGCGATTCCAGATATTGCTGACGCCATTCGAGGCATTGCCTTCCGGCGTGTGGTGCCAGAGCGGTTTACCACGCTCCGTCAGGAAAACGATGTCTTGATACTCCGGTTTGAGAAGTTTCTGTTGTCGCCTTCGCTCAAGAACCCATCTCAAGCCAGCAATCGTCTGCGGCCAGAGCCGGTGCTTTGTCTCGTTCCCGGTCTTGAAACGAACACCGTCGATGATCGCCTCGTCAAGGCGAAGGAATCCAGACCGAAGCTGGCCTATCTCGGCGGCACCGAAGGCACAATTCAGGCCCAGCAGTAGGAGAATGCGTTCGATGGGAAGGGCATACTCAACGAGGGTTTTGAGATGCTCGGTTGGGACAACGCTCCGCTTCTTGCTTTCTCGCCGCTGGTACTGCTCCTCGGCGTTGAGCTTTTCGGGCGTCTTGACAATGGAATGAAAACGCCTCGGTTCCACCCACTCGAATTCTTCGGCACCGTCAAGCCAGTCGAAGAAGTTACCAAGTTCCTTGATGATATGCTTGGCCGATGCTGGCGTCATTCGCTTCTTCAGGCTGGTTCGTAAAGTTGGCGGCCGACGCCGAAAGACTCCGTAAATCTCATCGCAGCGGGTGTAATTCAACTCTCCAAGATCGAGGGTCAGGAAGTTTCGGCCGCCGAAACGCTTGTCCGTGAGATACGCGCGAATCGAACTGACCTGATCCAACTTTGTCTTTCCCCAAGGCGACACAGATCCAGTCGGGTCGGTACTTTCATTTTTTGTCTGGATTTCGTAGGCATCGAAAGCCTCGGCCAAAGTCTGGCCCGTGGCCGCTGGGACATTCAACGCAACCGAAAGCGTGCTACGAGCGTCTTGGACGACCTGCTGCATGTCTGATAAAGCAGACTTGAGATCGTTGGGATCGGCTGGCTCGAACGGAGTGCCAGCGCGTGCCGAGATCGTCGCCAGCCGTCCAAGATATTTTTCCGTGACTTCATAGCAGCCGTTCTTGGGCAGGGTAGCTTGACCTCCCTTGGCAATTGCTTTCGCCGCCTTCAGGTATTCGGGCTCCCAAAAGGGGAAGGGATAGCCATGAATCCTGTTCTCCAATTCCGCCCAGAGAGCCTGGATTAGCTCGATCCTACGCGCGGCTTCCTTGGGGTCATAGCCCAGCCGGAACTTTTCGGGAATCGCCTTCTGGTTCTGGCCGATGTACCGGACGATGGCACCGTCTTTGCTTCGTTTCACCTTCTTATCGTAGGTTGCCATCCGTTTCTTGCCACTGCCATTTTCGCGTCTCTTCGCGTCTCCAGTTTTCAGGTTAGCGCGGAATGCCAAATCGCGCAAGGGCGGTCCACATTAATTTTCCGGTCAACGTAAATACTGTCATTCAGGCCAGTTACGACCGAGTTCTTGTCCTCGACCACGATGCCGTTGCGAAATGCTTCGGTATCCCGGCCGACGCCAGTCAAACGTCTTCATTCTCGTCCTCCCATTCGTCGTCGCTCTCGTCGTCCTCGTCCACATACTCATCCTCCCATTTGCCGTCATCTTCCGGCTCAAAGTGACGGTCACGGGAAGGCGGCGGAAGACGCTGGAAGCCATCGTAATCATCGCCAAGTGCTTCGAGCGTGAACTCCGCGTCCTTCAGCCGCGACTCGTTCTTTGAACGCGGAGCCGATTCGACAAAAAGGAATTCTTGCTCGCCACCGGCAGGCATCTCCACGCCTACGGGAATCAGCGTGGAATGGAAACAATAGCCTTCCCCTCGATACAAGGCCATGCCGTGGGCCTTCCCGACAAATTCCAATCGGCCTGCCTTGTATCCAGCAGCTATTCCACGATCTTTTAGATCGTACAGGCGTAGCTTCGTCCGCTTGGCGGTCTTTGCCAATCCATGTTGGCGATGATTGTACTGAGCCGATGCTGCATCCCTGAACCGTTTTGCCGACTTGTTCACGACGAAGATAGCTCGTAACAAGTCAATCTGCTCAGGTGGCCGTACTCTATGAGGCATCGCATCCGTAAAATCCGACCTGCGATACACATTACACTTGGCCCTGCTGCCCCAACTTGCCCGCCAGGATTTCACGCCAACCGATTCGGTTCCCGGTTTTAGTTGCAGTTTCTTCCGCTTGGCATCGGTTGCAGAGATGACATCCTCTACCTGATCGGGGCCGAGAAACTCCTCACCCTTGACGAGCAGAGGAATCGCATCCCGTTTCGGCAAAGCCCACTTCGTCCACCATTCGGCGGCTGGGAGGTAGCCAGCTTGCCTTGCCGCCTTCTTCGTCACGAACTTCGGCTCGCCGCTCCCCTTCCATCCCCAATCACGCATGAATTCGATCCAGGCCAGCGGCGCGGGAACGCAATCGTCCTCGACCGGATTGCCGTCAACGTAGGCACAGGCCACTTGGCCGACGTTCAATACGTCTCGGTAGCTCAGCCGCAGCTCGGCCACGGTCAGGCCGTCGTCGGGAACAACGACCATATTCGCGCCGTGGATGATCGCAAACCGCAAGGGCGGCCTGCCAGTACGTTTCACAGTCACTTGAGTCATGTCTTCACGATCCTTTTCGCCAGACCAGTTCGTTCACGCCCGCAAGGCCGTCCGGCCGTCGTGCCCAGCGAGCGTTGTTGTGCCACCTGCCGCCCTGCCCAAACCTATGGACAGACCGAAAAGCGGCGTTACATCGGATGCCACCGCCGAACTACACGTCGGCGTGTCGCTTGCATCCCGATCTTTTCGCTACAATTGTTAAGCCGTCTCGCCTCGCTTTTTTTTCAGGGTTCGCCAAACAAATGAACGAGCTTCGTATTTCGGAACTCAGGACCGTGCCAACAAATGCCGCAGCCTTTATTGCCCGGCCTGCCGTTGGCACTACAGGTCAAGTTCAGGTCGTTGTCGTTTTTGTCCTTGTCGATCCCATTTTCGTGTGGGCAGACCAAGCATCCTCCCATCGTTTTCATAGGGATGTAGGCACGCTTGCCCGTCCGATCTGGCCCAAATTCGTGACCGGGTTGGTCGCGGAAAACGAGACCAACTGCCACATCGCGCGGCGGCGAGTCAGAATCGTCGCATGCCAAGTAGCAAATCTGACCACAACCGGGCGGTATTCGGTCGGGGTTCATGCTGTGATCCAAGGACCACCACATCCAATAATTGGGCAAGTGTGCCAACCGAATGAGGGCGAGCCGTATATTGGAATCTGGCACCGACCAAGACCGGGTGTAGCCGTAGAAGGTCACTTCGGGGCATCTCCGCACGATCTCCCACACTTTGTCGATGTAGTCGGCATTGTAGAAATCGCCCGTGGAAGGCCAACGAACGATCTGCATACGTTTGGCGTGGATCTGTTCCACGGCCCATTCCACGAAGTCGGGCCGCTTCGACCACGCATGGTTGAGCCGGTATCGGACTCTGTTTCGAGGAATTCCAAAGGCATTTCGTACTGCCCAGCACCGAGGCTTCGCGTTTTCGGGATTGTGACCATCCGGCATTATTCGTGTGCATTCCTCGGACCTGCCGGGACAGCTATACAGGGCCGGGATGTTGAAGCACCACACCCCCAGCCCCAGCTTTTCGTTCCCCTCTGCAAACGCTCCCTCTAGTAGCTTGGGGGTAATTTTGGCTTGCAATATGGTTGAAAGCAGTTCTTCGCGCGGGGCCGTCTTATCGGGCTCCTTGCCGGTAACTTGCTCGCAGAAGCATTGGATCTCGCCCAGATCCCAGGTCGGGAGCATCAACGTATTGAGGTTGTATTCCATGATTCATCGCACTTTCCTTTCATTCTGGGGACGTGAGCGTGTCGCCGGATGCGGGCTGCCCGTTTACGTCCTGGTTTTCTTTCTTCCAGCAATAGAGATGCCAGCTTCGATGCACAGCTTCTTCACTTGCTTTATGTCTGCAACGGGAATTCCAAGGCTGGCGGCGATTCGCCCGATGCGGTTCTCTTGGAATAGCTCCGCAATGACGGGAAGTACCTCGCGGATTGTATTCATCGTATCGCCGCTCACGGTGGCAAGTCCCAGCCATGTTTTTACGTTGAACTCCTCGCAGGCTTTCTGTACGGTTTGGGCACTGTAGCCGTATTTGTCGGCAACAGCTTTCACCGATTGGCCTTGTTCGACATCCGATGCCATCTTGATGCGGCGTTCGTCAGCACTGGGCGGGGATATGCCGAACTCCTTGCACGCATTCCAAACGGTGGCTTGAGTTACCGCAAAAGATTCTGCGACTTTTACCAGCCTAATGCCACGCTCTACCTCCGTGGCAATTTGGCGGCGACGTTCTCGAAGTTGTTCTCTATTCATAATTGGTCCCTCGCTTCGCGTTCTTGATTCGTCGCACGTCCTCGACGGCATCGTGTAGTTTCTCCTTGGCCTTTGCCAACATTGTCGTGCGTGCGAGTTCATTCAACGCCTTGGGCGGCGGCAGAATCCAGTAACGGAATCCCGCGATCTGTCCGCTGTCCGCACGCAGTTTTTCCATCCTGATCCAGGCCAACCGGGCCAACTCATCGAGAGCATAGTGGATGGCCCGATCCTTCTTGCCAACGGCCTTTGCCAAGGATGCTACAACCCATCGTCCCTCCATTCCCGCTCGCCGGGTGCCGGGAATACCACGACCGTTTTCATCATTGCCTGCGGCGTTTTTTCTGGAATGGTCGATCTGCGGCGACCGTTCCTCTGCGTAGTCGGTCGTCGCGTCGGCCATCGACAGGGCACAGTTCTGGGCATGGTCGAAGAGGGCGACCCATACTTTCATCGCCAAGGGCGAAACCAAGTCGAATCCCGGCGTGTCGATGGTGGGTGTCAGGCTGGCGTTCGGAATCGTTTGCGACTGCAACGTGCAACCCTGCGGTTCTTCGTATTCCCACTCGTCGTCTTCCTCACCGGGAATGTACGGTTCATGCAAAGCGATGATTTCGATGCTGGTGACGATTTCCGTTTTCTCGACCGGCTTTCCGTCTTTGTTGCGAACGCCGTAGACGGTTTGCCACCCCGGCTCGCCGGGATGCCTCCCTTCCGGCTCGCGGCCAATCACCTTTCGGATACAGTTGCCTTCCGGGTGAGCGATCTCGAATCGCTGCCCAAGACTTGCCATGATCTCTTTCGGGTCCATACCAATTTCCTTTCGCGGATCGTCATGCCGACGATACCACATTCTTAAGCCGTCTCGGCCGGATTTTTTTCCAGAAAACTTTCCCCGGCAGCACGGCCAGTGTCATCTTGGTCAGGCGGAAGGCGTCGAGCAGGCAACGGCACGGTAGAACGTATGGTCGCCTTGGCGGAATGATTGCAGGAAGCCCACGCTGCAATAGGACGCCAGGAGTTGATTGAGAAGTTGTGGCGACATTTTGATGACCTTGCCCAAGTCCTTGCGACTGATTCCAGCAGGGCCATAGTGGGTAATGAGGGAGACCAGCAGGACTGGATCGGAATAATCCAACCGGCGCGGCCGGTCACGTTGGTCGAGAAAATGACGGAAAGTTGACATACGGTATTTACGCTGGTGGCGTCTGAAAATGATCGCACCGCTCGGGCTTCGCCCGAGCGGTGCTTTTCTCGATGCTCATTCATTACCTTGGGTCGGAGCCGGGGGGGGCTCCTCCTGTTCCAGAGTCAGGGGCAGGTTTTCCGATGTATTTCCCGGTCCCGGCACAGGCTCCCTTTCTTTCAGTTCGAGAGAGAAGTTCAGTGGCTTGTTATCCACAATCCAGGCGGCCAAGTCGCTGAACAGGCCAAAACTATCCACGCCGGTCTCTCCCTTAACATCACCGATGCCCTTTTCCTCGTTGATATGCGGCGAAAGGTGCAGGCGTCGTCCCAATGCGACAATAGCCTCGGGGGAAGCCTTCGCACTGATTACGAAGCCGTATTCATTGCCGGAATTAGCCGAGGGTGGTGATTGCGGCGGGTTTTCGCCACCGTTGTTGTCGCTGCCGTTGGGTTCCGCTTCGCCGGGGTGAGGCTCTTCTTCGCCCAACTCCGTGGGATACATCTCCTCGGCAATCTCTTCAACCAGCTTTGCCGTAATCCGCTCGCCGCGATCAAGTACCGCCTGCCAGACCCCCGCCAATTTGTCGAAATCATTCAGAAACCGCGTGAGATTGCGGGCCTGGGCCTCGTTGCCGGGGGCTTCAAGACCCGCGTCCTTCAGGACACTAGCCACGGTTGCGGCGTCGATGAGCCTGTGAGCTGTCGCTTTCTCCATCTCCCATCGTTCATGGCAATAGTCGCCAAAGGACTTGAAGTTCTGGCGGTAAAGGCGGGATGTATTGATTTCCCAGAGGGCGCTGCCCTTGTCGATGTAGCCGAGATTCGCACGGCTGATGTCATTTTCGAGCCTTGCAAGGCGTTTGTTCTCCTGGGGCGATAGACCCTCGCCCGTAGTCGGGTTGGCAGGCTCATCACCCTTCTTTGACTTGCCGGTGTTGTTCACCGGCTTTTTTCCGTTCTGCTTCTGCATGGTGTTTTTCCTTTCTACGAAAGACAATCTGTTAAGCAGCCTCGCCCCGGATTTTTTTCACGGCTGGGGCGTAGAAAGCAAAAAGCCCCATCCTCGGCCACGGCCGAGGATGGGGCCTCTGGTGTCTGCGTTCGCGAGAACTTCAATCCCCCGAGGGCAGCCACAACTTTGCGGGCTTCGGATCGTAATTTGTCCAGACGATCTCGATACGATTGTGTCTTGTCCCTTGGTTATCGACAGTTGTGACCGCGCCGAAAGGAAATGAACACCAGTCGCCAAGTGCCTTCTCATAGACCTTATGCTTGTAGCCACAAAGCACTACGTGCCCCTGGATACCCCGCACGGCTCGTAACATGGCCCGATGCTCGCCCTCGGTCATCGTCATAAGATAAAAGTCGTTCGATGAACTAAGCGTGTCAGGATAGTAAGGCGGGTCGAAGAGAAATAATGTCGTCGGGGAATCGTACTTGTCGATCATGCGAAACCAGTTATAGTTCTCGATCTGGACTTTCAGGAGCCGCTGGCGAACGCAATCCAGGGTCTCGGGTAAAGACAGCCAAGGCTTGAGATGCGTTGGGAGCGTATGGGCTCGCCAGTGGTTAGGTTTCTTGAGACAGGGATGGCGGGTAATTCGGCCCTGGTGCGCCACAATTAAGAATGCTGCGGCAGTGGCAACAGGATCGGTGATCTGTTTCGTCAGAACATTGAGGGCATCTTCATAGAGACCACGACACTGGGGAATCTGGATTGTCTCTTGCAGTCGCTTACACAGGTTATCATCCTGAATGACCCTGAAGAGGTTGTAGATGTAGTTGCAGCGGTCGTTGAATGTCTCTAGCCGGGAGCGCGGTTTACGGAGGATCTCGGCCCCGGTTCCACCAAAAACGGAAACGAAGTGGTCGTGGTTGGGAAATAACCGCACCAGCTTGGGCATGAGCTTCCATTTGCTGCCGGGCATCCGGTACAAGGATCGGCGTACTCCTTTTTCAGATTCGGCATCGCCACCCGGCTGCTTGCCCTCGGGCACTACGCCGGTCAGGTCGATTTCAGGTTGTTCGAGTTCTGAAACTTGCTTGGAACTATTGGGCTTTGGGTGTCTCATGCATCGTTAAGCATGCTCGACGGGAAATTTCTCCAAGCGGTGCTGGCGGGCCGATGGCAGACTACGGCACCAACTGCAAAGGATTGCAACTGGCGAAGGAGAGAGAAGCGTCCTCGACCAGGGGACAGGCCAGCAGAATGTCACCAATTGGCGACACCACCCCCAGATGGTCAGGCCGTGCGGCCCGCCCCCAGGGCGGGCAAGAAACGTAAAGCACTTTACACGCCATCACCAAGAATGGGGGCGGCAATCAGGAAACCACTCGGCGTTTGGCAGGTTTTGTGGAGATGGCACGGAGGATCGTACCGTGGCGGCCAAAGACTCGGGCAAAACGCTGGTGCCTTCGGCCAACGTAGGCGACGAACGTACCGTATCGCGGCCCGGTCTCCTTGCCGCTGTCCCCCTCGGAGTATTGCGGGCGATGGGCGGGAAGGAAAATGGAACCACCGAGAAGCACTTGGAACCAAGCCGAATCAATTGAGATCAACATATTGTGCGGCCCGACGACAATCGCCTCGGTCACTCGGCCCGCTTCCATCTCTTCGGCTAATTTGACGATCCAATCTCGCCAATGGGGGCCAAATGGAGGATTGATATACACGCGCCCCTGCCATCTTTGCGTCAGGCCGTCATGCTCCCGGTCGAAGTACCGCTTCGCCCTGACCGTCTTGTTCGCCGTGACGCAGGAGGCCGGGTCGAGATCGATCTCGTTCAAGACTTTCGTGGCCGCCTGGACGATCCAGGCCGGGCTATAGCGTTCGCCCACGGCCGCCATCGCATGATCGGTAGCGATTTCCTTCCAAATTTTCAGCGGGGCCTTGCCTGCCTCCGTGGCAATCGCGCGTTGGTCCTCGGGCGGAAATGGCCGTAAGACCTTCGCCTTAGTTTCGCTGATGTAGGCAATGCCGATGGGTTCCAGGTTCTCGATCACTTCGATCTGGATCAGCTTGTGCCATGCCCATTGGCGTGATTTGCCGCAGAATTTCTCCTGCACGAACTTGGCGAATGACCCGTGCCCCCGGTAAAGACGCCGGTCATGGATTTCACGAAGCCACATCAGTCCCATCCGGTCGGCCTTCGTCTTTCGCCAGTATGCGACCTCAATCTTCGCGACGAGGGAATCGAGTTCCTGCTGCTCGCTGGCAGAAAGTGGTTTTTCTTGGGTTGGCATGGCGGTTCTCCTTGCCATTCATATTAACACGACCCTGATGGCTTGTTAAGCCGTCTCGACCATCGATCTTTTTCACCGTCGCGGTAAGGTGCAACGGCTCATCGCAGATTGACCAACTGCACCAGGATGCAATTGACTTGGGCGACCGGGGCTCCCGAAAATGTCTCCAATTGGAGACACCTACTGCAACCGAGTGCAGTTGGCGGGATAGAGACCTGGGATTCGCAAAGGACGGCCGTCGATCAAAAAGTGGTTTTTCAGATATGGACCCCTTCGCGGCTACCTGACTTTGCGCGATAGTGAAGACATGCCAGATCAAAGCCAATCTGAACCGTACATTGCCCGCCCTTGCGGAACCACTGGTTTCGAGATCCTTGACTCGGATGGCCGAGTGTTCGCCTGGACTGTCAGCAGCCTGTGGGCCTTACGGATCGTGAACCTTTTGAATGGCGAAGAAAGGTTTAGTCCAGAATCTCGCCGTAACGGTGATGAAAACGGCGGGCAACTTACTAGATAAAGACAGGAGGTAACATGGAATTATTTTCGAGCATCGAAGTCGCGAGGATTGCAGGCGTTCCAGAACATCGACTCGCCTACGCTCTTCGTGCAGGGAAACTGTCCCCGCCAGCGTTCTTGGTCGCGGGGAAAAAAGTATTCACGGAAGATGATTGTCGCCGTGTGCGGGACTACTTCGCCCAACGAGGCCCTTGGAAACGTGCTAGGAGGAATGATGAACGATGAATTTGTAACTCAGACCGAACTCGGTGTAGTGTTCAAGGTCTCCAACCGAACAATTGGACTGTGGTTGATCGCCCTCGAACTACGAACCCGCGATGGAAGACCAACGCCGAAGGCAATTGCAGGCGGGTACTGCTCGTCCCGTTCGACCGAGCGAGGCCCCAGCGGCGAGAGCTTTTCCAAGATGACCTTCGACTGGTAGCTGAGGTTCCAAATGAATATATCGCACGAACAGCTCGAAATCAATAGGGCAATCTACGATGACGATCAACTCGAATGCCTCCTCCATTTACATTCACCATTAGAAGAGCAGCACCCGGAAGAATTCGAGCGGTATCTCGAACTTTTCTATCGGTACCAACCAAAACGCCCCTACAACGTAAGGACGGCCTATGACCGTGGGTTCATCCAGCAGAATAGGCAGTATCGGCACCAACTGGCGACATATCCTCTTTACTGCCACGCCGGTCTGATTGCTCGGCATTTGGATTATGACCACTGGGCCTTCCTGAATCCTGATAAGAAACGAACCGAGCGATTCTGGCTAGCCATGTGGGCACCGAAGCGGTCCAAGGTCAAGGCTCTGGACATCGACAACAAGCAGAACCTCCTGGGATATACACAGTCGCGGGATGGACCGCTTTATCCGGTTGTCCGAATCCCGCTGGATCGGTTCATGGAATTGAAGCGGATCTACGATGGATTCCCCGGTCACGTCTGGTGCATCAGTTCTGAGACGCTGGGGCTGCACCTTTGGGAAAAATACCCGCAGCCTGTTGCTGTGGCCGACATCCATAAGTTCAATCGTCCGAAGCTAAAACGGCTTGGCATCACTGCCTGGGAAATTCATCCAATGCTCGGCCGGTGTTTCCGTCGCCCCTTCGGCCAGGATTACCATACGATCACCGAGCGCGGCTTGCTGAGCAATTGGATCGATCAATTGACTTTCTTCGAGCGAGATGCCTCGACGCCCAGTTTCCCGGCAATCGTGCGGGAGTTGCGCGATATGCTGCTCGCCCAGTGGGATATGTACGATAGGTGCCGAGGTCCAAGCCGAGATCGACGGCAGCAGACCCAACGTATCGACACCGGGGGATTACGGCGGGAACTGGAAGAAATCGACGCCTGGGCCGCGAGCGGCTTTCAAATCGATGCCCCGGCCCCAGCCGAGGTGTTTCTCGGGATTGGCGGGCCTGCTTCCCCTGCGGGGAAGCAGGCTGTTCCTCCCGGCTCTTCCTGCGATCTCACCCTTTCGGATGTTTGCAGCGGTGAATGGGTACAGAACTGCGAATCCTGGGCAATTAGCGGATTGCCTTGTGAGGATTCCCTGTTTCTCGTCGTCTCCCAACTAGCCCGGTGGTTCTACTTCATCGAATTATTTCGTTTGCCGGAAGATCAACGAATCGAGAAGATCAAGCGACTGCTGGTTCACTTCGCGATGACCAAGCACAATGGGTTCATTTCCAGGCTTGCTGGTGGACTCGAAGAAGAAGTCGCTGCACACGTCACCAGGGCAATCGAATCGGGGATCGCCAACGCTGACATCACGTTCAAAGGGTATTGTGTCGCAATAAGGCAGAAACGAGATCAAGGACGATACAAGCGAGTAATCTGCCTGGAAGGGGCCTTATGCGGAAAGGATGACCATTTTCTCTCCTCTTCCCGTTGGGTTTATATGTGTTCCACTAAGGAGGCTGATTCCACCCCGTTACCAGAACCACTTATTAACGGACTGCTTGATGCCTACCGAGAGACAGGGCGATTACCACGAAAGAACAGAAGTACCGGAAACTACCCGGTGGTCGAGAAATGCACGGCTTTCGTCAACGCCCTCTACAACAATGGCGGCAAGGGACGGTTGGGCCAGGAGACGATGAAACAATTCGGTTTTTGCTCAGATCACCAAAGGGAGTTATTGAAGAAGGTCATGGTGAAGGCCGGGATTATTACAACCGGCAGCTACCGATCCCAGGCGGCAAGCCGACTGTACCGACTGACGGACAAGACAATCCGAGAATTAGACGAGAAAAGAAAACCCAGGCAGGGGCAGCATGCAGGTTAATAACAAGAGGCCATCCTGCCCGCAGGGCAGGATGGCTCCTCAATCGGTGGACCTTGCCGCAATCCGTGAA
>CAZTPX010000030.1:0-74213 GCA_964615095.1 uncultured Planctomycetaceae bacterium | reverse complement strand
CTTCTTCGGGGGTCTGCCCGGTGTACTCCTGCCAGCGGCGGTTGCAGTCAATCTGTCTTCCCTCGGCATCGCTGCGCCAGACCGGATGGGGGATGGCCTCCGCCAACAAACGATACCGTTCTTCGCTTGCTCGCAGCACCTCTGCGGCCGCCTGCCCCTTGGCCAGGGATGCTTGCAACGAGGCGACTTGCAGCCGTATTTCCGCCAGCTCTTCGATAAGTTCTTGCTTGCTTTTGTCCTGATCCAGCATGGCAAATCCCGCAGTTTTGTAACGTCAGGCCCACACGGGGCGGAACGCGATGGGACCATTATAATCGATTGTGCCAAGGCTTTGGAGGGTCGCAAACGGGCTGGCAACACCGGTAGGACAACCCGGCTAATTGAACTGCGCCCGGCCCAGCGAGCCGGAGGCGATGATCGGGAGGCTTTCGTCGCTTTCAGGAAGTCGGCGGCCAGTAGGTCCATCTTGCCGAGATGGATTATTGTGCTGAGAATTGCCACACAGCCCTGTGTTTCTCAGTGGCCCCTCGCACAATAGCCACTCCCGGCGGGAGTAGCCTACGGGGCAAACGAAGGCCGCTGCGTGGCAGAAGAAAAGCGGCACCTGCCCTGAACCATGCCCCCTTCAAGCGAACACTTCGCAGCCCTTGGGTTCCGGCGGCGGGAACGCCGCCCCGCAGCGAGCACAGGTTTCTCTGTCGCGCGGGACCTCGTGCCCGCAAGCCGGACACCTTTCCAGGACCGGCCAGCGGCGATGGAAGAGATAGCCCACCAGACCGGGAACGCCCAAGAGAAATACGAACACCAGCCATACGCCGCCGAAAGACTGACAACAGCGGCGATGCCGGCGGAAGCAATACCAGGCGAGGGCCGTGGCCAAGAGGGTAATGACCAACAGGGCTGGCCACCACGCGGCCAGGCTGTGAGCCAGAGCCGTCGAGTAGTTCGGCGCCAGGCCCTGGCCCTTTAACTCCAGTGGCATGACCACCGTGGCCAGAAAGGCGAGCACGAGCGGGGTGGGAACGATGAACGCCGATACCCATGCCTCGTTTTCATCGTAATGCGGGTTGCCTTTGCCCAATGTGACCTCGGCCCGCCACACGATATTCCCCGAGGCATCGATCCTGGCAAGTTCCTCTTGGGAGTTGCGACCGGGAAGCGTACGGCCGGTAGCCACAAGCGCCCTTCCGCCCTCAAGTTCGTAGAAGCTGAAGCTTCGGTCGCGAAATTCTTCGGGAAGCTGAAACGCAACGGGTTGCTTCCCCGGCGCGTCGAAGACGAGGACCCGATCCGTTGTTCGCACCGCCAAGTGCTGACGGCGATGGATGACAGGCGACTCCTCATCGGCGGTCTTCGATTTCGATGCCGTTTCCAAGATTCCCACGGCAAGCATGTCGGCCGACTCCACCAGCGTGGTGACCGCTCCGGTCCGCAGGTCGACCTGCAGGAGTTTGTTCCCGGAGAGCATGTCCACCTTCCACGTGGGAAACTCGTCAGACTGCGCGCCGTATCCATAATTGGACCAGTAGGGACCCATGGCGTGGCGGGCAAATGCCATATTGTCTGCCAGTTTGACGCCGTCCATGGGGAACCACTCCTCGGCGGGCGGCCGGTCGGATCGCAAGCCCTGAAGCCCGATGAAGCCCGCGCAGAGCTTGCTCTGGCTGTCATAGCCCACGAAGTAGCCATGGCCGTTGCGAGCCCCATCATCGATGAAGTACCAGAGTTTGGGCCGCCTCTCGCCGTCGGAGAAGCGTCCGATGCGGGCGTTGCCGCCCAAGGGAAACATGCTGATCTCGTTGCTGCGCGGAACCGGCAGGTAAGCGGCTTGCAGCCAGGTCTCATTCTCCTTGGGGGCCGGCGCGTCGTCGCCTTCCAACGTATGGAACGTCACGGTTTGGTAGTCGTAGGACATATATCGTTGGATCAAGGGCGTGCCGTCCCCGCGGACTACCAGAAACTCGTTGACATGGTCGCGTTCCCGCAGCGATTCCCAAATCGAAACGCCCCAGGCAACGGCAAGCCCGAGCACGGTTCCGCAGCCGATGGCCAGGACCAGCGCCAGTCCCAGCGGTCGAAAGATCCCTTGTGGTTTGGACATGGCAGTTTTCCTCAGGAGAAATCGCGGGTCCGGGCGGTGAAAAGGATGAGGCCGAGCAGGCAGGCCGCCAACAGCAGGAGCACGGCGATTCCCAGCACCGGCCAGAAGATGAAAGCGAGAACCGACACGACGGCCAGCAGTCCCGCCCCGGCCAAAGGCAAGAGCCGCGTGCCGAACCAACGCGCCGGCCGAATGCCGGCGAGAAAGGCGGCCAGGTAGACGATACAGATCACGCACCAGGCCATCCAGGCGTCGGCCGTCATCCACCAGTAAAACGGGCTGGGGTGCTTGCCCGGCATCGCCGCCCAGGCGGCGTAGGAGAGGATGGGGATGAGGCCGCAGAGGAGGTACAGTCCCAGCCCGACGGCAAGCTTGGCGGCGAGTATCCGCCGCACGCTCACCGGGCGGTGCAGCAAGAATAACCATGTGCCGCGGCCCGATTCCACGGCCGTCTGCCGCAACCCCAAGGTCACGGCAATCGCGACAGAGACAAAGCAGAAGGACGCCAGGAAGCCGCTGTCGAGAAAAGGGATTTCGAGGCTGCCGCGGATGGTCCAGAACGGCAATACGGCGTGGCCGGTGCAATTGGCCACAAAGCCCAGGTGCGCTAAAAGTCCCACCGCGGCAATCCAGGCCGTCTCACGCAATTCTTTCAGCACTAACGCTTTGAGCATCGGATGCTTCTCCCATGAATAGCGGCAGCGCGCGGCGCGGCCCGCGGGTGTACTCGATGAAGGCGTCTTCCAGGTTCATTTCGATCACGTCCATCGCCCGCGGCTGGAGCGACTCGGCCAATTGGCGATGCTCGTCGCCATAGCCCACGATAATCAGTTCCCGCTTGCAACCGACCTGCCGGCTGCTGACCAATCCCGTGCAGGCGGGGAATTCCGGCGGCTGGCGCTCGAATTCCAGTACGACCTTGCGGATCGATTCCTTGAAGTAGTCCGTAGGGCAATCGACCCGCAAGACACCGTCCACAAGGATTCCAATGCGGTCGGCCACCCGCTCGACGTCGCCCAGGATGTGCGAGCTGAAGAGGATCGTGCGCCCGCGGCGCTGGATGATCTGGATCAGCGATTCGAGAAAATCGCGGCGGACGACTGTGTCTAGCCCCAGGGTCGGATCGTCGAGGATCAGCAGTTCGGGATCGGCGGCCACGGCCAGGGCCAGCGAGACCTGGGCCCGCTGGCCGTTGGAGAGCCGCCGGATCTTGGCCCGCCGCGAGAGTTCGAAATGATCAAGGATCTGCTCCAGCAGGCTGCCATCCCAGTGATGGTAGAACGCGCGGGCGAAACGCACCGCCTCGCCCACGGTCATCCACGCATACAGCGGGTGCCCTTCGGCTAGGTAGGCGATCCGTGCCCGCGTCGCAGGGCGGAGCTTCAACGATTCTTCGCCAAAAACTTCCGCCCGGCCGCAGTCCGGATGTACCATCCCGAGGAGCATCTTGATGAGGGTCGATTTGCCGGAACCGTTGCGTCCCAAAAGGCCGTAGACCAGTCCCTGGCCGACGCGCAAATTGAGCGAATTGACCGCCCGGCGGCGATCGTAGTACTTCGTCAGGCCGTGGGTAACGATCATGTCGGGCATGGCGGGCGATTCTCCTCTACTGCTCTGCTTGATTCGCACTTTGCCACTGGAACTGCTTGGCCCGGGCGGAGATCGTCGCCAGCACTTCGTCGGCCCGGAACCCCAGGTGGACCGCTTCGGTGAGGAAATGGTCCACCACCTCGTCGAGCCGTTCCTTGCGGGCTTTCCTGGTCAACTCGGCCTTGGGCCGGGCCACGAACACCCCCAAGCCGGGGCGCGTGTTAAGAATTCCTTCCCGCTCCAGTTCCGTATAGACGCGGGCTACCGTGTTGGGGTTGATCACCAGCAGGCGGGAGAGGTCGCGGACGGAGGGGAGGCGGTCTTCAGGCTGGACCCGTCCCCGCGCGACGGCCTCGCGAAGCTGCTGGGTCAATTGCCGGTAGATCGGCAGGCGGCAGGCGGGATCGATCTGGAATTCCATAGGCACCTCGACTAACTGTACTATCAATACTAATACAGTTGCCGAAAGTTGTCAAGAGGCAGGCGGAGAATTTTTGAAATTTTGCGGGAGGCAGCCATTGCCGGAAAAAAATCGCTAGAATAGGGCGTCGACTATCTCGCTCACAGGACATGGTTGGAAAATGAGACTTCCCCCGGAAGGCGCACGCTGGCTCGTCTCGTTGCGGTGGATCGCCTGCGCGGCGGTCTTCTTCGTGATCTGGCTCACCTCGGCGGTCCTACACCTCGTGCCCCAGCCGCTGCCGCTGTTAATCGTGGCCGTGGCCATGATCGGTTATAACCTGGTCTTTTGCCGGAACCAGGCCGGCGCGGCCGGCGAGGTTAACGCGGAAAAGAACATCTTCGTGCAGGCGGTGCTCGACCTGGCCGCCTTGACCCTGCTGGTCTATTTCTCCGACCTGCCGCGGAATCCGTTCCTGTTCTTCTTTCTTTTCCACATGATCATCGCCAGCATGTATCTGCGGGGGTGGGCGCCGCTGGTCCTGGCGGCCGCGGTCACCAGCGTCGTGGGCGGCATCATGCTGCTGGAATATTTCCATTGGATTTCGCGTTTCGCCATGCATTTTCCCTCCGACCCGCCCGAGCCTCCGCCGCTGGATTGCATGGCCCTGGCGGGGCTGTTCTGCGCCTTCAGCGGGGCCTTGTGGATCACGGTCTACTTCACCACCTCGATCCGCCGCTACGTCGATCGGGCACATGCTGCCATCCGCCAGAAGGAGAAGATGCTGGGCATCGGCCAGCTCGTGGCAGGCATCGCGCACCAGATCGCCAATCCCTTGGACGGCGTACAGAACTGCCTGCGGCGGATCGGCGAGCGCGTGAAGAACGACGCCTACCTCACGGAGTACGTGCAGATGATGACCGAGGCCCTGGAACGGATCGAACGCACGGCCACGCGGGTGCAAGCCTTCGCCCGGCCCCGCGGCATCACGCTGCAAAGCACCGACGTCCGCGCGGCGGTCGAGGCGACGCTGGAGATGCTGGGCACGACGCGCGTGGGCAACGTGCGGATCCAGCGCGAACTGGTCGACGTGCCGCCGGTGCAGGGCGATCTCTACACGCTCCAGGAAGTGATCTTCAATCTCTGCACCAACGCCCTGGCGGCCATGCCCCAGGGCGGCACGCTCACGCTCCGCTGCCACACCCTGGGCGGCCGCGACGAGGACCAGATGGATTCGGTGGCCGTGGACGTGAGCGACACGGGCGTGGGCATTCCCCGCGTGGACCTGGAAAAGATCTTCGAGCCCTTCTACACCACGCGGGCCGACCGCGGCGGCACTGGTCTGGGGCTGGGCCTCTGCCGCATGCTGATCGCCGAGATGGGCGGCCGCATCGAGGTCCGCAGCGCGCTGGGCCAGGGCAGCACGTTCACCGTCGTGCTGCATCCAGCGGCACGCGAAACTGAACTAAAGGCTCCGCGCGAAGAATAGAAGAAATCCGAAATACGAATGTCGAAATCCTAAACAAATTCAAATAAGAAATGACGGAATCTCAAAACCGTTTTGATCCTTTGAATTTCGTCCTTCGAATTTGTTTCGGATTTCGATATTCGGATTTCGTATTTTCGTTTTGTTATAGCCTTTTCATTTGCAGGTAGCGGCGCAAATCGGCAAGACCGGCAATGAATCCCAGGCCGATCGACGCCACGGTGAGTGTGGCGATAATCGCGCCCAGGATCGACTCGGTGATGGGATGCTGACCGACGATTCTCATACTCATGATGGAACTCCTAACTGTTTTCCGCTCATCTTTTCGATCAAGGACTCGATCGTCCGCACGGCCTCCTCCACGGCCGCGGCCACCGGCGTGCTGAGCCCCTGCAGCATGTCGTCCACATCCGGCGGCGTAGGCTCGCAGCCGACGAGCAACAAGGGATCGATGCGGCCGCCCAAACGCCGAACGAGCCGCAACACGCTCGCAGGATCCAAGCTGTGCGTTTGGGGAACCAGGTCGGCCGCATCGCCCTCGTCTTCCTCTTCCGGCTCGATGACGTACAACGTGCCGGGCCTCTCGCCGCGGGGGATTGCATCGACCAGGATCGCCGCTCCGTAGTCGTCCAGCAGGGCGTAGGTCAGGTCGATGCCCTTGATGCCGAAATCGACGACTTCGACTCCCCGCGGAAGGCGCTTGGCCTTTAGTCGCTTGACGACCTCGACGCCAAAGGCGTCGTCGCCCAAGAAGATGTTCCCGATGCCGCCGACGAGAATCCGCGGTGTGTTCATACGCTGTCTCCTGGTTGGTTCAATGGTACAAGCTCCTCGGGTTTGAAGAAGAAACGGTGGCCCGGCTGGCCGGCGCGACCCAAGTCCTGGCCGGGGTCGTCGTCGAGCGTGACAGCCACGTGGAAGCGGTCTTCATAGTCCTGCTGAATCGATTCGATGGTGGCCACGCGGCCGTTGAGGACCAGGTCAAAGATGTCGCCCCCCAGTCCCGGCCGCAAGCGCACGCGGTCGCCCGGCCGCAACGGCACGTCGTCCACGCTGATCGCCGTGGCGGATGCGGGCGAGCGGACGGCCCCGTGCAGCCCGGCGAGTTGCTCCCGCGGCAGCGACTCGGTGCGTTCGATGAGCCGCCGCGTGCGGTCGTCGGTGGCCGCGGCCAGGGCTTTTTCTTCGTCGCTGAGCGTCAGCACGCGCAACGTGAGGATTTCGTCGATCTCCGTGCCGTCGAAAAGGTCGCCCGGACTTTCCGGGGCGATGCGCGGGTAGTCTTCCAGGATGATGGGCGAGGCCAGCATGGCGTCGTCGTTTCCGGGCGCGCCGACGAGGACCGGCCACGCGCCGAGGTTCCGGCAATCGTCCGTGGCTTCGCGCAGAACCTTGGGCGGGTCGGTCAGAGAGAAGAACCTTCCATTCTGCACGGCGAGGACGGTATGCGCGGCGACGAGCGTCCGCAGCAGGGCCTCGTCGCGGCTGCGCGTGGCGGCACGGGCCAGCGGCGTGCGATTGAAGACCCGCAGCGTCAGTCGCGAGACCGCTTGCTCCGCTTCCGGCAATCGCTCGGCGGAAACCTCCGCGGCGCCTTCGATGGCTTCCTGATCGCGGACGACGACTGCCGCGATCCGGCCATCGGGGCCGCGGAGGGGTTCCAGAGCGTGGCTGGCAGGAGTGGCGAAAGAGGTGACGTGCGCCTGGCTCGACAGCGCGTCGAGCCCCAGCGGCCCGATCGTCACTTCGCGCTGGACCGCCTCCTGCCAGCTCTGATAGCGTGTCCCGCCCAAGAGCAGTGAATCGACCGCCCGATAAGCGGGCTCGTTTCCCGCGGGCAATTCGTCGCAAGGCTCGACCAGCACGCCGATCGTGCGCTGCGCCAAATGTAGGAACCGCAGGGTGACTTTCAACGTCGATTTCTCGCCGTAGAAAGACCGCTGAAAAAGTCTCGCGGGAGCACAACGTATAGCACTCAGTACTGAGTACTCAGTACTAGATCTTGTATCCGTCTCGACTTTTTCAGCGGTCTCGTAGGGCAGAGGACGCGCGGAAGCAGCCGGTCCGGCTTGTAGCAGGCATTGCACCTGCATGCTCCAGGCATCCGACCCTTCCACGGCTTCGCTGTAGGGACGGGGATACAAGCCGCCGAACGTCCAGCGACAGCGGCTCTTGACCGAGGGTCGATAGGGATAGAGATTGTATCCCTCGTAAAGCACGGCCTCCGCGATCTTGTCGACCATCGCCTGGTTCATGACGTCACCTGCTGAGTTTTCCGGGTCAACAAGGTCTCGATCACTTTTTCCCAGGTCGGCAGTCCGCTGCCGGCTTTATAGCGGAGGAGGCGATCGAAGACGTCCCTGTCCAAACAAAGCCAGGCGGAATGCGGGTAATAGTGATCCATCATCTGTTTCCAGACGGCCACGCCCAGGCGGAAGCCGGCCTGTTTATCCAACGAGATTGGGGCCACCTGCAGGTTGCCGTCGCCGTCCAGGTAGAACACCGTCCCGCTAAAGAGGAATTCCAAGGGGATCTCGCCTTCCTCCATGGCGGCGAAGTACTTGGTAGCTGCCACATTGAAGTCGAAACTACAGGGCACGGCCAGGTCGGCCGTGGTCCTGCCCGTAAAGCCCGGCACAAAGGCCTGGACGTGCGTCCAAAGCAGGCTGCGCATGGACTTGCCCCAATGGCTGGGCGGGCCGAACTGTTCCAACAGCCGTTCAGGATTCTCGGCCCGGTAATCCCTGCGCGTGGGTTCGATACGGATCTGACACTTCAGCAACACCGATTGGATGTCGGTGGCCGCGGCCTCCGTGATCGCCAGGCGGAACACCAGTTGGGGCACTGCCGCGTGGGCGCAGGACTCGACGGATTCGACGCGGAAATTCAGATCGAGCATGCTTTCTCCTTGAGGCGGTCGAAGTACCGCGCGACTTCATCCCAGACTTCGCTCCCGCCCGACAGGCCGCGCCAGTGCAGGCGGACCAGGCCGTTGAGCCGATAACACTGGTCGATGGGAAGGATATAGTACAGATGCTCGCCCCAGAGGCGATTCACGAGCAGGGCCTCGACTTCGGCTTGCAAGCCCTCCAAGCGCGGATTGTTCCGCGCGATCGACTGCCAAGCCTCCCGCGCGAGCAGCGATTCGACAGGGCCGGCAGGACTGGGATAGACGGCCACGATCCGTCCGCTTTCCGCGATGCTACCCTCGGGGAAAGAAGAATCGCCGTTCATCTTGTTGTCATCTTCCTTTCTTTCATTCCGCAAAGCATCTTCCGCGCGGAAGAAGAACGCCAAATTGATGGGAATCCGCAAATTCTCCCATTCCGCTTCGGAAACGCGGAAGCCAGGCAAAGACTGCACGCCCTCTGGTACGCGGCGATAGACGCGGCTTCGCCCGCTGCTGAACAGCAGGCCGCAGGCCTCGCAGGAGCAGACCAGCCGCCGCGTGCGCAGATCCACCAGGTGGCGATGTTCGGCCGGGAGGCGGACGGCGCACAATTCGCATTTCTCGGCCGACTTGCCCAGGGCCGTGGCCCGCACCAGGCGGCGCAGCGATGCCAGCGGCGAACGCCTCTCCGGGCTGGCCTCGGCAATTACCGGCATGGAGAAATCGCTGTCGATCATGTGCCCACCTTGAGTTGCTGGAGCGGCACGAAGCGGTTCGCGCCGTTTGCGCCGGGCACGACGCCTGTCGGCGGTGGCACGACGCCCTCGACTTCAATCTCCGCCACGTCGGGGGCCGCTTCGTAAATCGCCTTCTCGATCGTGCTCCGCAGCGTGGCGGTCGACGAGGGGCAACCGTGGCAATGGCCTTCCAGCCGCAAGTGGACGACGCCGTCCGCCAAGCCCAGGAACTGCACGTTGCCCCCATGCGATTTCAAATACGGCCGCACCTGTTCCAGGGCCGCCCGCACGCGGCTTTCGGTATCGACCGGGTGCAGATCGTACAGCAAAAGTACGCTAGAGAGGAGTTCGTCGCGGGACCATGTTTCGACCAGGTTCCGGCCGGCGACGCCCAGATCGGCGACATCCTCCACCATCCGCTCGATCGCCGCGCCGTGGAACTCCAGCAGATGGGCGACCAACTCCTGGATGCGGCCGCGGAGTTCCCCGTCGGCCAGCTTCTCCGCCTCGTGGATCAGCGCTTCCAGGCGGGCGAGGTTCGTCTTGAGTTCGGCGGTATCGGTCATGGTGGCTAATCGGTCCGTCTGGGACAGGTGGCATGCTTTCACGGCACACCATGAACTCATGGTCGGCGGGTAAGCATGCGCCCGGCTGGTGACATGCTTACCCGCTGGCGCGTGAAAGCATGCCACCCAACTTCTCTTCAAATCTCATTATGCGTGTCCCGCCGCGCCGAACATGGGCACGTGCTGCACGTCGATCAATTTGCCCTTCCCTGTGTACATGTGAACGCCGCAGGGCAGGCAGGGATCGAAGCTCCGCACCGTGCGCATGATGTCGATGCCCTTGAACTTCTCGGGCGGGTTCTCCTCGAAGAGGGGCGTTCCCTGCACGGCGTCTTCATAGGGTCCCGGCGTGCCGTAGCTGTCGCGGGGGCTGGCGTTCCAGGGCGTGGGCGGGTAGGGATGATAGTTGGCGATCTTCTTGTTGCGGATCACCAGGTGGTGCGAGAGCACGCCTCGCACGGCCTCGTGGAAGCCGCAGCCGATGGCCTCGTCCGGCACCTTGAAATCGGTGAAGGTCTTCGTGTGGCCGGCATGCACCTCGTCGAGCGCCCGCTCGCAGAAATACAGGGCCGCCGCCGCGGCATAGGCCTGGAAGTAGGTGCGTGCCCGATTGCGCTCGATGGTATTGCTCCATTGCGGGATCCGCCATTCGAACTCCGCCTCGCCCATCAGCGCGGTCTTGGGCAAGTTGATCTTCACGCTCTTGCCCGTGGCCGTCACGTAACCGAAATCGACCTTGCCGGCCAAGGCCGTGGCCCAGAGCCGCGCCAAAGGGCCGCCGCCCGTGTCCAGGGCCAGGTGATCGCCGGTCCGTTTGTCCAACCAGCGGGGCGACATGACCCACGTGTAGTTCCCGTTGAAGTCGCGCTTCTGCGGCTTGGGAGTGGTGGTCTGGTTCCAAGGGTGCCGCCGGTCGATCTTGTTTCCCAGCGGGTCTTTCTCGACGAAGATCTCGCCATTGTCGCCCCAGTCCTGGTAATAAGAACTTCCCAGGAGGATGCGGAGGCCGAGGTTGATGTCCACCAGGCTGGTGGTCAGCAACTGGCCGTCGACCACGACGCCCGGTGTGACGTACATGGCGTTGCCCCATTTCTCCATGTTGTGGTAGGTATAGTCGCAGACTGCCGGATCGTTCCAGGAACCCCAGCAGCCCAGCAACACGCGGCGCTGGCCCACCTCTTCGTAACCGGGCAGGGCCTGGTAGAAGAAGTCGAACAGGTCGTCGTGCAAGGGCACGACCTTCTTCATGAACTCGACGTACTTCATCAGCCGCACGAGATACTCGGAGAAGAGTTGCAGGCTGGGCACGGTGCCCACGCCGCCCGGATAGAGCGTCGAGGGATGCGTGTGCCGGCCTTCCATCAGGCAGAACATCTCGCGGGTCAAGCGGCTCATTTCCAGGGCCTCGCGGTAGAACTGGCCCGAGAAGGGATTCAGCGTCCGCATGATGTCGGCGATGGTCTTGTAGCCGTGGATCTCGCCGTTGGGCGCAGGCGTCCGCTCGGCCTGATCGAGCACTCCGGGATTGGTCTCCTTGACCATCTGCTCGCAGAAATCGACGCCTACGAGGTTGTCCTGGAAGATGTTGTGGTCGAACATGTATTCCGCTGCCTCGCCCAGGTTGACGATCCATTCGGCAATGTCGGGCGGGCGGATGCCGTAGGCCATGTTCTGCGCGTAGCAGGAACAGGTGGCGTGGTTGTCGCCGCAGATGCCGCAGATGCGGCTGGTGATGAAGTGCGCGTCGCGGGGGTCTTTGCCCTTCATGAACACGCTGTAGCCGCGGAAGATCGATGAGGTGCTGTGGCACTCGATGACCCGCTGGTTCTCGAAATCGATCTTGGTATAAATGCCCAGGCTGCCCACGATGCGGGTGATCGGGTCCCAGGACATCTCGATGAGTTTGCCGCGCTCGCTGGGCGCGACTCGTTCGGGTAGAGTAATCGTAGACATGAATTTCGCTCCAGAATGGATGATAGAGGATGAGTCACCCTGCCGGGCTATAAGTGGTGGGTTGATAACCGCTAGTCAATTTGGGGCGGGAATGCCGCCACTTGGGTTCCTTGTTGGCCGTGCGCTGCGTGAAACCGCGGAGCGTGCGAATGATGCCTCCGTAGAGGCCCACTGCGGTGGACGAGAGCCGCCCGCCCGGCGGTTCGTCCATGAAGGGCATGAACTTGTCCGGGAAGCCGGGCATGGTGCAGCCGATGCAGATGCCGCCCACGTTGGGACAACCGCCCACACCACCCATCCAGCCCCGCTTGGGCACGTTGCAGTTGACGACCGGTCCCCAGCAGCCGATCTTGACCAGGCATTCGCTCTGGCCGTAGGCGGTGGCGAACTGGCCCTGCTCGTAGTAACCGGCCCGATCGCAGCCCTCGTGAACGGTGGCCCCGAAGAGCCACTTGGGCCGCAGTTGATCGTCCAAGGGCGGCGGCGGCGCCAGCCCCGCTGCGTGATACAGCAGGTGCATCACGGTCTCCATGAAATTGTCGGGCTGTACGGGGCAACCGGGCACGTTGATGATCGGCAACCCCGCCTTGGATTTCCATTTCCAGCCGAGATAATCGGCCAGGCCCATACAGCCCGTGGGATTGCCCTCCATGGCGTGGATGCCGCCGTAGGTGGCGCAGGTGCCGATGGCCACCACGGCGAAGGCCTTGGGAGCCAGCCAGTCGATCCAGTTGGTGGTGGGAATGGGCTGGCCGGTTTGTTTGTCGGTGCCCAGGGCCGCCCAGTAACCTTCTTGCTTGATCTTCTCGTTGGGGATCGAGCCTTCGACGACCAGCACGAAGGGATCTAGACGGCCCTCCTTGGCCCTGTACAGATAGTTCATGAACTCGTCGCCCACCTCGTAGGCCAGCACCGGGTTGTGCAAATAGACTTTGGGCAGCCCGGGAAAAGCGCCCATCACCAGGTCCTCGATACTCGGCTCGCTGGCCCCGGTGACGGAGACGGAATCGCCGTCGCAGCCCAATCCGGCGGTGACCCAAACGATGTGGACTTCTTTGACCGCCGGTTTATGTTTGGCATAGGTCCCATTGGTTTCGACCATAGCTATTCTCCTCAGCAAATTCTCGGTAATTGTTCTCCCGCCAACATGGTGACGACACGTTCGCCGCCGATAAGCGACCGCAAGATCACCATGCCGCAATGCTCATCGACAATCTCGCCGATCATGGCGGCCTGGCGACCCAGCGGATGGCCCCGCATCACGTCCAGCAAGCGGTCCGCATCGCGGGGCGGAACGACCGCGACGAGTTTCCCTTCGTTGGCCACGTACAAGGGATCGAGGCCCAGCATGGCGCAAGCGGCATGGACTTCCGCACGTACGGGAATCGCCGCCTCGTCGAGTTTCACACCCACTTCCGACGCGGCGGCCAGTTCGTTGAGCGAACTGGACAACCCGCCGCGAGTCGGGTCGCGCATCCAGCGGATCGACGAGCATTCGCAAAGCATGACCCGCGTCAGGTCGTTGAGCGCCGCCGTATCGCTTTGCAGCACCGTTTCGAATTCGATCCCTTCGCGGACCGACAAGATCGCGATCCCATGGTCGCCGATCGTGCCCGAGACCAGGACCTTGTCGCCCGGGCGGGCATTGCGCACGGAAAGGAAACGCCCCGCGGGGACGGTGCCCACGCCCGTGGTGGTAATGAAGATCTGATCGCCCTTGCCGCGGTCGACCACCTTGGTGTCGCCGGTGACGATCGAGACGCCCGCCGCGGCGCAGGCCTCGTGCATGGAAGCCACGATCCGACGCAGATCGGCCAGGGGCAACCCTTCCTCCAGGATGAATGCGGCCGCCAGGTACATGGGCGTGGCCCCGCCCACCGCCAGGTCGTTGACCGTGCCGTGGACCGCCAAGCGGCCAATATCGCCACCGGGGAAGAACGGCGGACGGACCACGAACGAATCGGTCGTCAGCGCGATCCGCATGGCCTTGTGCCCGTTGCTGATAGGGCTGCTCAGCGTGAGTGTCGCCTGATCTTCCAGAGCCGGTGGCGGGTTGGAACCGTAACCTTCCATGAAGACCTGCTGGATCAAATCGGCGGTCAGCGTGCCGCCGCTGCCGTGCCCCAACAGGACATGTTCGCGATCCACGGCAGGCAGAGGGCAGGTGAACTGCTCGATCTCGATTCCGCGCGGTCCTGTCCAAGACTCAGACATGGACGCCCTCCTCTACTTGCGGCGCGGCCGATGCTTGCCGATAGCGGCCATAATGGTAGTAGGCGGCACACGCCCCCTCGGAGGAAACCATCGTGGCGCCCAGCGGCGTCTGCGGTGTGCAGGCCTTGCCGAAAGCCGGACATTGATGCGGCTTCTTCAGCCCTTGCAGGATCAGCCCGCTGATGCACACGCTGGATTCGGCCACCTGCATGCCCTGCACGGCAAACCGCCGCTGGGCGTCGAAAGCGGCGTAGGCCGGCCGCAGCCGGTATCCGCTCCGCGGAATCGTGCCGATGCCGCGCCACTTGCGATCGGTGATCTCGAAAACGTCGTCGATCAGCCGGCGGGCCGCGGGACTCCCCTCGCGGCGCACCGCGCGGACGTACTGGTTGGCCACTTCGTAACGGCCTTCCTCCAGCATGCAAACGGCCTGGTAAACTCCTTCCAAGAGATCCAGCGGCTCGAAGCCCGTGACCACGATGGGCACGCGGAAGCGCGGAGCCAGCGGTTCATATTCCTCGTAGCCCATCACCGAACACACGTGTCCCGCGGCGAGAAAGGCCTGCACGCGGTTGCGGGGCGAGGAGAGAATGGCGGTCATCGCCGGCGGGACCAGCACGTGCGAGACCAGCACGGCGAAATTCTTCAGCCCCCGGCGCTTCGCCTGCCACACGGCCATGGCATTGGCGGGCGCGGTGGTCTCGAACCCCACGGCGAAGAAGACCACCGTCCGCTGCGGGTTCTCTTGGGCGACCTTGAGGCAATCCAGGGGCGAATAGACGATCCGCACGTCGCCCCCCGCGGCCTTGACCGCAAATAAATCACGCCGGCTGCCGGGCACGCGGAGCATGTCGCCGAAGGAACAGAAGATCACCCCGGACTGGGAGGCAATTTCCGTGGCCTGATCGATCAATTCCAGCGGTGTGACGCACACCGGGCAGCCGGGACCGTGAACCAACTCGATTTGTGCAGGCAGCAACTCGTCGATGCCGTACTTGACGATCGTGTGCGTCTGCCCGCCACAGATCTCCATGATCGTCCAAGGCCGGGTGGTTGCCCGATGAATGGCCTGCCGCAGTTTTTGGGCGGCGGCTGGGTCCCGATATTCATCCTGGTACTTCATGATGCGCCCGTTTTCATTTTCCGTGGGGAACGCGGCGCACCCGCGTTCCCTACGACTGGCCGATCTTCAATTCTTCCAATTCGTTCATTTGCCGCAAAAATGAAAATACCTGCTGCGCCTCTTCCTCATCGACTTCGGAAAGGGCAAAGCCCACGTGGACGAGGACGTATTTGCCTATCTGCACCTCGGGCACGTGGTCGAGACATACGCGTTTCGCCACGCCGCCGAAATCGACCTTGCCCATGAGCACGTCGTTCTCTTGGTAGGTCTCAACCACTTTCCCCGGTATGGCCAAACACATTTCCTGTCGACCCTGAAGTGGCAAGGCGGGCTTTATACTTCGTACAGTGTGACGTGAACCGATCCGTATTCGGCCGCGCGAACCATAGCCCGCATCCTGGAAAACGAGAGACAAGATTGAATCCGAGACGCGCCCCGCGTCTCCAAGGGCATTCTAGGAGCGGTATTTTCAGCAGGCAATCCTGTGATAAATGAACCCGTGGGAATCTGCCGCCAAAAACGAGAGGGCCGAAGAATGCATTTGGGGACAGCCAAGGAAAAACGCGGGAGGGGCCAGCCGCGCGTGAATTTGCGCAGGGGGGATTCGAATTGGCCGTCACCGCCCAAACGTTGGCAGCCGCCGCTTTTTTCGCATCCACCACAGCAGCGTGCCGACAATTATTCCGATGACAAGGAGCGTCACGAGGGGGCCAGTCAAGAAACCGCCAGGCGTTTTGTGAGCGGCCGCTGGTGTATATCCCAGCCACTTCGCGTGCGCGAGATCCGCGTCCGCCTTGGCCCGTTCGCCTTGTTTGGCGTAGGCGCTTGCCCGGTTGGCATAGGCCTCGGCAAGACGCGGATTGAGTCGGATGGCTTGCGTGCAATCGAGGATGGCCTTTTCGAGTTGGCCGCTCTGTTCCAGGGCGAAGCCCCGCGTGCAATACGCCTCGGCTGAGCGCGGGTCCAACCGGATGGCCTCGCTGGAATCGGCGATGGCCTGGTCGAACTGGCCCTGGTCTCCGTAGGCGACGCCGCGGCGGCTGTAGGCCCCGGCATCATTGGGGTCGAGGCGGATGGCCTCGCTGTAGCCGTCGATGGCCTGCTCGAACTGGCCCTGGCGTTTATAGGCCAGACCGAGATTGTAATAAGCGTCGGCATACTGCGGGTCGAGGCGCACGGCCTCGGAATAGTCGGCGACAGCCTGGTCGAGTTCGCCGTTGTTCGCGTGGGCGATGCCCCGCTCGTTATAGGCCCCGGCATCCTCGGGGTTGAGGCGAATGACCTCCGTGAAGGCGGCGATCGCCTTGTTCAGTTCGCCCTTGGATTCGTGAGCGAGGCCCAGATTGTAATAGGCATCGGTGTACTGCGGGTCGAGACGGACGGCTTCGGCATAGTCGGCGATGGCCTTGTCGAGATCGCCCCTGGTGCTGTAGGCGATGCCCCGGTTGTTGAGGGCGTCGGCGTTCGGATCCAGGCGGATGGCCTCGCTGTAGTCGGCGATGGCCTTGTTGAGTTCGCCGTTCATGGCACGGGCGATGCCGCGGCGGTTGTAAGCGTCGCCGTATTTCGAGTTGAGACGGATGGCTGTAGTGAAGGCGGCAGTCGCGGCGGAAAAATCATCTTCTTCCAGGCAGGCCATGCCCTTCTGATAGGCTGTCGCCGCCGCATCGGCGGCGGCCGCAACACTAGGCGGCAGCAAGAGGGCGATCAACGCCCCCGCCCGGAACATGCACGCATTCATGGCCGCCGCTTTCAAATTCGTCCTCTCATCCTCCCCGTTCCATGATATCTTCTTCGCCAGCGGCTTGCCAGAGCATGGAGGTCCCTCTTTGTCATTGAAGTGGACGACTTGACACCTTCGTCAAATCGGATTAAATAAAAGTAGTACACTTGAGCCGCAGCCAGCGGCGACACGGCGACCGTACACCCTCCTTGTGAGGACACGCCCAGTCGCCAATGTCCGCGACCATGTTCAACTACAATCCTAGTTGCGAGTGGAAATCCGCTTTCATCGGGGAGAATGGCTATGCTCGGGAATCGAAGAGCCGGAGCGAGCGGCAGGGGGCATCGGGGGCGATCGGTCGCTTTGAATAACGGGCGGGGCGGCCGTCGCCTGGGCCTGGAACGATTGGAAGACCGTCGGATGCTCTCTGGGCAATCGTTGCTCGTGGCCCCGGCGCCGCCCGTTTACGGTCCCATCCGGCCGCCCGTCATTGCACCCGTAAATGCGGGGAAATACTCCATTGCAATCGTTAGTGGACTCTCCGATATTACCAGCGTTGCGTGGGGCAGGTCCATTACCGGGCCCGGAACGGGTTTTGTTCTCTCCGGGGCCCCCGTCGGCGCAACGTACACCTTCTCCGTGACTTCTTCCGGTGGCGGCACGCCGATAACCGGCAGCGGCGCCGTCGGCTCCACATCGCCCCAATACGTACTGGGGATCAACGTGGCGATGATGCCCAACGGCACCCTAACCTATACGGTCAGAGTCTCCAGCAGTGCGGGCAGTTCCCTCGTCACAGCAACCACGACGCTCGCTCAGACCGTGCCGGCGGGCTACAGCATTCAGGCACCCAGCACGATCACATCCTTCGACACCAGCGGCACGGAGCCGATTACCCCAGACGAAGCAAGCGACACCGGATTCATGTTCGTCAACGCCGAACTCGGCGCTTGCTACCGCTATACGGTAAGCTCGTCCGGCGGCGGAACCCCGGTGACCGGGAGCGGCACGGTGACCGAGGTCTGCGTCGGTCCGCACGCGACGTATCCGGGAGAAATCGTGCCCGCGTATATGATGGCGATTCCTCTGGTGACCGGCATCAACGTTTCGTCGTTGCCGGACGGCACACTGACTTTCGTCGTGACCGTGACGAACGGCGCGGGAACGGGTGCTCCGGCCACAGCGACCGCCACCTTGACTCACGCGTGGCCGGACCTCAAGGGTCCGTGAGTGTCAGGGGGCCTTGCGGAAGGAGTCGACCATGCGAGAGATTTGTGACCGAACCGGCAGATTGGCGGCCTGGCTGTTCTTGATCCTGCCGGGCTTGCTCGCGGCGGGTTGCGATCGTCCTCCTCCGCCCGATCGCGAGGTTCCTCTGAACACGCGAATCCTCTGGTTCGTCGAAGATGTTGAGGACTTCGCGCACACGGAAAGGGAGCTGGAACGCATCAAGCCGTTGTTTGTCGCTGAGGCTCAGCCGTCGAAGGAGTCGCTGGAACGATACAAGGCCTATCACTATGAGGGCAAGACGCCCGTCGTGTCGGGCGATTCGGCCACCGTGCCCGTCATGCTCAAAGATGCCGAGACGGGAGAGCCCGCGGGTGAGGTGCAATGGTCGCTGGTGAGGGTCAAGGGCAAGTGGCGATTCAAGGAAGCGCCGCTGCCGGCGAAGACCAGGGCGAAACGAAAGGCGAACTGATCGATGGTGACCGGTACTACCACGGCCGCGTACGTGCGGGCCTTGGAACTCATTTTTAGCGCACGATGCAGCGGAAGCGGAACACGCCGCCCTTGCCGGCCGGCAGGGGGTCGCTGAGCAGGCAGCGCACGATGAGCGACTCGCCCTCGTTGGGCTGCGTGGAGAACTTGGCCTTCAGGCTGCATTGAGCGCTGTTGGGCATGTACTCCAACCGTGTCGTCAGGCTATCGACGATCTGCACGCTGCCGATCGTCTGATTGCCCACGTTGTCGAAGCGGATCGTGAATGAGACTTCGTCGCCCGGCTCGGCCACGGGGGTCGATGCCACCTTGATGATCCGCAGCCGCGGGTTGGGCGACGAACCGAAACCGAAGGTCTCTTGCAGTTTCTGGTTGACTACCGTCTGGCCGGCCGCGTGGCTATCGAGGTAGATCTGCACGGCCTGCTTGTGGTTCCAGGAAATCGCCGCTTGCACGCCCTTGGCCAGGATCGGCTCATCGTGCCCGACGTAAATGCCGGTGCGAATGACGGCTACGTTTTCGTAGGCGCGATAGAGGTTGTCGAAGCCCCTGGGTTGCAACTCGGCAAAGAGCGTGGCCTGCGACTGGCGGCTGCGGAGCTGCACGGGCGGGTTCGCGCCGATGTCGCGGACGGCCTGCAAGTTCTGCGTGTTCAACACCGCCGGTTCACTCGTGCGGGGTCCTAGCGGCTTCAGCGGCTCGATCACGCCCGTGGCCCGGTTGCGCTGCTGGTCCACCTCGACGTCGACCACCTGCCGCACAGCGCCGAAGCGCGGGCTGTAGATGTCCACCTTGTTGCTAGGTTCGACCAGCGTGCGGCCGTCGAGCGTGTTGTAGCGGGCCACGGTGTCTTCCATTTCCAGCCCGAGCAACTCCCCGTTGCGGCCCACGCGGATGGGCGGACCGGCGTTGCCGCCATCGCGGAGGTACTCGTCCGCAGGCCAAGGCGGAACAATTCCCGGCGGCACCCAAGGGCCCGCGCCCGTATAGGGCAGAGGAACGCCCGCTTCCATGCCCGGCGGCCCCAGCGGGCACGGCTCTCCGGGCGGCACACCCGTATATGCCTGCGGCGGTATACCGGCGTAAGGTCCTTGCGCGACGGCATTGCCGGGCGCTGCGGCCTGGTTAGGCCCGTGCGCAGCGGGACCTTGGCAGGAGCAAAGGACCAACGTGCCCAGCACGATGATCGCCCACCGCCAGGCCCGCGTCGATGTTTGCTTGTTGCTCGCTTGGTCCATAGCTAGGGCTTCTTCTCCACGGGCACGGCCGCTCGAGCACGGGCAGCCTCGCGGACGGGCTTGCTCTCCAGCGCCGTGCGCGGCGGGTACGCCACCCAGGCCGGCGAGCCGAAGTAAAAATTGGGGTCCGCGCCCTGGTCCGGTACGCGGCCGCCCATGCGAACAATCGCTACCGGACGGCCCAACTCGTCGGCCGCCACCAGCGGATCGCGGCCCGGCCCGACGTCAAACCAGGGCTGGCCGTTGTTGTTCCGCATGGGCAGGGCACGCCGCGGATCCTCCAGGTAGATTACACGCGTGACGAACTTGCCCCGCAGGGCAGGTTCGATGTCTTGCACGGTGATTTCCGCCGGTATCGCAAAACGGACTTGCTGGTCCTCCGGAGCGTAGGTCCGATCGATAATCTCGATTGTGGGAAAGACCTCCATCCCTTCCGCCTGCGGCAGGGGAACGTTCGTTACCCGCAGCCGGTAGACGGAACCGATCAGCAGCCCGACGCGGCAAGGCGCCTTCATCGCCGGACCAAATTGATTTGCAACAGCCAGCGAGATCGAGACTCCGTCGGGGGCCTTGATCTCGACTGGCTGGAAAAAACCCGGCAATGGCCCGCCCCGCTGAAGCTGCCGGCTTCCAATCGCTCCCGGTGGCACTGCGCCTTGGTCCCAGAAGTGTACTCCCGGTTCCTGTGCCCGGCCCTGTACGGCCAGGCACGCAACCGCGAGCAACACGAGGACCAAGACGACGGCAACTCGGCTTCCTGGATGTCGCATCCAAGTTGTCAGGCAGCGGGGATCGTGGACCATTGTCGCGAGTTTAAAAAGGGGTGTAGATTACGGACATTTCACGTCAATTAGCGGTTATCGGTTGGTGCCGGTCGGACCCGTGGCGACGGGTACACCGCCGCCAGGCGCAGCGCCCGCGGCTGGCACGCCGCCGGCAACAGGCGCGCCGTCGGTCGGGCATGGAGCCCCAGCCGGCGCACCACCGTCGGTCGGGCAGGGAGCCGAACCCGGATTGCGGATACTTGGCCCGGTACGTTCCACGATGCGGACGTGGTTGGACGGATCGGGATACCTGAATCCCGGCTCCTGCCGCACGTCGATCCGCTCGTTCTTGACCGGCTGCGGCAACGAGACAAACGTATGGTTGACGATCTCGTGCCGCTGCAAACCGGCGGGCACTCCCAAGGGAACGTACGGCGGTCCGGCCAATCCGATGGGCGTGCCGCTGATCGGCATGCCGTATTGCGGCGCGGTCATGCCGGCCACGTAGCCCGGCGTGGGACACGGCCCTTGCATCCCGGGCTGGAAGCCCATCTGCTCGGGTGTGGCGGAGGCGATGCCCAGATCTTTGTTGCCCAGGCGGACGATCGCCATGATAGCGCCGCGGCGATCGGCTTCGACGATCGGGTCGACGCCCGGATCGAGCCGCGTGCTGACTAGCGTGCCGACGCCGGCCAAGGCCATTTCTTGGAACTCCGGATCGGGTAGGTAAATTACTTTGGTCACGAAGTTGCCCGACATCACTTGGTCGAAATCCTCATCGCTGAATTCCACCGGGATGGCATTGTGAGCGAGGAAGGCCTCGGTGCGCGGCATGGCCGGACCCACTTCCAGGCTGGGGAAGAGTTCTACCCCCGGCCGGTTGGGAATGTTGGCCAGCTTCAGCCGATACAAGGCGCCCTGCGGGAAGTTGTAACGCGCGGGCGCAACGAGCTGCTCGGAGTCGAAGCGACCCGGAGCAGTCACGTCCCACTGCACGGTGAGCCCTTCCGGACCCACAAAATAGATTTGCGACGTGGCGAACGCCGGCGGGACGGCCGGCTGATACGTAAGCACGCCGGGCCCCGGGCCGTCCACGCCCGGTCCTGGATGCGCCATCATTTGCGCCGGCGGCATATTGTTCACGACCGGTGCATGGCAGCCGACGGCGGCCATCACCATGATAAGCAAACACACTCCCGTAATCCTCATGGTTTCCCCCCTCAATTGACATGGACCCTGGTCCCGGGCCGTCTTACAATACGGACCTCATTTGCCGTGCTTGGCAGCCGCCTTGGGCGAGACGCTCAATTTCTCGCACTCGCGGCCGCCGCGCATGGCTTGAACGGGTCGAGTAGCTATCTAAGGTCTATTGGTCGTCCTGTCACAACGTGAATCTTTGGAAAATCCGTCATATCGTGCAAATTGGCGCAATAAGGAATAAATTACCCATCCTGCTCGCCCTGGCTCTTATGGCCGCTGCGGCAATGCCCTGGCTGCGCGCGTTGGAATCGCAGCGCAGGGCCATGTTTGGCGATGCAACCACTGTGCCCCCACCCGAACAGGCGGGCATCAATGCCATTCCGGCCAGCAACGCGCAAGCCATTGAGAATCCAAGAGATGTGTCGCCTCCACACCCCTTGCCGCCGTCCCCAGCGGAGCAAAAGCCATCACCCCCACCGGACCAAGTGCGAGACGGGAAAAAGGGCAACGGAATATCGGCTGGAACGGAACCATCCCGCGGATCCCAGCCCCAGCCCAAATCTTCCGCTGCCGAAAAAACTGCCGATTCTACCCAATCTTCCCCGCCAAAACCGCAGTCCCTCTTAGACGACGCGATTCGCTCCGTGGAGAGCCGACAGTTTATTTCCGCACGGGTAAAGCAGCAGGGCGAATTGATCGGTCACCAAGTTACCGGTGAAGGCCGCTACTACGAGCTCCGCCAAGGGCCCATTCCATCCATCCATTTCGAGGTGACCGTGGAAATCGGCTCGGCCACCACCAGTCTCGTGCAAGTTTGCAATGGCAATACATTCTGGAGCCATCGAAAACTGCCCACCTGGGATGTCTTGTACAAGATCGACGCCGTGCGGGCGACGGCCGCGTTGGAGCGTGCGCGTAGCAAGCTACCGCACGAAGCCCTCGCCTCGGCCCCCGGCCTGGGCGGGCTGGGACATTTGCTGCGAGGGCTGAACTCCCACTTCGAGTTCACGACGGTCGTCGCCGATCAATTGGGCGGCCTACCGGTTTGGAAGCTTAACGGCGGTTGGAGACCGGACCAACTGGCCCGCTTGCTGCCGAACGAAAAGGAGGCGATCGCCAACGGCCGGAAACCCGATACGGCCCACTTGCTCGCCCATTTGCCCGACAGTGTTGCGCTGTACCTGGGCCAGGAAGACTGTTTCCCCTTCCGTATCGACTACCTCCGCAGCGTGCCGAAATCATCGCCGCACCTTCTGCTGGGCCTGGAGTTCTTCGAATTGAACTTCAATGGCCCGATCGACTCGGGGCAATTTCTCTTCGCGCCCGGCAGCAACTTGCAAATCATCGACCGCACGGAGGAGTTTGTCCACTCTGTGGGCGATGGGGGCTAGTCGAGCCCGGCCGGTGGGCCAAGCGGCGTCGCTACAAGCGATGCTAAGCAAGCCCCACCAATGCAGAAATCCGAAAAAAGGAAGCACGAAATCCGAAACAAATCAGAAATCGGAAGAAGAAAATTCAAAATGGCGGTTTCCTGACTTTGAATTTTCTGCTTTGAATTTGTTTCGAATTTCGAATTTCGGATTTTGTTCCTCTATGGTGGGACTCGTGTTACTTGGCCCGCCCTGCCCGCCCGCAAAGTCTGCCCGCGTTGACATGCGCGGAATAAACCTCAATTTCGCCCCTCGACTGGGCCGATGTCTACCCATGTCACCTATCGGTGGGTCCCATGCTGATCATACTTAGCGACTTACATCTGAACGACGGCACGACCGGGGAGACGCTTTCTCCGGAGGCCTTCGCGCTATTTACCGATCGGCTCAAGGAACTGGCCATTACCGCCTCCTGGCGGAGTGACGGCGCCTACCGCCCCATCGAGCGGATCGACCTGGTCTTGCTGGGCGACGTGCTCGATCTGTTGCACTCCAGCCGCTGGCAAGCCGCTGGTGGCGTCCGCCCTTGGGACGATCCGCTCTCGCCGGGCCTGATCGAGCAGATCACCCGCATCAGCGGCGATATCCTTTCCCAGAATCAAGAATCGCTTGCCAGCTTGCGGGCCTTGGCCGTCGAGGGCGAAATCACTATCCCGCCCATGCTCCGCGCGGCCCGTCCGGCCTGCGATGCCGACGATCAGCCCGTGCCCGTCAGGACCCATTACATGGTGGGCAACCACGACTGGTTCTACCACCTCCGCGGCGAGGCCTACGACTCTCTGCGGCAGAAGCTCGTGGAACAAATGGGTCTGGCCAACCGCCCCGATCTGCCTTTCCCGCACGACGTTACGGAAAGCGACGAGCTTCTGCAGACGATGCGCCGCCACAAGGTGGTGGCCCGGCATGGCGATGCCTTCGATCCGCTGAGCTTTGAAGGCGACCGCGATCTTTCCGGTCTGAACGACGCCCTCACGCTGGACTTGGTCGTCCGCTTCGTGATCGAGATGGAGCAGGGCCTGGGGCATGAACTGCCCGACGCCGCCGTGCTCGCCCTCCGCGAGATCGACAACTTCCGCCCGTTGCTCTTGATTCCCGCCTGGATCGAAGGCGTGCTGGAGCGGACTTGCCCGCAACCGGCCGTGCGCAAGCGCGTCAAGCAGTTGTGGGACCGCTTGGCCGACGAACTGCTCAGCAGCCGCCTCGTCCGCGAGCGCGATGCGCAAAGCTCCGCCAACTTGATCGACGGGCTGGCGCGGGCCCTGCGATTCAGCAAGCGGCGTTCCACCGGTTGGACGGCTGCCACGGTCGAGTGGCTGCGGGCGATCCGCGGGGCCGACGCCGATTCCTTTGCCGGCCATGCGTTGGCGGAGCCTGACTTTCGCAACCGTCGCGCCAAGCACGTGGTCTACGGCCACACGCACGCGGCGGAGATCGTGCCGCTGGACGCCAGCCACGCGGAGGGCTACGTACTGGATCAGATCTACTTCAACGCCGGCACTTGGCGGCGGATCTATCGTCCGGCAAGTTTCTCGCCGGCCAGCGCGGAGTTCATCGCCAGCGACGTCTTCAGCTACCTGGCTTTCTTTCAGGGTGACGAGCGCAAGGGCCGCAGCTTCGAGACCTGGACCGGCACGCTCGGGCACACGCCCGCCGAGCGGATAATTCATCGCATCGACGCCGGCCATGGGGTGCTATCGACCTCGTTAGTCTCGCAGGCCCCGCACTTTGTCACCTTGCTGAGCAACGCGGCCGGCCTGACCGCGCGGCGGCGACCGACATGAACTTTATCCAGGTCGTCACCACCACGCCGTTGCGCGAGGAAGCCGAGCGGATCGCCCGGGAACTGGTCGAGGCCCGCTTGGCCGCCTGTGCCCAGGTCGTAGGGCCGATCGCCAGCACCTACCGTTGGCAGGGCAAGATCGAGACGGCCGAAGAGTGGCAGTGTTGGGTGAAGACTCGAGGCGAGTTGTTCGCCCGCATCGAAGAGGCCATTCGCCGCACGCATCCTTACGAAGTGCCCGAGATTCTGGCCGTGCCGGTGGTTGCCGGCAGCGCCGCGTATCTAGGCTGGCTCGAGGCGGAAACGGCCGGTTCTTAACCCGGCTGCCGAACGGCTCCCGCGAGTAGATCATCTGTCTCTTCGGGCCACGAGAACCGGCTCTTCTGCGGTTTTGAATGTCCCAAGAATGTATCCGGCACACTCCGTGTGCCGTTGCGCAACGGCACACGGAGTGTGCCGGATACATTGAAACCGCGACAGTTATCGTTAACTCGGGGAACCTCTGGCAAGCGACGCGACGGTCGCATCTGGCGTGGGCGGGGGCCGTTCGCATTGTCGAACAACAGGTGTAGGCCGCGAACAAGCGCAGCGCAGTTCCGGCAGAGGCCGTCTCTGGTCTCTGCTCTTAGCTTAAATATCCACGATGACTTCCGCCAGCCAGCCCTCATCGCTCTGCTGGACCTTCAGTCCGTGCCAGGTAACGGCCTTGATCTCCACGTCAAGCTTGTGGCGGGCGACATCCATCGGCTCGCCGCGGGCGGTGGCCTGAAGGCCGGCTTCGGATACCGCAACGGTGAACTCCGAGAAGACCAGCTTGCGCGTGTGAAACGTGTAAAGCAATTCGCCCAGCCAGGTGCGCAAGAGCGCGTCAAGATCGTCCGCGTCGAGCGAAATGCGGACCTCTTGCCGCGGCCGCACGGCGTCGAGATCGCCCGCCATGACCGAGAACATGGCCCGCGCCGCGTCGGCAAAAAGCGTATCGAGGTCCGCGGCACGGATCCGCAACCCTACGTCAGCCGTGTGATCGAAGGTCTCGTACATGACTGCCCCACTCCCCGCTCCCCGCTCCTTGCTCCCCGCTCCCCGCTCCCCGCTCCCTGCTCCCTGCTCTCCGCTCCCTGCTCTCCACTCCCCGCTCCCTGCTACTTCAGCCCCATCTCGGCCATCAAGACCTGGATGTCGTCCCACACTAGCCGCTTGGCCGGCGGATTGCGCAAGAGGTAGGATGGATGGTAGGTGCAAAGGACCCGCATGCCGTTGAAATCGAGCATGCGGCCGCGCAGCTTGCCGATCAGCGTTTCGACACCCAGCAAGTTCTGTGCGGCGCAAGCCCCCAGACAGCATAGGTACTGCGGCTGGATGATGGCCAACTGGGCGTCGAGATACTCGCGGCAGTTGGCCGCCTCAAGCGGTAGCGGCGTGCGATTGTCCGGCGGCCGGCAGCGGAGAATGTTCATGATATACACGTCTTCGCGGCGGAGCTTCATGCCCTTGGTGATAATGTCGTTGAGCAATTGACCCGCCCGGCCGACAAAAGGTTCGCCCTTGCGATCTTCATCCGCGCCGGGTGCCTCGCCGATAAAAACCAGTTTGGCGTGCGGGTTGCCCACGCCGAAAACGGTTTGCGTACGATTGGCGACCAACACGGGGCAGCGGGTGCAGGCGGCCACGCACTTGGCCACTTCGGCCAGGGCCTCCTCGCGCGAAGCAGGAGCAGGGAGCGGCGAGTTTGGAGAGGGGGGATTGGATCGCGGAACGGCCAGCAAAGAGCAGTCGTCCTTCGCTGGCCTCTCCCCTCTCCCCTCTCCTCTTTCCCCTCTCCCTGCTTTCTTGGCCTTGGGAATGTGCGATATCCCCGCGTTACGCAGGCTCTCCAGCTTCTGCTTCACGGCCCGGGCAACATGATCCTGCGATTCGAGATTATTTTCTGACATGAACTACAAGTGGTTGGTTTTGCCGGTAATGCGGCTAGAAACGAGAAGCAGACCCATAATCGGGGGCACAATCATTCCCGTGTCTGGTTTTTGGGACGGGCCTCTACTATGATAGATTCTATGTATTTTGGCCTGGGATTGAAGTACACCCGACGCGGCCATCTCGTTCGCGCTGTCCGAGCGTCCGTCCTGTTGTTTGTGGTGGGCTGTTTGGACCGTTTGGAATAATAGATCAAGATTATGGGTATTCCGCAAGTCGCCATCGTGGGCCGGCCCAACGTGGGCAAGTCGAGCCTTTTCAACTGGCTCGCCGGCAAGCGCTTGGCCATCGTCGATCCCACGGCCGGCGTGACCCGCGATCGCATGACGCACCTTACCCAGTTTGGCGAGCGATTTGTCGAACTGGTCGATACCGGCGGGATGGGCATCGAGGATGTCGACAACCTGACCGAGGACATCGAAGAACAGATCCAGGCGGCCCTCGATTCGGCTGCGGTGATCCTTTTTGTGGTCGATACGCGCGAAGGCATCACGCCCCTGGACAGCAAGGTGGCCGAGCGCTTGCGTTACGTGCAGATCCCCGTGATCTGCGCGGCCAACAAGACCGACCACCCCGGCCTGGAAAGCCAGGCCGACGACTTCTACCAGTTCGGCCGCAAGGTCATCAGTGTCAGCGCCAAGGAAGGCCGCGGCAAGGACGAACTGCTGGAGGCCGTGCTGGAAAAACTGCCGCCGGAAGACGCGGAAGACAAGCCGCCCGAAGAGGGCGTGATGAAAGTGGCCATTGTCGGCCGCCGCAACACGGGCAAGAGTACCTTGGTGAACACGCTGGCCCAGGCCGAACGGGTGATCGTCAGCGAGGTTCCCGGCACCACGCGCGACTCCATCGACGTCCGCTACGAGATGGACGGCAAGACCTTCATTGCCATCGACACCCCCGGTTTCCGCCGCAACAAGGCCATCTCCACCGACATCGATTTCTACAGCACGCACCGCGCCCAGCGGGCCATCCGTCGGGCCGACGTGGTGTTGCTGTTCTTCGACGCCTCGCAACGCATCAGCAAGGTTGACAAGCAGCTTTGCGACTACATCGCCCAGCAGTACAAGCCCTGCATTTTCGTCGTCAACAAGTGGGACCTCATGGCCGGCTCGATGCCCATGGAGAAGTGGGTCACGTACCTGCGCGACACGTTCCGCACTATGCTCTACGTGCCCATCGCCTTCATCACCGGGCAGACGGGCAAGAACGTGAAGGCCATGCTCAACCACGGGCAGATGCTCTTCAAGCAGTCGCGGATGCGTCTGTCGACCGCGCAGCTCAACAAGCTCTTGCGGGCGGCGATCGAGAAGAATCCTCCACCCTCGCACCAGAACCGCCAGGCGAAAATCTATTTTGCCACCCAGGTGGCCGAGCAGCCGCCCACGATCGTGCTGTTCTGCAACGACCCGAAGTTGATCGCGCAGGGTTACCAGCGCTATCTACTGGGAGTGTTCCGCGACCGACTGCGGTTCAACGAGGTGCCGATCAAGCTCTATCTTCGCCGCCGCGAATCGTCGGACCAGCGGGACGAAATCGACGCGAAGATCGGCGGGTAAGGGCGACCGACGAATAACTTCTGGATTTCCGTAGCATGCCTTAAGCCTTCTAGGCTAGGCATGTTTGCCGCCGAAATGCCCAGCCAAGACGGCTAAAGGCATGCCACTCTCGCAGAAACACGGAAGTTACTTATCGTCCGGTCCCAACGCGACCGTTTCACTTGCCGGGCTTGGCGGTTGCCGGTGGGTTCGTGGCGGCCGGCTTGGCACCCTTGGGCGGCACCCAATGGTGCATGATGGCCGTGCCGGGGCCTGTGTAGACTACCCATTCCATATCGTTGAAGATGACCTTGTGCCAATTCTGGGGGTTAAATATTTCGTCGTCGGTTGGTGGCTTGTTGGCGTGAGGGGCCTTCTCGCGTTCTTCCGCTACCGCCTTGGCGACCCTTTTTGCCACGTAATCATCCAACTGACTTTGCGTGACCGTGAAAGTCTTCTCTTTGGGTGGTTCGGCGGCGGTCTGGCCGGAAACGACGTGGACCATCCAGGCACTGCCGACCAGGGCCACGCAAGAAAACAATACCAACATCGTAGAACGCTTCATGTTCACTCCTCCTCTGGACAATAAGGCAACGGCAGCCGACAAACTGCCGGACAGATTCCTATCATGCTCCGAACGAGGCGGAAATGCAAGACAGCCTGTCGGAAAGCCGAAGGAGATTTTCCCGCGTTATTGCCCGGCATGAACGCAGGCCACATGTGGGATGGACTTTAGTCCGTCAGCGACGGGCTGAAGCCCATCCTACATGCGGTATGCTCACGCCGGCGCAATACTATCGCGCGGGCAATGGTGCAACCTCGCGGACGGCCTCGCAGTACAAGGCGGGCCTTTCCTCGATCGCAACCCACTGCGGGGCTTCCACGCCCAAGACGACTTCGTCTCCCTCGATTCTAAGCACAGTGACCGAAATATCGCCGTTAATGACCACGCACTCGTCTTCGGCTTGTAGAAACAGTTTCACAGGCGACTACCTCCGTAAATTTCAAGTTCCGCACGGCGCTCAGCCATCCAGGGCGCAACAACAGCCCACCGCTTGCCTCATGGCCCGGCCTCTTGCGGTCTATGGGGGCGATCAGGAAACAATCGTTATACTAGCCGTGGGCCATCTGCGAAAGTCCCGCCTCGATTTTTCGCTGCAGCTCTTCGCGATGGATGGGCACGTCCGCCGGCGCTGTGAAGCCCAGCCGCACACGTTCGCCGTGAACTTCAATGACGGTGACGGTGATGCCGTGGCCAATGACGATCGATTCCCCGAGTTTTCGACTTAGGACTAGCATGGGTCAATTCCTCCTTGAAACTTCCTGGGTCAAAGCAGATTTTTGTCTGCTAGTTCTGGTAATATTACGATCCTGGCGGGTTGCGTCAACGGCAAAACGCAGAAATCCGACGGGATTTTTTCTTTTGGGCCGGGAAAGTTGCAATCTGCACGGCCCCTCGCTCATCCTTTCGGGGGCCGCTTGCAAGCAACGCCCCCCATCGCGTAGAATGCTTGCTCCATTTTACTCGCCCGAGATTCACGCCCTAACTTCCATCGAGGTTCTCATGGCCAAGAAGAAGACCCCTGCTGCAAAATCGTCTGCCGTAAAAAAGAAGACCAAGAAGTCGCCAACCGCGCAGAAACCGGCCAAGAAGCCGCCCACACAGCATGCGCACGACCATCACGACGAGAACGACGTCGAGATCGAATTGGATGCCACCGAGTGTGAGGCCGTCGACCTGGTCCTCGATTCGGATGCATTGCGTCTGGCCTTGGAAACGGAGGTCAATACAGTGGTCTCCCAGGCAGTCCGCAAGCTTTGCAAAGCGCATGGCGTTTCGCTCACGGCCGACCAGGCCCAGAACGTGGCGATGACGCTCTTCGGCGATTAGCGTGCCATGCGATCTTGCGATGGTTGTCGGCTTTGCTGCAAAGTTTTTCCCGTGCCGGCGCTCGACAAGCCGGCTGGCGATTGGTGCCGTCACGCCTGTGCGGCGGGCTGCGCGATCCACGGGCCGACGACGCCGGAGATCTGCCGCCGTTACGATTGTTATTGGCGCGAATATGATGGCTTGCCCGAGGCCTGGCGTCCCGACCGTGTTGGCGTCGTGGTGACCGAGGCCGGCAATGTGACCGTGGGTTATCGGATCTTGCCGGTCGTGTGCTTGCAGGAGGATTTTGCCGGGGCCAGCCGCAGCGACGCGGCCGTGGGGCTGTTGGACTACTTCGTTGCGCGGGGTTTCGCCGTAATGGTCATATACGGCATGCAGGCGCGGATCGAGTTCGATCGGGCCTTTTGGCCGGGCATTTCCAGCGATGAGATCGAGGCGGCCCTGCGGTATGAACTGGCGCAGGATGCCGAGGAACTGAAGCGGCTGGGGGCCGTGGGCGACGACTACAGGGTGGAGGATAAGCCGCGTCGCCGACATCAGGCAGATTGACCTGAAGCCGGCGCGGGGTTAGGAAGCCAGTACTCGGTGAGCAAACGAATCGTGACTGTCTGGCCGAATTCTGTCGGTTCTGCAACGACTGCCGCAGGAACAGGGTGGCCACCGCAAGAGATGTCGATGTGCCCCTCCTGCCGCCGATCGCTCATCGCCAAGTCAATGCCGGCGATGGCCTTCACGGTTTGCGTCATGGGAACATGCATCCAAGCCGGTGGCGGTGACACATCGTAAACTTCGTTCTTTAAGCCCGCAATCACTAGCGCTACGGCCCAGCACAGGATTATCAAGAGAACCAGGCGGCAACGAGCCACCATCTTGTAGCCGCGAGCGCCTTTGTCCTCGATAAACTCCACGGCCCAATCGGCGGGATCATCGTCCGGTTGGGGAACCCCGGCCTTGTCCTGCATTTGACTCCCTTTCGCTGTCTGCCCGCGAAGTCCATTATAGCACTAATCTTTGACGGGTGCGGCGCGATGAACGGAACGGTCGCCACCAATACCATGCCGTGATCGCCGCCATATTTGAGGGCGGGACGGCGGCCGGCCGACTGCTGCCCACCAGGGGCAATCACCGAAAAAGCCGGGCAGGGCGTATCCTGGAGGGTCTTTGCGGGCTGGTCGTCTCGCGATTCCAGGAGGCTTGCGCGCGACCGTACCGCGTGGCTGGCCTGGACAAAAGCCGGCAGATGAGGTGGAACGCGGATTGGGCGCAATTCCGCGCCGCGCGCAAATGGGGGCGGGGTTTGTTGCGTATTATGTGGGTATAAATCGCGCTGAAGAAGATTCAGGCCACGCCTGAATAATACTCTGCGCGTGCATTTGTTCTTTGACAATCTAACCAGCCCCCGGCGTAGCGAACCGGGGGCCATTAGTAATGCGCAGGCGCCGACTCGCCTAAGTCGGCGCCTGCGCCGGCGGCTGCGCGGAAACCCTGGCGCGTGGGTCTCGTACCTCGACCCACCTACGGGCCGGGCAACGTTCGCGAACGGTCGCACTTGCCGCGGCAGCAATTAATTATTTTTCTGACTCTGCGATTAAATAGCTAAAAGAAAATGGCGTGTGCCGATTCGCAAGGGCTGAGCGCGGCTGGCGGACCGTCAGATGCCTTCCCCGTGGACGAAAACGTTTTGCCCCCGGTCGAAGACTTTCACCGTCCGCGGCGAGACGAAGACCTGGCTCTGGACGCCAATCGCCAAGGCCCGAAAACGATCTTGTGGCATCTCGGCTTGAAGCGGTTCGCCGCTGTCGGTCTGCAGTTCGATCCGCACGTTGGGACCTGCCGAATGGACCCGCTTGATTACGGCCGGGAAGGCCGCGTGGCCGTTCCGCTTCGTTTCGATTTCGAGGTCGTGAGGACGAACGAAAACTCGCACGAGCTGCGGGGGTGAGAGGGAGGGATGCGGCGCATCCAGGGAAAGCGTGGCGAAGTGGATCTTGCCACCCTCGACCCGGCCGTGGAACTGGTTCACCTGGCCAAGAAAGTTCATTACGAACTCAGTCTTGGGATTATGGAACACCTCGTCGGGCGTGCCGATCTGTTCGACGCGGCCTTCGTTCATCACCAGCACTCGGTCGGCAAGCTCCATCGCTTCGTCTTGGTCATGGGTCACGAAGACGCTGGTCAAGTGGATCTCGTCGTGCAAGCGGCGCAGCCATTGCCGCAACTCCTGCCGCACCCGGGCGTCGAGGGCCCCGAACGGCTCGTCCAGCAGCAGCACCTTCGGTTCGATGGCCAATGCCCGGGCCAGGGCCACACGTTGCCGCTGGCCGCCGGAAAGCTGGTGCGGATACCGATGGGCCTGGACGTCCAACTGCACGAGCTTGAGCAGTTTCGTGACCTTCTCGCGGATTTGCTCTTTCGTCGGCCGCCGCGCCCGCGGCCGTACCCGCAGGCCGAAGGCCACGTTCTCAAATACCGACATGTGCCGGAACAAGGCATAGTGCTGGAAGACGAAACCGACCTGGCGGCTGCCTACGTCGCGGTGGGCCACGTCTTGATTGTGGAACTTGATCGGCCCGCTGCCGGGATCGGCCTGCTCCAGGCCAGCAATAATCCGCAGGAGTGTCGTCTTGCCGGAACCGGACGGGCCGAGCAGGGCTACTAACTCGCCCGCCTCGACCGTCAGGCTGACGTCCTGGAGGGCGCGGAACGCGCCGAAGGTCTTGCTGATGCGTTGGGCTTCGATACTCATGGTTCTTAGCACCCCAAACTATCTTTTCTGTGCTTGCGTTAATTGACTTGCCACGTGCCACTCGACGAACGTCTTCGCCACCAAAGTCACCAGGCCGAGCATGGCCAGCAGCGAGGCGAGGGCGAAGGCCGCCGCGTAACATCCGGAATCGTTGTACAAGGTGGCCACTTCCAAGGGCATCGTATTGGTCACGCCGCTGACCCGCGCCGTCACCACGGAGACCGCGCCGAACTCGCCCATCGCGCGGGCGTTGCAGAGGATGACGCCGTAGAGCAATCCCCACTTGGCGTTGGGCAGCGTGATGCGCCAAAAAATCTGCCACCCGCTGGCCTCCAAGACTCGAGCCGCCTGCTCTTCTTCCGTTCCTTGCGATTCGAACAAGGGAATCAGCTCGCGGGCTACGAAGGGAAAGGTTACGAACATCGTGGCAATGATAATGCCCGGGATGGCGAAGATCACGCGAATGCCATGTCCGGCCAGCCATGGACCGAAGTAGCCGTGCGTAGGACTGAAAAGAATCACGAAGAGCAACCCAGCGATGACCGGCGAGATGGAAAACGGCAGGTCGATCAGCGTGATCAAGAGGTTCTTGCCCACGAAGTGAAATTTAGCAATCGACCAGGCGGCAGCCAGGCCGAAAAGCGTGCCCATCGGCACCGAGACCGCCGCGGCAAGGCCCGTGAGATAGATGGCATGCAAAGCGTCCGGCGAAACCAGGGACGCGAAGTAGGCCTTCACGCCATTTTCCAACGCCGCGCTGAAGACCAACAACAACGGCACGAGCAGGAACAAGGCGAGGAAGACCAGCGCCAGACCGATGAGCAGTCCACGGAGCCAGAGAGGCTCGGTAACGCGGACTTCCGCGTGGCCATGCGTGGCGGTGGAGACAAGCGATCCAGCGGCAGCAGGCATGGTCAGGCCCCCAAAGGCGAACATGAACTCGAAATCCGAAACACGAAATCCGAAACAAATCCCAAATACAAAGAAAGGAAATTCAAAACGCCCGTTTCAGACCTTTGAATTTCCTGCTTTGAATTTGTTGCCGATCGGAACGATCGGACGTATTTCGAAATTCGTGTTTCGTATTTCATGTTAGAGGGTGTATCTTTGGCTCCACCATTGGAGCAGATTGACAGTCAACAACAGCAGGAACGAGGCCAAGAGCATCATCGCGCCCAGGGCCGTCGCTCCCGCGTAATCGTACTGTTCCAGCTTGGAAACAATGTGCATCGGCACGATCTGCGCGTCGCCGGCCGACGTGCTGGCGATGAACACGACCGAACCGTATTCGCCCAGCGCCCGGGCAAAGGCCAGCGAAAAGCCGGTTAGCAGGGCCGGCAACACCGTCGGCAGGATCACGCGGAAAAATGCCTGTCGGCGCCCTGCGCCCAGACTGGCGGCGGCTTCTTCGATTTGTGGGTCGAGATCCTCCAGCGCCGGTTGCAAGGTCCGTACCACGAAGGGCAGGCCGATAAAAGTCAACACGATCACCACGCCCCAATACGAGTAGGAAATCTCCACCCCGTAGGGAAACAGGCGGCCGATCCAACCGTCGCGGGCGTACAGCGCGCTCAGGGCGATTCCCGACACCGCGGTGGGCAGCGCGAAGGGCAAATCGACAATGGCATCGATCAATTGCTTGCCGGGAAACGTATAACGCACCAGCACCCAAGCCACGAGGAAACCGAAGACGGCATTCACCAGCGCCCCGGCCAACGACGCCCCCAAGCTCAAACGATAAGAAGCCAGGATCTGCGGCTGCGTGACCGTGTCGACGAACCGCGACCAGCCCATCGTCGTGGTTTGCAGCACCAGTCCGGCCAAGGGAATGAGCACCAGCAGCGACAGGTAAAAAAGCGTGAAACCCATCGTCAGGCCGAAGCCGGGCAACACGCTCGTTTTTTTCCATTGGAATGCCATGACAGGCGGGGTGGGCTTGAGCCCACATCACTTCGAATAATCTGCATGGGACGGTGGACCGAAGCCTGCCCTACCGCGTATAAATCTCGTCGAACACGCCTTTATCGGCGAAGTGCACCTTCTGCGCGCTTTGCCAGCCGCCGAACACGTCACTCACCGTGAACAACTTCAGGTCGGCAAATGGCTTGAGCAGTTCGGCATCGACCGCTTTGCGATCGCTGGGCCGATAACAATTCTTCGCGGCAATCTTTTGACCCTCGGCCGAATAGAGGTACTTCAAATATTCCTCGGCCACTTGGCGAGTGCCCAGGCGATCGACAACCGTGTCGACCACGGCCACGGGCGGCTCGGCCAGGATGCTGATGCTCGGCGTGATCACGTCGAATTTCTCGGCGCCTGGCCCTTGCGTCTCCTGCAAAGCTTCATTCTCCCAGGCGATCAATACGTCGCCCTGGTTCTTCCGCACGAAAGTAATCGTGGCGTCACGCGCGCCGGAATCGAGGATTTTCACGTGGTGATAGAGATCGCCTACAAACTCCTTGGCCTTCTTCTGCGCCGCTTCGACCGCCTCGGCCTGGCGGGGATCGTGCAGCTTGCTGAGATCGCCCAATTCGCGATGCAGCGCGAATCCCCAAGCGGCCAGGTAATTCCAACGCGCGCCGCCCGACGTCTTGGGATGCGGCGTAATAATCTCGATGCCCGGCCTGACCAGGTCGTCCCAGTCGTGAATGCCCTTGGGATTGCCCTTGTGAACCAGAAAGAGAATCGTCGAAGTGTACGGACTGTTGTTGTGGGGCAACTTCTGCGGACCGGTCTGCCAGTCCTTGGCCAGCAAGCCCCGCTCGGCGATGGCATCGATGTCATAGGCCATAGCCAGCGTAACCACCGAGGCCTCCGAACCGTCGATCACGCTTCGCGTCTGCTTGCCCGATCCGCCGTGCGATGAATGAACGGTTACAACCTCTCCGGTCGTCTCCTTCCAGTGCTTGGCGAAAGCGACGTCATATTCCTTATACAACTCTCGCGTCGGGTCGTACGAGACGTTCAGAAGTTCCTTGCCGCCGCCCTCTCCGCTCGAATGACCACAGCCGGAAAGAAGGGTGATACCACCTAGCAAGGCAAGGACGGCTGCGAACGAGCGGGCAAATATCATTGCATTTTTCATGTTGGATCAGGTTTCAGTTTGCGCCAATCCGCGCGCCCCGCTTGGTCCGCCGCCTCTTGCCCGCGGGCGAAAGGCCGGGAACGACCCGGGAAAGCAGCGCTTGCACGCGCTTGCCGATTCGCCGCAGAATGTATCGACCGTAGAGTTTCCACTGTTGGTACTTCGTCATGCCTGCGATACCTTCAGGGCTTGGTCGAGGTCGGCGATGATGTCCCGCACGTCCTCGATGCCCACCGACAGGCGCACGTACTCGGGCGTCACGCCGGTCTGGGCTTGCTCCTCGGCAGTCAATTGGGAGTGTGTGGTCGTGGCCGGGTGGATGATGAGCGATTTCGCGTCGCCGATGTTGGCCAGGTGGCTGAAGAGCTTGACGCTGTTGATCAGCTTGGCGCCGGCTTCTTTGCCGCCCTTGATGCCAAAACCGACAATCGCACCCTGTCCGTCGGGCAGGTACTTCTGAGCGCGGGCGTAGTCGGGGTGGCTGGGCAGGCCGGGATAATTCACCCACAGCACGGCCGGATGCTTTTCCAAGAACTCCGCGACCGCCAGGGCATTCTTCGAGTGCCGCTCCAGCCGCAGGTGCAACGTCTCCAGTCCCAGCAGCGTCAAGAAAGAGCCGAACGGACTCTGCGTAGCGCCCGTGTCGCGCAGCCAGTGCGTGCGGATGTGGAGAATATAGGCGATGTTGCCGATGGGCCGCAGGGCCTCTTCGAAGATCAAGCCGTGGTAGGCCGGGTCGGGCGCGGTGAACTCGGGCCATTTTCCGGGATCCTTGGCCCAGGGGAACTTGCCGCTGTCGACAATCGCTCCGCCGATATGTACGCCGTGCCCGCCTATGAACTTCGTCGTCGAATAGACCACGATGTCGAATCCGTGCTCGATGGGGCGGAACAAGGCCGCGGTCAGGGCCGTGTTGTCGATGATCGTCGGCAGGCCGTGGCTGTGCGCGATGTCGGTGATCTTGCGGTAATCGGGTACGTCGTTTTTCGGATTGCCCGGGGTCTCGATGTAGACGGCCCGCGTGTTCTTGTCGACCAGCCGGCTCAACGTCTCCGGCTTGCTGGGGTCGAAGAATCGGACCTCGATCCCCAGCTTTGCAAAGGTCTGCGTGAAAAGAGTCCAAGTCCCGCCGTAGAGGCTGGTGGCCGAGATGAAGTTCTGTCCGGAGTGGACGATCGTGAGCAACGAGGCCGTAATGGCCGCCTGGCCGCTGGAGAAGACCAGCCCTGCCGCACCGCCGTCGAGCGCCGTAAGACGCTTCTCGAGCACGTCGGTCGTGGGATTCATCAGCCGCGTATAGATATTGCCAAACTCGCGCAGGCCGAAGAGGTTCGCCGCATGCTCCGTGTCATGAAACACGTAACTGGTCGTGGCGTAGATCGGCACCGCGCGGGCGGTCGTGGTGGGATCGGGCGTCTGACCGGCGTGTAATGCCAGGGTGCCGATGTGCGGGGAATCTGCTTGTTCTTGACTCATGGGACGTGTTTCTCCAGGGAAATGGAATGCCGGAGTAATGCTGATTCATTACTTCCTGCAACATTCATGCCGGCAATGTTGATAATTCGCGATATGATCTTGTCTCGCAAATTCGTTGCTTTCGCGCCGAAAAAATAGATCGCGGAGAGCCGGGACGAACCTGCCGGACAATCAGTCCGTGGAATGTAATCGAATTGCCGTGGCCCGTGCTGGTGCGCCGTGATATGTCCCAGCGAAAGACGACTCCGACATGCAGCAATCGTCTCGACGCAACGAGGATAGCAAGCGAGGGCCGAAACAACCGCGCCGCCCCTTGCCAAGACCAATTGTCGTTCTCCGGTTGGCCCGAATATAATCAAGCAGAATTGACATTATTCGCCAGCCCCCTAGGATTCCATGTCGGGGCAATCGTGGTCTCGGCGAAGATGACCGTATCTCAATTGGTTCTATTGCGGTGGTTGACCGCGGAGGTGAAGCTATGATCAAGTCGTTCGCAACCGCTTTGGTGGCATTTTCCCTATTCAGCGTGGCAGCGCAGAACGGCTTTGCCGACAACCCCTGCGGCGCTCGCTGGTATCCGTTCTATGGCTATCGCCAGCCAGCCTACTTGGTTCCGCGTTCGGCAGTCACGGTTCAGCCCGCGGTAACCACGGCCCAACCGAACGGTGCTCAGGCGTATTCGACCGGCTATTGGCCATCCGAGACGACCGTTGCGCCGCCGGCCGGTAGCTATTACTCCCAACCCTCAACGAGCGGCAAGTTCTATCCATTCTATGGTTACCGCCGGCCCGGTTACTTGAACCAGTGAGGGAGACCAAGTTAGAACGCGCGGCGTCGATAGCCGGCCCCGCGGACCGTTTCAATCAAGTGGGCACGACTGCCCAGCTTCTTCCGCAGCGACATGACGTGGCCGTCCACGGAATGATCCGTAGCCGGGTAGTCGTCGCCCTGAACGGCCGCGATGATCTCCTTCCGGGCGAACACGCTTCCATCGCTCTGCATCAAGAAGAGCAAGACGCGGAATTCGGTTTTCGTCAGTCCCAGCGGCTGACCTTCCAGAAACGCTTCGCCCTTGGAAGGATCGATAGTCAATCCAGCGATTTGCACTAGTTTTCCAGTTTCCTCCATGGCGGCCCCCAGATGGTACCGACCTTGCACGCAATATTCATGCCAGCAATGTCCGACAGCGACTTGCGCCGCAATTTTGTCGTGCCAAGAAAGCCAGCGAGGGACCAAGCAACTGCCTTGCCCCCCGCTGTCACCACTTCCTGACCAATCAACAACGATTCGGATTTCGAACTGGCTTGACCCTGCCTTGTTAGGCCAGCCCCCCTTATCTGCAAGTCGAATCAAAACTCGTACTTCATCTGCACGTACCACGCGCTGTCGGCCTGCGCGTTGGCCAGATTGCCGAAGTGGCCCCAGCCGGCAACGAAGGTGGAATGCGGGTTGAGAATCAGGCCGACGTCGATCGCGTTCCAGTTGTCCTCGCCACCGATCAGCCCCGGGATCTCTCCGTAGGGGTCGGTCTTCTGCCGGAACTCGTAGGCGATCAGCACCTTATCCCAGGGCAGGATCGCAACGTTGCCTTCGAAGGTAGCATTGTACTTGTTGCCAAAACCGAGGAAGCCCAGGTCGGCTGCCTCGCTCAAGCGCAGACCCGCCGTGGTGATGAGCGGCTTCCCAAAGAACCCCTTGCCAAAGGTCTTGGTGGCGGTAAACGTGTAGTCTTCACCGAATGCGCTGTTGTAGCCGATGCCGGCCAGCGCCCCGCCCAATTTGTTGTTGATGTCAGAGATGCTGTCGTTGTACTTGAAGTGAATGCCCACGGTGAACGCCGGGACATCGAGGCCGCCCAGCAGTTCTTTTAATACCGGGTCGTTCTCCTTGATTAGCAGGCCGCGGATGTTGAAGTTGTGCAGCCACAGGTCGCTGTGACCGATGTCGACCTTCGTGGCCGTGCGAATGTCGTCAGGCAACGTTCCCAAGCCCAGGCGATCCGCTCCGTAGCCGAGTTCCAAGCGGCCGTAGAGCGTCTCGGTGGCGGTCAGGGCGTCGAGGTTCTTGCTGCCCAGCCCCACGAAAGACATTGCCCCGGCTGGCTTGCCGAAGAGCGTGCATTCGTCGCCGGCGTTGACCAGGTAGGCCATCGGCGTGATGGCCCCGCCGCCGTAGCCTTCGATCGTATGGAACGGAAGCGGCGGTCCCTTTTCAGGAGCCGGGTCCGCCGCCGGGGCCGGCGCCGGCGCGTTGCCCGCCGCCGCAGCCAGCGGCGGCGGCTGCGGCGGGGCCGTAGTGTCGGCGGCCTCCTCGGCCCATATTCGCGTTGCACTTGCCCAGGCCAGAACCGCGGCCAGGGCGGCAATTCGCACGACTTGATACTTTGACATTTCACCCTCCTTGTTATTTGTCAAAACGTCAATTCCGGAAGCTGGCGAACACCTTTGTGTCGGGATTCTGGGTCGTGTTCAAACCAGCTTTGTGAGTCCATTCAATAAGGACCTACGTTGCCCATCGGGGCCAAAAGACTACTATCTTCATCAGTTTTTGGGGATATAGCTGCCACCGGCTGCAATCTTTGCGCGATTGATTTAACCGTAACGAAACATCAAATCGAGTAGTTGGACCAGCCCCTGGCCAGCGATCCTGCAATAGCAGTACCTTGATGGCGGACCGCAGGAGAACGCATGTCGCCGGTTCGTGTCGGCAGCGGTCTCTGCAAAGCCGGCATGCGCGGCTGGGCGACCACGACAGCCCTTGCACATGCAACACGTTCCCGTGGTTGTTCTGATAATGGCACCGAGAGCGTTACAAAACACTCCAATGTCGCAAACGACCCACAAATACAATTCTTATCCATGTCGTCCTCAGTTCAAGAATGATCGCATTCGGTACAATAGCACGCGTGGCAACGGCCACTGAATTCCACTTGGGCAAAGTCCATGCCAGTGGCGACAATCCTTTCCAGGAAAAAACTGCGGGGATGGAAAACCTTCACGCGTTTGACCTTGTAAACCAAACGCCACTTGCAGTTACGTTGACAATTATGTCTGTTCCCTGGCGCCTTCTGCGGTCCTGGACAGAGCCTTGAATTGTCACGAATGGCCAGCCCAGCAGCCGTGACCGTGAAATACGATAGCTAGCCCGTAGAGGGTGCCTGGCAAGCCGTGATGTGCCCTGGAGACAACCGCGGATGGCTCACGATCGCAAGATGCGATGAACGGCAGCCACCAAGCGGTCGATCTCTTCGCAAGTGTTGTAAAGTGAGAACGAAGGGCGGACGGTCGATTCCAGCCCGTAGCGGCGAAGCGAAGGCTGGGCGCAGTGATGGCCGGCCCGCACGGCGATCCCTTCCTGGTCCAATAGCCGGCCGACCTCTTCCGTCTTCCGCTCCTTGAGCACGAACGAGATCAGCCCGACTTTCTCCGGGGCCGTGCCGATGATCCGCAGGCTGGGAATGCGGACGAGTTGCTCCGTGGCGTAGCGCAGCAACTCCTGCTCGTGCCGCGCGATGTTCGGCAGCCCCAGGCGGCTGACGTAGTCCAGGGCCGCGCCGAGTCCTACGGCGTCGGCGATATTCGGCGTGCCGGCCTCGAACTTGGCCGGCGGCTCGGCGTACGTCGTCTCCTCGAACGTCACGTTGCCGATCATGTTGCCCCCGCCTTGCCAGGGCGGCATGATCTCCAGCAGTTCCTCTTTGGCGTAAGCCACGCCGATACCCGTGGGGGCAAAGATCTTGTGGCCCGAAAAAACAAAGAAGTCGCAGCCGATCTGCTGCACGTCGACGGGCATGTGCGAGACCGATTGGGCCCCGTCGATCAGCACCCGGGCGTTGTAGCGCTTGGCCATCTGCGTCATCTCGGCCACCGGCAGGACCGTGCCCAACGTGTTGGACGCCTGCGACAGGGCCACCAGGCGAGTGCGCGGGCCTAATAGCGACTGGTACTCTTCCAGCACGACCTCGCCGCGATCGTTGATGGGGACGACCCGCAACACGGCCCCTTTTTCCTTGGCGATCATCTGCCAGGGGACGATGTTGGCGTGATGTTCGAGCGTAGTGAGCACGATCTCGTCGCCCGGCTGCAGGAACTTCCGCCCGTAGGTTTGCGCCACGAGATTGATGCCCTCGGTCGTGCCGCGGACGAAGAGGATTTCCTTGGCCGACGACGCGCCCAGGAAGGCCTGGACTTTCTGCCGCGCCTGTTCGTAGGCGTCGGTGGCCCGGGCGGCCAGCGTATGGGCGCCGCGATGGATGTTCGAGTTGTCGTGCGCATAGAAGTTCGCCACGGCGTCGATCACGCTCTGTGGCTTCTGCGTCGTGGCCGCGTTGTCGAACCAGACCAGCGGTTTGCCGTGGACCTGCTGGTCGAGCACGGGGAAATCGCGGCGAATCGTGGGCACGTCGAACGGCCCGGGCCCCAGACCCCCGATGGCGGACGGTTTGCCCGCCACAACTCCCTCCTTGCGGAACCCGCGTTGCAGGGCTGCCAGGCTGGGGTCGTTGCCCAGCGGCCCGTCGCCGTTGCGCCATTGCACGGCGCGAATGGTCCGCACAAAGGCCCTGAGCGGATCGTCGGCCGCAGTGGCCGGCGGCGCGGCAGCCGTGAGCGGCGCGGGGACTGCTGTCGCCAGCGGATAGCCAGGTGAAGGCAACGCATACGCATGGCCAGGATCAGCTTGAAGCGCCTCCGGGGCCGGCGGCCTATAGGCGGGCAACTCGGTGGGCACGTGCAAGGATGCAGGATCGGCGGCCGTCTCCGATTTCGGGATTTGGCCCATGCCGGGGATTTCGTTGTACAGGCGGCGCGCAGCGGCCGCAATCAGTTCGGGCGAGATGTCGTTCATCACGGTGCTCCTGCAAGCGGACTAGATTCCCAACCCATGCTCGAACTTCTTGCCCTCGCGGTTGGCGTAGTCGTGGTAGTAGCCAACCTCGACGTTTTCCAGGGCGCCCACGGCGTCGTCGGTCAGCACCGCGCAGGAGAAGTAGGAGGTCAAGAGATAGGAGGCCACGCCCAGGCTGTCGAGGCCCATGAGGCGGGCGGAAAGGCTGGGCAGGATTTCGCCGGGGATGCCGGTCTGGTGCAAACCGACCACGCCCTGGTCGGCCTCGCCGATGCGGAGCAAGAGGATGCTCGTCGTGCCGTACCATTGGTTCGACTGGTAGCGGCTCTTGATTTCCAGCTTGTCGCAGGGCACCATGGGCACGCCCCGCCAGGTGATGACCGGGGCGCCGAACAGGTCAATGGTGACCGGCGGCACGCCCCGCCAGGTGCATTCCCGCTCGAAAGCGGCAATCGCCTTGGGATGGGCCAGGAAGAAGGCCGGCTTCTTCCAGACCAAAGCCAGCAGTTCGTCGATGTCGTCGGGCGTCGGCGCACCGTAACGCGTGCTGATCCGCATGGCCGGATCGACCGAATGGATCAGGCCGAACTTCTTGCTGTTGAGCATCTCCCATTCCTGCCGCTCCTTGATCCCCTCGATCGTCAGCCGCATCTGCTCTTCGAGTTGATCGTAAGGATTGTTGTACAGGTCGGACACCCGCGTGTGGACCCGCACCACGGTCTGCACCGACGAGAGCGAGTATTCCCGCGGGGCTGCCGAGTAATCGACGAAGGTCTCGGGAATCTCCACGTTCTCGGCGAAACCGGAAACCAGGTCGATGTTCCGCTCGCCGTAGCGGTTCACCGTCGAGCGTAGTTCCTCGTGCTCGGCCAGCGCGCGGTTGAACTCTTCTTGCAGTCCCGGCGGTTCCGCCAGCACGGCATCCAGGTCCTTGCGCGAAAGGGTCAAAAGAATGCAGGGTGTGGTCGTGCGCACCGTGACCTCCGACGGCCGGTCGGAAACGAGGTCCGTCTCGCCGAAGAACTCGCCTTCGGTCAGCAGCGCGATCCGCAAATCGCTGCCGTGGACGCCCTTGCTCAGGACCTCGACCTGGCCCTGGGCGATGATGAAGAACTTGCTGCGGTCCTCGCCTTCGACGATCAGCTTGTTGCCCAGCGAGACGTCTTCCGTCTTGAAGCGGCTGTTCATGCGGCCAAGGATCGCGTCGGGCAGGCGGGAGAACAAGGGGACGTTGCGCAAGGCTTCCGTTGTAAAGCTGGCCCCGCCCGCCGAAACGTCGACGCCGATCCGCTTGGCCCTCGTCAATTCTACCTTTGTGCGATTCACACGATACGTGCCGCCGTCGACCTGCACCCAGGGCAAGAGCCGCAAGAGCCAGCGCGGGGTGATGGACATCATCTTTGGCGATGTCTTTGTCGTACTGGCCAGGTTCCGCGCCACGGAGGTCGTTACGCTACGCTGTAACAAATTGTCGGACATGATGGTTTCTCCAGGTTCAACGCCGCGAGCGCGCCTGCCCTTGCCGGCGCGAATCGATCTGCGGCACGTTTCAAGACGCAATTATTGTAGTTCACTTACGAGAAAAGGCGAGGAGGCGCGAAGGCAAACGCGACGTATTTTCTGCAAATCCAACAATGCGCGACACTTGGTTATACAACCTTGTCTTTGTATTGTCACAACACACAAAACATCGCCGTGACATATCACGGAAAGGCCGTGACAGTACATGGGCGTTGGTACAATGGGGCGCGCATCGCCAAGCCGACCAGGCGCGTCGATCTCTCCTAATCTTTCCGACGGCCTGTCATTAAAGCGCCGCGGCGACGGCTGCGTTGCTGGCTGCCGCCGGCGGTGGTGCGTTGGTCAAGCCTTCGAACAGGGGCGTCGACAGGTAGCGTTCTCCGAAGCTGGGCGCGAAGGTCACGATCACCTTGCCGCGATTCTCCGGCAGGCTGGCCACACGGACCGCCGCCGCCACGTTTGCTCCGGAACTGATGCCCACGAGAATTCCCTCCTCGTGCGCCAGACGCCGCGCCCAGGCAAAGGCATCTTCATTGGTCACCGTCTCGACGCCCGTCAGCAGGCGCGTGTCGAGATTCTTGGGCACGAACCCGGCGCCGATGCCCTGGATCTTGTGCGGTCCCGATTTGCCGCCGGAGATGACGGGTGAATCGGCCGGCTCGACGGCAATCGCGCGGAAGTGCGGGTTCTTGGAGCGGAGGTAACGCGTGACCCCCGTGATCGTGCCCCCGGTGCCCACGCCGGCCACGACGGCGTCGACGCGCCCGCCCGTGTCCTCCCAGATCTCCCGCCCCGTCGTCCGCTCGTGTACCTCCGGGTTCGCGGGATTGTCGAATTGCTGTGGGATCCAGCTATCGGGCGTGATTTCGGCCAGTTCCTGGGCCCTGGCGATCGCCCCGCGCATGCCGTCCTTGGCGGGAGTCAGCACAAGGTTGGCGCCCAGCGCCCGCAACAATGCCCGGCGCTCCAGGCTCATCGACTCGGGCATCGTAAGCGTGAGGCGATAGCCCTTGGCGGCTGCCACAAAGGCCAGGGCGATGCCCGTATTGCCGCTGGTCGGTTCGATGATGTGCGTCTGCGGTTGCAGGATGCCGGCCTTTTCCGCGGTCTCGATCATGGCCCGCCCGATGCGGTCCTTGACGCTGCTGAAGGGGTTGAAGAATTCCAGCTTCAAGAGCACGGTGGCGGCCCCCGCAGGAACCACGCGATTCAACTTGACCAGCGGCGTATCGAACGTCGTTTCCACAATGTTGGCGTACGTTTTCTGACGAGACATGAATTTCCTCCTTTGATGGAAGAGCGGTTTCGCCGCCGGGCACGCGGGCAAGACGCCCCCGTTACCGACCCGATGGTGAAACGGCCCCTTAGAACTTATTTCAAAAACGATTCTGAGCCGGCCTTTCTTTGTGCCGCAAGAGGGCTTTGCAATAAGTTCTCAGATTTTCGGATCGAACTGCCAATTCCAAAACCAGTACCAGTAGTCTTCGATGAGCTGCGCGTTGGGATGATCGGTCTCGACCTCGAGATCGATCAGCGGTATCTCGGTCGCCGCGCCACTCCGCAGCGCCTGGCACTTCAGCCCCGTCCCATCTTGCGCAAGGCGATCGGAGGGCGGCAGCAAGGCAACGACCGTCACGTTGGACGTCCATGGCCGCAACACACCCGATTCCTCAGGGCAACGCGCTTCAAACGGCAGACACAGGTGGGCAGCAAGGTAGCCATGGTAGCGGACGAGCCATTCGTTCACGGCGTGGGGCAACGGCCCGCGCAGCAGCCCCAGGGCGGCCAGAATCCGGTCTTCCTGGGTCTGCGGTCTCGGCGAAAGGACGGCCACAGTCGCAGCATTGATCGACACGGTGGTTGTTTGAATGCTTTGGTCCATTGGTCACGTCTCCCCTTCGATCCGGTACTTGGCCCAATCGATTCCCAGCTTTCGCATCCGTGCCCGCAAGGTGTGCGGGTTGATCTTCAGCAGCGCGGCGGTCCCGCGCCGGCCTTCAATGCGGCCGCGTGTCATGACCAGGACGCGTTCAATGTGCTTTTTTATCATCGCATCGAGCGACAGAATCTCCCCGGTTGCCGGCGCAGCCGGCGGCAGCGGCTGAGACTGCGGAACGGCCAACGGCCGCTCGCTTGCCCCCAGGGCCTGGGCCACGTCCAAGCGCTTGCCGTTGCCCAGGATCACCGCGCGGTCGATGACCGCTCCCAGCTCGCGCACGTTTCCGGGCCAGGGATAGGCGGTCAACAATTGAATGTCGTCGGTCGTCAAAGGGGCTTCCGGCAGCACGAAGCGCACGGCGGCCCGCTCGGCAAAGTGCCGGGCCATGGCGGGGATGTCCTCGGGCCGCTCGCGGAGCGGAGGCAGGCGGATGGGAAACACGGCGATCCGATACCAGAGGTCCTCGCGGAACTCCCCTTCGGCCACCATCGCCGCCAGGTCGCGATGGGTGGCAGCCACGATACGCACGTCGACGTGGACCGGCTCGTTTCCCCCCACGCGTTCCATCCAGCCGTCTTGAAGAATTCGCAGCAGCCGGACCTGGGCTGCCAAGGGCAGTTCGCCGATTTCATCCAACAGCAGCGTTCCGCCATCGGCCCGCTCGAACCATCCCTGCCGCGACTCCACCGCGCCGGTAAAGGCCCCGCGCTCGTGGCCGAAGAGTTGCGAGTCGATCAACTCCGCCGGAATCGCGCCGCAGTTGACGCGCAGAAAAGGACCGTTGGCCCGCGGCGATTGCGTGTGGATCATCCGCGCGATAACTTCCTTGCCGGTGCCCGTCTCTCCCAGGATGAGAACAGGCGCGTCGTTGCGGGCCACCAAGCCCACGCGTTCCACGACGTGCTGGAGCCCCGAATCCGCGCCCACCACGGTGTCGGTCAGTTTCTTCCGCCCCAGCCGCTTCAACAGCGATTCCTTGTCGGCCTCGGCCGCCGCCCGCATGGCCGCCATCTCGCGCAGCCGGTGGTCGTTCTCCAAGGCCATCGAGAAAGGCTCAAGCAGGGCTTCCACCAGGCCAACGTGCGAATCGTCGAAGGCCGTGCCGCGCTGGGCCACGAAAACGACCACGCCGGAGGGATTATCCGCATCGCCGAGCGGCCCCATGACGACGTCGGCTGCTATTCCCGGAGGAACGATCGTCTTCAGAAGTTCGTGGGCGGATCGGAGCGTATTCTGGTGCAGGACCTGATGTTGGCGGCACCACGCCAAAAGGCACTTGAGTTGATCCTCGTCGCAGGTTGTGCGGGCCTCCGGCAGCAGATAATCGGGCACCGCAACGCCCACGGCCACGGTTTCCAAGCACGACCGGGCTCGGTCGAGCTTGCGGACGAGCAATTGTCCGAGAGGCGCTAATTTTCCTAGTATCCCGCAAATCGTGTGGGTCGACTCCTGGATTTCGGTGTGACGGCAGGCCTCGCGCCAGACCTCGACGAGGACCGAGCTATCGACGCCAGTGGTTGCGAATCTATCAAATTTCACGGAAACACCATCATCAAGTACGGCTGTACCCATCATATATAACGGCCTATATTACTAACTTCTGCTTTACTGAGGGTGGCGAGGATTGTGAGTTTTGCAAGGTAAATCAGAACTTCGATTCTTAACATACTGCTGTATTTCGACTTGTGGCAATCGCCTTTGCGATTTTTATTGTGGAAAAAACCCCTTAGCGTCATTGACCCCCGCCTGAGATCCTTCTCAGGAAGAGGCTTAGTGCAAAAAGCGGGCCAGAGAATCCCCGCAATGTCCGCCGGAAATCACGGCATAGCATGCAGCCGGAGAAAGCGGTGCGAATCCCCGTCGCCTAGCGACGATGTGATGGTTGCAACCCACGGCTAGTGCATTCAAGAGCAAGCAGACGACATCGAGAAGGCCGTCATCCCCCAGTATCTTTCACTCGTATTCCATCCACGCAAAGAGCAAATTCCAGCCACCTTTGTTGCGGTCTTTCACCACGGCCAGGTGACGATTTCGCCACCGTTACGGCTGCCCAACGCCGACCAGACCAGCGGGTCGACGTCGTTGCTGATGAACTGCAGCGAGCTGTCGGCCATCACGAGATTCACGCCGCCGGGATGACGGCTCGATGCGGTTGTCGCGCCGCCCTGATTGTTGGCGGCTGTGGTCAGGTCGGCCGTGCCTGATGCGCAGCGGGCACAACTCCGCGAATTGGGCGGCATGACGTGGTTGTATCGGGTAACCACGTAGTTGCCCATGACCCAATTGCGGCCGGAGCGGGAAAACTGGTTCCCGGCGCCGGCCTGGGGGGTAAGACTAACGCATTCGTTATAGACTTCGCTGGCCGTCGCGTCGCCCGTGCTGATGCGAAACCAGTCGCTGGGGGCCTCGATATGGTTGTCGTCGCCGTCACCGAGTATCGCCTCGGAGAAGAGCGCCGTGTGCGCCGTGCCGTCGGTCACTTGTTCCAATCGGATGGGCTGATTCGTAACAAAGATGCCGTTGTTCTGCTCCGTGTTGGTGTTGGGAAACCACTGACCCGTGTCGTTGCCCGCATTAGCTTTGTAGTTGTTCTTTCCCCAGCCGAACTGACCGTCTCCCACGTCCGCGGTCAAACGATTTATGTCCGACGGGCAGAGAAACGTGTCGATCTGCGTCGTTACGACCTGCGCGTTCGCGGGATCGCTAGGCGATTTCAGGAAGTTGATGTTCTTATACGTGGAAACCTGCTCCAAGTAGGGCAGGATCTGGGAATGCACGCTCCAAAGGAGCGCGTCGTCCGTGCCCTTCATGCGACCCGTCGGATACACGCCCCCCGAGGAATCGAGGAAGCAATGGACCGCAATCCCCAGTTGACGGAGGTTATTCGAGCAGGTCGTACGGCGGCCGCTCTCGCGCGCCGATTGGACGGCGGGCAACAGCAAACCAATCAAGATCCCGATGATGGCAACCACGACCAGCAGTTCCACAAGCGTGAAACCGAGCTTCAGCCGTGAGGCCGTGCCGCTTTTCCTTATTTTCTTCGGATTGGAATGGCTCACGATGAACAACACTCCCTTGTTCAGTTGATTCCGACAGTCACTGCTGGCCATTGCACCCGAGCAAGACATGTGCCATCCGCCATTGTTTTGCTCGCGCCTGTGATGCATCCGGCCCTCTCTGAGAAAACCCAAGCTCTTTCTGCGCTATGGTTTGCGCGTGAAAAAGCCGCGATCAGGCAAGCGAACAGTATTGTCTGCGGCGGCAACGGGCGGGTCGATGGCAGCGATTTGAGTCGCAAGGATGCTGGTTGAAGTCCGTGAAATATACTATTCCCGCAAATATCACCAGCACCCATGACCGAGTTCGCTTGGCGGCATGGTTGTGCGTTAGCCCAAGCCGGAATTTTTGATTTTCACTTTTTGGGACCGGTTCCGAGCAAGTCCGTGACCGGCCACACCCTGCCGTGACCCGCGGTCGCGAAGCCAGCAATTTACCGCGGCTGCCAGCAGCTTTCGACGCTGATCAAAACGGCGCAAATGGATTTTCCAGGGCCGCGTCTGCGGCGGCTCAGCGTTCAAGTCTTGCCTTGGCACGCAATATGCGTTGCGGTGCGAGCCAACATTTGGACGGGTCCGCCGACTCAAACTCATAGGAACGTTCGGAAGAAATCGGCACAGGACCCGCCAAAGCACCGCACTTTCCCCATTTCTTCCGGACGTTCCAAGGTGATTGCCATGATTACATTCGACGCAGGGTGGCGGCAGGCTGTGGTGGTTTCGGCGATAGGGACGCGGACCAGGGCGCAGGGAATGCAGCGCTTGGGTCGGGCGCGGCAGCGATTGCTCTTGCTGGCGGTGCTCGCCGCCACCGCGCTGGGCACGATGCCCGACCGCACGGTAGCCGCGAACGTCGACTGGATTACCGGTACCAGCGGCAAATGGAGTACAGCGGCAGACTGGTCAGGCGGCAAGTCGCCTACTTCTGCCAATAATGTAGTCATAGAAAGCGGCGGGACTTGCACCGTCACCGGCTCGCAGCAAGCCAGTTCGCTTATTCTTGGAGATAATGACAGCAGCTATGCTGGCGCCGGAACTTTTTCTTTGAGTTCCACCGCCGACGTGTCCATAACCAATGGTCTGCAATTTGGCCCCGCCTCGGGAACGATCCAGAACGGCACTCTGGATATTGCCCCCAGCGCCGTGCTGTCGCTGGGCGGCGCTATTACCGTGGGCGCGTCCGTCGGCGCGGCGACCATCAATTTGTCCGGTGGCGAGCTCAACCTAGGGGGCAACAACATTGCGCCAGGCATTAACTTCAACTTCTCCGGGGGCACGCTCCAGAACGTGAGCGCGGAGAACGCCAACCTCAACTTTTCAGGCGGTACCGTCTATACGACCAATCCCACGTCGACCTTCAACGGCGCGTTTACCGGCACCGGCGGCACTTTGACCACGCTGGGCGCCGGCGTGCTGATCCTGGCGAGCACGTCAGGCACTTCAGACCTCTCGCTCAGTATCGGCCCCGGTTCGACCGTGCAACTCCACGGCGCCAATCAGATTTCCAACACGGGTAGCGTCACCCTGGGCGGCGGCACACTCGACCTGAATACGTACGGCGCAGCCGTGAGCAGCCTTTCCGGCAGCGGAACGATCGATACTGTAGCCGGCGGCAGCCCTGCCTTGACCGTGGGCTACAATAATGCTTCGAGCACTTTCAGCGGCACGATCCAGAACAGCGCGGGAGCGCTGGTCCTGCTGAAGACCGGCAGCGGCACGCTCGACCTTTCCGGCGCGACCACGTACACGGGCGCGACGACGATCAGCGGCGGCGCGCTGGTGCTGGACCACGGCGCAGGCAACTCGGGCTCGCTGGGCGCCACGGCGGTCAGTGTCAGCGGCGGCGCGGCTTTGGTCGTCAAGGGCAACACCTCCATCGCCCAGGGCGGCGGCCTGAACGTGGCTGGCGGCACTTCGCCTGCCACCCAGGGACTCATCGACCTGCGCGACGGGACCATCAATACGTTCACGGTCAACGGCAACCTGAGCCTGGGCAGCGCGTCCGGCGGTTCGGTCCTCGATTTCGAGATCGGCGGTAACGGGGTGGACCAGATTAGCGCGGCCAGTGTTGCGTTGTCCGGCACCAGCACGATCAATCTAAGTTCCCTGGGATCCGTCCCGAGCGGTAACTCTTACCCGCTGATTACGGTCAGCGGAGGCACGCTGAATGCCAGCAAGTTCCAACTCGGCGTGGAACCGGGCGGCTTTGCCACGTTTGGGCTTTCCACTGCGGCGAACAACACGGAGTTAGTGCTCAATATCACGGCAAACCCGACTCCCGGCACCGCTTATTGGACGGGGAAGGGGAGCTTCCTGACTTCCGACTCCGCGAACTACTGGGGCGGCGGCGGTACCTCCGGTTCGACTAACTGGGGGCAGAACCCCGACGGCAGCAACGACCCGCTGCAGATTCCCGGCACCACGACCAATGTGATCTTCGCGGCAACCAACGTTGCCGGTTCCGGGGCCTTGAGCACCACGCTGGACCACAACTACGTCATCCAGAGCCTTACATTCGCTGTGCCTGCAAGTACCGCGATCACGGGCGTCACCGTCAACACGGCCGCGAATTCTTTGGCCATCGGTTCCGGTGGGCTGACCTTAAGCGAAATATCCAGTAGCGGTGGAACGATCGGCGGCGCGGGCGGCGTCATCGTCGGCGGCAGCCAGTCCTGGGCCAATAACTCCAACAGCGCAAACCTGACGGTCAGCACGCCCATTACGGCGGCCCTAGGTCCGACGACCCTGACCCTGAACGGCACGGGTACGGGCGGCGTGACGCTCAGCGGCGGTATCGCGAATGGAAACGGCGGCCCGCTGGCACTCAGCTTCAGTCAAGCCGGCGCGACCCTGCTCTCGGGATCGAACACCTACAGTGGCGGCACCACGCTCAGTGCCGGAATCCTACAGTTGGGCAACACCGCGGCTCTGCCGGCCGGCCAGGCGGTAACCGTCAATGGCGGGGTACTCGACCTGAACGGCTTCAGCCCGAGCGTGGGCGCTTTGAACGGGTCGGCAGGAACCATCCAGAGCAGCGGGGCCGCGGCCACATTGACCACCGGCGCGGGCGGCGCCAGTTCGGCCTTCTACGGCACGATTCAAAACGGGTCCGGCAGTGTGGCACTCACAATCGGCGGCGGCACGCTGGCCCTCTATGGCAACAATACCTACATGGGCGGCACGTCGCTCACGGCCGGCGAATTGGCGATCGGCGGCAGCGGCGCGCTGGGCAGCGGCACACTGAGCCTCGGCGGCGGCACGCTGGCCACAGCGGGCGGATCGCAAACGCTGGGCAATGTAGTCGCAACGACCAGCGCGGCGCAGGCCTTCGATACGACCAACGGCAATCTCACGTTCACCGGCGCCCTTTCGGCCGTCAGCGGAGGCACTTCCCAAGCCCTCTACAGCAAGTACGGACCCGGCAATTTGACCTTCCTCAACAGCACGGGCACGCTCGGCGGCGGCCTGGCGGTCTATAGCGGGACGATCAATTTCGACGGCGCCAACGTGACCGACCCCTACGACACGCTTCGCTGGGAGAATACCACCGGCACCACCGCGATCGTGATCACCGACAACGCCAATTTGCAACTCGGCGCTAATGACAGCAGCGTCAACTCGAAAATGGGTCAGACGGCAGCCACCAAGTCGAACCCCGCCTACCAGTTCTTGACGCTCAATTCCGGGACGCTCAACTTTGCCAACGGCACCCAGTTCCATCAGTTGTTCGTGGGCGATACGGACTACAACACGAGCAGGGTCAACCAATACGGCGGCCTGCTCAGTTTCGCGACCACCAGCAACACGGACGGCGTCGAGTTGGCCGTGGCCGCAAATGCCACCGGCACCTACAACCTGGCTGGCGGCATTCTCCTGACCCCCGCAGTGACAAGCGGGTCCGGAACGAGCACCTTCTTCTTTGGCAGCGGCACCCTGCAAGCCGGTGGCGGAACCCTGCAAGCCAATGTCAGCAACCCCAACTTCTTCCCCAACAACAAGCTGACTACAGCCTACATCAACCTGGGCGGCGCGTTCATCAACGATGGCGGCTTCAGTATTACCATCGGCCAGAACTTGCAGGGTCTCGGTGGGTTGACGAAGAGCGGTTCAGGTACGCTGACCCTCTCGGGCTCGAACACCTACCAAGGCGGCACGACGATCAGCCAGGGCGCTCTGGCTGTCAGCGCCGACAGCGGACTAGGCACCGGCGGGCTCTCGATCGGCCCGGCCACCTTCCTGGTCCAAGGCAACATCCTCAATTCGTCGCGATCCATCATCCTGGCGGACCCGGCTGCCACGATCCAGGTCGCTCAGTCCTTCGTCTACAACAACTCCGGAACGATCTCCGGCAGTGGAGGATTGACGGTGAACGGGGCAGGGCTTCTGGTCCTCGATGGCTCGAACACCTACAGCGGCGGCACCACGCTGGCCGCGGGCACGCTGGCTGTGGGCAATGCCGGCGCTCTAGGCTCCGGCGCGCTAACGATTACCGGCGGCGTGCTGGACGCCGCCGCCCCGCTCACCCTTTCCGCCCTGCCCCAGGCCTGGAACGGCGACTTCGCCTTCGGCGGCAGCAACCCGCTCAATACCGGGATCGGCACGGTCATTCTGGGCGGCAACCGCACCGTTACGGTCAATGGCCCAAGCGCACTGAACATTGGCGGCCCCATCGGCGATAACGGCGCGGGATACGGTTTGACCAAAGCCGGCGCTGGCACCTTGGTTTTGGCCGGCAGCAATACCTATAGCGGCAGCACCACGGTCAACGGCGGCGCCCTGGTCGTGGACCAAAGCGGAAACAACTCCGGCGCGCTGGGTGGCACGGCCGTCAGTGTCAACAACGGCGCCGCTTTTGTCGTCCGCGGCGACTCCTCTATCGCTCCGGGCGGTAGTCTGACCGTCGCTGGCGGCGTATCGCCGGGAACTACCGACCTTCGCGACGGGACCTTCAATACGTTCACCGTCAACGGCTATCTGTTCCTTCAGGGTAATGCCAACGGGGGTTCTATCCTCGATTTCGACCTTGGCAACGGCTCCGCGGACCAGATTGCCGCGACGGGCACGGCATTTGTCACGGGTGCCGGGAACACGATCAACCTCAACCCCATCGGCGTCGTGGGCAGCGGCAGTTACCCGCTGATTACCGCCAGTAGTGGTTTGAGTGCGAGCAATTTCCTCTTGGGCAGCAAACCGGCCGGCTTCTACACGTTCAGCCTTGCGACGCCGTCACCTTCGGCGCTGGTCTTGAGCATTACGGGCGCTAACGACCCTTACACGGCTTATTGGACGGGCAACGCCAGCCAACTCAGCGGCGATCCGGCGAACAGTTGGGGCACGGGTTACAACCACAACACCGCGAGCAACTGGAGCACCGATTCCACCGGCGCGACCGACACCCAACAGGTCCCGGGCGCGATTACCGACGTGTTCTTTACCGCGGTCAACGCCACGGGCAGTCCTTCCGGCGCGCTAGCTACGACCCTGGACGCGCCCTACTCAATCAAGAGCTTGACCTTCGGCGTTTCCACCGGCACGATCACGAGCGTCACGGTCAATACGGGCACGAACTCCCTGACCATCGGCGCCGGCGGGCTCACCTTGAACTCGGCCTCCCTTGCCAGTGCCACGATCAGCGGCTCGGGGGCCGTCGTGCTCAACGGCAGCCAAGCCTGGTCCAACAACTCCAGCCAGGGGCTGACGGTCAACGCGCCCGTCACGGCCTTCTCGGGCGTGACGACTTTGACTGTGCAGGGCACGGGCACGGGGGGCGTGACGTTTGGCGGCACGCTCGCCGACGGTCGCGGCCAGTTGGCACTGAACGTCAGCTCGGGTCTGACCGTGCTGCTGGGATCGAACACGTATAGCGGCGGCACGACGATCAACGGCGGCACGCTACAGGTGGGCGACGGCGCCAGCTATGGCGGTGGCACGACGATCAACGGCGGTGTGCTCGAAGTGGGCAACGGCGGCAGCGGCGCTTCCTTCGGCAGCGCCGGCGGCCTGCTCGATAACGGCAGTCTCATTTTCAACCATGCCGACAGTGTGGCCTTCTCTCCGGTGATCAGTGGCAATGGCAGCGTGACGCAAACGGGTGTGGGCAGTCTAACGCTGTTGGGCAACAACACGTACACCGGCGGCACGACGATCGCCGGCGGCACGCTGGCCGTCAGCGCCGAGAGCAACCTGGGCGATCCCAGCGGCACTCTCTCGATCGGCCAGGGCACGTTGCTGGTCCAAGCCAGCATCAATTCGGCGCGAAGCCTCAGCCTGACCAACTCGGCCGCTACGATCCAGGTCGCTCCATCGTTGACGTACAGCAACTCCGGGACGATCTCCGGCGTGGGAGGATTGACGGAGAGCGGAGGAGGTCTTCTGGTCCTCACCGGCGGCAACAGCTATACCGGCCCCACGACGATCACCGGCGGCACACTGCAGGTGGGCAACGGCGGCAACGGGGCTTCGATCGGCGGCAGCAGCAACGTGCTCGACAATGGCAGCCTCGTTTTCAACCTCAGTGACACGACGTCCGTTTCGTCAGTCAGCGGCAACGGCAGTCTGACAAAAACAGGCTCGGGCGTCCTCACGCTGTTGGGCGCGAACAGCTACAGCGGCACGACCACGATCACCTCCGGCGCCATCGACTTCGGACAAACCTCCGGGCCCTTGCCGAATGCGAATTCGAACGTGTTGTTCAACGGGGGTTCCGGGGGCACGGCGGGGGTCATACAAGCCAGCGGCACGCTCAGCCTCGCAACGGGAACCGGCCCCGGCCAGGTGCAGTGGGCGAAGACCTCGGGCGGCTTCGCCGCCCGGGGCGGCACGCTGACGGTCACCTTGGACGGGGGCGCGACGGAAACGTGGGGCGTCGCGGGCGCGCCCTTCGACGTCAGCGGCGGATTGATCTTCGGATCGCCCACGGCCGATAGCCCCGTGATCTTCACCAACAGCATCAATTTGAACAGCGGAAATCGAGACATTTATGTGAACCAGGGAGTCGGCGGGGATTATGCCCTGATGTCGGGGAACCTGATCACCAGCAGTAGCGACACGACATCCAATATCAAGAAGGAGGGAAATGGCTTGTTGATCCTCACGGGCTCGAACTCCTATCCCGGCACTACAACGATCAGCGGAGGCACCCTCCAAATCGGCAACGGCGGAAACAGTGGATCGCTGGGGTCGGGCGCGATTACGGACAACGCCGCGTTGGTGTTCGATCGCAGCGACAACGGCCTGATCGTTTCCAATGCCATCAGCGGCAGCGGCAGCTTGACGCAGATCGGCTACGGCACGCTGACGCTTTCCGGCAGCAATACCTATAGCAGCGGCACGACCGTGAACGCCGGCACGCTCGTGCTGGCCAACACCAGCGGCTCGGCCATCGGCTCGGGCACTCTGACACTCAACGGCGGCACGTTGGCCGGTACGACTTTTGGCGGCACGGTCAGCAGCCTGGTCCAGGCCGGCAGCGGTTCCCATACGATCGCCCCGGGGGCAGGCCTGCCCAGTGGGCAGTACGGTATCTTGAACCTCAACGGCGGGCTGAATGCCAACACCTACACCACGCTGGCCTTCAACCTGAATCAGAGCACTTCAAGCGGTACCGGCGGCAACAGCGAGCCGATTTATGTCGGCGACCTGATCAACCTGGGCGGCAGCGGATTGAGCGGTTCGGGTAACCTCGCTTTCGGCGGCGTTATACCGACGACAGGCGATTACCGCCTGTTCACCAATGGTAATTTCGCCAGCCTGACCTTGGCCAACTTCACGTTGCCCACGTTCAGCCGGCCAGGCGCGTACTACCTTTCGACCAGCGTCGACCCGGGTAACCTCGATCTGGTTGTGGCACCGACCGGTGGCGCGACCTGGAACATCAGTAGCAGCGGAAGTTGGAACAACGCCCAGAATTGGTCGCCCGCAACGGTTCCCACCAGCGGCGTAGTGACGTTTGCCGGCACGGCGAATGCTCCCATCACGGTAACACTGGACGCCAATCAAACGGCTGGGGTATTGGCGTTCGGCGACAACGCCAATCCAAGTTACACGATCAGCGCCGGCACGGTCGATATCGCGGCGACGTTGACCTTGGGCACTCCAGCCGCCGCGGCCTTGATCAGCGTGTTCAGCGGCACGCACACGATTTCGGCGCCCTTGGTCCTGGCCAATAGCGCCGACGTTGCCCCGGCTGCCGGCACGCAGTTGACGGTTTCCGGCGATGTCAGCGAGACCCCCGCCAAGAGCGGTCTATCTCTGACGTTAAGCGGCCCCGGCACGCTAATTCTCAGTGGCAGCAACAGTTATATGGGTGGTACCGACGTGGCCGCCGGTACGCTAATTCTGACGTCCGATACCGCCCTGCCCGACGGGACGAGCTTGACCGTCGGTGCGGGCGGGGCGTTCATTTACGATCCGTCGCAAGCAAACGCGCCCCCGATCAGCGGCGCGTACGAGTCGGCGGCAGTCGTGGCGGTCGTGCCGGAACCGGGAACACTTGCCCTCTTGGCAGCCGCGGCGGCATTCCTGCTGCTGGCAGCGGCGAAGGCTGCCCGCAGGTCCGTGCGGTCCATACCGCGCTCAGCACTTCTGGCCCTGGCCTTCCTGGCCTGCACCCAAGTTCCGCTTCGCGCCGCCGACCCGATCAACCTGGCCTTGAACAAGCCGGCCAGCAGTTCGTCGATCGAAAACGACGAGCACAGCGCGGCCCAGGCCAACGACGGCGATGCGGAGACATGCTGGACGGCCGATGACGAACCCGAGGGCGGGCCGGAGTGGTGGCAGGTCGATCTGCAAAAGCCTTTCGACCTTTCCGGCTGCCGGATCCGCTGGCCGTTCGAAGGAAAGCACTATCAATACAAAGTCGAGGGCTCGACCGACGGGAAGGCCTGGTTCCTTCTGAGCGATCAGACAAGCACCACCGCCACGTCGGCGGTCCACGACCTGAAGTTCCACAGGGCAAGACAAGCCCGTTACGTGAAGATCACGGTGACGGGGGTTGACGAAGGCTGCTGGGCGAGCATTTGTGAAGTCAAAGTTTTCGGTTTTCAAAATCCTACAGGAGTACCTAGATGAAAGTCGCAGTTCCATTCGTCCTCATGTCCCTTTGCGCCGCATGCGGCCCGGCCATGGCCGCGGCGCCGGCGAAGCCCAACATTATCTTCGTCCTTGCCGACGATCTGGGCATCGACGGCGTCAGTTCCTACGGCGCCGACAAGCACCAGACGCCGCACATCGATGCCCTGGCGGCCTCCGGCCTGCGCTTCAGGACCTGCTACGCGGCGCCCTTGTGTGGCCCGTCGCGCAGCCTACTGATGACCGGCCGTTATGCCTTTCGCACTGGCGGGTTGACCAACGAGTCTTGGCGCGCCGGCGGACCGGGAGCGAAGTCGGTTGACGAGCATCCCATCGCCCGGTTGTTAAAGCAAGCCGGGTACGCCACCGGGCATGCCGGCAAATGGCGGCAAATAGGCGAGTTGCCGGGCGACTGGGGATTCGACGAATTCCTCACCGACAACACTGCGGGCGGCTGGTATTGGCAAACGAAGTACAACAAGAACGGCGAGGTTCTGAACCTGCCCGAAGGCACCTATGGCCCCGACGTCATCCAGGACTTTACCTTCGATTTCATCCGGCGGCACAAGGACAGGCCTTTCTTCTTCTACTACGCGTTACATCTGGTACACAAGCCCACCCTGCGCACGCCCGATACGGAACAGGGCACGACGAATATCGACAAGCTCTACGACGACAACATCCGTTACATGGACAAACAAGTCGGGGCACTCGTGGCCGAGTTGGACAAACTGGAGCTGCGGCAGAACACGTTGATTGTCTTCTCCGGCGATAACGGCACTGCCGCCGGTTATCCGGCGCCTGTTCACGGCCGCATGATCAACGGCTGGAAAGGGAGCATGTTGGAGGGCGGATCGCGCGTCCCCTTCATCGCGAGCTGGCCTGCCGTGACACCGGCGGGAAAACTACTTGACGACATCGTGAGTTTTGCCGATCCGTACGCCACCTTTGCCGAACTTGCGGGTGTGAAGCCGCCCGACGGTTTCAAGACCGATGGCCAGAGTCTCGCGCCGCAACTTCGCGGCGAGCCGGGCACGCCTCGCGCTTGGGCCTATGTCCAACTTGGCGCCCACTGGTATGTGCGCGAGCCGGGTTTCAAGCTCAACGAGGCGGGCAAGCTCTTCGACCTGAGCGACGCCCCCTTTGTCGAAAAGTTCATTGCACCCGAGGACGATACCGACCAGAGCAAAGCCGCGCGGCAGCGACTCTCTGCGGCGTTGGCGAGTCTCGATCCGGCGGCCGGCAAGACGGACCGGGGTGGTGAAGGCCGCCGCAACAACCGGGCCGTTGTCGTTTCCGGCTCGGCCGACGCCGTCGGCCCCTGGAAGTCGGGCGATGCGTTGCCCACCACCCAGGCGCCCGACATTGCCCGGAAGGAATTGGAGATCTCGGCGGAGATCGAGCCGGCCGGAACCGAAGGCGTGGTCGTGGCCCAAGGTGGCGGAGCACGCGGTTATGCCATCTATCTGACGCAAGGGAAACTCGCCTTTGCCGTTCGCGCCAGCGGTACTCTGACCACGGTCGTCGCTAAGGACTCCCTGGGCAAAGGACATTTCCGGGTGCAGGCTACGCTCCACGAGGATGGCGCCCTGGCCCTTCGGGTGGACGGGAAACAAGTGGCCGAGGGCAAGGCCGCCGGTCTGATCCAGGAACAGCCCCGGGCGGGGCTTTCGGTCGGCACGGCCGAGCACGCCGCGGTTGGCGACTACAATACTCCCGACCCCTTCACAGGGAAGGTGAGCAATGTCCGTGTCAAGGCCACTGCCGTCCGTGAAGCGACCGGTGGAAAGAAGAAGGAAAGTTGATCGAGACGTAGCTGTTGATCGACACTAACGCGAAACGCCAGCGAGGACCACTCGCCGGCGTTTTGCGTTTGCTGGTTTCGATGCAGGTTTCCGGACCCCACCCGGCTCGGATCATAAGCTTGCGAGCTGCCAGCTCTCAGTTATCCCAGACCACGGCCGAATCGGAGACCAATCCCTGCCGCCGTTCTTCAAAATAGCGTGCCAGCGCAGGTGAGAATCGGTGCCGCGTCCTTTGGCACAAATCGCCGTCGCCAGCAATAGGCACCTCAATGTCGTCGATGACGCGCTGTACCCCCGGGACTTGACGTACGATCGCCAGGATTGTCCGCCGGGTGACATGGCTGTCGACGAGTCCATGCAAGGTCACCGTGCCCATTCGTGCCGAAACCTGCAAGGGAGGAAGAACCACCGCGTCGCGCTCGAACAGATGCTCGGCTATGCGATTCTCCAGGATCCTATCGGACGGCTGAGCAGAATTGCGAATTGGGTGGAACATTGGTCTCTTCTTCGGTTCGGTTTCACTGTTGACTGTTGCTGGACAAGTTCTATTGCAACCACCATGCCAAATGCCTGGCCCAAACCCGTTTGTGTGGCAATTGTTCTTGGAACGCGGGGATTTGCGAGAGAAAAGGCTCTTTCCTGGTTTATGAGGTTGCGCGGAACACTTGGAGATTCAGCTTATTGCCTGTGAAGAATCACGGTTCACCATCATCGGGAACGGCAGATTCTCAGGACATGCTTTAGTACTGAAAGAGTTCATAAAAAAGGGCCGCGTCCATCGAGGACGCGGCCCCATACCCTATTCCCAATGAGTCCGAACCGTGCAAGACGCCCCGGCCGCAGTCCTGGTGTGCCAGGACTGCGGCCGTGCTGCTCTCGATCACGGCTTGCTCGGCGCCGGAGGCTCCGGCAACCTTGCCGCCGCCGATGGTGATGGCGCTAGGGGCGCGGCCTGCGGCGCCGTGCCCGCCACAACCTGACCCTTGCCGTACCCACCATACCACCCTTCGCGAACCTTATGAAACGCCGTATAGACCCCGTGATCGACGTGGTAGCCCACGCGCTCCAGGGAAAGGCGCGGATGGACCGGTTCGCAAGCCTTCACCGCTTCGCAGGCCTTGGGCGGCGGAAGATAGACATGAACCGGTTGGCACGCCGCCGGGAGCGGCTCGGCCTTGACCGGCTGGCAAGCGCCAGGCGACCGGTCGATCAGACCGGCCCGCACGGACTGCGCGGCAACGGTCACTCCCAAGCCCACCATCAGGGACGAAATCCATCTCATCGTACGCATCGGAATCCTCCTTTGTTCGGAACGCCTGTGTCACGTTCATTGCTCGGGACCGGTCTTCCACGTTGCACGCCATGGCCTGCAAGGCGTTCCCACGCGGTCAGCGGCGTGCAAGGCAACCGCGAATCCAATTCGCGCGGCCCTCGCGACAGAGGCAATCGCGGGCCGACGATTCTGTCTGGCCTTTCTTGCCTCCTTGTGTCGTTCCATGAATTGCAATTGCGATGCCGCGACACGCAAGGCAGATCGAGATGGAACAGCATTTTGAATTCGCGGTTCCGGAATTGTCGGCTGGGAGAACACTGCTGGCGGAGCCTGGGAAGAATCGTCCTTGCTTCGATCCGGGAAGCTCCTGGCAAGACGGCCAAGCGTCGATAGTTGCGCTCGGTGCTCATCATCTCCCTTGGCCGTTGGTGGGCAACCAGCAGGTTTCCCGGGCGGACGTTGGCCCGGCACGGAGAATCGAAAGTTTCAAGAACCCGCGATGCAGCCAACAGACGTCGCGTCAGGAAGTCCGCTGGACCACTCCAATAAATTCTCCGCGCGTCTCAACCCTGCGGGAGATTTTCGTCCGGAATACTCTCACCAGGCTGCGTACCGGAAAGGGGAGTGCTGGACTGCCGCAGGCCGGGCGTGCTTCGGCCATCGACCTCATATTTTTCCAGGAGCGCCTTCAGGCGTCGGACACTATATCGACCAGTCTTCCGCAAAGTCGTGCGATTGGCTGGTCCGCATTCGCAGCTTGGGCCGCTCCAGGCTGACGACCGTATGCGGGGCCACCGATTTCGTGAGCCAGACGTTGGAACCGATCAGGCAATCGTGCCCAATGATCGTATCGCCGCCCAACACGGTCGCCTGCGCGTAGATCACGACCCGGTCTTCCACCGTGGGATGGCGTTTGCCGCCGCGCCCCACGGCGGCCCCATCCTCCGTCACGGCGCTCATCGCTCCCAACGTCACGCCCTGGTAGAGTTTCACCCACTCGCCGATCACGCAGGTTTCGCCGATGACCACGCCCGTTCCGTGATTGATGAAGAAGTGTTTTCCGATCGTCGCTCCGGGGTGGATATCAATGCCCGTCTTGCTGTGAGCCCACTCGGTCATCATCCGCGGAATCAGGGGGATCTCCATCTCGTGGAGGATGTGCGCCAAGCGGTAGACGCTCACGGCCTCGAAGCCTGGGTAGCAGTAGATCACTTCATCGATGGCCCGGCACGAGGGATCGCCGGCGTGGGCGGCTTCGGCGTCCAGGGAAACCAGTTTCCGCAAGCGAGGAAGCTGCTCGAGAAAAGCCGAGGTCTTTGCCTGCGCCAGCGATTCGTGCTCGTGGCTCGATGGCACGTCCCCGGGCCGGCGGGCAAGTGATTCATAATTCAGTGCCCTGGCAATCTGCTGCGTCAGCCGATCGTAAAGCGTGTCGATCAAATTGCCGACATGATAGATCAGGTTCGATAAATGCAGGCTGTCGCGACGGCGATACCCGGGAAAGAGCACGGACTTGAGGTCTTCAATGATGGAAACGACCGTGTTGTAAGTCGGAAACGGACAGCGGCCGAGGTGTACTGTTCCGCCGACCTCCGCGTAGGTATCCACAAGGCGCTCCGTCAACAGGGGCAAACGGTCTTTGGCTTGAATGACGGCTATCATCTCGGATCTCCCCCATATTTGCTGTTCGAACCTTGGCGACTGCGATTCATGCGCACGCTTGCCCAGAGCAATTTCCGTTCCGATGCATCCATCGCTGGCATTCCCAAAATATGTTACTGCCTGTTCCGAGGATAGGTGCGGAGCTACCTGCTGGGTCGTTTAACCGGGACGGGGCACGTGCACAGGTGCCCCGTCCCGGTTAAACGACTTGCACCTAAACCCGGAAGAGCCATATTACTGCAGCATGGAAGACGCCGTGCCCAAACCAGGAGCGCCTCGTTCCACGTCGGATTACGGTCAATCGGCTTTATTTGTCCGGGTCATGCCACGGGAGTCCAGTACATATCGCGGCAATGCCGTGTAATCTACAAGGCAATCCACATTGGATAACGATGGAAAGTTAGGACTATAACCTCGATTTGTGACAGATAATCCCCTTGGTGTTAGATTTGCCATCCTAGGGCGCGATTTTCCCTTGGCGGGCGGTGCTCCCCGCCTAACTCCCTGTTCACGATAGTGATTCAATGACGGTTCCAACAGCCACCGATGCGCACCCCCCAGCCGGCGTTTGGAAACGCCTCATGTCGAACATGACCCTGTTGGAACTGCGCTGCGCTTGTTCACGGCCTACAAAATGAAGACCGGCTAAAGCTGCGCGCAAATGGTGGCGAAAGTTCTTGCGTATTATGTGGGTATAAAGCGCGCTGAAGAAGATTCAGGCCACGCCTGAATACTCTGCGCGTGCATTTGTTCTTTGACAATCTAACCAGCCCCCGGCGTAGCGAACCGGGGGCCATTAGTAATGCGCAGGCGCCGACTCGCCTAAGTCGGCGCCTGCGCCGGCGGCTGCGCGGAAACCCTGGCGCGTGGGTCTCGTACCTCGACCCACCTACGGGCCGGGCAACGTTCGCGAACGGTCGCACTTGCCGCGGCAGCAATTAATTATTTTTCTGACTCTGCGAATAAATAGCTAAAAGAAAATGGCGTGTGCCCGACCCCTATATACTGTACGCATGGTCATGTGACCAAAAAGTGGCTAGGAAGTGGCTAGGTTCGCCGCAAAAGTGGCTAGGAAATGGGTCAAAGTGGCTAGGTATTGTCTAGGTATTTCGGCTGTGGCGAGACTATCGTTAGAGTGTCAAGCGATCATATTCCCGCAGTTTCCGCAGGGCGATCAAGACCTTTAGGGAAACTTGAATACGCTCATAGACGTAGAAAATCGTCGCAAAAACTCAAGAAAGGCCTTTTTTCGATGTGGTCACACAACTGCCTGACCCGAAACGGCTGGTTGCTCGCTGCGGCCGAGGCGGGAGAAACGCCGCCAAATGCACTTTTTTCTGACTTTTGCGCAGGCTGGTCCCACCCTACGGCCGGTCCACAAATCCCGGCTGGCCCTGGACCACTTCGATCGCCGCCAGCATATTCTCCAGCGGCGCGTCGCCTTCCACGTCGTGGGCGGGGGCAAAGATATAACCGCCGTCGCGGCCCAACTCCAGCAACCGGCGGGTCTCGCGCCGCACGTCCTCGACGGTGCCGAACGGCAGGGTTCGCTGTGTTGAAAGGCCGCCGTGGAACGCCAACCGCCCGCGATAGCGGGGCAGCAACTCGGCAACGTCCATCACCTCCGGCTGGAAGGGATTGAAACAGTTCAGCCCGATGGCCAGCAGATCGTCGAACAACTCATCGACGTCGCCGCAGGAATGGATCATCACGAACTTGCCCGCCGCGCGGACCAGGGAGTACATCCGCTGGAGTTGGGGCAAGATGAACCGCCGCCACAGGCGGGGGCCCATCTGCAAGCCGTGTTGCTGCCCCCAGTCGTCGCCGAAATAGACGGCATCGATGTCGTACTTCAGGGCCTCGCGGACTTGGGCCAGGTTGTAATCGGCGATGCGGGCCAACAAGGCCTCGACAAACTGCGGCTCATCCAGGAAGTCGGCCATCAGCGCCTCCATGCCGCGCAGGGTCCAGGCCCGTTCATACAGCGAGAAGCCGATCTGAAAGACGCGGAAACGGTCCGGGTAGCGGGCAAGCTTGTCGCCGATATCGGCAAAGAAGCGGGCTTCGACCGGATTGGGGAATTCGTAGCCCGTCAGGCTCGGCCGGGCGAGCACCTGCCCCTCCACGTTGCCGATGTCCCGGTCGATGCTGCGGTCCCAGACCACGCCGAACACGTCCTGCACGCGGTTGTCGCCGAGATCGGAGAAGAAGCCGATTTCGCCGCCAAGCTTCAAGAGGTGGTTTTGCAGGGGACCTTCCACGTCGTCGCACCCATAGTGCCGCTGCAGCTTCTCCTTGGCCTCCTGCGTGAAACCCATCGACCAGGGCACGTAGGGCGGCCGTTTTCCTTCAAGGACCAGGCGGACGACATCGCGTTTTTGCATGGCGGGGTGGCTCGTAGTTGGAACGGGTCCGTGAGAATCGGCGCAGTCATGTACGGCATCCTCCATCGTTATACTGCCCATGGATGACGGTAACAACTGCCCAACGCAGTTTTGAAGAGGACTGAAATATAATCCGCACTGGGGCAGGCCGTTTTCGCTAACCAAGCATATTTCTGTCAATCATATTTCTGTCATTACTTCAGAGTTCTCCAGCCCAAAAAGTTCGTATTGCTCCAATTCTCGTGTATCGCGATAATGGCACACAGCACCCGAAAGATGACTGCGCGCAGGCGCTTACGGATCGGAATGCCGAGGTCTCGACGAGGAGGCGGAAGATGGCGCAAGCTGTTCTCCGTCAACACGTTGCAAGCACTTGCTTAGTGATTCCCTGCGGCCTCGGTGCTAAAATTGCTAATTTGCTAGTTTCCAGTGTGACACGGATCGTCGCGTCTGCCGTCACTAATTTCGTCTTGTACAAGGTAAGGATCATGCGTACACGAAATCTCTCATTTGCTTGGCGTTGGCTATGTGGCGTTGGTTTGCTGGCAATGTTTGGCCAGATGGGGTCCGCGGCGCGTGCCGACGAGGTTCCCCCGCCGCTGCCGATGGCCCCCAACGGGGCAGCCGTCGGCGACCCGAACGGGGCGGCAGGCCAGTCCGATCCCAATGTCGAGGTCCTGACTCGCGGACCAGTACACGAGGCCTATGCCGTACCCGTGTCGGCGGGCCAGACGACCGGCGTGATCGTTCCCAAGCAACCCGGCCCCGCGGTCGAAGAGGTGCCCCCCGACATGAAACCCGAGGGCGGAAACGCGGTGTGGATCCCCGGCTACTGGAGTTGGGACGACGATCGTCACGACTTTCTCTGGGTCAGTGGCGTTTGGCGCGTGCCCCCGCCCGGTTATCGTTGGATGCCCGGCTACTGGCAGGAAGCACCGGGCCAAGGGCATCAATGGGTTTCCGGTTATTGGATGCCCGCCCACCTCGAAGAAGCGACCTTTTTTCCGCAGCCTCCGCAAAGCATCGAAAATGGCCCCACGAGCGCAGCCCCGGGTCCAAACTTCTTCTGGATCGCCGGCCATTGGCAATGGCTGGGAACGCGTTACGTCTGGCAACCGGGCTACTGGTCGGTGTGCCAACCGGACTGGATCTGGATTCCGGCGAGCTATTATTGGTGCCCGCGCGGCTGGGTCTACATGCCCGGCCACTGGGATTACCCCTTGGTCCGTCGCGGACTGGTCTTCTCGCCCGTGTATTTCGCCGGACCGGTGGCCGTCTATCGCCCGGCGATCTGCCTGGACGTAGGCGCGTTCAGCATTTCGCTGTTCGCCCGACCGGCCTACGGCCATTACTACTTTGGCGATTATTACGATGATCGTTACGTGGCCTGGGGCATTCATCCCTGGTTCTACTACAATTCGCCGCGGTTCGGTTACGATCCGCTGTACACCTACTACCGCTGGTATCACGTCGAGCACTTGGGCGAGAGGCAGTGGGACGACCACCTGCACGGCTGGCACGAATACTACCGCGGCCATCCGGACATGCGTCCGCCGCACACCTTGGCGGCTGAGCGCGCGATGATGGCCTCGCACCCGGGGATGGTGCGGGCCGATCTGCACATGGCCCGCGACATCCATCAAGCCGGCGGCATGCGGCTGCAGGCGGTCTCCGCCGCCGAGCGCGCCCAGATACACCAAGCAGCCCGGGAGACGACGCACTTTGCCGCCGAACGCCAGCAACTCGAACGCTCGGGTGGCGGTGCTGTGCGCGGCCAGCCGGAGAGGGCCAGCCTGACGAGCATGTCCAGCTTCAAGTCGCCGAATCTTCCGGGCGCGTCGCCCGCGAATACGGCCCTCAGCCGCGCCGGCAGCACGGCTGCGGCCACCAGCCCAGCGGGACGCGCCGCCACCGGCCCAGCGGGACGCGCCGGCGTGAATCCTGGCTCGCCCGCCCCCGGCCGCGCGCCGGCGAAGACCACTTCCAGCAAGTCGAACGCGCGCGACAAGGATAAGGACAAGGACAGGCGATAAACCACCAGCGCAGTGCTATCGGGCGATCCTCTCTGCCGGCAAGGACTATTGTGCTCCAAGCCGTGTGAAGAACTTGGTGTCGCTCGATAGGCTGGACGCATTAGTCCCTTTCGGCAAAAGGGCCTACTGGCCAACGTACCAGCGCCGAAGAAACGAACCGTGCGTACCTCAGAAACAGACCGCGCCATCGAGGCGGCGGTGGAACGGCTGGTAGCCGCGCGCAGCCTGTTGTTCATTACCGGCGCCGAAGTCTCCGCCGATTCCGGACTGCCCACCTATCGATGCAATCTGGCAGCGGTTGCTGCTCCGGCCGGCAACTCCTATCTAACGTTGCCGTAACAGTTTACGAACGTTAATGGCAATTTGTCCCCGCTTTTGAGTGCGACAGGAAAGGCACGCTAATAAATTTCTAACTGAAAACTAACATAATCGCCAAATATGCCTGAACCTGCCATTTCTCGGCGGTTTCTTGGTATTCTTGGCAATCGTGCGGCACCTTTCCGTGATTTGTGACTTTTCAAATGGCTGGGCAACCGCTCCCCGATAGAAGAGAATGGTAACACGTTCTTAACAAAGACTGTACACGTTTGCGATGTCTCGGGATCGCAGGTGTTTGCAGTGCGAGTCAGGAAGTGTCCGCATAGTTCGGGGAGACCGAAAATGAATGTTCGCAAGGGAGATCAAGTGCTGGTGAACGTGGCGCCGTTCATTGGATCGGTGCGGCGGAACAAGCAATCCGTAACCTGCGAGGTGCTTGCCGTGCGTGGCGATGAAGTCGAGGTCCGCACACTGCCTCCCTGCCGGGAATTCGATATTTCGATCGAGTCCTTCTGGATCGATCGCAAAGTCGAGTCCGCCCGCGCACAGAGCGTTGGGTAGGAGTGCTTTTCGTAGCGCGGACTTTAGCCCGCTGTCTTTCGTAGCGCGGACTTCAATCCGCTGCCGAGGACGAATGTCCGCCCCAGACCCTTACGGGTGCTTGATCATCATTGCTAACTGTACGACGCTCAAGAGGATCTCGACCAGGATCAAGATAACGACGTACCATTCCAAGCGAAAGCTGCGGCGGCTTTGCAGCACTTCCAGCACGGTATGCGCCGTGTTCGACACGAGGTCCAGTTTCCGCTCCAGGGCGAGGTGCCGCTCGCGGATCTCGAACTCGTCTTCCAACCGCAGGTAAAGCCGTTCGAGATTGGGATGTTCCCAGATGATCTCCGGCTTGTCGATCACCTCGACCCGTCCCACGAGATTGTGTTCGCTCAGCAGGGCCACGCCGATCTGCTTCAGCAGCACGCCGCCGGAACTGGCGCTCTGGGCATCTTTCTGCAAACTGACGGCGAAGGGCTCGACCAGGTCGAAGCTGCGGCTGGCCCGGGCCTCGTACATGGCCAGCACCGTGCTCTTGCTGAGAATGTCGGCCACGAGCTGGAACCGCTCGATGGCGTAGTCGGCCAATGTCAGCACATTGCCCGTCATGCCCTCGCGCGTGCTGCCGTCGATGTGGATCTCCAGCGATTCGGTTTCCGGGCTGGCATACGGCTGGTGGACCAGGGGCAGAAGTTGGCGGAGCAGATCGCTTTCTTCCAGCGGCGCCACGTTGAAGAGCACGACCGCTCCGTAGCGGAACAGCACGGCAATGCCGCTGGCCCCCGCCGCGATGGCCACCGGGTCGGTTGCCAGGCGGTCCGAGATGCTCAGCGAGCGCAGGTCGAGCCGTTCGCCCACCAATAGCGCGCGGGCCTTGAAATCGGTCTTTCCAGATTGAGACAGCGAGTACATGACATCCAGTTTAGGGGGCGGACACGACTCCCGCAAGCCCGCGTGAGGGGCGCTTTCCGCTTTGACAACCACGGTCCCGTTGCCTTGGCCAAGGCGTAGAGTCTGTTGGCAATAATTCCCCATGTTCTTGGGGGAGAAACTGTCTGTCTCGCCTAGGGTGCCTTGCCGCCCCGACCGCCTTACGGGTATTTACGGGGGGTTTTTGCCGATGTATACTGGATTTGTCTTGATAAGAGATGAATCGTCAGTACACTGAGATTTGGCAATTCCAGAACCCTAACCCCACTTTCTTCCATGACTCACTCCTGTGTTTTCCGCTGGACCTTCCTTTCCACCCTGGCCCTGGCGCTGTGCCAGGCTACGTTCGCGGCCGCGGCCGATGACCCCAAGCCGGCCAACGGCAATCTGGTTCCCCTGAAAGTTGAAATCCCCAAGGCCCTGTTCGTGGGCACGCCCAAGAACATCAAGGCCAGTCCGACCTTGGAGGTTTATTCGGAGAAACCGCGTCCGCCTTTGATGATTCCCGCTGGCTGTACCAACCTGGCCCTGAAGAAGAAAGTGACCTCCAGCGACTCGGCCCCCATCATTGGCGAACTGTCGCTGGTGACCGACGGCGACAAAGACGGCTCCGACGGCAGTTTCGTCGAGTTGGCCCCGGGCAAGCAGTGGGTGCAGATCGACCTGGAAAACCCGGCTGATGTGTCGGCCATCGTTGTCTGGCACTATCACGCCGAGGGCCGCGTTTATCATAGTGTCGTCGTGCAGATCTCTGACGATCCGGAGTTTACCAAGGGCGTGAAGACCGTCTTCAACAATGACTATGCCAACGCCCTGGGCTTCGGCGTGGGCAAGCAACTGGAGTACATCGACGATTATCGCGGCAAGGTCATCGCCGTGAAGGATGAGACCGGCGGGCCGGTGCGCGGCCGCTATGTCCGCTTACACTCCAACGGCAACACGTCGAGCGATCAGAACCACTACATCGAGGTGGAAGTCTACGGCAAGCCTGCCAAATGAGTCGTGACCGAGCGTTGTTGGCGGCCGCGATGTTGGCCATTCTGGTCCTCGCGGCCGCGTTGCGTTTGCCCCGCCTCGCCGAGCGGCCCATGCATGCCGACGAGGCCAACCAGGCGGTCAAGGCGGGGCGGCTGTATGAAACGGGCAAGTACGAATACGACACGACCGATCACCACGGCCCCACGCTCTATTGGCTGACGCTTCCCTCGTTGGCGCTCAGCCGGGCCAAGAGTCTGGCCGACAGCCAGGAAATCGCCTATCGCATCGTGCCCGTACTCTTCGGCCTGGGGCTGATACCTCTCATCTTGCTCCTGGCCGACGGCTTGGGTCCCGTGGCGGTTGTGGCGGCGGTGCTGCTGACGGCGATTTCGCCGGCGATGGTCTTCTACAGCCGCTACTACATCCAGGAAATGCTGCTGGTGTTCTTCACGCTCGCGGCGCTGGGGTGCGGCTGGCGCTACCTGCGCACTCGCCGCCTGGGGTGGATCCTGGCCGTCGGTGCGGCAGTGGGTATGATGCATGCCACGAAAGAGACCTGGATCCTTTCCGCCGCTGCGGCGGTTGGAGCCGCCGCTTTGACATGGGGATGGTCGAGGCTCCGCGATCCGATCGCGGCTAGTACCGAATTGGCAAGTGTGCGGAGCGGGTGCGCGCGGTTGCTTCCGCTGCTGGCCTCAATTCTTGTGGGCTGTGTCGTCGCCGCGGCGTTTTTCTCCATGTTCGGCAAGAACTGGGATGGCCCTTGGCAGTCGATTCGGGCTTATGCCAACTACTTTCGCCGCGGCAGCCAGCAGGGCGACCACTCGGAGCCGTGGTACTATTACCTGCAACTCCTTTTTGCCTATTGGCCTTCCAAGAAGATCTTTTGGAGCGAGGGCTTGATCGCCGTGTTGGCGCTGGTGGGCACAATTTATGCCCTTGCCACTCGTTGCACCGGCCAAACCAAGGGCCGGGCGGCGGCATGCGCTGCTTCACCCGTCCTGTTGCTCCGTTTTCTTGCTTTCTACACGCTTCTCTTGACAGTGCTTTACGCTTTGATCAGCTACAAGACCCCCTGGTGCGCGCTGAACTTCCTCATAGGCATGATCTTGCTGGCCGGCGTGGGTGCGGCGGCCATCCTGCGTTGCTTGCCGAATTGGCCGTTGAAGTTGGTAGCCGCGCTGGTGCTGGCTGTGGGCGCGGGCCATCTTGCCTGGCAGGCCGATCAGTTGAGTTTCAACCCGCGGTATTTTGCCGACCCCAAGAATCCCTATGTTTATGCCCACACGCCGACGCCACTGCCGAATGTGACCGCGCGGCTCGACCGCCTGGTCGCGCAACTCCCGCAAGGCCGCGATCTATGGGTTCAGGTAGTCGTGACCGACAATTACTGGCCGCTTCCCTGGTACTTGCGGAGGTTCAACGAGCAGCGGGTTTGCTATTGGCTCGATGCCAAGGTTTGGAAGCGCGATCTCGATCAATATCCCCCGCCCGCAATTCTCATGCTCTCCGGCGACGTCGATAGCGACGATTTGACGGCCCGCCTGGCCGGCTACGGCGGTCCCGTGTATGCGTCGCTCCGGCCCGGCGTGCTCCTTGCAATCTATGTCCGCAAGGACCTTTGGCCGGCGTACACGGGTCTGTGAGGGGCTATCGGTGCCGTTGACGTTGTCGCCTGCCGCGCGGGTGAACATGGAGACGAAAGTGTCGATGTTCATCCTTTCCGATGAGAATCGCACGGCGCCGTCCCCGTAGAGGAAATTACAGCCGCCACGGTGGAAACTGTAGTTCTCGTTGTCATTCATGCAGTTCACGATCTGGTCGCCATCACCGCAGATCATGCTGTTGCTGAAAAATAACCTCCCTCGTCCGTCCACTGCGCGCCGCTGGCCGTGCCCGTCTGCTGAACTCCAAGAACGTAAGTGAATGGCCGGCCGCAGTCCGCGCCGGCAGTAAAAACATTCGCCGCAGCTCCAAACCATCGACCAGGTTACGCGGTCGCCCAGGGCCAGCGGCCTGCCGTGGAAGTCGCTCGCGCCGTCCGGCCCCGCGGCAACGATGTCGGCCACCATTTCGTGCCCCAGCACACTGGGCACAGGCGCGTGGCGTCGGCCGCAGAAGGACTGCAGGTCGCTGCCACAGACCGTGGCACAGCGGACGCGCACAATCGCCTCGCTGCCGCGTGGCTGCGGAATGGGAAAGCTCTCCTCACGTTCCTCGCCTATGCATCGGGTACCTGGGCAGCCTGGAGTTTTGGCATTATGGGCGACACGTGTGGCGCGGCCAACCATACTGCGTGGGTTGTTCTGAGTCACGGCGGCCAGTTCGTGGTTGCGGAAGTTCCATGAAGGGGCTTTCAAGCCTATTGCCTGGGACTGGGAAAAAGCACGTTCGCCAGCATGACCGCGATAAGCAGTCCCAGGAAGCCGGCGACAACGCTTCCCACCACGTTCAGCGAGGCCATCTTCCAACTGCCGTCGCGAATGAGCTTGAAGGTCTCCCACTCGAATGTCGAGAAGGTTGTGTACCCTCCGCAGAGCCCGGTGCCGACCAGCAAGTACCAGTCCTGGTAGGCGGGCGGCAGCCGCTCCAGGATGATGACAGCGGCCATTCCGATAATGAATGAGCCGCTTACGTTGATGATGAAGGTACCCAAGGGAAAGCCCCGGGCCCATCCGGCTTCGTTGATCCAGCGGCCCAGCCAGTACCGCGCGTAGGTGCCCACGGCACCACCCATGCAGACCAGCACAACGTTGCTCGTCATCAAGGCGAAGAGCCATGCTCCCAAGTATGAAAACCAGTCTTTCAAACTGTATCTCCCAACCAGAGGAAAGTCTCTCGGTAGGAGTCATCGGCAGCGGTGCTTGCCGCTGCGTTTGAAGGCGAACCCCATCGCCACTTCGATACCACAATTCTCATCCGCATCAGCGCTTTCACGTGGCCGTCGAGGCGCCGTCGAGAGCTTCCATGCGCGTGATCTGCACCAGCGCGCAGGTGACTACTCGCTCTGCCGGACCATCCGGTCCACGCGGCCCGGGAATGCCCACCAGGACCGTCGAGCGCGAGACGATCGCCATTTCCGGATGACGCATCTCGTGCTGCTGGCCATCGGACATGGAAATCCGGAAAGGCTGAAATGGCCTCGCGCGAAGTAATTGAAGGACGTCGTCCGGCCGCATGCAAAATTTCCCGCACATACCAATGATTCTCAAATTTTAGCACCCCCGCAGTCCGCTGTCAACTCGACCGCCAAAGTTCGGACCGGAGGTCGCATGCCACGCGGGAGCCCCTTGTACGTCGGGCATGCGGCGGGTAACTTTATGAGTTGACGGGGATGGAGTCCCCCGAAACCGCTACGGCAACTTCCGCGGCTGATGACTCCTACCGGAGCGATTGGCTGCCTGGTGGGCGTATCTGCAAGATTCTTCAAGCTCTCCAGGCAAGTCCTTCAGGAGCTTTTTTCATTCACCCAGCAAGCGATGACGCCTGCAAACTGAAAAGGAACCGCGATCATGGGAAGAAAAATCACATCCGTTCATGCCTTGGAGATCCTCGATTCTCGGGGCAACCCCACCGTGCGAGTGCATGTAACCTTAGACAATGGTGTTGCTGCCTCGGCCTCGGTACCGTCCGGGGCTTCAACGGGCGAGAACGAGGCCCTGGAACTCCGCGACGGCGACAAGAAACGCTACGGTGGCAAGGGTGTGCTCAAGGCCGTGGCAAACGTCAATGGGACCATCGCGCCAAAGCTCTTCGGCCTGGACTCCGCACGGCAGGCGGAGATCGACCGCCTGATGATCGAGTTGGACGGCACGCCCACCAAGAGCAAGCTGGGAGCCAATGCGATCCTGGGTGTGTCGATGGCGGTCGCCCGGGCGGCGGCGATGGCCGCTGAACTCCCACTCTACGCCTATCTGGGCGGGACCGGCGCCGTTCGGCTGCCCGTGCCGATGATGAACATCCTCAACGGCGGCAAGCACGCCGACAACAGCGTGGATTTTCAGGAGTTTATGGTCATGCCCATCGGCGCGCCGAACTTCGCCGAGGCCCTGCGTTACGGGGCCGAGACCTTCCACGCCCTGAAGGGCATTCTCCACAAACGAAACTACGCCACCAGCGTCGGCGACGAGGGCGGTTTCGCGCCAAATCTCAAGAGCAACGATGAAGCCTGCGAGGTCATTATCGAGGCCATCAAGGCGGCGGGCTACGTTCCCGGCAAGGACATCGCCA
>CAZTPX010000029.1:0-75078 GCA_964615095.1 uncultured Planctomycetaceae bacterium | reverse complement strand
TTACTTGGGCTTCGCCGCGGCTTTCTCGCTCGGCTTCTTACTTTCGAAGTGGGCTCGTATGTTCGCCACGTCTTCGGGTCCGAAAACACGACGACCCGAGATTCGCAGGCGAGGCTCCGGCACAAGGCCGTGGCACAAAAGGTACTCGATTCTGTAAGCTTTGCAGTTCATCGGGCAGGCAATGACGACGGAGATATGGGCCTTATTCGCGCTTTGGCTCAAGCAGGAGCCGCTTCAGTTGCATTGGTCCTGGGGCGGTTATCAGGCTGTTCGGATAGACGACGTAATAGATTTCGTCGGGCATGGGGGCTGAGAACGGATGCCCGCAATGAACGCAGCGGGCTGGGTTCTTGAATCGAAACGCGCCGCCGATACCATCACATCGTCGCTACGCGACGGGGATTCGGACCGCAGCGGAAGGGGGCAGCAAGACTAACGATGACAATTGGAGGCTTTCATCAGCCTTCCGACATCCTGCCTCCAAACGCCAACCCCGCCTCCCTCTTTCGACCTGCCTGGACTTGTGGTATTCTTAGATCCGGCAATGGCGGGTGAAACCGCGCACCCTGCCAGAGCGCCCTACTACTTCCCCTGGGGGGGTTGTATAATGTACGCGGGAGGGCGAAGATAATACTAGCCCGACGCGCAAGCGAGGATCTCTCGCTTGCGCGTCGGGCTAGTGAATCCAGCAACTATGAAGTCACGGTCAAGTCAACCACGGGGCCTGCCCCCGTGGAGCAGTGTTTGACCACTACCAGCACCGTCATATGACCCCGTTCCTCCCGTTTGCGGCGCCCCCCGGCCCGCCGGGCCGGGCGGTGCCGCAAACGGGAGGAGACGAAATGAAAGGGACCGCTGGTAGTGGTCAAACACCGCTCCGCCGACGCAGGGTCGGTGGGGGCGTTCATAGTACCCGTGACATCACCTGTGCTCGATCCAATAGTAAGTATTCATCGACGTTGCTGGCGGCGTAATAGCCGTGCCATGCAACCGTAATTGAGGAGCAAAACAGAATGTTCATCGTCGAGTCGTATCCCTTGGCAGTCGTGATGTGCATTATCACCATGCTCTGCTGGGGATCGTGGGCCAACACGCAAAAGCTGGCCAGCAAGGAATGGCGTTTTCAACTCTTCTACTGGGACTACGCCATCGGCGTTGTGCTTCTCGCGTTGGCGCTCGCATTTACCCTGGGCAGTACGGGCAGCGGCGGGCGATCGTTTCTGAGCGACTTGGGCCAGGCCGACGCCAAGTGGCTCGGCTCGGCCTTTCTTGGCGGGGTGATTTTCAATGTGGCGAACATCCTCCTGGTGGCGGCCATCGATATCGCCGGGATGGCCGTGGCGTTCCCTGTGGGAGTAGGTCTGGCACTGGTGTTGGGTGTGGCGACGACGTATATTTCCACGCGCGAGGGCAACGTGCCCATGTTGGCCATTGGAGTCGGCGCCGTGATGATCGCGATCATCCTCGATGCGATCGCCTACAGGCGGCTGGCCGCCGGCGATAAGAAGACGCCCGCCAAAGGGATCATCTTGTCGGTCGTGGCCGGCCTGATCATGGGGTTCTTTTTCAGCCTGGTTGCGGGGGCAATGGGCAAAATCGATCCATCGAGCAGGGCCCTGGAGGCCGGCAAGCTCAGCCCCTATACGGCCATCGTTCTATTCTCCGCCGGGCTGTTCGTCTCGAATTTCGTTTGGAACACGATCATGATGATGCGGCCGTTTTCGGGCGCCCCGGTGCCGCTGGTCGATTACTTCCGCAAGGGCAACGCTCGGCTGCACGCGATCGGGATCCTGGGCGGAGCGATCTGGAATGTCGGTATGAGCTTCAGCATCATCGCCGCACCTAAAGCGGGCGCGGCACTTTCCTACGGTCTGGGCCAGGGGGCCACGATGGTCGGTGCGCTGTGGGGCGTTTTCATCTGGAAGGAATTTCAAAAGGCGCCCCGCGGGACTAATCCGCTGCTGGTGGCCATGTTTGTGTTCTACGTGCTCGGTCTGGGAATCCTCATTGCCTCGAAACTTCAGGGAACATCATGAGCAAGAAATCGATTGTCGTTGTCGGCAGTTCCAACACCGATATGGTCATCCAACTCGAGCGCATTCCGCGGCCGGGCGAGACGATCCTGGGCGGCCAGTTCGTGATGGCCGCGGGCGGAAAGGGAGCCAATCAGGCGGTCGCCGCCGCACGTGCGGGAGGCGACGTGACCTTGGTGGCCCGGGTGGGCAAAGACATCTTCGGCGATACGGCCGTGGAAGGATTCGAGAAGGATGGCATTTGCGTCGATTACGTCTTTCGCGACAAAACGAATCCGTCGGGTGTGGCGCTGATTTTCGTGGCCCGCGGCGGCGAGAACAGTATCGCCGTGGCCGCGGGCGCCAACGGCAGTCTGAGTCCGGCGGATGTACACAAGGCACGGCGGGCAATCGCCTCCGCCAGCGTCTTGGTGATGCAGCTTGAAACGCCGCTGCCCACGGTCGAGGCCGCCGCCAAGATTGCCGCCGAGGCGGGCGTACAAGTGATCCTCAACCCGGCCCCCGCGTGTCCTTTGTCGGATGATTTATTGCAATTGATTTCGATCCTCACGCCCAACGAGACCGAGGCGGAACTGCTCACCGGCATCGCCGTGACCGATGAGAGCTCGGCCGACCGCGCGGCCGATTGCCTTCTGACCCGCGGCGTGAAGACAGTCATCATCACGCTCGGTCCGCGGGGCGCTTTCGTGGCCGCCGAGGGATGTCGCGGGCTGGTGGCGGGTTTTGAAGTCCAGGCGGTCGACTCGACGGCCGCTGGCGACGTGTTCAACGGCGCGCTGGCCGTGGCCCTGGCAAAAGAACAGTCCTTGCCCGAGGCGATCCGTTTTGCCAACGCCGCCGCGGCGATTTCCGTGACCCGCTTGGGCGCGCAGCCCTCAGCGCCGAAACGCAAAGAGATCAAGAAACTCTTAGATGAAGTACAGGCTGAATAAATTACAGGACCCACACCTTATGACCAACACCAATCCCCTCATCAGTCGCCGGGCCATGATTTCCCAGACGGGCCTCGCCGCCGCCGCGGTTGCGGCCGGCGGCCAAGTTCATGCCGAGCCTGCCGGGCAGGCGGCGGTTCGTCCCGGCGGATTCAAATTCAGCCTGAACACGGCAACCATTCGCGGCCAGAAACTCCCGTTGGCCGAGGAGGTCGAGATCGCCGCCAAGGCGGGCTACCAGGCCATCGAGCCGTGGGTCGAGGAGATCCATCGTTATCGGGCGGGTGGTGGCAAGGCCGCCGACCTGAGGAAGCGAATCTCCGACCTGGGGCTGGTCGTGCCCAGCGCGATTGGCTTTGCCGATTGGATCGACGAGGACGACACGCGCCGCGCCGCCGGCCTGGAGCAGTGGAAGAAGGATGCCGATGTGGTCCGCTCGATCGGCGGCATTCGCATGGCCGCGCCGCCCAGCGGGGCCTATAACGTCGCGCTCGATTTGGGCCGCGTGGCGGAGCGCTACCGCAAGTTGCTGGAGATAAGCTGCTCCTTGGGGATTGTGCCGGAGTTGGAGATGTGGGGCGGTGCCAAGACGCTCTCGCGAATGAGCCAGATTGCTTATGTGCTGGTGGAAGTAGGCCATCCGCAGGCCTGTGGCCTCTTGGACATCTTCCACGTCTACAAGGGTGGCTCGCAGTTTGCCGGTGTGCGGGTCTTCAACGGCGCGGCGCTCCACGTGCTGCACGTGAACGATTATCCGGCGGGCATGACACGCGAAAAGGTGAACGATTCCGACCGCGTTTACCCGGGCGACGGGGCCGCGCCGATCCTGACGCTCTTGCGCGACCTGCACGCGATCGGCTACAACGGCATGCTCTCCCTGGAACTGTTCAATCGCGGTTACTGGCAGCAGGACGCCCTGACTGTGGCCCGCACCGGCCTAGAGAAGATCCAGGCCCTGGTCCAGCGGGCTATGGCGAAACCAGAATGAAGCCTGGCAGATGAAACTCGTTGTGTTGGATGGTTATACGCTCAACCCGGGCGACAATCCGTGGGATGCCATCGCGGCGATGGGCGATCTGACCGTGTACGACCGAACGCCCGCGGAGCAGATTGCGGCCCGCGCGGCCGGGGCCGAAATTGTGCTGACCAACAAGACGCCGCTGGACGCGCTGGTGCTTGCCGCCCTACCGTCGCTGCGATTCATTGCCGTCCTCGCGACGGGTTATAACGTGGTCGACACGGCGTGGGCCAGCCGGCAAGGGATTCCGGTCTCCAACGTGCCCGAGTACGGCACCGACACCGTGGCGCAACACGTGATCGCCGTGCTCCTGGCCCTGATCCATCGGCCCGAGCGGCACGACCGGTTGGTACGCGAGGGCGAATGGCAGCGCCGCGGCAACTTCTGCTTCTGGGACTCGCCGCTGGTGGAACTGGCGGGCAAGCGCATGGGAATCGTCGGCTTCGGGCGGATCGGGCGGCGCGTGGGTGAGTTGGCCCACGCCCTGGGCATGGCGGTGTTGGCCTGCGACGTCCAACCCGGCAGTCCGCCCGGATACGAGCCTTTCGCCTGGCGAGCGATGGAGGAGGTCTTTGCCGAGGCCGACGTGGTAACGCTGCACTGCCCCCTGAACGCCAGCAACGAGGGGCTGATCAATCGGGCGCGGATCGCCACCATGAAGCCCGGCGCGGTGCTGATCAATTCGGCACGAGGCGGGCTGGTCAACGAGCGGGACCTGGCCGACGCACTGAACGAGGGCCGGCTTGCCGCCGCAGCGGTGGACGTCTTGTCGGTCGAGCCGCCGCTGGAGAGCAACCCCTTGCTTGCCGCGCGGAACTGTCTGATCACGCCGCATATTGCCTGGGCCACGCTGGAGGCCAGGCGGCGATTGATGGCCGTCACCGCAGCGAACATCGCCGCCTTCCTGCATGGAGAACCGATTAACGTGGTCAATGCCCCCAAAGCGGGTGATTTCGGCCGCCAGCCGTAAATAGTCTTTGGTTCAAACTATTGACGGGTGGCTGGCTTGATCATATTATCAAGGCATGATCTGCATCGACAAGAATTTGACGCGGCAAGAGAAATCGAGGGCCTACGCGGAATTTGCGCGGGTTGTGGCGGAGACCTATAAGTGGTTTTTCACGACCCCGTTGAACATCGTCGACTGCCTGAAATTGGCGCGTTTGAACGAGAACAACGCCGTCTCTGCGGAGCGCTCGCGGGAGTTGCTCCGCCGGGAGACGCCCCCGGCCGATCCGCCGCCGGAGCTTTGTGACGAGACCATTGGCAAGTACTATTTTGATGCTGCTCGGAATTACGATGCGGCCGGTACCTACGCGGTCCTGCACGGCGACCTTTGCCGGGCCTTCAAACGCTTTCACAAGGCCGCTCGCTGTGGCGTCCGTTGCGGCGAACTGTTGGCAACCGGTGGTCCCGAGGTTCTGGCCGCCGTCAAGGAGTACCGGGAGAAGGCGGCCATGATCCGCCATGAAATCGCCCGCCGCAGCGTGCGGCGGAGACGGCTGACGTTGGGGCTGCGCGGCAGGATGCGATAACAACCATGCAATACAAGCATCTACAGGTTCGGGACGACGGAGACGTAGTGGTCGTGCAGATCCTCGGCACGCGCGTTGCCGGCGTCATGGAAATCGAGGAACTCGGACAGGAGTTGTACCAGTTGATCGACGAGGGCCGCCACACCAAGCTGGTCTTGGACTTCTCCTCGGTCGGGTACCTTTCCAGCGCGATGTTCGGCAAGTTGCTCCGGCTGAACGGCAAGGTCAAGGCCTGCGGCGGCATGCTGCGGCTCTGTGGTATCTGCCCCACCATACTGGAGGTGTTCCACGTCTGCAAGTTGGACACCATCTTCGACATTCGGCACGACGAGGCCGATGCCTTGCCGCGGTTTTAGTTCCAGTGTAGCAGGCACGGGGTAACCGCTCGTGGGTCGTATGCCGTCAGCCCATTGAGGCATGTCGCGTCAAACGCGGCGGGTATCGATTCGCCGGTCCGGGGCGAGTTGACAAACCTGCGCCGAGTGTGTTACCTTAGAAGCATCGTTCCTGCGCGGGGTCGGGCGAGGCTCCGAGCAATGGTCTGTCTTGCAACCCACGTTTTGTGGAGGTCGTCGCAATGGAAGTCTATCGCCACTCGGGCAAGATGACGCTGATCGGCATTCCGCTTACGGTTGGCCTGGGAGCGGTCACGGCCGCTGTTCTGGGGTTCATCTATAGCTACATCATTGTCTACGATCCGATCATATACATCAACATGATGTGTACGCTCGGTCTTGGCTTCTGCGTCGGCGCGGCCGTCGCAAAAGGGGTCCGAATCGGCAAGATTCGAAATCCCTTGCTTGCGGGTGCCTACGGGCTTGTGTTTGGACTGGCCGCCCTGTACTTCGCCTGGGTTGCCGATCTTTGGGCCCGGACAGGCTCACCGTTCGACTTCACCGCCTTTGAGCCGGAGGCGCTCAAGGACTACATCTCCTGGTTCTGCGAAAACGGCGCTTGGACGATTAGCAATCACGGCAACGCAGGTGAAACCGTTAAGGGCGTCTTCTTGGTATTTATCTGGATCGTCGAAGCCTCGGTGATCGTCGGTTTTGCCACTGTTGGGGCTTACAACAGCGTGGCCAGCATTCCTTTCTGCGAGACTTGCAATGAGTGGACGAAGGCCAATCTCGGCGCCGCGCTGTTGAAGTACAACGTCGATCTTCAGCGCCGCCTGTCCACGGGCGACTTGAATGCCTTGGACGAAGCTTTCTGCGCGAGCGGCCGCGAGAATCTCTTTACGCAACTTGATTTGCATTGTTGCCCCAAATGCGACGGCAGCATCTTCCTTTCCGTTCTCGCCGTGAAGATGACCATCGACAACAAAGGCAATCGCAAGACCGCCAAGAAAACGCTCCTTCGCTACCTGGTTGTGGACGGCCAAGACGTGCCGCGGATTCTTGCGGCCGGGCGGAGAACGAGCACGCCGGGACCCGCGGAAAATCAGGCGTAGGCGGCTGGGATCGGCTGTAATTCCCTTCTGGTTAAGGGACCGCTATAGTGGCCAAGGATCGGTTTGCGGTACTTCGTGCTGAACATGCTGAACATAAGGTGGTAACTCAAACTCGTGAAACTACTCATGATCTGTGACTCCGGTATCGCCGCTTCGCGGCTGAGCAGATGATTGTACCTTGGTCCCGGGGCTTCCGCCCCAGGCTATTCCATGCCGCCGCTTCGCGGCTAAGACAGGCGCGATAGCACTGCCTTCCGAGCAACCAGGCGACTCTGCGTGATGGAGGCATAAGTCGGCTTCTCACGCCCGCGCGACTTCGTCAGCTTGCCTTGTAATCGCGGGAGATGCCGACTTGGATCGCCCCTTACCACTCCAGCGATTCGAGGAACCGCAAGCTGCGGGGAAGCTGCTTGAGGACCGAGGGCGATTCATCCTCGATGAAGTAGTACTTCACGCCGGCCTTCTGCGCGGCCCTAAACAGCGCCGGCCACTGGACCTGCCCGGTGCCGAGCGTGACGTCGTTCGTAAGCGCGGTGCCGCCCGACAGGTCGCCCGTGGGCACGCCTCTCTTGAGGTCCTTCAAGTGCATCAGCAGCCAGCGGTTGGGGTATTTGTCCAACAGCTTGACAGGGTCCTGGCCGGGAAACACGGTCCAGAGCACGTCCATCTGGAAGAAGACCACTTTGGGATCCGTCTCGGCCGCCAGCAGATCGAACAAGGTCCCTTGCTCGTACGGCTGGAACTCGTAACCGTGGTTGTGATAGTAGAACTTGATGCCGTGCTTGGCCAGGGCGGCGCCGGCCCGATTGAAAATGCGGGCCGCTTCGCGGCACTGCTGCACGGTGAACGGGTCCTTGTGCGGAATCCACGCGCAACCGACATAGGGAATCCCCAGGGCCTTGGCGTCGCGGGCCACGCCTTCCACGTTGTCGCGGAGCTGATCGAAGGGGAAGTGACGGCCGATGGGGACAAGGCCCCTGCGGTCCAATTGCGCCTTGAACGCCGCCGGCGAGAGTTTTCCCAGGGCGGCAATTTCGACGTACTTGAATTTCAGTTCGACGGCCTTGTCGAGTGTGGCCTCGACGCCTTGGCTGTTCTGCATGTCGCGCAGGCTGTAAAGCTGCAAGCCGGTCGGCCCGCGATAGCTCTTGCTCGTACCCACGTCGCCCGCCGCGGCCACGCCGCAGGAGAGTCCTAGGAATACCAACGCCGCCGCCAGCGGGTGCAATCGATCGTACATGTTATCGTTCTCCAATGAAAAGATTCTTGTTCACCAAAATCACATTGTAATCACCTTCGCGGCGTCACGCCAACTGCGTGCAGTAGGTCCCTTCTGCCGGAAGGGACCAATACGCTCCAACCTGTTGAACAACTCGGAGCTTTGTCTAGGATCCGATGCACATTATCCCTCTCGGCAAGAGGGACCTACGTGCCACTCGGGCAGACCACATCGAAAAGCGGAGGAGACCATGCTACGCACGGTGCCCTCTCCGCACTCCAAAAAGGCCACCGTCACTCCGGTCGAACGACTTCCCCTCCGGCAATGGTCAACATCGCCTGGAACATCTTGGGATCGATGCTTTGCGAGAGGAACCGCACCGAGCCATCGGCAAAGGCCGCATTGAACCCGCCCGGATGCGTGTGGCCCAGCCCGGCCATCGGGTGCTGCGGATCGAACTGCCAGTCGTCGGGCTTGGTCCAGGTTACGGCGCGATCGTCGTCGGCCTCCACGACCGCGATTGTGTTCGAGGTGCCGTCCGTGATCTCAGACAGCTTGCGGCCTGTCTCGCCGTCGAACATCAGTCCCTTGCCGCAGACGGCCAGGTAGTTGGCCATACCGGGCCGGGGCATACTGCTCGGGTTGGCATAGATCTTCGGCATGAGCGGGATCAGCGTCTTGTTGTGCGCGCTGTCCCAGGGCTCGTCCAAATGGAACTGCTTGTAAAGCGGGGTTTCTTCGATATAGGGCAGTATGTGGACGCGCCAACTCAGGAGCGGCTTGCCTTGCTTGTCGAAATTTGCCCGGGCCGGAAACGCGCCGTGAACGGTCTCATCGTTGAGCATCGCAAGCATAATCTGCTTCATGTTATTCATCGACTGTGCGCGCCGCGCCGCCTCGCGTGCCGACTGTACCGCAGGCAACAGCAACCCTACAAGGATACCGATCACCGCGACCGAGCCCATCTGGTTGTTGAGACGGCCCTTGGTCGTGAGCGAGAGCGTCGCGCCCTTGCGCACGGGGCGAAAAGCCTCGAACATGCGGCCGCTCATGCGCTGCGAGTAGCGGCCCATCGCCTGTTCCACCGGGTCATTGCTGGCGGCCTGCTTGGCAGTCTCCGCCAGGACATTTTGCCGCGCCAACGAGAGAAGCTGGTCGACAATCCCCTCGAGTTGCTGGGCGGCGGCCTCGTCGTTCGCCCGAACGACGAGCGAGGCGTTCGCGGCGGTTCGCACATTCACCGTGAGGGACACATAATTGACCAGGTCCGGCACCTTCTTGACATCCGCCAGGGGCGGCGGAACGGGGACCATTGCCAGCGGGGCGGCGATCAGAGGCCGAAGCGGCTCGACGAGTACCAGCGCCATGAGGTCGGGCGGCTGCGCTACGCGGCCGAGCATGCGGCTCATCTTGCCTTCCTTGGGGTTCGCGCGATTGGCCAGCATCTTTTGCAGCAAATCGTCGGTGCCCACAATCAACGTGCGGTCGTCTGCCAGGAAGATGCTCGGGTCCATGGGTGTTTTGCCCTTGCGGTAGGTCTTGCCTTGCAGCTCGGCCTCGGTGGTCCGCGCTTGCAGCGGCATGAGGAGCTTTCCAGCGCCGATAGGGCTGGCCATGTGGAGCACGAGCGCAGCGCCCGGGGGTCCGGCCTGCGGCGGCTCCACGATCAGCAGGGCCTGCTCGATCTCCAGCGGATCAATCCCCAGTTCCTTCTTGCCCAGGGCCGAGAGGACCTCCAACGGCAGCATTTCCATTTCCGGCGCGGTCAGCACGCGTTTGGGGAAAACGACGGCCGCCGCCACCGTGTCCGGCGTGACAAATCCAAGATCGACCTTTACGCTGCCGTCTGCCGCCGGTTGGACCGCGGACGGCTGCTGAGCATAGATCATGGCTGGCGAGACGGTCATCGTCAGGGCCAAGGTCAACGAGATAACGGCTTGGTACTTGCGAAACATGACGCTCCTCCCTTGCTGGATGTGTTGGTGTGCCTGCCCGGAGGGTCACCGCCGGATGGCCGTATATCTCCCCCCGGAGCATAGCTGCGAGTCTACTCTTTTCCTTGGTGAAGTCAAGCGACTACTCCATACCCGGCGCAAACCCGTGCCGCATCGTGTTTTCCGTAACGCAGCGCGGTTCTACGAAATGCAGCAAGTAGTCGGCCCCGCCCGCCTTCGTGCCGGTCCCGGAAAGCCCGAAACCGCCAAACGGCTGACGGCCCACTAGCGCGCCGGTGATGCCGCGGTTGAGATACAGATTCCCCACGCGAAATTTCTGCCGGGCCGCCTCCAAGTGGGCCGGCTTGCGGCTGAAAACGCCGCCCGTCAGCTTATAGAGCGAGGCATTGGCGATCCCCAACGCCTCATCGAAGTTCGCCGCGCGAAGGACCGATAACACGGGGCCGAAAATCTCCTCGCAGGCCAGGCGGTGCTGCGGCCGGATGCCGGAAAAGATGTGCGGGCCAATCACCGGCTTGCCGATGCGCTCCGCCAAGCCGGCGGGAACGTCGCAGGCCAACTCCAAGCGGCCTTCGCTGCGGCCGATTTCGATATATTGACGGATCTTGGCGGCGGCGGCCCCGTCGATCACCGGGCCCACGTCGGTGCCTGGATCAGCCGGGTCGCCAATCACCAAGGCACGTGTCGATTCCACCAGGCGGTGAAGTAGCCCGTCGTGGATGCCGTCCAAGGCGATCACCCGGCTGCAGGCCGAACACTTCTGCCCGCTGTAGCCGAAGGCCGACTGCCGGATGGCCAGCACGGCTTCGTCCAGGTCGGCCGATTCGTCGACGATGATCGCATTCTTGCCGCCCATCTCGCACACAACCTTCTTGACCAGCCCCTGGCCGGGCGGCGGATCGCCGGCCAGCTTCAAGATCCGCAGGCCCACGTCCTTCGAACCGGTGAAGGCGATCATGGCCACGCGCGGATCGCCCACGAGCATGTCGCCTACCTCGCCGCCCGAGCCGGGCAGAAACTGCAAGACCTCGGCTGGCACTCCGGCCTGCCAGAGAATTTCGCAAAGCCGCCGGGCGATAGCCCGTGTCTGCGACGACGGTTTGACGATGGCCGTATTGCCTGTGACCAGCGCGGCGGCGGTCATGCCGCAGCAGATGGCCAAGGGGAAATTCCAAGGGCTGATGATCGCGGCCGCGCCGCGCGGTTGATACCACTGGCAATTCAGTTCGCCCACGAAACGGCCCAGACGCGTGGGTTGGAACAGGCCGACGGCCACACGGGCGTAGTATTCGCAGAAGTCGATGGCCTCGCAGGTGTCGGCGTCGGCCTCGCGCCAGGTCTTGCCGGCCTCGCGAATCATCGCGGCGGACAACTCGTCGCGGTGTTGACGCATCGCGGCGGCCGCGTGAAGCAGGATCTGCGAACGCTCCAAGGGTGGGCGATCGCGCCAGGCGGGAAACGCCGCGGCTGCCGAACTGATGGCCTGCTCACAGGCGGCCGCGCCGACGGCCTCAACCTTGGGCACAACGACCTCGCTCACCACTTTGGCAAACCGCTGCCGCTGGTCGTCGCGGGAAAAATCCCGCCAAGGCTCGTTGAACATCGGCCGCTCGGCGTCGAGCCCGGCCGGCGCGGGCGAAAGCTGGTGGCGGAGCGCCGCAGCGACGGAAATCGCTTCGGACGAAGAAGGAGCCGGCTTCTCCTTGGGTTGGGGCGCGGCCAGCAGCACGTCATCGGACACATCGGCCGAAAAACCGGCCCGCAGCCACGATTGGTTCGACGTGTTCTCCAAGAGCCGGCGGACGAGGTACGCCATGCCGGGGATCATTTCGCCCACGGGCACGTACTCGCGCACTCGCAGACCTTCTTCCACCAGCGCCTGCCGCAAGGGATCGGCCATGCCGTAGAGCTTCTGAAATTCAATTGCCGAGGAGGGCAAGCTCCGCTGTTCGACCAAGGCCAGCGCGTGGGCGATCGAACGCACGTTGTGCGATCCCAGGGCCAGTTTCACGCCGCCTTCGCCCGCATGCCGCGGTATGGCTTCCACGAACATCGCCGTCATCCGCTCGAAACAGGCGTCGGTGGCCGGCTTATCCGTCCAGACCGGTACGGGCCAGCCCATTTGCTCGGCATGGATCACTTCGTAATCCCAGTAAGCGCCCTTGATCAGTCGCACGCTCACCTGCCGGCCACTGCGGCGGGTCCAATCGATCAGCCGCCGGGCGTCGTCCACACCGCTGCGCAGGTAGGCCTGCACTGCCAGGCCGGCGGGAAAATCGAGGGCCTCGCAACAGCGCTGGAAGAGCGCGATGGTCAGGTCCTTGACGGCGGCCTGTTCCATGTCGAAATAGACCAGCGCGCCGCGTTGGGCGGCCGTGCGGAGGATCGGCTCCAGGGCAGTCGTCAAGGTCCGTAGCGAGCCTTCAAAGTCGATGGCATCGGTTCGCGGACTCAAGGCACTGACCTTAATGGAGATGCTGGTCCGCGGCAGGGGGCCGAGGTGATCGGTCTCCAGTCGCGGCTCGGCCGGCCAGATCGCGACTTCAGCGGGCAGGACCTCCAGCAGATCGAGATACCGCCGCTGGTAGACCTGCGCCTCGGCATCGCTCACGCAGGCCTCGCCCAGAAGGTCGACGCTGAAGGCCACGCCTTGTTTCCACAGACTGCGGAGCAAGGGCAGGGCGGCGGCGGCGCTGTTGCCGGCGATGAAGTTCGCCGCCATTTTCTCGATGCGGTCGGTGATCGTCTTGGCCACAAGCCCCTTGGCCAGTCGCCCCGCTTGTAATCCCAGGTCCAAGCCGGTGGGCAAGGTCACGCCCGGTTGGCTGAGATAATCAGTCAGATAATCGTGGACCAATTCGGGCGAGCGGAGCATGGGAAAGACGTCGATGAAGCGGAATAATTGCGTACGGAAGGACGGGTCCTTCATGGTCCAGGCCACCATCTGGTCCGACCAGAATCCGGTCGAAAACAGGCCCTTGCGATGCTTGCGGGTGCTGGCCAGCAGGCGTCCGCCGATTTCCACGATCCGCTGCTCGAGATTTCTATCGCCACCGCCCGAAAACGACGGGGCAGATGGGGGCCTTCTCTGTTTGTGTGCGAGCCATGCCATATAAGCGTTCCTTGCGGCGTGTACGAGATTTCGCCAAGGAATTATAGCGCTGCGGTCCATCGCGATCGAACCACTACCTTCAGGCGGTAGAAGGAATTGAAAAATAGGGTCCGACAGAAATTTCCTATAAACCCCACGCGGCCCTTGTCAGCGCGCCGAGATTTCCGTTACGTGGGATGACGAACTTCCGCTCTTGCCGGCGCGGTATTTGCAACAACCGCTGCCGCACGCCCGAATTCTTGAGTGCACTAGTGCGGGGATTTTTACGAATCGGGGCGCGGATCCCCTCACGGGCGCGCCGAAACCGTATGCATTTTTTGCAACAGATTGTTGCACGTTCACCGTGTCAAAAAAATGGTGGGTTCGAAAATAATTCCGTGTTCCAGCCAAGCCCCGTCCTGGCGGCCACTTTCCGCGACGTTTGCGCCGTACGGGGCCAACCTCCCCTGGGTTGGCAAAACAGATTTGTTGACAACAGATTTGTTGACAACAATTATGTTATCAACAGGTTTGTTGCAAGACGGCGGAGCTATGCCATGATAAACCGAAAACTCGAGATGGCCCACGGAAGCCAAATCGCGAATCGCCCCTGCGATAGGCACTTGCCGGTCCTTCTCGCCTTGCCTTCAATCCCAAGAAAGAGGTGTGCCTGCGAGATTTTGGCGGTGGCCAGCCGCGGGCCGATTCTTGCTGCCGGTGGATCATGTAGAATAGATGTCCGACTCATGACAGGAGAAAGAACAATGCGTGCAAGCAGGAACAGGTGGTGTATTTCCCTGGCGATGGCGGCCGCGTTTGGCCTCCCGCGGATCATCGCTGCGGCCGATGAGCCAAAGGCCGCGGGCGCGGGCCCCGCGAAGCTTCATGAGAGTACCGTGGGCCGCGCTGACACGGCGGCGACGGTACACGCCTTGGGAACGGTGGAACCAGAGGAAGTGGTCGATGTCGGCTCGCAGGTAAATGGCATCGTCAAGAGTTTCGGCGCCGACCCGCACGTCGTCGGCAAGTCGATCAACTTCGGCTCGCAAGTCGAGGAAGGGACCGTGCTGGCCACAATCGACCAGACCTTGTACCAGGCGACCGTCGATCAGAACCTGGCCGCCGTCAACAGTGCCAAGGCGAACCTGGCGATGGCGAAGGCCAATCAGGTCTTGGCGGAGGCCAATTTGAAACGCGACGACCAGTTGCTTAAGAAGGGCGTCATCGCGCGCAACCAATACGACGCCACCTTCGCGGCCTTGGAAGCGGCCAAGGCCGATGTGGGCGTCCAAGAGGCGGTGATTAAGCAGGCCGAAGTCGCGCTGTGGCAGGCGGAAATCAATCTCGATTTGACGCGCATCCGCTCTCCGATCAAAGGGATCGTCATCGATCGCCGCGTCACTGTGGGCCAGACGGTGGTCTCCGGCGCGACTTCTTCCGGCCTGTTCTTGTTCGCCAAGGACCTGAGGAAACTCAAGTCTGGGTATCGGCCAAGGAGGCCGACATCGGCAAGATCCACGAGAAGCAGGCGGTCCGCTTTACCGTCGATGCCTTTCCGGGCAAGTCCTTCGAGGGCAAAGTCGCGCAGATTCGCCTCAATGCCGCCGTGAGGAAAGACGTGGTGACCTATACCGTCGTCGTGGCAACCGACAACGCCAGCGGGAAGTTGCTGCCGTATCTCACCGCCAACGTGCAGTTCGAGGTCCAAGCGACGGAGCGCTGACCGAGTTGGGAGTGCTAGGCAACCTTCGATGCCTCCTTTTTGGCCCCTCCGCCGCGCCCCAGTCTCGGCCGTGCCGTCGATCATCGGCCGCGGTGGGGTCGGGCGGCAGGGCTGCGCTAGGCCGGCCGTGATCCAGGCATCTATATTATGGCGGGCTGGGGGCGGATAGGAGGTCAGCGGGGAACCCGCGCCGTATTGACGAAGACAGTCGTGAAGATTCGTGATACACTGAAGCCCATCCGACGCACGACTGCGTCGAATCGGTATCAAATGTTGTAATTGCTCCCATGGGCTTGGACTTATTGGATGTTGCTTTTCGTGTGGAGAAGACGTTTGGCATCTCCCTGGCCGCAAGCGACTTTGAGCAACTGGCCCGCGAGCGCGATGTCGTCGTAGGCGATCTGTACGAACTGATTCTTCGCAAGATCCGTGCCCACGATACCGTGCGGACCGACGTTCGCCTGAACTTCGCCGTCTGGGAGGAATTGCGGCAAAAGATCGGCTACGCGGCCGGTGTTGCGGTCGACGACGTGCAATTGAAGACGCCGCTGGAAACGCTCTTTCCGTTGGAAACTCGCCGCAGGGCTTGGGAAGCCTTGCGGGCAGCGGGCCCGTACCGCATCGCCACGCTGGACTACCCCTGGGCCGTCCGCCCGATCGGCCTTTTACTGGCGGCCGCGATGGCCCTGGTCGAGCAGTTCCGCATTTGGCAGATTCCGGGTGCCATCTGGCTGTGGCCTATCCTGGGGTTGTTTGGGATCTGGATGTTCGCTGAGACGTACAGCAAGATGATGTGGATCTTGGCGGCATGGCGGCTTCGCTTCCCGCTTGGGATGAAGACCGTCAAAGACCTGGTGCGGGACGTATTGAGGAGGAACTCTGAAGCGATCGTCGTGGCCAAACAGGGCGCGGGCGGAGACTACATCCCAGTTGACGACCGCTGCATTGCCGTCTGGCAGCAGCTTCGGCAGATTCTGTCCGATGCGCTGGGCGTAAACATCGAGAAGGTAACGCTGGAGAGTCGTCTGGTGGCCGATCTGGGTGCCAGTTGAAATGAGAAACGCCTGTCCTGCCGTGCCCGGCAACGAGGCGGGCGCAGAAGACGCCGGTAGCGGCGAACACCTGGCTGAAGCCGAGGCCCTGGATCTGCAGTACGCCCTTTACGACCTGGACGGCAAGACAAGGCGGGCTGTTGGGATGGACGAGTTCGTGACCGCCGTGCAGGTGCGTTTTTTTCACGCGTCCCGTTCGGCCGGATAACAATAGCAGAATCGCGGCGCGGTCTCGCCTAGCCGCCAGAGATGGATCGAACCGCCACGGCAACAACCGGCTTCCGGGCACGTTGCACACTGCGTCCCCGCAAGCCAACTCCGCTCTCGGAACACGTCAAACCGGTTCTCCCAGATCCAGCGGAAGTTGTTCTCGAGAACATTTCCCTGGTCGAAGGTCGGATCGTTGTTCGTACAGCCTGTGACGGTCCCATCACAGCGGATCGCGCCAAAGTTCACGCCAGCGCGGCAGAAAAAGGGGACATCGCGGACCCTGCGGTCCAGTTCGAACGGCAAATACCCCTCGCAGGACGCTTGCACACGGAGTCCCCGCTGCGCCAGTCGCGGCCGATTCGCGGCGATCCAGTCAAGCATTCGCCGGGTCTGGGCGAAGTCGAGATGCAAGTCCGGCCGCGTTGCCGCGCGTCCCGAGGGAAAGATGCGGAAAAGTCGCCAGGCTGGGATGGCCGAAGCGAGGATGATCTCCGCCGTCTCGTCGAGCCGGTCGAGATTGCCCGGATGGATGCAGGTGACGACATCGCGCATTGGGATCGCGGCCGCACCAATACGGCACATCGCGTCGGTGGTCTTCGAATACGCTCCGGGTAAATTCCGCAGCGAATCGTGCGCGGCCTCCGGGCCATCGAGGCTGATGGTGATTGACCCGATACCGTGATCGATGAACGATGCGAGGCGGGCGCCCGTAAGTCCATGACCATTGGTCACGAGCCCCCACCGCATTGCGTGCGAAGCAATATGGCCAGTGATCTCTTCCAAGTCGGGATGCAAGAGCGGTTCGCCGCCCGTCAGAACGAGCATTACGTCGGGGCCGAAGCTGCGGCGGATGTCGTCAATCAGGAGCAGCCAATTTGCCGTAGTGAGTTCCTTGATCGAATCGCCAGTGCGGACGCAGTCGCTTCCGCAGTGCAAACAACTCAGATTGCAGTGCCGTGTGATTTCCAGAAACAGATAGAGTAGCTGATGTTGGCGAGTTTCCAGCCGCCGGTACGTATCGAAAGCGAAAGAGCGGACGCGGGAGAACCACATGATTGGTTATCGCGAATGTTGTGTGTCGACTTCAGGGGATCCGGCCGTCTTCAACCCCGCTACGGGCTCGCTGTCCGCCACCGTCGATGCGCGAAACGGTGTGTCTATCCGGTGCGTCGCGGGTACGCCGTAGCATCCGGCCAGCACGACCGACACCGAACCCATTGCCAGGAGGAGCAGGAGCCGTTTGATGTACGCCATCGTATTCGATCGCCAAACAGTGGAATGTTCGACAGCAAAGCTATACTACTGAGTGAGGGTAGCGAAACGACGCGGCTTAGTCAAGTCCGCCGGGAAGGTGTCGTCGGCGTACTCGATTTCCTGTCTTGCGCCGCCTCTCCAGCCCCCCCCTAATTCTACACGTGCCGCGGCGGCCAACGCAACAGACGGTCTTCCATTTTTCGACTGACTCGCCGGCAGAAAATCGTGTGGCGATCAGGGCCGCCATATCCGGGTAGACTCCGAGCGCAGGGGCTAATAATCATCGACACTGAAACATGCCCCTTTCGTTGTCTAGGGCCCGGCCGGCTTCAATGCCAGGTACTTCCTGGTGACGTGGCTCTGCACCAACTGGAAGAACTCCGGCGACTCGACCCGCTTCCGTTGCTCAGGCGTCAGCCAGCACAAGGGTTTCTCCCATGCCTCCAAGGGCGGGATTTCCAGCGTAACCCAGCCGGGACGCCGCTCGTGGACAGTGATGCCGTCCAGGTAGATGAACCGATCGTCGTTGAAGATGCTCAGTTCCATGTCGGCGACCTTGGCCTCGCTGGAGGCGGCTGAAGGGTGCAGAGCAATGAAAGCTCTCCATAGGCATCTTCACTTGCCACCGCCAAACTCGGCCGGCAAGCCGTTGATAATTTCGACAGTTTCGATGCTCACGCGCACGAACTGACCGACGAGACGGACGATATACTCTGGATCGTCCGCGCGATTGGGGTCGCTGCGAATGCCGGAGCGCTTGTCCTCGCTGACCTGGTATTGATCGATTACCCAGTCCAGGGCGCTGCGGTTGCCGAGGCGATACTCGAAGACCGCCGGTGGAATACACTCCAGCGTAAGTGAATCATTCACGACCAGCGCCAGCTTGTCCTTGGCCAGCCGCATTTTCTCGACACAGTAGGAGAGTGGCACGCCGGGCGATTCGATCCAGGCCAACGGCCAGGGCTCCAGTTCTTCGTATTCGACGTGCAGCCGGGCGAGCTTCTCGCCCGCCGCGGCGAAGGCGCGGAAGTCCGCTGCGACACCCGTGCCGCCCGTGTTCAGAAACAATCTACCTACGTGTAGGGTTCCTTGCTGGAACAAAAGCCAAGATAACCATGCGACATGGCTTTGTCAAACACCCGGAAGACATTTTATTGCATCCGGGGCGAGCGGCGGCGATGTCGATGACGGTGGCTCGGGCGTTGCCGTGCCCAATTCACTGGAACTCGATGAATTGCCACAACAAAACATGCGAGAAGTAGCTTCGTTGGCATCGACAAATCGGGCCAACAGGCCACGTTGACTATAAGAAATGGACAGTCAGAAGCGTGGGCCTTCGACGCGCTCGATCAAGCGGCCCTTCGGGCTGCGTGCGCCGTGGACGACTGCGAGGGGAAGGCTAGGATGGCTGGGGCGTCGTGGTCGAAGGCCGCTGGCTTCGCAGTTCTCGATACCCATCGCCGCCGCAAACCGTAGCAGACAAGACCGAGGGCACCGACCCCCAATAAAGCCAGCGTGGAAGGCTCGGGCACGACAGCGAAATCGCCGTCGTGATTCACCACGGCCCACACCGTCTGGTTCGCCGTATTCACGCCCCAATCGCCCAGCGTTGTATCGCCGTTAGGATAGGCCCCCACTTCGTAGTTGCCCGAGTTGGTTCCGACATTGCCGTCAACGGCGTTTACCCACAGGCCAGTAGTTGGATCGAGCCATGCCAGGTAGAGCGGGTCGTCCGCGGCCGACGTGCCGGGCAATACGTCGGAGTCGTAGCTCATCTCTAGGACAAAGGGAGCGGTCTGCCCGCTGCTGCCGTTCAGGGCAATGCCGCTCACCTGCACGATGTCGCTAATCACGCCCGAACCGACCTCCGCTTGTGCGCGGGTCCGCCAGGCCATGCCGACCGTCTGGGCCGAGCTACTGCTGTTCGTCCCGGCCAGGATCGTGGCTGTGCTGCCCACCATGCCCTGCCCGCCGCTGCCGGAGGTGGCCGTGGTCTTCGATTCCAGGTTGGCATAGCTGCCGCTGGCGGGGACCGTGGCGGTCAACGCGCGTCCGAAGGTGGTCTGCGAATTACTGGTGTCGGCGGTGGCGTTGCCCACGTTGCCTTGAAACGTGACTGTCACCGCCCCGTTGTTGTTGCCACCCGCGCCGGGCAGGCCGCTATCGTCTGCCAACTGCGAGGCAGCCATCGTGACGGTGTTGATGCCCGTGGTCGTATACTTGCTGGTGTTAAGCGAAGCGGTGAAAGTATTGCCGTTGCCCGCTGCCAGGCCGTTGAAGACCGAGAGGTTCGTCGAAAATGCCGGATCGCCGCCGGTTGAAAACCCGGTCAGTTTGAGGTTGGCCGTATATGCCGCCGAGGTATTCGCTGCCAGGTTGTAGATCGCGAAGCTCTGGCTGGGGATTGTCGCTCCCCGCAGGACGTTGCCGAAGTTGATGGTTTGGGTCGTCTGCGCGGCGCTGGACGACAGCGAGGCGTTGGAATGGTCGTAGACGGTGAGGGTGGCCGTAGCGGTTTGACTGAGGTTGCTCGAATTCGGATCGCTGGCGGTAAGGGAAATCGTGTTGACGCCGAGATTGGTGGACGTGGCCGGAACGGTGCAGGACCGGCTGGCGCTGGGAGCAAGGCTGCCGGTGCCGGATGTTATCGTTCCCAACGCGGCATTCCCGCTTACGACGGTGGCTGCTAGGGTGTAGTTCAGGTTGTTGGCACCGGAAACGGCTGAGTTGCCTACCGTTGCGCTCAAGGTCCCGGTTCCACCGGTGATTATGATAGTATTCGACGCGGTTAGGGCAACGGCAGATGGAACTGGAACAACGGCAATGCCCCCCGGCTGGCTCAGCCCCGAGATCAGCGAGGCGTTCACAAGTGCGCCCGACGTGGTGTACTCGGAAATTGTATGTCCCATGGAATTCGCGACGAACAGATCCTGTCCAGACACGGCAATGGCGAGCGGATTGCCCAACCCCGAGATAAGGGAGGCGTTCACGAGTGCACCCGACGTGGTGTATTCGCTAACCGTGCCGGCGAGGTAGTTCGTGACAAACAGATCTGACCCAGAGATGGCAATCCCCTCCGGCTGAGCGCTCGCCAGCCCCGAGATGAGCGCACGGTTAATGACTCCGCCCGAGGTTGTGTATTCGCCAATCGTGCCGGTGTCATTTACGACAAATAGGTCTGATCCAGAAAAGGCCATGCCGTCCGGCCAGCTCAGCCCCGTGATCAGGGAGGCGTTCACGGTGGCGCCCGAGGTGGTGTATTCGGAAATGATGCCGTAGTAGGCGTTGCTGGAGATAAACACGTCCGTTCCGGACACGGCAACGTTCGCCAAGTAATAGAACCCAGAGACCAGGGACGGGTTCACCGTGGCGCCCGACGTCGTGTATTCGCCAACCGCGCCTGAGGAGCCAAGCGTGACAAACAGGTTCGATCCGGAAATCGCAATGCCGGACGGATACGCCAACCCGGAGACCAGGGAGGCATTCACCGTTGCACCCGACGTGGTGTACTCGCCAACCGTGCCGCTACCGTAGTTCGTGACAAAAATATCGTCTCCGCTTACGGTCCTCGACGAGAGGAACAATCCCGCGGCCAGCAAACAAGCGCGTGCGATGAGCTTATGGAAGCACGGATGCTGCAAAAAACAGGGGCCAGCCGCGGTGGAGCGACGGGGGGACAGAGATGCGGACATAACTTGCTCCTTTGGGATTTGGACTTGAAAAAACCTACACACCTTCAATAGCGCGCAGCACCACACCAAGTAAGACACTCAAGGGAGAACGAACCAGCGAAAGATAGGCGCGCAGTGCGAGACTCGCTTGAGAGTCGCCGTCAAAGTGAGCCGCGCCAGTACAGCTGAGTAAATAGGATCCCCGCCGGGCTATGGGGCTGGTACCGTGCTCGTTATGCGCAACGCTGCCTGCAATGAATTGCCATGCGTGTGGGCTGCACACCCGTGCCGCCCGTGTTCCGGAACAACCTCCATACGTGTAGGGTTCCGTGCTGGAACAACGTGCAATCTAATACGGCGTCCTCGCTTTGTCAAATGTCGCTATGAGATTTATTGCAAATTGATCGAGCATTTGCCAGCGAGCGAGATGGCCGACATTGGCCACAAGGGTGGGTTGATGTTGCGGCACGGGGCAGATTCCACGGCGACATGAAGGCGGGCTGGGCTGCAATTTACCGGACGACCGTGAATTGCCGCAATAAAACATGCGAGAATGAAATAGCCCGGTATCGACGAATCAGGTCAACGGCCACATTGACTATAAGAAGTGGATAGTCAGAAGCGTGGGCCTTCGACGCGCTCGATCATGCTGCCCGTCGTGCCTCACGCGTCGTGGACGAATGCGATGGGAACGACAGGATGGCTGGGGCGTCTTGTTTGAAAACCACTGGCTTCGCAGTTCTTCTCGCTACCCGTCGCTTCCGCAAACCATAGCCAACAAGACCAGTGGCACCAGCGGAAAGTAGAACAACTGTGCAGGGTTCGGGCACTGCCGAAAGGGTAATCGAGCTGTCGCTGCCCGTACCATAGTTAATGGTGTAGCCGGTGGGAATGTCCAGCGTGCCGAAGTGTCCGCTGAGGGTCCCGCCGTAGCTGGCGATCGTGTACGGCCCGCCGGAAAGGTTCCCTGTGACGTCGAGCGTGGGATCGCCGTTCAAACTCAAGTTGCCCGTGATCGACATACCGGTAATGGAACTGCCCGTACCGATGACGTCGAACTCGCCACCCTCAAAGTCCATATTGCCCGCCAGGATGAGCGCGCCGCTGTTGAGGTCGCCCGGGGCGAGGTGCCCGCCGGCGTTGACCGAGACGCTGCCAAACGTGCCCGTGCCGCCCAAAGTGCCGCCGCTGACGTTGACGGCCGAATTGGTCAGCCAGCCATCGACGGTGAGTTTGCCCTGGCTGATTGTGGTCGGGCCGGTATAAGTATTGCTGCCGCTTAATGCGAGAATGCCGCTGCCGGTCGTGGTCAGCCCCTGGCTGCCGGCCAGCACCGCGCTGATCGTGGCTGTCTGATTGTCGACGGTGATCGTGGGTGTGCCGGTCGAGACCTGGAGGGTCAGCGTGCCGCCGTTGCCCGCGGCCAGCGTCCAATTGTAGGCGTTTCCCTGGTCGCCGAAGATCAGGTTGCCGATGGTGTGGCTGCCGTCGAGCGTCACCGTAGCGCTGGCGGCGAGGGTCTGCCAACTGAAGTCGGCAGTGTTGCCGGAACCATCCGGCAGCGCCGCTGGTGTCCAGTTGGCGGCCGTCGCCCAACTTCCGCCGCGGGCAACATTCCAGAGGCTGGGGACCACACCCACACGCATGCCGAGCCGGGAGTGATAAGATACGTTCCACGCGCCGCCGTTGATGCTTTGCGCTATTGCACCTGTGTCACCCGTCAAATTGAAGCCCCAAAACTCGCTGTAGGTCGTGCCTGCCGCGGCCTCAAGCCAGTAGGTCGATCCGGCCTTGAGTGGGGGGCCGTTTAGCGCACTGAGGTGCAGAACGCTCCCAGCAATCCCGAGCTGGTTGACAATCGTGTCGGTCCAGAGGACTTGGCCAGGAGCGCCCGATTGGTCGGCGGCAAGCGAAAGAGTGAGGGGCTTTGAAGGATTACCGGCATACATGGAGGTCCAAAGCTCTTCCAAAACGCCCGTAGCGCTGGGCACGAAACTCGTGGCGACGCCCCATGTGTTGGGGAAGCCCGTGTTGCCGATGGCCATACCTTGGTTGCTGTACGTGTTCGTAGGACCAAGGTTGTCGAAACCAATCATCGATGCGCCGCAGGCGACGCTCGGCGTGAAATAGCAAGAGGCGAGGATACAACCGACGGTGGTGACGCTCGCCGGGAAGGGACTGCGGGATTGCCTGTTTGCAGACGATATACGAAATATACGTCGCCTCCGAACGACGATGCACGAAGCCACGATTGCCCCCAGTAGCATCAGCGTCCCCGGCTCCGGCACGACGTTGAGCACCACTTCGTCGCCTTGGATGGCGATGTTCGCCGGCCAGCCGTCGATCGTGCCGCTGGTGCTGGTGCCCAGGCTGCCGGTGATCGATTGGGCGTCGATCAGGTTGTACGTGCCCGGTGCGACGTTGGCCGACCACGTGAAGTTGAAATCGGCGAACTGCTGGCCGCTGAGCACAAGCGGCCCTGAGGGCATGTAAACCTCGTCGCTGTCGGCGGGCGTGTCGAGGGCGTAGTCCATCTGTGCGCCGGACACCAGCGTAAGGCTGCCGCTGACGTTCAGCGGGCTAGGGACTGCGCCCGGCGACAACGACCCGTCCGAGGCCACGGTCACGCTGGTCAGGCTGCCCGAGCCGCCCAGCATGCCGCCGCTGTTGACCGTCACCGGGCTGGCCAGCGAGCCGTTAACGAGAAGATTACCCTGGTTGACCGATGTGGGTCCGACGTAGCTATTGGAGCCGGTCAAGGTCAGCGTATTAGCGCCCAGCTTCGTCAGTCCCAAGCTGCCCGGGATAGCCGAGCCGTAGGAGAAATTGCCGGCGGTGGTATCGATGCCCAAAAACGAGCCGCTGGCGAAATTGCCGCCGTTGGCCGCCAGCAGCGAAGCGATGTTGGTCGGTGTCCAGCCACTGCCGCCCGCGCCGACGGCGAACATGCCGCCGCTGGCAACGGTGAGTTTCCCGGCTGTCGCATAACCGGGCAGCGACGCAGTGCCGGCGGCCTCGAGCGTGCCTGAGTTGATCGTCGTGCCACCCGTGTAGCTGTTGCTGCCCGCCAGCGTCTGGGCGCCACTGCCGCTCATCACCAGCCTGATCGCGCGGAACGTGCCGCCGCCGCGGATCGTCCCGCTGAAGGTGGTCGAGTCGCCCGTTGCGCTGATCGTCAGGACCGAGGCGCTCGTCCCGCTGTTGATAATGCTGCCGCCGCTGCCGGGCGTCTGGTCCGAAAGCGAGGCCACCTGCTGGCTGCCGCCGCCGAGGTCCAGTGTGCCGCCGCTGGCGAGCGACAACGCCGTCGTGGCCGGCAGCACGTTCACGCCGCTGACCGGCGATGTGTTGACGATCTCGACGCCGCACAGCCCGCCGTATTGCTGCGCGGTTCCGCCAACCGTCACGGCTTGGCTCGCTCCGGTCAGTCCGTCGACCTCGATGTAGTTGCCCAACTGATAACTCGACGAGTTCGTGCTGGTGATTGCCGTGTAGGTGGTCGGTGCGCGGCCCTCGGTGGCGAAGTAATAGGTGGCGCCGTTGACGGTTGCTTCTTCCTTGGTGCCGAAGTTGAAATCGCCGACATACGCATAGATGCTGTACCTGGCATAGGGAATGCCGCTCACGGTGAACGCCATGCTGCCCCCGCTGACGTTAACGTAACCGTTCAACAGTTGGTTGGCGCTGCCAGTGCACCAAACGCTGGTGGCGCCGTTGAGGGAAAATGTCGCACCACTCGCCTGGCCGGAGTTATTCGTCAATGGGCTAGCGCTGAAGGCGTAGCCCGACTCATTGTTCCAGTTGCCCATCGGCACAACACCCGCCGAACCGGAGACGGCGCCGCCATTACCTACGAAATGGACGCCGACGCTGCTGCCGTTGATGGCGTTTGAAAGCTGAAGCACCCCGCCGGCAATCACCGTGGGACCGGTGTAGGTGCCGGACGCGGCAAGGGTCAAGGTGCCCGTCCCCTCCTTGATCAGGCCGCCCGGACCGCGCAATGCGCCGCTGTAGATCGTGTTTTGGCCGTTGCCGCCCACTTGGAGCGTCACCGCCTCGGAGGCGGCGGTTGCCAGGGCGATGTTGGCGGCGCCGGCCAGGCCGCCCAACACCGGATTGGTGACCCCCGGGGCGAACGCCAAGCAACCGCTGGAAGTCATGCTGACCGTGCTGTTTTGCACCGCCAGCGGATGCGCCAACTGAAGTGTCCCGCCGCTAACACTCGTGCCGCCGCTATAGGTGTTCGCGCCGCCGAGGACGAGCGTGCCGGCGCCGTTCATATTGAGCGTGCCCGGCCCGCTGATGCTGCCGCGCACGGTCAATGTGTCCGTGCTGTTGTTGACGGTCACGTCGGTAGCGCTGGCCAGGACCAGCGGCGCGAAAATCTGGTGGCTGCCGGAGACGTTGATGGCGGCGTCCCCTGCGCTTGCCTGGAGAGTAACGGCCTGCGGCCCGGCTATCGTGTAGCTTTGGGAACTATTGAACGTCAGCGTTCCTAAGGTGACCGCCATATCGACGGCGATCGACCTTGGCGCGGTGATCGCGTTGCCGAACGTTGCCTGAGCGTCCATGCCGGCAGGTGTCCCGTTTCCCCAGTTGGCGACGGCCGACCAGTTGCTGCCGGCATCCACGTTCCAAGTGCTTGCGGGAGAGAAAAGCGGAAGGCTGAAGACGGTGCCTGCGCCGTTGATGCCGCCCGAAGCCGTTCCGTACCATGTTGACCCTGAGAGCGTCAGCCCGCCCTGTGGAAAATACCCGTTGCTTGCGCTCAAGGAGATGATTCCCGACGATCCACCATTGATAGAGACGCTGAAGACCGTGCCGTTATTGGCCGCGCCACCCATCTGGGCCACCCCATAGAGCGTTGAGCCCACAAGCGTCAGGTAACCGGGCGGATACTCGCCGTTGGCGCCGTTGAAGTTCAAAAGGACCGTCGGCGTGCCGCGGCTGACGGGCATGCTGAAGACCGTGCCGTATCCGCAGGCGCCGCCGTTCCACGTGGTCCCGTAGAGGGTCGTGCCGCTGAGGACCAAGTTGCCCTTGGGATAGCAGGGCGCGTCGTACCACTGGAACGAGTACAGAGTCGTCGCGCTGCCGCCGCCGACGGGCATGCTAAAGACGCTACCCGCGCCGTCAGTTCCTCCGCTGTAGGTCAACCCGTAGAAACTCGATCCGCCGAGGGTCAAGCCGCCGTAGGGATTCTGGCCGTTCGTCCCGTTGAAATTCAACAGGTTCTTGTACCCGCTGCCGTTGATGTTCACGCAAAAGACGTTGCCATCGCCGTAAGCGCCGCCGTCTCGTGTCATGCCGTAGAAGGTCGAGCCGACAAGCGTCAGGCTGCCGATAGGGCCCACGCCGGGACATGCGCCCCCCGTGCCCGTGAACGAAAGCAAAGTCGTCTCAGGGCCGCCAGTCACAGGGACGCTGAAGACCGAGCCATCGTAATCGGCGCCGCCGCCGTAGGTCGTGCCATACAGGGTAGAGCCGACCAGGGTCACGCCGGCGAGACCCAGCGTGAAACCGCTTGGGGCGCCGCTCAGCGAGGACAGCACCGTAACGCTGCCGCCGGTAACAGGTATGCTGAAGACGTCGCCCTGGCTATAAGCGCCGCCCATTTCGGTCGTGCCGTAGAGGACCGAGCCGCTGAGCGTCAAGGCCCCGTCCACAGCACCGCCGTCATAGCCTCCGCTGAACGTGTATAAGGTGTTGATGTTCTGTGCGCCGGCTCCGGCGGAAAGGCAACCGAAAACGAGAATTGCCGACAATAACGGTTTCCAAGACATGAATCTGCCCTCTTCTTCCAGTACTTAGCCGTCCCGGAATCACGATCCCAAGCGAAAATCCGCCCAGGCTTCAAAAGCCGGGAGGGATTGCCGCCTGCAAAAGCAAGGGAAGAGGCTCCAACCGCATGGGAACCGTCAAGAGGGACAACCCGCCAAACATCCGTCTTCTCCTTGAGTACACAAATATCTTGTCCGCATCTTAAGGCTGCACCGCGATCGCGCAACGCTCCGCCAAAAAAGACACTCAAGGGAGAACGAAGCAGCGAAAGATAGGCGCGCAGTGCGAGACTCGCTTGAGAGTCGCCGTCAAAGTGAGCCGCGCCGGTGCAGCTGAGTAAATAGGATCCCCGCCGGGCTATGGGGCTGCTACCGTGCTCGTTACGCGCAACGCTGCCTGCAATGAATTGCCATGCGTATGGGCTGCACACCCGTGCCGCCCGTGTTCCGGAACAACCTCCATACGTGTAGGGTTCCGTGCTGGAACAACGTGCAATTTAATACGGCGTCATCGGTTTGTCAAATGCCGCTATGAGATTTATTGCAGATTGATCGAGCATTTGCCAGCGAGCGAGATGGCCCACATTGGCCACAAGGGTGGGTTGATGTTGCGGCACGGGGCAGATTTACCGCGGCATGTACCGCGTTGGGCCGCAATTCACCGGACGACCGGTGAATTGCCACAGCAAAACATGCGAGAATACGCTTGGTCTGCATTGACAAATCGGGCCAACGGCCACGTCGACTATAAGAAATGGATAGTCAGCAGCGTGGGCCTTCGACGCGCTCGATCAAGCTGCCCGTCGTGCCGCGCTCGCCTGGGACGCATGCGAAGGCCAGGATGGGTGGGCGTCTTCGTCGAGGGCCGCTGGCTTCGCAGTTCTTGCTACCCTTCGGCGCCAACCGTAGCCGAGAAGGCCGATGGCACCGGCGGCGAGAAGGACGAGGGTACTTGGCTCAGAAACGGCGATGGAAAACAATGTGCCTGCCCCATTAGTTCCTCCGCCATACGTCGTTCCGTAAATCGTATTGCCGAGGGACGTGAGATCGGAGTGCGGGTTCTGGCCATCGTTTGGCGTCCCCATGAAACTGTGAACGATCGCCAAATTGTCAGTGGCCGGATCAAAGCTATAGACGATGCCATCCCCTGTACTCCCGCCCGCCGACGCAGTTCCGTACAGTAGCGAATCAACCAGCACCAACCCGCCCATTGGGTTGGCGCCGTCAGCCGTGCCACCAAAGTCGTGGAGCACATTGTACGTGGACGAAGTCGTATTGAAACTGAACAACACGCCGTCGTTCGCGCTTCCGCCGTCAGTTGTGATTCCATATAACTCGCTGCCATCCAGCAAGAGATTTCCATGCGGCTTCGAACCGTCGTTGGCAACCGAGCCGAAACTGTACAAATAATTCAGCGCGAAGGTGTTTAGATCGAGGCTGAAGATCGTTCCGTTGCCGTAAGCTCCTCCCGCATTGGTTGTTCCGTATAATTTCGAACCCACTTGAATAAGATCTGCTTCGGGTTGGGAGCCAGGTTGCGGCGTCCCAAACCCACCCAGGCTCTTTACCATGCTGTAACCTGTGCCATCGGAATTCAGCCGGATAATGGCTCCACCGTTGCCGCTGCCCCCTTCCCATGTTTCGGCGTATAGTGTGTTTCCAACGGCTGTGAAGCCGGCCATCGGAGTTGCCGCATCCGTAAACGCGCCGGCGAACTGATACACAGTTTGAAAACTTGCATTGAGGGTGTTGTAGCTGAAAACTGTGCCGTTGCCAGCGCCTCCGCCTTGAGCGCCAAATTGGGCTGTGCCAAAGAGCGTCGTTCCCGCGAAAGTCAAATCCGATTCCGGCTGATTACCGTCGGCGCCAGAAAAATTATGGAGCACCTGGTAACCGGTTCCGTCCAGGTTCATCGAATACAACACGCCATCTTGACCGCGCGCCACACGGATCATGGAGTAGCGGGATTTTCCCGCAAAGGCCGGTAATGCGAGCGCCTTTCCTCAAAAAAAACCTTGGCAATTTCCCCAACGGTCGGTTATGATGGCAGTCGGCCGGATGTGCCACTGGGATTCCGACCGCCTACCTATATTCCTTCCCCGCCGCGGCTGTGTTGACAGCCGGCCATGTATTCCCCTATCCTAGGAATCACGCCATGCTCGAATCCAAACGCGCAGAACGACGACACTTCCTGAAAACGGCCCTGCACGCCGGAGCTGCCTTGGCCGTGCCTTACCTGATCCCCGCCTCAGTGCTGGGCAAGAACGGCGCTGTGCCGCCCAGCGAACAGATCGTGATGGGCTCGATCGGCATCGGCGGCCGCGGCTCGTATGTTATCGGCTGCTTCATGGAACAGCCCGATGTCCGCTTCGCCGCCTGCTGCGACGTCCGCCTGGATCGCCGCAAGGCCGTGAAAGGCCGCATCGAGGAACAATACAAGCTGGCCAATTGCCCCGCCTATCGCGACTTCCGCGATCTGCTGGCGCGGTCCGACATCGACGCCGTGCTGATCACAACCGGCTCGAACTGGCACGCCCTGCTCTCCATCTTCGCCGCCAAGGCGGGTAAGGACATGTATTGCGAAAAGCCTTGCTCCAAGAACATCATGGAGAGCATCGCTTTAGCCGATACGATCCACCGCACGGCCCGCGTCTTCCAGGGTGGCATGCAGCGACGGAACCTGCCGCACTTCGAGTTCGCCGCGGAACTTGCGCGCCAGGGCAAATTGGGCAAGCTGCAAACCGTCCATGCGCATCCCGGCGGGCTGGGCACTCATAGCAGCGGCTGGCCCACCGCCCAGCCCGAGCCGTCCAAGGACGTGGTCGATTGGGACATGTTCCTGGGCACGGCCGCCTGGCGGCCGTACAACGCGGGATTGCTGAGCGCCGAATTTGAGAAGGGCGGCGGCATGGTCGGCGGCGGATGCCTGGAATGGGGCTCGCATTGTATCGACCAATGCCAGTGGGCCGCCAAGGCCGACGACACTGCCCCGGTCGAGTTCTTTCCCATCGAAAACGGTCAGGCCACGGCTCGCTATGCCAGCGGCGTGAAGCTGGTGGCCCGTAACGACGGCTGGTTGCCGCTGGGGTCTTGCCCCGTGCGTTACGAGGGCAGCACCGGCTGGGTGGAAACGGGCGATAGCGGGCAACTCGTGCTCAGTTCACCCACGTTGCTGGCGGGAAAGAAGGTGGCCGAGATCGGCGGTTACCCGGCCACTTACCACGTTCGCGATTTCCTCGACTGCGTGAAGTCGCGCGGCCTGCCGCGGGCGAACGCCCAGGTGGCTTGCCAGTCGCATATCACCTGCCACGCCATGAACATTGCGATCTTCCTTAACCGCAAACTGACCTACGATCCCAAGAAGAACGAATTCATTGGCGACGACGAAGCGAATCGCCTTCGCGGCGAAGCCCTCCGCGACCCCTGGCGATTCTAACGAAACACTTACCCGGAGCACTTTCATGCGATACCTCAAAACGTTCTTTCTTCTGACACTCATTGCCGTCCTGTGTATTCCCGCTCTCGCCGCCGACAAAGCCGCGAAGGCCAATACCCGCGCCGAACAGAGAAAGCTTATCGAGCTTCTGCAGGGCAACGCCGCGCCGGCCGACAAGGCCCTGGCCTGTAAGCGGCTGGCACTGATCGGTGACGGCGACGCCGTGCCGGCGCTGGCGGCGCTGCTTCCCCAGGCAGAACTTTCTGGCTGGGCGCGGATTGCCCTGGAGGTCATTCCCGACATCTCGGCGGACGACGCCCTGCGGACAGCCTGCGGACAGTTGCAAGGTCGGTTGCGGGTCGGCGTGATCAATTCTCTGGCGGTCCGCCACGATACGAAGGCGGTCGATCGGTTGATCGGGCTGTTGGAGGACTCCGACCACGAGGTTGCCGCGGCTGCTGCCGTGGCCCTGGGCCGCATCGGCACCGACGCGGCCGTGGCCACTCTGCGGAGTTCGCTGGCGATCGAGCCGATGGCCGTTCGTTCGGCGGTGGCCGAAGGGTGCATTCTTTGCGCCGAGCGCAACCGCGCACACGGCGAGAGCGCCGAGGCAGTGAAGCTCTACGACGCTGTCCGGGCAGCCGACCTGCCGCAGACACGGATCTTGGAAGCGACGCGCGGCGCGATTCTCGCCCGCGGGGCCGAGGGTGTGCCGCTGCTGGTCAAAGAGCTGCAATCGGCCGACAAGCAACACTTTGCCCTGGGGCTGTTCGTGGCGAGGGAACTTCCCGGTCCTGAGGCGACCGAGGCCGTGGCGGCCGAATTGGCCCGCGCCGTCCCGCAGCGGCAATCGCTCTTGATCCTTGCGCTAGCCGACCGTGGCGAGTCGAGTGTTGTCCCGCAGATTGTCAAGGCCGCCAAGGGCAGCTCCCCGCAGGTGCGAGTTTATGCCTTGCGTGCCCTGAAACGGGTTGACGAGGCGGTGAGCGCGCCCATCCTGCTCGATGCGGCAGCGGAAGATGATGCGACGATCGCGCAGGCCGCGCTGGGAGTAATCGATGCCCTGCAAGGCCCGGCGATCGACAATCTCATCGCCCAACGGCTGCCAGCCGCCAGCGGTGGGGCCGGAAAAATCCTCGTTGAGCTGGCCGGACGGCGGCACGTGGCTGCTGCAACGCCAATTTTGTGGAAGGCGGCCGACGATGCCGATGCGAAGGTCCGCGCCGCCGCCTTGACCGCCCTAGGCGGGACGATCCAATTCGCTGAGCTTCCCCAACTGATTGCCCGACTACGCGCCGCGCAAAACGATGAGGAAGCGGCCGCGATTGCCAAGGCATTGCAGGACGCCTCGCAACGGATGCCTGACCCGGAGGCCTGCGGCGAGAGGCTGGCCGCCGCCCTGGCGGGGGCCCCGGTGGCGCTGAAGTGCAAGCTGCTGGAGGTCCTTGGCGCGTTGGGCGGCCAGAGGGCGTTGGCCGCCATGGGCGACGCCGCCAGGCAGAGCGATGAAGTGTTGCGCGACACAGCCTTCCGCCTGCTGGGGCAATGGAAGTCGGTCGACGCGGCCCCCTTGCTCACGGATCTTGCGAAGAACACCAAGGACGAAAAGTGCCAGGTGCGGGCGGTGCGGGGCTACATCCGCCTGGCCCGGCAGTTCGTCATTCCGCAGGCCGACCGCGCGGCGATGTGCCGCACGGCCCTCGAGATTGCCCGGCGGCCCGACGACAAGCGTTTGGTGCTGGAGATTCTGCTCCGCTATCCCAGTCCGGAGATGCTGGACCTGGCCCTGGAGGCCGCCAAGGCGCCGGATTTGAAGGAGGAAGCCGCCATCGTGGCGATGGGGATCGAACGGGCCAGTGGCGGAAATTCGATCGAGCTGCGCAAGGCCCTGGCCCAGGCCGGGCACAAGACGGTGAAGCTGGAGATCCTCAAGGCCGAGTACGGCGAGGGCGGCCAGGTGAAGGACGTGACCGCAATCCTCCGCCGTTATGCCCGCAACTTCCGCGTCATCTTCCTGCCCTCGTCGAGCTACAACGAGTCGTTTGGCGGCGACCCGGCCTCCGGCGTCGTCAAGCACTTGCGGATCCGCTATCGTATCGACGGCAAGGAAGGCGAGGCCACCCTCAATGAGGACGCCACGGTAGTTTTGCCGATTCCGAGGTAACGAGGTGTGCGAAAACCGTAGGCCGGAACAAGAGCAGGCTCATTTTGGGCTTGGAATTCCCAACTGGCGGCAGATGGCCCGTACGGTGTAGTCGTTGATCTCACGATGCCGTGGAACCGACGACTGATTCTGGTTGGCGGGGTTGAACCAAACGGAATGCGCACGGCCTTCCCGCAGCAAGCGACAATTACAATCGCAGAGATGCTGGATCAGCAATTGCCGTTTCACGAAGCTATCAACCCCGTTGGCAATTCCTGTATTTCGGAGCTGACTTGCAGGTGCAGATAGATCGGCTCCTCGATGTCCATTTCAAGGTCGCTCACTTGAGGATTGGGAACGGGCAATGCCTGGCCCATCGCCATGGCGGCTTCGGCCACGTCGACCAATGCTATCGCTAGCAACCGACGGGCCTCGGGCAGACTATCCGCGCACGTGATTGCCGCGGGGAAATCAACTACTTGGGCATGGACCCCGCCGTCAACGAACTTGTACCCGGCTTTGTATTGAAGCATCTTGGTTCTCTCTTGGACTAGTCTCCCAACGATTCGTATTGTGCCGATCGCCCCCAATTACTCCAGGAGACCGTGCCATACAGGCCGTATTCGTGCGCGGTTCGGTATTCGATACCGGCGGCACGCCCATTGTGAAGCAGTCAGCTCAACGGTGACATTATTATATTCGGACAGTGTGCAGGACACCACCGGGAATTCAGCGTCCTTCCACCGGCCAGGCAAGGCATTCATCCACGGGCGTGACAATCTCCCGCGAATCCAGCCTACCTCAATAGAGGGACCGAAAACCACCCTTGGCAGATAGAAGTTGCACATTTCTGCCGATTTTGATAAAATCGAGCTTGTGCCTGTACTCGTTCTGGAGAGCGACAATGTACACGCGCGGGAGAACCGTAGCGACCGGCAATCGCCGATTTCGCCGCCTGGGCATCGAGCCGTTGGAAGATCGCCGAGTGCTGTCTGGCCTGTCTCCGTTCGGAACATTGCCGCCCATCGTTTGCGGCCCTATGCCGCCGACGATGTCAACGCCCGTGGTCGCGTCGCCCATTAGTACGGCCCCCGCGGGCGGCCAACAGGCTGGTGGAACGCTTTCAACCGCGCAGCTTGCGGCCGAAACCGCGGTTGGTCAGTCGATCAACGCCTTCGCGGAGGCCCTTTACAGCCAGATTCAGAGCCAAACGGGGGGAAGCGGCAACCTGTTCCTCTCTCCGTCGAGCATCTCCACCGCCTTGGCGATGACATACGCGGGCGCCCGCGGCGAAACCGCCACTCAGATGGCTACCGCGCTGCACTACACACTGGACGCCAATACGTTGGCCGGCGATTTCGGCAGCCTGCTGACGGACCTCAACAGCGCCGGCCAGGGCAACTATTCGCTTTCGGTGGCCGACGCCCTCTGGGGGCAACAGGGCTATTCGTTCCTGGCGCCGTTTCTGAACCTCGTGCAGGCCGACTACGGCGGCGGCCTGCACCAGGTCGATTTCGAGAACGCCGCCGAGACCGCTCGCCAGACTATCAACAACTGGGTCGCCCAACAGACGAACAACAAGATCCAGAACTTGATCCCCCAAGGTGCAATTAACTCCTTGACGCGGCTGGTATTGACCAACGCAATTTACTTCAAGGCCCAGTGGGCGACGCCCTTCAATAGCAATTTCACGCAGAATGCGGCCTTCACGCTCGGCACGGGCGGACAGGTGCAGGTCCCTACGATGCACGACACCAACTGTTATGGCTATATGCAAAGCGATGGCTACCAGGTCGTGGAACTGCCCTACGCGGGCAACCGGCTCGTCATGGACGTGCTCCTGCCCACCAACACCGGGCTCTCGGGCCTCGATGCCAGCCAACTCCCCGCTGATCTAAACGGCTGGCTGCAGGGCCTGACGACGCAGCAGGTCGCGATATCGTTGCCCAAGTTTCAGATCACCACGCCATCGATCAATATGACTCAGTCGTTGGAGGCCCTGGGCATGACTGATGCTTTCGAACCTGGGATCGCCGACTTCTCGGGCATGACAAGCGCCGACCAGCTTTATATTAGTTCTGTTTTCCACAAGGCGTTCATCGACGTCAATGAGGCGGGGACCGAGGCTGCGGCGGCTACTGCGGTTGTCACGGGGACCCTCCTAGCTGTGGGGACAGGAGAATCGTCGCCGGTCATATTCAACGCCGATCATCCGTTCCTTTTCCTGATCCGGGACACGCAATCTGGAAGCGTGCTGTTCATGGGACAAGTGGCCGATCCATCCTCGACCGGGGTCGATCCTTCGGCTCCCGCTGTTCCCAAGGCGCAGACGGTCGCCATGCCTCAGATCACGTCCGCTCCGCCGACGCAGGTCGTCGCGGGCAGCCCTTACACCTACCAGCTCTTGGCAACCACATCGTCCGGCGAGACGATTACTTTCTCGCTGGAAACTTGCCCAGCGGGCATGAGCATCGACGCCTCGACCGGGCTGGTAACATGGTCGCCAACGGCGTCCCAGACGGGCACTAACTTCGTGACCGTACTGGCCACGGACCAGTTCGGCGGCACGGCGCAGCAGAAATTCGCGGTCAGTGTCCTTCGTGCTTCCGCGGGAAACGATCCCTTTGATCCCGGGAAATTGTCGCTCGGCGCGCTCAACGGCCCCCAACCTAAATTGATTCCAGAAGGCCTCATCCCGTAAGGCGGGCCAAACCGTAGGCCGTGAACAAGCGCAGCGCAGTTCCGGCATAAATCAGTACGACGTAACCACCTGATGCCGGAACTGCGCTGCGCTTGTTCACGGCCTACCGAATCCCGAGCGCATCGAGTTCGGCCTCGTAGCCGCCGGGTAGGGCTTGCAACGGCGCAACCGTAGCGCGGGCATGGGCAATCAGGTTTAGTAGGAGCCGGTCGGCGGCGGGGTGGCCGAGGTTGCCCAGAAGATTGAGGCTGTTGAGCGTAAATCGCCCAGCGTGATGACGCCACGTGCCCAGCATCACACTCGCCGAGCACTCGCCGAACTCGAAGGGGGATTGACCACCTTCGTGCGAGCCTAGCAGCGTGCCGTTGAGCCACACGTCGCAGGCGTAGGCCACAGCGCCGAATTGAAGGTAATAGCGCAAATCGCGACATTCCGCCAAAGCAGGTATGAAACTGCGCGAGCACCAGAAGACGCCGTCGTATTTGGGATCGATCTCCTTGATGCTACCCGGAACCTCGATGGGACGTGAGGCCTGAAGCGGAAAAATGTCAGGCTTGAACCAGACTTGCGTCTGGCCTATATCCTTTGGGTCAAGGACGAGACGCCACGGACCATCGAGCGATTGCACGCGGAGCGGCTGCCGGCCGAGCGGCGGGGTAGCAGACGCGACCGCACGGGCATCGATCGAAAGCATGGTGAAGAGGACGGGCGCGAGACAATACCAGGGAGATTTATGAAGTTTCATCATTGCCTACCGTTGCGCTGTCCGCTCGGTGCGCTGGTAACGAATCACGGCCGCCGCCGGCTTGCATTCCAACTCGACCTTCAGGCCCTCGTCCAGCAGGCTCTTGCCGCTGATCACACTTGCCGTCGCGGCGTCGAGGCTGCGGACCTCATAACGGGCCGCCGGGTCCAGCCCATGGAGCTTCAGCCGCAACGACTTCTCGCAGCATGCCGGACGGCGGTAGGCGAGCACCACGCCGTCGGCCTGCTCCGGCCGGTTGAACTGCGTTGCCAGCCAGTCGGCATCGGCCACGCTATAGGGCGTCAAGGGGTAATAGTCGCCCAGGAAATAGGGCTGGAGTTGGCGGACCTGCTCGAGCAGGGCCTTGAGTTCCGGCGCGTGCTCCAAAGGAGCGCTGAGGATGATGCCCGCGCTCAGCCCGCTGTAACGATAAGGATCGGCGCTCTGTACGACGCCTGCGCTGAGGGGAATCCAGGAGGAAATGCCGTAGGTCTGGCCTTGCATACCGGCAGGATTGAATTTCGGCTTGCACTGGAAATCGCTACGCCAGAGGGCCACGCTGCGGGAGATTGTTTCCAGGTCGAGGCGACGGCCACCGCTGGCGCAATTGTCGATCAACAGGCCCGGATGCCGCTGCCGCAGCTCGTCCCAAAAGGCGTACAGCCCTTCGATGTAGCGGATCTCGCACATGCCCGCCCGGTCGGGGGCGTCGGCGCAGCGCCAGAAGTTCTCCGGATCGGTGTTGAAGTCCTGGCGATACCAGGCCAGGCCGCCCTCCCGCACCAGCGAGGAAACGATCTCTGTAATTCCCTTGCGGGCCGCCGGGTCGCCCAGGTTCACCAGGTAATTGTCGCCTTGCGGTCCCAGCAGCCACTCGGGATGCTGCCGCGTGAGGTCGGTGCCGCGGTACGCCCGCTCCGACTCGATCCATAAGAGGAACCCCAGGTCGTGGCGGCGGAGCATGTCGCCGATGGGCTTCAGCCCGTGGGGATAGGTGATCTTGTTGGGCTGCCAGCTCCCGGTGTACTTCCACCACTCGCTGTTGGCATCGGTGGAATTCTCTTGGAATGGCTTGTCGCCATACCAGCCGGCGTCGATCCAGTAGACGTCGATGGGCACCTTGTTGTCCACGAACCATTGGATGGACCGTAGGTGTGTCGCCTCGTAAACCTCGCCCCAGGCGCCATAGAAGACCGGCAAACGCCCGGCTGTCGCCTTGGGCAAAGGCCCGTGGTGGGCCGTGAGGAAGCGGCGCAAGAGGTTCTGACTCTCCAGGCGGTCTCCCTGCCAGAAGAGCAAGAGAATCCGCGGCGTGCGGATGGACTCGCCGGGCAGGAGTTTCAGGCAGGTCCGCCGCATGCCGGCCGCCAGGAGGAGCCAGCCGTCGCCCCTGCGGTCGAATTGGGCTTTCCAATTGCCCGTCCAGCCGACGGCTTCGATCAGTCCGCGAGCGCCCGCTTGCACATTGAAAAAGGGCAGGACGCCGTTGGACGACCGGCCGCCTGCGGAGCCTAGTTCGAAGCGGCTGCTGAGTTCCAGCCCGTGCTGCTGCGGCGCAAAGTCGTCCAAGGCGGCAACGCCGCCCTTGGCATAGTGCAGCGTACAAGGCTCGGTGGGCGTGGTCGCCACGGATATCGCCAGCGGCCGGATGTCGGACAGAATTGGCGTGGCCGCCTGGTTTTCGTTCGTCAGGTGCAGCGTCCACTCGACGGCCGGAAAGTCGTGAAACTCGACGGCCTCACAGCGGACGGCGAGCTTCGTTGTCGGGTCGCGCCAGGTGACGGTGATCTGCGTGCGGTGTTCGTCCAGGGACCGCACTTCGTGAGTGCGATGCCAAGTTCGCATGTTCTCGGCGACCGGTTTGCCGTCGTAGAGCATCGAGAAGAACGGCTCAATCGCCTTGTCGCCCATGTAGTGATCGATCCAGGCCTGCTGGCTTGCACGGTCGGCGCAGGCCGCCCAATTGCCGGTTTGGGCGGCCGCGGCCGCTCCCAAGCGCAGCAGGTGGGCTAAGAGAAGCACGGCGATGATTAGTCTAACGGATTTCATTTGGCGTCCATTTCTCGGCCTGAGGGAGGGTGAGCGACTGCCACCAGGATAACATGGAAGCGGGCAGAAGTCACGCCGCGTCGCCGAAATGAACTTTTTCCAGGAGGCTTGCCGCGAAAGCCGCGGAATGGCATACTGGTGGGGAGATTCTCGAAATTGCCCTCCAGGATTTAGAGGTGGATTCCATGCTCGGTGATTCCCTTTCGAACCCGGCCACGAAGGCCCTGGCCCCCATGACTTCGCGGGAACGTGTGTTGCGGGCGATCAATCATCAAGTTCCCGACCGCGTTCCGATCGACCTAGGAGGCACCAAGGCCTCGGGGATTGCCGTCGTGGCCTACGAGAAACTGAAACGCAAACTGGGGATCACGACTCCCACGAAGGTGCTGGACCCGCGATTCATGATCGCGGTGGTGGAAGAGGAAGTCCTGCGCCGGCTGCACGTGGACGTGGTTCCCTTGGACCTCACCGTGCTGGTAAACACGGCCCGCCCGGACAACGAGTGGATTCCCCGCCGGCTGTTCGACGGCACGCAGCCCTTGTTCCCGCCGTGTACGAAGATCGTCGAAGATGCGGCAGGCGACTGGATCCTGCTGGCCGCCGACGGCTCGCCCACGTCGTTTCGCATGCCGAAGAACGGCTATTATTTCGACGACATGTCGTGCAACCGCGGCGAGTGCATCAAGCCCCAGGAATTCCGGCCGGTGTCGGACATTTCGGACGAGCACTTGAAACTGCTCTCGCAATACGGCCGGTCGCTGTACGAAAACACCGACTATGCGATCCTGGGCTGGGGATTCGGCATCTGCTTCCTGGGTTTGAGCCTGATCACCGACCGTGCCAGCAACGTTACGCAAGGGCTGCCCAACGAGTGGATGATGATGCTCATGACCGAGAGGGAGACCTGCCACGAGATGATGGACCGCAGCGTGGAGGCGACGATCAAGTGTCTCAGCCTGGTAAAACAGGCGGTGGGCGACTACTGCTTTGCCTGGGGCATCGCCGCCGACGACAGCGGCACGCAGCGCGGCGAGTTCATCCGCCCGGAACTTTGGGCCGAGATGCTCAAGCCGCATTACAAGAAGCTCTGCGACTGGATCCACGCCAACACCGCCTGGAAGGTCTTCCTGCACTCCTGCGGCTCGGTCTATCATCTGCTTCCGCATTTCATCGAGGCCGGCATCGACATTCTCAATCCGGTGCAGACCTCGGCCGCCAACATGGACCCGGGCCGACTGAAGCGGGAATTCGGCGACCGCCTGGTCTTTTGGGGCGGCGGCTGCGATACGCAGAGGGTCTTAGGCAAGGCTCCGCCCGAGGAAATTCGCCGCCACGTGCGCGAGCGGATCTGCACCTTCGGCCCTGACGGCGGCTACGTCTTCAACCAGATTCACAACATCCAGGCCAACGTGCCGCCGGAGAACATTCTGGCCGCGTTCGACGCCGCCTACGAGTTTGGCGGGTATTAGGGGCGACCGACGAATGATCTCGCAGAAACACGGAGTTCATTTATCCGCCGGTCCTTAGGCCGGGTCATTCGGCAGGAGCCAGCTCGACCAGCGGCCCGTAGGTCGAGGGCATGCGGTCGCGCGGCCCGATCGTGCGCCAGTGGCCCACCCAGTCGAGACACTCCCGCTTGTTCAGGTCGACTTCGTGCCAGAAGATGCCCGTGCGGCCTTGGCTGGAGGCAAGGACCTTTCCCAAGGGATCGATGACCATGCTGTTGCCGTCATAGACCGAAGGCACGAGGTAAAGACCCTCGTCGCGGGCCCGCACGCGAAACGTGTTTTCGCCCTCGACGTGGCCATCGTGGTCGGCGAACGTCGTGCCCCAGGTGGGTGCGAAGACGATCTCGGCGCCATGCAAGCGAAAGGCGGCGGCCGTCTCCGGGAAGAAGTAGTCGTAGCAGATTTGGATGGCGATCGTGCCGAAATCGGTCTGGAAGACCGGGTACTCGAGGCCGGGAGAGAAACCGACCTTCCATTCCTCGCGGGGCAGATGCACCTTGCGGTACGTGCCGGCGAGCTTTCCTTTGCGGTCCAGGAGCACGGCCGTATTGAAGAGTTGCTGGCCCGCGCGTTCATAAAGGCCGGCCACTACCCAGAGGCGGTTCTTGCGAGCGGCATCGCCCAGTCGCCGCGTGGAAGGGCCAGGGATCGCCTCGGCCACCTGCGACACGGTGCGGCCGGTGCCGACCACGGTGATCGCCTCCGGCAAGCAGACGATGTCCAGCCCCAGTTTGCCGGCCGCGTCGACCTGCCCGCAGAAGAGCTCGAGGTTCTGCTCGGGTGTGCTCTTGTTGGGCTTGAGATAAACGGTGCCGATCTTGACGCGGCGGGGCGGCAGGGGTGCGGTTTCCCGCACGCTCACATGTTCCCACTGGACGGAACCGCCCTGCGGCCATTTCAACTCCAACGATAACCGTGCGCCGTCGGCCTGCTTGGGGGCCGTGAGCACGTCGGCGAATTTCAGTGTCCCATCAGTCGCTTTGGGGCCGCGCACGAGCATGCCCGCCGCGTCGAGCGGTTTTCCCGCCTGGCTCCATTCCAGGCGGACCAACAATGATTGCAGCGGGCTAGCGAGATTCTCGGCCCGGGCAACGGCCCGGACGGCGTAGCTTTTGCCAGGTTCGACGCCTCGCAGTTCCTGCGTGAGTCCACCCACGGCATAGGGCCGCTCTGGGGCGTCCATGACCGCGCCCCCCTCTGCGGCGCGGACACGGCAGGCCGCCTGCTGCCAGGCGGGAGTCCAGAGCGACCAGGCCTGCGGCAAACCGTCGCCGCCGGCGGTAGTGAACTGCGGATTCCGCACCAGTTCCTTATCGTCGCCCGCGGCGATGCTGGCAACGGTATTCAGAAGCAGAAGAACGAAGAATAATCGGGTTTTCATGATCGCGGGTCCCAGTGGGATGTTTTCTCGACGACGGTCGAAGCTGGATCGATCTTACCACGATTCTGCCCGCGCGTCCACGAAGGCCGAAGGAGCGTCCTCCATGCACGCGGTTCACGCGATCGGTGCATTTGACGGGCGACGAGGAAGATGCGATACTCTGGGGAGCGCGTTTGTTTCCACAGACCGCAAGCTTGCCGGGGAGTTCCATCATGTCCAGTCCACGTTTCAGTTTCGTCTGCGGCCTTGGCCGTGTCGCCCTGCGATTGCTGCGTTCCGGATCGCTTGCGGTTGCGCTTCTGGCTATGACCGCGCCGATGATCGCAATCCGGATTGCCGCCGGTGCCGAAAAACCGATGCCGCCGAACATCCTATATGTCATGGCCGACGATCATGCCGCTCATGCCATCAGCGCCTACGGCAGCCGAATCAATCAGACGCCCAACCTCGACCGCCTTGCCCGCGAGGGCCTGCTGCTGGAAAACTGCTTCTGCGTGAACTCGATTTGCACGCCCAGCCGGGCCTGCATTCTTACGGGCAAGTACAGCCACAAGAACGGTGTACCCGTGTTTAACCACATCGACGGCTCGCAGCCCACTGTGGCCAAGCACTTGCAGGCCGCCGGCTACTACACGGCCATGATCGGCAAGTGGCACCTGGGCAGCGTGCCCACAGGGTTCGATCGCTGGATCATCTTGCCGGGGCAGGGGGTCTATCACAACCCCGCCTTTTTCGACGCGCAGGGCAAGCACGTCTTCCAGGGCTACGTGACCGACATCATTACCGACCTGGCGATCGAGACCCTCAAGCGGCGGCCGCAGGACAAGCCGTTCTTCATCATGTGTCATCACAAGGCCCCGCACCGCAACTGGCAGCCCGACGCCAAGCATGCGGCAATGTACGACGATCGCGACATTCCCGAGCCGCCGACCCTGCGCGATAACTATGCCAGCCGTACCGACGCCGCCCGCGAGGCCACCATGACCATCGATAAACACTTGACCCGCAGCGACCTCAAGATGGACCCGCCGCCGGGTCTCAGCGGCGACGAACTGTTGAAGTGGAAGTACCAACGTTTCATCAAGGACTATCTCCGCTGCATCGCTTCGATCGACGACAACATGGGCCGCCTGCTGAAATACCTGGACGACACTGGCCTCTCGCAGAACACCGTGGTGATCTACAGCAGCGACCAGGGTTTTTTCCTGGGCGATCACGGCTGGTTCGATAAGCGGTTCATTTACGAGGAATCGATCCGCATGCCGTTTCTGGTCCGCTGGCCCGGCGTGATCAGGCCGGGCAGCGTGGCGAAGGCGATGGCCCTGAACGTCGATTTCGCGCCGACCTTCCTGGAGATGGCCGGCGCGGCGGTACCGGGCGACATGCAGGGCCGCAGCATCGTGCCGCTCTTGCGCGGCGAACATCCGGCCGATTGGCGCAAGAGCTGGTACTATCGCTACTACCACGATCCGGGAGATCATAACGTGCGGGCCCATTACGGCCTGCGGACGGAAACGCACAAGCTCGTCTATTTCTGGAAGAAAAACCAGTGGGAGTGTTACGACCTGGTTCACGATCCGCAGGAGTTGCACAACATCTACGGCGATCCGGCCCAGGCAGCCGTGATCGCCGGTCTGAAGAAGGAACTCCATCGCTTGAAGAAGGAATTGCAGGACAACGACGAGTTCGCCGAGCAGCAACCGCGCGACGATGTCGACGGGCCGCCGCGGAATTGGTAGCAGGCTGCGCCGAATGTGTAGGGTGGGCCGAGTAACACGAGTCCCACCAGATTCGATACGGAATCTGGTGGGACTCGTGTTACTCGGCCCACTCTACGCCGTCCCGCTTGCTCAAACAACTTTCAATCGCAGCGCCGACCAGTCGTCGTCCACGGAGATCATGGCCACAGCCTGCAAGCCAATCGTGCCGGCGTAGGTGGCGATTTTGTCGCGGTTGATGTCCGATTTCTGCTTGGAAGTTCCCTTGTGATACGTGACCCAGAGCAGTCCCTTGGGGGCCAGATGTGGCTTCAATCGCGGCAACTGCTCTTCAAGCTCCTTGCGCGAAGCGACGAAGACTTGGATCAGGTCCAGTGCCTCACCGGCTTCCTTCAAGAAGGTCACGCCCTTGGGAACTTCGCCGAGCAAGGCGCGGTAACCTTTGGGCGGGTTCACCAGCAAGACCTTGTACGCGGGCTTGATCAGCAGTTTCTCGGCAACACTCTTGTCCGACATGCTTCGGCTCCTTGTCTTTGAATTACGCGGTCTTGCCGGATGGCGGCGCGGCGGGCGGCTTCTTTGGATTGACGTCGATGCCCAGCTTCTCCGTGGTCAACAAGCTCAGCAAGGCGCCGAGCATGCTGGCCTGCCCGCCCTCGCCGCCGGCGAAATTGATCAATTGCGAAGGCACCAGCGGTTGCTGGCTCTGCCGCAATTGATCGGCCACAATGGCCACGGCGTACAGCCGCGGGTCGCGGTAGGAATCGATCTTGAGCTGCAAGACCTGGGCCTACTTTAGTTTAGCTCAAGGCAGCGCGATTACAAGTCCTCAATCGGCCATCACGCACCGCCCGTGTGCCCAGGCCCGCAGCTTGTCGACGCGCTCGCGCATCACTACCGCAATCGGCTGCGTGACGCTGGCGGCGGCAACGATGTGCTCGGTCGCGCACTCGACCTTCTCGGCGTAGGCCGCATACAGTCCGGAGACCACCGCCTGCTCGATCTCGGCCCCGGTAAAGTTCTCGGTTGCGGCCGTCAGCCGCCCCATGTCGAAGGCGGCCTTTTCTCTGCCTCGCTTGCGGAGATGGATCGTGAAGATCGCGTCGCGCTCGTCCGCGCCGGGCAGGTCGACGAAGAAGATCTCGTCGAAGCGGCCCTTCCGCATCAGCTCGGGCGGTAGACGCTCGATGTCGTTGGCCGTGGCGATGAGGAAGATGGGCTGGCGGTGGTCCTGCATCCAGGTTAGCAGCGTGCCGAACATGCGTTGCGAGAGGCCGCCGTCGGCCGATTCGCTGCTCATGGAGGCGAAGGCCTTCTCGATCTCGTCGATCCAGAACACGACCGGCGCCATGGCCTCGGCCTGTTGCAGGGCCTCGCGCAGGCGAGCCTCGGTCTCGCCCACGAATTTCTGGTAGAGCACGCCGGGGTCCATCCGCACCAGCGGCATTCGCCAGGCCGAAGCGACCACCTTGGCGCAGAGGCTCTTGCCGCAGCCTTGCACGCCCAGCAGGAGGATGCCCCGCGGCGGCTCCAGCCCGAAGTCCTGTGCCCGGCTGGAAAAACCGCAGTGCCGCAGGTTCAACCACCGCTTCAAGTTCCGCAGCCCGCCGATTTCATCGGGCGAGACATCGGCCACGATCGATTCCAGGCAGCCGGTCGCCGCCAGGCGCGTCCGCTTGGCCTCGACCAGTCGCGGCAGGCCGGCGCGGTCCAAGACGTAGTCCTTGTACAACACTTCGGAGACCACGCGGACGATCTCTTCGCTGGTCAAGCCGCGCAAGCTCTGCACGGCCAGTTCCAGTTCCGACTTATTGAGACGCGACTCCACCTTCTGCAGGCTCCGTTGCTGGGCCTCCTGGAAAGTCCTTTTGACAATGGCCAGGATCTCCTCCTCGTCGGGCCAGCCGATTTCAAAAGGCAGGCTCAACCTGCGCATCTCCATGGGCGGGGCGATGGCGTCCAGCAGGATGAGCGTCCAGAGGCGCGAGACGGGTGAAAAATACAGGTCGCGGAGGTAACGGAGGATTTGCGGTTCGCGGGCATGCTGTCCGAGGTCTTTGAAGACGTAGATCGCCGGATGGGGCGCGTCCTTGACGTACTTGAGCGCCGCCGCCGGCTTGCCCGCCTCGACCAGCACCTGGTCGATACCGCAGGCCTGCAGGCCCTCGGTAAGCGACCAGACCGAGACGGGCAGCCCGGTGGCCTGCGCGACCTCCTGTACGGCATGCATGGCCCGCGGCTCGTCCGGCGTCGTGATGGAAATGATCGGATTGCCGGCGGCGATGAGCAGTTTCAGGTCTTCAAGTTTCATCAGGTGCGTCCTTCCCACGGCGAGCAAAGGCAATTTCGCCAAACTGTAGTTTAACGGGCCATGCCCGGGAGAGCTAGATGCCTGTGCTTGCTGCCTGTGCTTGCATCGTACGTGGCGCGACGTAATAATGGCGTTGTCCCGCCAAATTCTTCACTCCAACTGAGGTACGACCATGAACCACGAGAATAGCATTCCCCGTCGCACATTCCTGCAAACCACGGCCGCCGGCATCGCCCTGACGGCCACCGCTGTCCAAGCCGCTCCCGCGCCCGCGAAGATCGGCCGCAAGCTCAAAGTGGGCATCATCGGATGCGGTGGCCGGGGGAGTTGGATCGCCGGGCTCTTCAAGGAACATGGCGGCTACGAATTTGTGGCGGCCGCCGACTACTTTCCCGATCGGGCGGAAAAGACCGGCACGTCGCTGGGCGCCGACAAGGCCAAGTGTTTCTCCGGCCTGTCGGCCTATAAGCGGCTGATCGAAAGCGGCGTGGAGGCCGTGATCCTGGAAACGCCGCCCTACTTCTTCCCGGAACATGCCGCCGCGGCTGTCGAGGCCGGCCTGCACGTCTACATGGCCAAGCCGGTCGCCGCCGACGTGCCCGGCACGCTCAAGATCGGCGCGTCGGGGAAGACCGCCGCCGAAAAGAAGCGGGTCTTTCTCGTCGATTACCAGATGCCCACCGACCCCATGAATATCGAAGTGCGGAAGCGGTTGCAGGAAGGCGGGCTGGGCGACTTGCAGATGGTTTTCTCCATCGGTTGCAGTGGCGGCGGCGGTTTCAGCGATCCGCCGCTCGGCAAGACACTCGAGAGCCGCCTGACCGGCCTGATCTGGGTCAACGACGACGCCATGGGCTGCGGCTACATCGGCAACTACGACATCCATGCCATCGACGCCCTGATCTGGGCGCTGGGCCGGCGACCGGTTTCGGCCTTTGGACGCGGCATGCGCTGCCGCCAGGATCCGCACGGCGACTCCCAGGATAGCTACTTCATCACCTACGCCTTTGCCGACGGCCTGACGTGGAACCATCACAGCGTGAAAGGCACTACGCACGATTGGTTGAATCAAGGTTCTCTGCAAGGCTCGGTCCAGGGTACGCTGGCCTCGGCCCGCCTTTCGTACTGGGGCAAGGCCTATGTCCGCGGCGGACCCAAGCATTTTGGCGGCGGGACGGTGGAAGACCTCTACGCGGCCGGCGCGAAGCGGAACATTGCCGCTTTCTACCAGAAGGTGCTGGCAGGCGACTTCGGCAACGAGGCCGCCCAGCGGAGCGTGGACTGCACACTTACTTGCATCCTTGGCCGCGAGGCCGCCCGCCGCAACGCGCTCTTGACCATGGACGAGTTGATTAAGGAGAACAAGCGGCTGGAGGTCGATCTGAGCGGATTGAAGAGTTGAGGATTTGGACCGCTTTGCTTTGAAGCGTTAACTACTTAGCGGTGTGAAGAAGACGACCCCTGCCTGCTTGCGGGCTTTCGATTTAGTCCCGCCCCCGCTGGGCTTGTCCCAGCGGGGCGCAGGATTGGCAATTAGAAACGTTGTCCCGCCGCCCCCTTTCGCTTTCCCGGAGTTTCTCCTACGACCAGATTATTACCCCGGCACGAAAGCAGGTCAGAAAGCGTTTCTTTGCTCTCTAGGACTTGGCCTGGGCGGCTGCCACTTCGGCCTCTTTGGCGGTGGCCTCGGCTTGCAGGTAAAGAGTGCCGGCAGCAGATGCCTGGTTCTTGATTTCGGCCAAGGCCTGCTCCACAGCTTTTCTCTGGGCCTCGACTTCGGCTAGTTTCTTGGCCATCGCGTCGCTGCGAGTCTGCGCTTGCTGCTGTTTTTTCTGGACCTCGGCCAGGCCGGCCTTGGCCGCAGCCGCCGCCTTGCGCCCGGCGGCGGCTGCCTCTGCGACCCTCTTCTTTTCAACGGCAGACTTGCCGGCATCCTTGGCAATGGCCGCGGCCTGCGTCTCAGCCTCATTGGCCGCCTTCTCGGCCGCTTGCAGGGTCGTTTGCACCTTGACCGCGGCGTCTCTCGCTTCCGCCAGGGTTTTGTCCGTCGCGGCCTTGTCCGTCGCGGCCGCAGTCACAGCCTGGGCGGCCGTGGCCAGCCTGGCCTCCGCCGGCTTCTGCTGCTTTTCGACCAGATCATCCAGCTTCTTCTTTGCCTCATTGGCCTGTCGGCGCTTGGCGACGGCGACCGCCTGCAAAGCCTTGGCTGACTCGATCACCCTGATGGGAAGCGCAGGTGCAACGTGGACCGTGGCGGTGTCGCCGAATCCCATGCTCCCGGTGATGATAATGCTCTGCCGACTCCCAACCGGCGCCTGAGGGGTGATGCCCAGCGTCAGCTTGGCTTCGCTCTTATCGGGGGCTATGTTCGCAGGTGCGAACGTGACGCCACCGGGAAGTGGATCCGCCGTCAACCTGATTTCCTGCTTGGCCTTCTGCCGGGCGGCGTCGAGGCTCTTGTTGGCCTGGTCCAAGGTGACGGCGGCCGCCTTCTCGTCCGCAGCCAGTTTGCCTTGCTTGGCCTTAGTCAGTACACCCTCGGCAGCCTTCTTCGCGGCCTCGGCCCGCGCGATGGCGGCTTCGAGTCCTTTGCGCGAGACCTTCACAACCACGACAACCTGACTCTCTTGGCGAACGTCTCGCACGTCGGTTGACGGCATGTTCGTAGACACTGTGAAGTCGGGCGACTCGATGACCGCCACTAGAAATTCCTTGGTGGGAACATCGTGCCTGAGGCTAAATGCCTGCATGAGGTCTTCGGCCGCGACGGCTTGCCGGACGGCCGTTTGTTCGCCGAGGGTGGCGGCGCCCACGATGGTTGGCGACCCGAGGCCGACTGACGCATCGGCAGGCGCCGTGAGCGTCAGTCGCGTCTCGCTTTGGCCGGCCGGGATGACCGCTTTGCTAGCGACAAAACCCTTGGGCAGATTCTGCACGCTCAGGTCGATCTGGCCGTTAAAGCCATCCTGGCGCAAGGCCTTCACGGTTACCGCGACCGAATCTGCTGCTCCCAGGCGCGGATTGTCCGGCACAGTCCGCAGGGAAAAGTCGGGCCGTGGCGGAACGATGTGCAGCCTGTAAGCACACTCTTCGCCCCCGCGGCCTTGGGCATCCTGAATCCTCAGAACGTAGTCCCCGTCCGCGGGAAAAGTATAATCCAGGCGCGAGTCGGCATGATGGGTGAGAAGCGGATCACCCATGTCCGTATCGTCTTGTTCCGCCAACTGCCCGCCCTGCGAGTTGAACAGCGTAAGGATGGAATCCAGCGGAGAGCCAAGACGCCGGGCCTGAACCTCCATGATGTACCGCTGCCCTCTCTTTACGGCAAAGCGGAAATAATGGGCCTCTCCTCTCTGCCGGATACGCCCGTTGAGGGTCACGGGCGCCTCGATTCTGCTCGCCCGATCGAAGGACTGGTTCGCTTCAGTGACCCGCGTTTCCCGCTGGTCGCCTACGGCGAATGGGAGGGCGTTGGAGTTCAGCCCGTTTTGGCCCAAGCTCACCAGGCGCAAGGGAGAGCTGTCGCCCGGCAGCACCAGCTTCGTGCTCTGCATGGGCAAGTTGGCGCCGTACAACTCGATGGGACAGTCCGAAGCTCGCTGCCCGCCGAGTGGGAAGATGTCCGTAATGTAGGGGAAGGCGCCTAGGCTGAGTCTGTAAACGAAATCCTCTCTGCCGCGATAAAAAAGGTCCCTGACTTCGATCAAGTATTCTCCGTCCTGGGGAACGCGATAGATCAGCAGGGGGTCGGGGTTGAAACGGAAGCGGCCTACGGACGCCAGCTCCTTGCCGCCCGCATCGTAAAGAGTCAAGCATGTTTCCAGCCAACCCGGGACGGCGTCCGCGATATAGGGCAACAGCTCTCTCGCCTGGATGTGGCAGACCAGCGTCTCTCCGGCTTTCGCGGCAAAGCGAAAGAAGTCCGTATCCGAGGGGTGGATTTGGCCATTGACCACGATGGGCAGCGTTTCCAGGCGCTGGGACTGGCTTTTCAGGGAGTTCGGCTCTTTCTCGTTGATCTCCGGCAGCTCTCCCACGAAAAAACGGAAGCGATTGGAAACGCCACCCGCGGGCGTCATGACCCGCAGGTCCCGCTCGCCGACCGTCGCGTCCGGGTCGATAGTAACCGCGATGCGGAGCAGGCTGGGGTTCTCGACTTTCAGCACCCGCCCGGAAACCCCTTCCCCGCTGACGCGTACCGCGCCGGCGCCTTGAAGACCCGTACCGTTAACGATCACGTCCACGCACTTTCCCCTCTGCCCTCCTGCCGGAAAGATAAACTTGATCGCGGGCTGGGGTGGCTGGGCGTCGGCGAGCGACGGCCCCAAAAGGCAGAACGCAAGGACCGCTGAAACGACCAGCGTTCGAAGACGGTCAAAGGATCGGGTACACATGCTCATGGCGCAATCATCTCCCTCAAAACCGGCCGGCGGCGTTCCACCGGCCTACATGATCTCCGTCAGCAACCCTCCGCTCTTGACTCCGTTGCCGGCCAGCGGGCTGAGGCTGGCTACACCGCAACCTTGCGGATGGGGGAGCTTGCCCAGGTAGTCAATTCCCAACAGCTTGTAAATGCTGGCCGTCAGGTCCCAGGGGTAAATCGGGCGGTCCTTGATCGTCTCGCCTTTGGCATCGCTGGCGCCAACCACGACGCCTCCTCGAAATCCGCCGCCGGCGACCACCACGGGTGTCGGCGTGTTCCAGTGGTGACGCCCGCCCTTCCACTGACCGTCCCATTGGAGCTTCGGGGTCCTGCCGAACTCGCCGGTCCAATAGACGATGGTGCTCTCCAAAAGCCCCCGCTGAGCCAGGTCTTCGAGCAGGGCGGCAAATCCCTGGTCGATGTTCGGCGCCTTCTGTTTCATCGATTCGATGCAGGTGGAGTGCATGTCCCAGCCGCCATCCACGACGGTGATGAAGGGAACGCCGTGTTCCACCAGCCGGCGCGCCAACAGGCAGGACTGGCCGAACGTATTGCGGCCGTAACGGTCGCGCAGCTTGTTGTCCTCCTGTGACAGGTCGAAGGCATTCTTGGCATCGCCCAGGACCAGCCCGTAGGCCTTCTCCTGAAACGAGTCCATCGTCTGGACAAGCTTGTCCCTGCCGATCTCCCCGGCCAGCGAATCCACGTCGCGGAGGAGTGCGTGGCGGGCCTCGGAGCGCTGCGGCGTGATGCCGTTGGCCAGCCTCATCCCCTGGGCCATGAACCCTGGTTGGTTGGGATCGCCGCCGGCGGCGAAGGGCTCGTACCGGGGACCCAGGAACCCCGCGGCGCCAATCCACCAGTCGCTGCGGGGGAGAATGATGTACGGCGGCAGGGCACCCTTGTAGCCGGCTTCGTAGCCCTTCTTCAGGCCCACGACCGCGCCAATGGACGGGTTGCCGAGTTGCTTGGCCGCATCCGGCGCGCCGAACTGCTGGGACGTGGGAAAGCCGGTCTGCACTGTGTAAGTGCCGCCATAGTGATCGTCGGTCAGGGAGGTGAAGCTCCTGAGGATGGAGAACTTGTCCGCCTGCTTGGCCAGCAGGGGGAAGATCTGCGCAATCCTCATCCCCGGCACCTTGGTCTCGATGGGGTTCTTGAGTTCGCCACAGTAGGCATCCCCGGCTTCCGGCTTCGGGTCGAACGAATCGAGGTGCGACGGGCCTCCCCACATCCAAAGCTGGATGACGGACTTGGCCTTCCCCTCAGTGATGGCCCCCTGGGCCTTCCCCTTCAGCCAATCTGCAAGAGTCAGTCCCAACGTACCCAGGGCGCCGACTCTCACGAAGTCGCGGCGGTTTACGCCCGAGCAGCTCGGGTCCAGGTTTCGCGCGTCGATCTTGAACATCGCAAGTCCTCCTCTTTGGCGTTTTCAGAGGCTATCCGGAAAGTCTTCGCAACATATCTCCCCTCTCCCGCCTGCTGGGTACAGCAGGCGGGAGAGGGGAGACTTTCCGGATAGCGTTTCAGTGGTTACACATGAACTCCTTGGTATTCAACAGCATCCAAAAGACGTCCTGCAGCGCCGGTAGCCTTTGTTGCTGGTGCGCGGCGTTGACGGCGTCGATCTTCTTGTTGGCTTCGGCCAGCCGGGCGGTGGCGGCTTTTTCTTCTGCCGCGAGCTGGTCGCGCTTGGTCTTGGCCTGATTGGCCACCGACCATGAGTACTTGGTGCCCGGCCGGGCGGCAGCCTCAGTTGCGGCCTTCTTCTGTTCCTCCACAGGTTTGTCCTTGGCTGCGGCCTTGGTCTCCGCCTCCTTGGCCGCCCTTTCGGCTGCCTCGTGGTCGGCCATGGCCTTGGCCAGGTCCCCTTTCACTTTGGCCAAGGCCTCCTCAGCCGCCTTCCGCCCGGCGTTGGCCTGCTGAATGGCAGGCTTGCTCGCGCCCAGGACATATTCGAGGACCCGCTGGTTTTCCTTTTCCGTCGGCGCCCGCGCCAGCGTAGCGAAATAGAGTTCCTCGACAATTTCGGCATCGCTCTTCTTTTGTTCGAGGATCCGCCTCATCCGCGGGCTGTTGACGACCTTGGCCTGGAACTCGTCCGAGTTGACCAGGTACAGCGACTGCTCCATGGAAGGCGCCGAATTTCGTTGCGACTCGAAAGCCGTGTCCCTGGTTGCCCGCCCAAACAGTTTCAGGAACGGCGATTCCGTGCTGCCGTCCGGGATCTCCTTGGCCTCGTGGCCCGCGGGCATGGAAACGGTGGGAGCGGCAACCGCGTTGCTGAAACTCTCCCACGTGTCGGTAACCTGGGACAGCGCATCCAAGAGCTGTTCGGAGCCAAGCCGCTTGACCTGGTAATGGGAGAAGTGCACGACGTCATTGGCGTTCCATTGGTTGGGCAGGGCGGAAAGCTGGTACGTGGTGGAGTTCAGGATCAGTCGATAGATGTGCTTGAGGTCGTACTTGTTGGCGACGAGTTCTTTTTCAAGGTACTGCAACAGTTCCGGGTTTTCGGGCGGGTTAGTCGAGCGCCAGTCGTCGGCCTCGTGGACAATGCCCCTGCCCAGGAGCCAGAACCATATTCGGTTGGCGATGTTCTTGGCGAAGCAAGGGTTTTGGGGAGAGATGAGCCAATCGGCAAACGTGCTGCGGGGGTCTACTTGCCTCTGATCGATGGCCGCCGCGCGCTTTGCGAGGGCGGCCTTCTCTGCCGCAAGCAGCGTCTGCTGAGCCTTATCGGCTTCGCCCCCGACGGTCGCGGCCGCTGCTTCGGCATCCCGAGCGATCTTCTCGGCCGCCTGCCGCGCGGTCTCGGCGGCAGCCAATTCCGCCGGGGCGGGCTTGGGCTGTTTGTGCGCCAGATCGTCCTGCTTCTTCTTCGCCTCATTGGCCTGCTGGCGTTTGGCAGCGGCCAGCGTCTGGGCAGCGACCCGAGCCGTGGCGGCCTTGTCGGCCACCGCCTTAACGCCGGCGACCGCGCGCTCCGCCTCCTGAGCCGCCTTCTCGGCTGCCGCCAGGTCTACAACACCCCCGCCCAAAAACTTGGGCTGCACGACCTCGCCGGTTTTCGGGCGACTGAGCGTCTTGGCGGGATCAGTAAAGACAATCTGCTCCGTCCACTCTTTAGTGCTTTTCACGCTGACGGCGGCGAAGAAGGCAGCCAGGCCGAGATTGTCGTCCGGGGTCCAGTTCTCCTGGGGGTGAACGTGGCAGCGGGCGCAGCCGATCCTCTGTCCCATGAACACCAAGGCCGTGGCCTCGGCAAAGCCCTGCGCATTATTCTCAGTGGACGGCGCAAAAAAGTTGGCCGGACCGCACTCGTAATTGCTGCCGCGGGACGTGATCAGCTCCCGCACAAACTGGTCGTACGGCTTATCGTGCGCCAGGCTGTCTCGCACCCAGCGGTAGTAGGTCGCCGCCGCCGCCGGCCGGGTCACTCCCACGCCGGTCTTGATTCGCAACAAGTCGCCCCACTTCATGGCCCAGAAACCGGCAAACCGTTCGTCTCCCAGCAGGCGGTCGACCAGCTTGCTCCTTTTCTTCGGGTCCTTGTCGGAAAGAAAGACGCGGGCTTCATCAGGCGTCGGCAGAGCGCCCAGCACGTCAAGATAAACCCGGCGGAGGAAGACATGATCCGGGCAAACCTGTGAAGGCGGTATGCCCAGCGTCTTCAACTTGGCAAAGACAAACTCATCAATCTTGTTGCTTACCTGGACTGCGGGGAAAGGCGATGGCAGAGGCTGCGGGACGGTGATACGAACGGTGTCGAATCGCCGCATGAAGCTCACGACGATCGGCACTTCGCCATAGTTGTTCGCCTGCACCTTCCCGTCACCGTCCACCGTGGCTAGCGTCTTGTCGGCGGGCGCGTAGACAGCGTAGCGGGTTACGTCTCGCTTGGCGCCGTCGGCGAAGATCGCCGTTACCGAAAGCTGCCGGATCTCGCTTATTTGCAGCGTCTGCTCCCTGGGAAGGACCGCAATGGAAAGAAGCTCCGGCTGTTTCTGATCGCCCCAGGATGCGCCCTGAGCGACCCAAGAAACAAGGAGGTTGTATTCCGGAGAGCCCGCCTGGATTTTGACTGCCTGCGCTCCCTCGTGGGCAATGCTGGCAGTTGCCTTCAAGAGGAACAGGCTCTTTGGCGGCTCGATCTTGTTGATCCGCCGCCCTGCTGCGGACTTGGTCAACGCGGAGTAATCATCGGCAGGATTACTGCCGAACATGGAAAGCTGGAAGCCGCCCTTTCCGCTCAGCGAACCGTGGCATTTGGCCTGATTGCAGCCCAGCTTGTTCAAAAGCGGCATTGCGTCGCGGAGGAAAAAAACCGAGTTGGGGGCAACCGCGGGCTGGGCCGGCGCCGGCTTCAGCGGTTCTGCGCCTCGGGCGGAAGCGAAATCCACAACGATGAGACCCAGCACGACAAGGGGCACGGCCTTCGTTTTCATCGCAATTTACTCCCAGAACGGTTAAGTGCGAATGGTATGCGTAGCCATAGATGTCTTCTACCTAAGGCAGGACGGTCTCTGGGCATCGGGCGGGCGAGGGATGCCTGGTACGTTCGTGGTGGGACGGCCTGTGGGCACCGAGTGGGCGGGGGTGCCTTGTACGTGCTCTATTTTGCGCGATCTGGCAAGAAATAGATATGCCCCTTTCGAAGAGGCTATCCGAGAAGTCTCCCCTCTCCACGACACGCTGTGCGGGTACCACTCGACATATGGGAACGATGAGGAAGTCTCGCGAGAACACAGCCTATAGTACTCAGTACTGAGTACTCAGAACTACATCTTGTATCCACCTCGACTTTTCAGCATTCTCGCGGGGCAGGGGGTGAGGGCTTAAGACCGTGTCAGCGATGACGCTCATCGGCTGGAACTGGTTCCGGACAGTGCCAGACGGCGGACAGCGACCTCGTACCACAGCGTCTTCCACTCCGGGCCTATGGTGATCACCGCATGGCCGCCCGGGGCCGGCCGGCACGGCACGGTGATCCGTCGTTGGCCGCGCTCGTCCAGCGCCCAGACCTGCACCTGTTCGGCCGCAAATGGTACGGTGAACCTGGCCGGAATGCCCTCCACCAGTGTCGGCGCATGGCCCCAATCGTTGCCCACCGAAGTGTGCTCGGCGTCCTTCCAACCCATGTTCGTGTTCTCGACAAAACCTGTGGCGGTGATCAGCCAGCGCGACGGCGCAGTGGGCAGGTCGCCCTCGATGGCGGTGAGCGTCAGGGCACTCCAGCCGTCCTGGTGGGTCTGGCCAGGCTCGATCACGAGGCCGCCTAGCTGGTAGTGTCGGCCACCGCCATAGCCCACCACAGCCTTGCTACGTGCTGTGTCGACGGTCACCACGCCGTGAGCGGGGCGACGCAGGTCCCACTCCAGTTGGCCCGTATCGGACACAAAGTCGTCCGTCGGCAGCTTGACCCGGTCTGGCCGCAGGGCATCGGGTGGCGCCGTCTGGCCTTCGACCGCCAGGGCCACGCGATGGACCAGTGTCGCCTCGGGCGGGACGCCACGCGGGCCGAGGTCAATTAAACTCCAGGGATACTGGCCAGGCAACAGGTCCAATTCCTGTTGGCGGTCGAGAGTGGCCACTATCTGCTGCTTGGCCGGCGTCACGTCGCCGCGGAGGAACATCGCTGCTGCCGGGATCAGCGTGATCATCTTGGTCGGGTGCTGGTCGATGTCAAACCACTGCCGCATGCGCCGCAAAGCGAAGTCGTCGCTCTGGGCGAAGCGTGAGGTGGAGAGGTAATCCCAATCCTGCAGGCCGGCGTAGGCCCCGCGCAGCAGGCTTCCCTCACTACAAAACGTGTTGGGCGCCGGGTGGCCGTACTCGGTGACACAGAACGGCTTGTCCAACACCCGATGCAAGGCCAGGCCGGGCAGCAGACCGCCGCGGGCGTTGACCATCGAGACGTTCCGCACGTACCAGTTCGAGGAATCCCACGGCCGGCCGGGGAACACGGGGTGCTGCCAATAGGCATGGCTGTCGATGCAGTCCAGCCTAGCCATCAGGTTCGGCGTGCTACAGCCAACGATGGTGCCGATCACCGCCCCCTGCACCTTCAGCACGTCCTTCAGATAGCGGTAACGCGTCTGCCAGTAGGCGTCTTCGGTCTCCCACAGAAATCGTACCCAATCGCGCGTGGCCGACGACGAGCGGTCGGCGAGCTTGTCGTGAGACAGGCCCGCCACCGTACCCGCCTGCAAGGTCTCTCCAACAGCCAAGCCGGTCGCGCCGCCGGGTCGCAGACTGATACCGGCCAGCCAGATCCGCCCGGTCTGCATCGGCGGGTCGAATACCAACCGGGCATTCTCCGCCCCGTCGCCCGGCTGTACCGTCATGCGGAATGCCTGCCACTCGGTGGAGAGTTGCACAGTACCCTCGCGGCCGAGGGTCTGCCACGGCGCATCACTCATCGCCAGGCTGACTTGTAACGCCATAGGCGCCTCGGCCTTGGCCCACCAAGTGGCCGTGTAGCTTTGCTTCGCCAAGAGCCTCAAGCCGAGCTGTTCGAACCGCACGTGCCACGCCTCGGCGCCGATCTTCCGGACATCCACACAAACCGAGCGCGCGCCACGCAAATCGGCGGGTGCGTCGCCGGTCACCTTCGCAGTCGCGACGGCCGGTTGGTGCGTTTCCACCGTCCAGCCATCCTGCCCGTGCGCGAAGTCGGCATTTCTCAGGAGTTCGCCGCCCAGCGGCTGAGCACCCTCGGACCATGCCGCGCGCAGTCGCTCCGTGGTGGCATAATGCCCCTTCAGCCACTCGTCCCATTGCCCACGCAACTCGCTCCGGAATATCTTCGGAAGCCGGTCGAGAGTCCCGTCTAGCCAGGCGTGGAGCAGGCCGTTCTCATTGTTGATCTCGACCATCGCCACCGCCGGATCCGCGGCGTATGTCTTGCCGGTGTAGGCATTGCGGTGCAGCAGCAGGTTGCGATCGTACTCCTTCTGCAGTTCGATCTCCGTGGGATCGAAGAATCCCACCACGTGCCGGCCCTGATAGGGCGCGCCCATCTGCTCGATCTCCGGCGGCAGGCCGTCGGCGGCATTGAACGGGCGGTAGTTGAGCGTACAGAGGTTGATGTAGACGCCACGCTGGATGAGTTGGGCGGTGAAGTAGTCGAGTCGATCCAGCGCCTCGGGTTCAATGGTGCGAGTATCCTTCGCGTTGCGCGCCAACAGCCCGTTCGGAAATCGCTGCATGTCCATGATGTGAAAACGGACAATATTATTGCCGAACTTGGCCAGCCGCGCAGCAACCTTGTCGGCCTGACCATGGGTGGGGAAAGCAGCGCTGAAGGCCAGATCGACGCCGTTCAGGCGCAGTCGCAGGCCACCAGCGTAGAGATGTCCATCCAGGCCGATATGCACCGGCCCGAACTTGCCGGCCGGCTTCGGCAGCCAGCCGCTGAGGTCCGTGATACCGGGCGACGCGTCGTCCCAGGGCAGCACGAACGGGAACAGCGGCGCCGGCTCGGCAGCGGCGACGGTTGTCACCAGAAATAATCCCAAGAGCATGATGAAAGTGCGCTCGCTCACCGTCCCGACCTCCCTCGATAAGGACTGACGCAGAAATAAGTGTCGCCTTTCGCTCCGCAAAAGTAGCGCGCCTTTCGCGGAGCGAAAGGCGACAATACGACAGTTATTGATTCGCCGGTCTAAGTGTCTGCGATTTCTCCGCAGGGCATCTCCCATAGCACCGTGCCACGAACAGATGCTCAATCAAGCTATTGTAGCATCTTGTCGGGTTGGGATCCCCAACCGCCTTGCAGGGGTCTGCTCCTCCATTCCGCTAAACAGTTACCTCTATTGTAACCCCCCGGTCATGCTGATTGCAATTCCCGTCGCATTCGCGATAATGATAGGATCGCAACTCGGCCCCAAGGGGAGAACGCCATGAATCGAACCATTACTTTCATCGTCAACGGCGCCACAAGGACGCTGACGACCGACACGGAGCGACTACTGCTGGATGTCCTTCGCGAGGATCTGCAATTGACCGGCACGAAGTACGGTTGCGGCGAGGGGCTTTGCGGTGCCTGCAGCGTGTTGGTGGACGGCAAGAATGTCCGCTCCTGTCAGGAAAAGGCCGTGGATTTCGCGGGCAAGTCCATCACGACCATCGAAGGATTGGCCACCGGCGATGTCTTGCACGCGGTTCAGGAGGCCTTCCTCGCCGAAGGGGCCATGCAGTGCGGCTATTGCACGCCCGGCATGGTCCTGACAACCGTGGCACTGCTGAAGCAGCATCCCCAGCCCACGGAAGAACAGGTGCTCAGTTTCATGAACGGCAATCTGTGCCGCTGCAACGGGTACACCAAGATCCTGCGTGCCGTCCATCGTGCCGCGGGCCAGTCGTAGCCCATACCCCAAGAGAGTTCACCAATCATGACACGCAGTCTCTCCTCCGATCATCGCGTCGATCCGGAAATCTACGAGCCGGTGGACCCGCAAGACTCGACGTGGGGCCTCTCGCGGCGCGAGTTCGTCCAGGTGCTGGGGGCCGGGCTGCTGATCACGGTTAGCGGCGAGATCGCCCTGGCCCAACGCCGCGGGGGGCGGGGAGGCGGCCGGGGATTCGGTGGGCGTGGCCCGGCGAACATTGCTGCCCGCCTGCATATTGATCGCAACGGGGCCGTCACCGTCATGACGGGCAAAGTCGAAGTGGGGCAAGGCTCCCGCGCGGAACTCACCCAGGCTGCCGCGGAAGAATTGCGGCTGGACCCGGCCCATATCCGCTTGATCATGGCCGACACCGTTCTGACGCCCGACGACGGCACGACCGCCGGCAGCGGCAGTACGCCCAGGACGGTGCCTTCCATCCGTAGCGGGGCGGCCGCCGCCCGCGAACTTCTGCTGGACCTGGCCGCCCAACGCTGGAAGGTCGATCGGGCCGCGCTTCGGGTCCATGACGGCGCTATCATCCACGAGTCCACGAAACGCGCGATCACCTATGCCGAATTAGCTCAGGCCGAGGACTTTGCCAAGACGCTCGCCCAGCCCATCCCCGGCAACGTGGCGGTGGCGGCGGTCAAGGAGTGGAAGGTGCTGGGCACTTCACTTCCGCGGCCTAATCGTCGAGACATCGTCATGGGGGCACACCACTATCCGTCCGATATCCTTCGGCCCAAGATGCTCCACGGCAAGATCCTGCGTCCGCCCGCCTTTGGCGCTACGCTGGTCTCGATCGATCTTGCGGCGGTCCGTTCGCTGGCGGGGGTCGCCGTCATGCGCGACGGCTCGCTGGTGGGCTGCGCCGCGCCCACCAGTTTAGAAGCGCAACGGGCCGTCGAGGCGCTGGCCAAGACGGCCAAGTGGGAGGCGAAGCCGCAGCAAGTGTCGAGCAATGACCTTTTCCCCCACTTGCGCAAGACCGCCGACGGGTCGCTCAGGGCCGCGTTGGAGGCGGATCTCGCGGGCGCAAAGAAGGTGCTCCACGAAAGCTACGAAGTCGCCTATATTCAGCACGTGCCGATGGAGCCGCGGGCTGCCGTGGCCGAGTGGGACGGCGACAAGCTCACCGTCTGGACCGGCACCCAGAATCCCTTCGGTGTCCGCGGCGAGTTGGCCTCCGCCCTGGACGTGCCTGGCGAGAACGTGCGGGTGATCGTGCCCGACACGGGCGGCGGGTTCGGCGGAAAACACAGCGGCGAAGCGGCGGTCGAAGCGGCCCGCCTGGCCCGAGCGGCCAAGCGCCCCGTCTCGTTGCGCTGGTCGCGCGAGGAGGAGTTCACCTGGGCCTACTTCCGGCCGGCGGCTGTGATCGAGATCCGCGCTGCTCTCGATGCTGCCGGCTCGTTGGTGCTGTGGGACTTCATCAACGTCAACGCCGGTGGCTCGGGCATCGAGTCGCCCTATGCGATTGCCAAGAACCGCTCGCGCTCAGTGCGCGCGGATGGCCCGCTGCGGCAAGGCTCCTATCGTGCCCTGGCCGCTACGGCCAACCATTTCGCCCGCGAGTCGTTCATGGACGAGTTGGCGCATGCGGCCCAGGCCGATCCGCTGGCATTCCGCCTGGCACATTTGAAGAACGACCGTTTACGGGCCGTTTTGGAGAAGGTGGCCAAGGAGTTCGCTTGGGCCGACCGCCGTCGGCAGCCCGCCGCGAACACCGGCGTGGGACTGGCCTGCGGAACCGAGAAAGGCTCCTACGTGGCCACCTGTGCCGAGGTCGAGGTCGATCGGAGCGACGGCGAGATCCACGTTCGCCGCGTGTGCCAGGCATTCGAGTGCGGCACGGTCCTGAATCCGGCGAACCTCATCGCGCAAAATCAGGGCTGCGTGATCATGGGTCTCGGCGGTGTACTAATGGAAGAGATCCGTTTCCATGACGGCAGGATCCTCAATCCGCGTTTGGCCACGTACGCCGTACCGCGCTTCAAGGATGTGCCGAAGATCGATGTCCATCTCGTGAACCGCACAGACCTTGCGCCCCTTGGGGCCGGAGAAACGCCGATCGTTGGCATCGCCCCCGCGGTGGCCAATGCCGTGTTTCACGCCACCGGCGTACGAGTCCGGTCCATGCCGATCCGCGGCAAGGAGTTGCATGGCTAGCATATATGGAAAAATCGTTGAGCTGATCGACGGTGGCGGTGGGCTGGCGGCGGCGCTCGTCTTGTCCACGCAAGGCTCGACGCCGCAGCAGGCCGGAGTGAGGGCCGTCGTCGAACAGTCGGGCCGTCTCTGGGGCACGGTGGGCGGCGGCGCAGTCGAGGCCGAGGTCCAGCGAACGGCCGCAGAGGCCTGCCAATCGCAACGCCCCTGCCTCTTGGACTTCGAGATGAACAGCCAGGATGCGGCCGACGAAGGAGCGATCTGCGGCGGACAGATGCGGGTACTCGTCGATCCCACAGTTGCCCGCCATCGCTCGTGCTTTGCCCAGGCGGCCGATGCGCTGGCGAATCGTTGCCACGGCTGCCTGGTCACCAGGATCCGCACACTGCCCGAGGTACAGGTCGAGGTCCAATGGCTGACACCAGATTCGCTGTCGGCGGCAGCCACTTTTCCCGGCGGCGATGCGATTCGGTCGTGCCTGGAAAGCGGCCAGCCCGGGCGGTTCGTCGCCGACGCGCAGGCATCTACGGACGGCGTGGAGGTGTTTGTCGAGCTGGTGGTGCCGAATCCGCTGCTGCTGATTGCCGGCGGTGGACACGTCGGCCAGGCGGTTGCGGGCGAAGCGTTGCGGGTCGGTTTCGATGTCACGGTGATCGATGATCGGCCGGAGTTCACTGCCGCAGCGCTTTTTCCGCCAAGCGTCCGTGTCCTCTGCGGTCCCATTCCAGAGCAGATCGACGTTTGCCCTTTGGGCGAAGATAGCTACATAGTGCTTGTGACCCGCGGGCATCGGCACGATGCGCAGGCCCTGGCCGCTTGCATCCATCGGCGACCGGCCTATCTGGGAATGATCGGCAGCCGGCGGAAGGTGGCCCTCATCCGCAAGCAGTTCATCGAGACCGGCCTGGCGACGGAAGCGGAGTTTGATCGCGTGTATGCGCCCATAGGTCTGGAAATCGGCGCAATTACTGTGCCCGAGATCGCCGTGAGCATCGTGGCCCAACTTATCGCCGTGCGGCGGGGGGCGCCCCTGGAATGATCATCGCCATCGTGCCGGCCGCCGGCCAATCTTGCCGCATGGGTGTCCCGAAGCAACTGCTCCCCTTTGCGGGGACAACCGTCATCGGACACATCGTCGACGAGTTGCTGCGGAGCCGCATTGAAGAAGTCTGCGTCGTCGCAGGTCACCAGGCAGAGCGCCTCGGCCAGGCGCTCGAAGGCCGCCGCGTTCGCATGGTTGTCAACTCCGACTACGAGCGGACCGACATGCTGGCCTCGGTCCGTTGCGGTCTGGCGGCTATGCCGGCGGATTGCCGGGCGGTGCTCGTGGCCCTCGGCGATCAGCCGGCAATCACAGCCGAACTGGTCGACACCATGCTCGACTGCTTCTCGACCGCAGGCCGGGGGATCGTCGTACCGGCACATGCGGGCCACCGCGGACATCCGCTCTTGCTCGCCGGGCGGTACCGAAAGGAAATACTGACCAACTACGATCAAACCGGCCTGCGGGGTCTCCTCGACGCACGCGCGGACGATGTATTCGACCTTCCGGTCGCGACTTCCGCCGTACTTGCCGACATGGACTGTCCCGAAGACTACGAGCGCGAATTGGCCCGGTTTACTGGTCAATTTTGCAAGTAAGGTCGCAGACCGATTCGTAGGGTGGGACCAGCGAGCTTGCGAGCGCCGGCCCACCATTTTGTGTTTCCCAGCCGGTTATGGTGGGTTAGCGCTCGCCGACGCGCGGAGGATCGATAGGTATGCTTTTCATTCGGTATTTGGGTTCCAGCATAGACGCTGTCTCTTTTTTGGACCCCACTCGGCAAGCCGAGTGCGGTTTGGTAACCTGCATCGCAAGCAAAACCTTGACGAAGTCGGGAAATGCGACTGGGAACAGCCGTATGGCCGCCGGCATGGCGCCTGTATATAGTTACGGCGATAGCTGCTTCGTAGCAGTTTGCCGTACATACAGTGCGGCAAGAACACCCTCCATCCCCCAACATTTGCGAGCCCAGCCATGCCACAGTTTCCGTCCTTACACGTCGTCGATCCTTCCTCCCATACCAACATTTCGCGCCGTGGCTTTCTGAAAGCCGCTGGTACGGCGACCGCCCTGGCCGCCGCAATACCTTCGCAGATGATCGCGGCGGCCGAGCCGGTCGTATCCAAGCCGACGTCCGAATCACTTGTCAAGCTGCTCCACGACACTCTGACCGCTGAGCAGAAGAAGCAAGTCTGCTTTGGCTGGAGTCACGTCGCCGAGGAATCGGGCCTGTTGCGGACGCGCATTGCGGCGAACTGGCATGTCACCAGGCCTGTGATCGACAGCGACTTCTACACGGCCGACCAGCAGAAGCTCATCCGCACGATCTTCGTCGGTCTGATTCAGCCCGAGTGGGTCGCGCGGATCGACAAGCAATTGCAGGACGACGAGGGCGGTTTCGGCAAACAGAGCATCGCCATCTTCGGCGAGCCGGGCAGCGCAAAGTTCGAGTTCATCCTGACCGGGCGGCACATCACCCTGCGATGCGACGGCAACTCAGCCGAGCACGTCGCCTTTGGCGGCCCCATCGTCTATGGCCATGCCGCCAGCGGCTTCAACGAGAAACCGGGCCACCCCAATAATATTTTCTGGCCGCAAGCCGTGGCAGCCAACGGCCTCGTCAAGATGCTTGACGGCAAGCAGCGGGCCATCGCCGTGATCAAGACACCGCCGCGCGAGAACGCCGTCGCCTTCCAGGGCCGAACGGCCGCGTTGCCCGGGATCGCCGTCAAGGATCTATCGGCCGATCAGAAGACCCACGCCCAGACGGTGCTGGCCAAGCTTATCGAGCCGTATCGCCAGTCGGACCGCGACCGGGTCGCCGCTTGCCTGAAGGCGCAAGGAGGGTTGGACGACTGCCACCTGGCGTTCTATGAGAAGGGCCAGCTCATCGCCGGCGAGTACGATATCTGGCGTATGGAGGGGCCGGCTTTTGTCTGGCATTTCCGCGGCCTGCCGCACGTACACACGTGGGTCCACGTGGCCGACGATCCGTCCGTACCATTGAACGCGGAGGCGTAACCCCAGACCGCGTCGGGGTCAGAGGCTATCGACTGCGTCCCCACTGCCGCTCGACAATGCCACGGCATACGCCACATTCTCGACGGGAAAAGGTCGTCCGGCCACTCGAACCCGCACGTCTTTCTAGCCGCTTGAAACACGTCTTCCAAGAGTTCTTCACCGAATACGAATCGCTGCGTCTTGACCGGCCCCTGGATCTCGCGAAGTTCAAAGCTGAGTCGGTCCTTGTCCAGTTCTCGTACTCTGCCTTCGACGTCGACAAGCAGCGGTTCAAGGCTTGGCAACAGCTTGGTGCCTGCCGACGGAAGGGCATCGCGCGGAATGGAATCGAAATCAACCCGCCAACAGTTGCCCACATCGCCGCTCGTGAGAATATCGCAGACTCAGCAACGGGGTTGATTCAGTGCGTCGAAAACACCGATTTCGCCGGTACGCAGGGAATCGAGAGTCTTTTTCTTCGTTGGGACCACGACGTAACGAGAGTTGCCCTGGTCGCCGTCTGACCAGTAGGCAAGATTCAGTTCACCGTCGGTGTCCTTAAGCGTGAAAATGCGCGGTCCATCGTAATCATCGAGAACCTCGACGGGAAGGAAAGGCTCGAAGCGCTCTTTAGCGACCGTTTGTCCGCTGATATTCCACATGATTCACCTCTCCTCGGAAATACACGTAAAGATGCTGGCGCGATCTACGCCCTCGTAAACCCACTACGTCGTATGGCTGGCCTGACCGGTGTGCTTGGTCTTGCCGTGCTCCTTCGCCAGCGGCCCTTGAGCAATCCGGCTCCCTAATTTCGGATATTTCGTTTTCGTATGGATCGCATCAGCCAGGAGTCGATGGAGCGACAACCCACACCGCAAACAAGCCGGCCGGCTCGGAAATGCGCCCGTTTCGAAACTTGTCAAGAAATCTCCCGTAGCGGGTGGATTGTGATCAACAATGCGAAAGACAGTCCCCTCCGCATCCAAGGCGTCCTGGGGCGGGCAATTGCTCGGCCAAGTATCCGGAAAGTTCATCGGGTTACTCACTGCTTCCGTATCTATTCAGGGAATTTCATGACCTGTTTCCGCTGCGTTCGCCGACGTCGCCAATCATTTCGTGATTAGAAAGATGCTGTCAGCCATTCCACTCCTCCTGTAATCGCGTCAAGCTTCGGTTTCACGACATTCCAGAATTATATCACCTCCTTCCCGGCATACAAGGCTGCGCGACTCCGCAGCGATTTCCTGCCCCTACGATTCAATTCGCGCGGCGCGGCCGACGACCAACGAGGGGACGCGGAATCACCTTCCGGTCTGAGTGGCCCCGCTTGCCACCTTGCCAAACTGTCCAGTGGCCTCTATCATCCAGGGATGCCACTTATCGCGTTATCCGACGTCACACTGGGCTTCCGCGGCCCGCCCGTTTTGGAGCAGGCCAATCTGACGATTGAGCCGGGCGAGCGGGTGTGCCTCTTGGGTCGTAACGGCACCGGCAAGACGACGCTGCTCCGCCTGCTCCAGGGCACCCTGGAGTGTGATCGCGGCGAGATCATCCGCCAACAGGGGCTGCGGACGGCCATGCTACCCCAGCAAGTGCCCCAGGACCTGCACGGCACAGTTTTCGACGAGGTCGCGCTGGGGTTCGGCGCCAAGACGGAACTACTGGCCAAGTACCATCACCTGGCTGGCCGGCTGGCCAGCGAGGGAAGCGACGATCTGCAGGTGGAGTTGGGGCGAATCCAACACGGCCTGGAGGTCGATGGCGGTTGGCTCATGCACCAGCAGATCGAAGCAGTCATTTCGCGCATGAGGCTCCAGGCGGACGCGGACGTGGCGACCCTTTCCGCCGGCATGAAACGCCGCGTGCTGCTGGCCAAGGCCGTGGTCGGCAGCCCGGACATCCTGCTGCTGGACGAACCGACCAACCACCTCGACATCGAGAGCATCCGCTGGCTGGAGGATTTTCTGCTGCGTTATGGCGGTACGCTGCTGTTTGTCACGCACGATCGGGCCTTGCTTCGCAAAGTGGCGACGCGCATCTTGGAACTCGACCGCGGCCGGCTCACGAGCTGGTCGTGCGACTATGCCACGTACCTCAACCGCAAAGAGGCGGCCCTGGAAGCCGAGAGCCGGCAGAATGCCGAATTCGACAAGAAGCTGGCCCGGGAAGAGGTCTGGATACGTACGGGCATCAAGGCCCGGCGGACGCGCAATGAAGGCCGGGTCCGCGCCCTGGAGGCTCTGCGTGAAGTCCGAAGCGAGCGCCGTCAGCGCCCCGGCGACGTAAAAATGGAGATCCAGGAGGCCCAGCGTACGGGCCGGCTGGTGATCGAGGCCAAGCAGCTTCGTTTCGCTTACGGCAGCCGGACCGTCATCCACGATTTCTCGACCATGATCATGCGCGGCGACCGCGTGGGGTTGATCGGCCCCAATGGCTCGGGGAAGACGACTCTTTTGCGGCTGCTGCTCGGCGATCTGCCGCCCCAGGCCGGAAGCGTTCGCCATGGAACCAATCTGCAGGTTGCTTACTTCGATCAACTCCACGCCCAACTGGACGAAAAGAATTCGGTGCGGGAGAACGTCTACGACGAGTCGGACTCGGTGACTGTCAATGGCCGCACGCGACATATTATGGGCTACCTCGAGGATTTCCTCTTCACTCCCGAGCAGGCAAGTAGTCCCGTCGCGCGGCTCTCGGGGGGCGAGCGGAACCGCTTGCTCTTGGCCCGACTCTTCACCAAACCGTCCAACGTGCTCGTGATGGACGAGCCGACGAACGACCTGGACGTTGAAACCCTCGAACTGCTGGAGGATCTACTGAGCGAGTATGCCGGTACCCTGCTCCTGGTCAGCCACGACCGCGAGTTTCTTAACAACGTGGTGACCAGTACACTGGTCCTGGATGACGAGGGCCAGGTCAAGGAATATGCGGGCGGCTATGACGACTGGCTGCGGCAAAGTCCGGAAGTAGTGCCGCCGCCGCCCAAACCGCCAACCGCCAAGTTGGAACCAAGGCATTCGCCCCCGCAGCGCGCCCGACGATTGACCTACAAAGAACAGCGCGAATTGGAGTCCTTGCCGGAACGGATCGAGACCCTGGAGGCCGAACTGGCTGAGCTTCATCAGCGGATGGCCGATCCGGCATTCTATCGTCAGGCCCCGGCCGCAATCATCAGCGTCAGCAACCGCCTCCAATCACTCCAGAAGGACGTTGCCGAGGCATACCGCCGCTGGGAGGAACTGGAGAAGGCTGGCAACACTACCTGATGAGTCCCATCTCTTACTTCTTCGCCTCATCAACCTTCTTGGTCGTCCGCTTCTGCTGGAGTAGCCACTCGTAGAGTTCGGGAGTGTTGTAGGCTTCCGTCCACGCATAATGCCCGGTATCCGGATAAATGGTGAACTTCGGATTGCCGCCCTTTTTCTTTATGGCCTCGACCATCTGCTTCGACCGTTCGGGCGGTACGACTAAATGTTTCGAGGGGCGTGGATTGTTTCTTCGTTCTAGCGTACGATTGAGGATGTTCGGTGAAGCGGACACAAGAACTTTCCGCCCGTGCCGCAGGTTGATCCCCGCAAGGGGCTTCGCTTAGGGATGTCTGGTCCATGTTCGCCAAATTATCGACAGTCGCGTCGCTGGCCCTTGCGGCCCTCGGCAGTCTTACCTTCGCAGCCGCCCAAGACCCCAAGGAAACGGGCGGCAAGACGGGAGGCCTCCCCAAGGAACTCACGGTGGACCTTGGCAAGGGCGTCAAGCTGAAAATGGTCTTGATTCCCGCGGGTGAATTCAAGATGGGCTCGCCGGCCTCGGAAAAAGACGCCCTCGACCTGGAAAGGCCGCAGCACCAGGTTCGGATCACCTGGCCGTTCTACCTGGGCCGGTACCTGGTGACCCAGGAGCAGTGGGAAGCCGTGATGGGCAAGAACCCCAGCTATTTCAAGGGTTTGCGGAACCCGGTGGAACAGGTCAGTTGGGTCGATTGCCAGCAGTTCCTCGGCAAACTGCAGGCACGGCCGGGCAATCCGCCGGGAAAGTTTCAGTTGCCCAGCGAGGCCCAATGGGAATATGCCTGCCGCGCGGGAAGCACAACCCGCTATTGCTTTGGGGACGCGGAGACGGGGCTGGGCGAGTATGGGTGGTATAGTACGAATTCGGACGGCAGAACGCACCCGGTGGGCGGGAAAAAACCGAACGCCTGGGGCCTATACGACATGCACGGCAACGTCTGGGAGTGGTGTGCGGATTGTTACGATGACGGATACTATGCGCATTCTCCCACAGACGATCCGATGTCGACAGCAAACGGTCCGCCTGGCGTGATCAGCGATCCAAGGGTGCCGATCGCACCGGGAGCCTCTGCGACGGGGCCAGTATCGGGCTCGCATCGCGTGATCCGCGGCGGTAGCTGGCACAACGGCGGTAGGGGTTGCCGCTCGGCACTCCGCGGCGGATACTCGTCCGGGTTTGGGAACTCCAGCATGGGCTTCCGCGTCGCCCTGGTTCCGGCGGAATAGCACGATCTGCCGTGCTCCTGGCCTCTCGACAAGTTGGCCTCACGTCGCGAATTCTCCGGGGCCAAGTCTGCGCGAGGGCAGCAGGCAACTGCGCGTTTGCGAAGGTCCATTGCGAGTTTGCAAAATCCGCCGACAAAGCGATTGACCGGCCGGAAGACCCGTCAAGAATTAGGGACAGCATGGCTGTAGTTCATGCCTTTTTTGGTTCTGCCCAATTCTCTTTCTGGAAAGTGAGATATGCTATGACTAGGACACTTCACGTGGTCGTTGCGTTGGCCGTGGTACTTGTCTTTTCGTCCCTGGCGTGGGCGCAAGTACCAACGACTCCGGGATATACTGCATTGCCGAGTGCCAGCGAGGCATCCATCTACGACAGTTTCGCGCGCTTGCAGAATGCGACCGGCGATGACGGTCTTGGGGAGTGCGCCGCGACGTCGATGATTAATTCGTTCCAGTACCTTGAGAAGGCCTATCCGGGCACGTATGGCAACTTGGCGCTCACCGATGATGTCGCCCCCGGCGACACCGCTGATTTAGCGACAGTGCGCGATACGCTGCATTCCAGCATCGCGAACCCCCGTCTTCAGGGCAACGTGTGGACCGCGAAGCAGAATTGGATTAATACAAACGCCCCTGGCACGACCAACTTCGCCGGAATCACAAGTTTCGCGCCTCCCCGGCTTACCGCTAATGGAAGCGTGGCATCGCAAGGCTATTCGACACAAAGCAACAATTCGACCTTGACTACCGGTGCGAATGGGACTGAAATCTTAGCATTTCTCACGGCACAGATAAAGGCCGGTGAGGACGTGGAGATCGGGCTTTATCAGCACATGATGACACTCATCGGCGTGGGAACCCAGAACAGTAATGGTGCCCCCGCGATCGAGTATATCGATCCGAACTCGCCGGGTACCGACGCCTGGTCTACGTTAACGCTCGACGGACACAACGAGTACACAATCACGATCCCGGGCAGCGGCTATGGTCCTCCCACCACCCCACGTGGCGTTAGGCCAGTCAAATACTCTGATACCTCGGAAATCTATTACGCGTTTGCCGAGAGTCCGGTTCCCGAACCTTCAACCGTGGTGGCAATAAGCGGCTTAGCGTTTATGGGACTCGTCTATCGTGCACGGCGGCGAAAGGTGTTCTCCGGTTTTGCCAGCGGGCATTCTCCTGCTTCCTGCTGAGTCTGTCGCGAGTCCCAAACAAGCTTCGTTTCGACGGTGCGGCCCTCAGATGTTCTTTGGGGATTTGGCGGGAAATAACTTTCCGAATGGAATGGGGTAAGTCCATCCACGAGGAAAATGGAGCGACTCGGCAGTCCATCGCACCAAGTCGTTTCTCGCCAATTCCTTGGTTATCCGCCAGCGAAGCGTATTGATGGGGGGAAGAGAATATTCTTTTCCCCCATCTTCTTTTCAACAACTTGAGGTTTCAGATTGAGAGGGACTAGTCATGAAAAACCCAATCAATCTCCGCTTCCTGTTGGCCAGCTTGGTTGCTTTCATCCTGCTGGGAGTGGCGGTTTACTTCCTGCACGCCTTCCAGCTTCATCGCCAGGTGGCTTTCATGCTGGAAAGGGCCCGCCAGGCCAAGGACGAAAAGCGTTTTGAGCCGTCGGTCCGCGATTACCAAACCTACCTGCGGATGGCCCCCCAGGATGCTGGCGCCCACGCAGAACTCGGTCTCCTGCTGGCCGACCTGGGGCTGGTGAGGTCGGCTAGTCGCAGCCTGGAAACCGCGCTGCGGCTCGCGCCCGACCGGGAAGACTTGCGGAAACGCCTCGTGCAACTCGACCTCGTCCTCGCACGTTATGGCGATGCCCGCGAACATCTGCAGCGTCTTTTGCAATCATCGTCCAACGATGATGCGCTCTGGGAGCAACTCGGAATCTGTCAGGCGGGCGGCGGCGATGATCGCGCGGCGGTCGAGTCGTTTCAAAAGGCGATCCAACTCGATCCCGGGCGCTGCGGACGGTACGCGATCCTCGCCGCGGTGCTGCGACGGTTGGACCGGCCCCAAGAGGCAGACGACTGGATGGAAAAGCTGGTGGCCAAGAATCCCGAGTCTCCGCAGGCCCACTCTCTGCGTGCGCGTTACCTTCACCAGCAAACCGCCAACCAGGAAAAGACGGCCCTTGCGGAAGCCGAAAAGGCCGCCGCCTTGGCCCCCGACGATTTTAATATTTTGCTGCTCGCCGCGGACCTTTGTACTGCTGCAGGCGACTACGAAAAGGCCCGCGAATTTGCCAATCGTGCCATTTCCGCCCGGCCGAAGGGGGCTGGCGGGTACCGCGCGGTCTCTAAAGTCGAATCGCGGCAGGGAGAGTGGAAAAAGGCGCTGGCCAGCCTCCGCCTCGGAATCGAGAAGGCGTCCGATCCGCGGGACCTCCTCTGGGACCAGGGCCTGGTTTTTATCGCAGAAGGCGAATTGACGAAGGCCCAGGAAACGGTTGCGCGGCTCCGCCGCCTTCCGCAGGAACAAACCTTCAATCCGGCGCTCATCGACTTCTTGCAGGCCGAAATCGAAGCGGCCCAGGGACATTGGTTTGTCGCGGCGAAGGCCTTCGCGGAGGTTGCCCGGCAGTTGGAACACCCCGATCAGGATCTCGGCAGCACAGGAGTCCAAGGGACCACGGCGAATGAACTGCTCAAGGATGTTGAATGCCGCCTGGCAATCTGCTACGAACACCTTGGCGACTCGGGCGCCCAGTTGGCGGCCTACCGGAAGGCGGCCCGCCTCGATCCGCTGTGGGTCCCGGCGCGGATGGGGATCGCGGCCACGCTGGCCTCGATGGGACAGATCCCTGAGGCCCTGGAGGAGTATCGCCAGATCGGAAAACTCAAGGGTACGACCATCGCGGTCGACGTCGACGTTGTTCGCCTGCTAGTCCTCAGGAATCTGGGTGTGCCGGAATCCCAGCGCGATTGGAAAGACGTGGAATCGGCCCTCGATCGCCTAGCCCTAGTCAAAGCGGATGCCAGCCAGTCAACCCTGCTGCGTGCTGAGGTCCTGCTGGCGCAGGGACGCGGTGTGGAAGCCGAGAACCTGCTCGCCGCAGCGCGGGACAAGCACCCGGAGTCGGTCGATTTCTGGACGGCCCTGGTAAGAGTGGCCGACGTAGACCAGCATCCGCAGCAGGTGGCGGAGTTGCTCGACCAGGCGGAGAAGAGGTTCGGAGACTGCGCCTGGATCCGCCTGGCGCGGGCCCGGCACCTCTTGAAGCAGCAGGGCAAGAATGCAATCGCCGACCTGGTAAAGCTGGGCGAAGGCGCGTCGAAGTTCTCGGCCGCCGACCGCCTGCAGCTTCATCAGGGGCTGGCCGGGTGCCTCCAGGAGGCAGGCGGTCTGGAACAGGCCAAGGCCGAGGCTTTTCTGGCCTGCCAGTCCGATCCTTCGAGCCTGGCCGCACGGCTCCTGCTGCTGGAATTGACCAGCCAGAGCAACGACACTCCCGGGATGGAGAAAGTCTTGCAAGAGATCCGCACGTTCGACGGCGAAAGCGCCCTCTGGCATTACGGCGAGGCCGTGTTCCAGGCGATCCTCGCGGAACGCCCCGAGGCTTCGCAGAACCCTGCCCGACGGTTCGATCGGGCCTTCGTGCATCTTGCGTCTGCGCAGGAGCAACGTCCGTCGTGGGGCCGCATTCCGCTCTTGCGGGCGCGCCTGTGCGATCAACTGGGCCAGACGGATCAGGCCATCGACAATTACATCAGGGCCGTCGATGCGGGGGAAATCGACCCGGTCGCCGTCCGCCGCGGATTCTCGCTGCTCTATAGCCGGCAGCGGTACGCGGAGGCCGATGCCATGCTCCATCGCCTGGAGCAGCGCGATGCGGTTCTCCTCCCGGCACTGGGGCGCATGGCCTCGGAAGTCTCCCTGCGGTTGGAGAACGCCGATCGCGCCGTGGCGATTGCCCGACAGGTGGCCGAGCAGTCCAAGGATTGGGCCGACCACCTTTGGTTGGGCGAGGTCGCCAGTTTTCTGAGCCAACGGGCAGAAGCCAATCATCGCGCGAAGGAGGCCCAAGATTACTTCAGGGAAGCGGAAAAGGCCTTTCGTAGGGCGGTGGAATTGTCGCCCGAGGCCCCGGATGCCTGGGTGGGACTGATTCGCTTTCTGGCCTTGACTGGCCAGAAGGGGCAGGCGGAAACCATGCTGGCCGAGGCCGTCCGAAAAATTCCTGGGGACAAGGCCCCCAGGGCCTTGGCGCCTTGTTATGAAATGCTGGGCCGTGCGGACGAGGCCGCGGCGCAGTATCAGCGGATCCTGGACGGCGGCGGCAACGACCCGCTCGTCTTGCGGCAAGTTGCTGAATTTTGTTTGCGGACGAACAAGCCCCTGCAGGCCGAAACGCATCTGCAAAAAATCCTCGCCCCCGAGGTCTCCGCCGATCCACAGGACATCACCTGGGCGCGGCGGGCCATGGCCGGCATTCTCCGCGCGCGGGGCGGGTATGCCAACTTGCTGCAGGCGGTGAAACTGGTCGACCAGAACCTGACCGCCGCTACCGCGGCTGAAGACCTGCTGGAGAAGGCGCTGCTCCTGGCGGCCTTCCCGCAACGGGCGAAACGACAAGAGGCGATCGAAGCGCTGGAAAAAGTCGTCGGATTGCAGAAGACCGAGGCGGCCGACGCCCGTTTTGTGCTGGCGCACCTGTACCTGCGAGGGAACGACTGGCCGCGGTCCCGCAAGCAAATGCTGGCGCTTCTGGCGGGGCACGGCAAAAATCCCCGCTATGTCGCCGCCTATGTCGCCATGCTCTTCGAACGCGATGAAATGGTGGAAGCCGGTGTCTGGCTTGAACGCCTGGAGGCATTGACGCCGGGAAATCCCGCGAATCTCGTCTTCCGCGTGGAAATGCTCGTTCGTCGCCAACAGATCGACCAGGCAATCCAGCTTCTGCGGGAGAAGTATGGGGGAGCGGCGAGCGGGGAGCAGGGAGACAGCCAGCGCGAGCAGGGTCTGGTTCAAGCCGTCTTGTGCTTGAAGGTGTCTACCGCCCGGGCCGGCCGGCGCGGCGACCATGCGGCCAAGGAGCGACTCTTGCTGGAGATGGATAACTTCGTTACAGATTCCATGACGCGGCATCCTCGTCTGGAATTCCTCAGGGCTTCCGTACGGCTGCTCCAGGGGAGAACGGACGAAGCTCTGGCGCTGGCCGAGAAGTCATGGCCCAATACGAAACCGCAGTTGTTGGCGACGGAATTCGCGGAATGGGTCGGTGGCGCAAACTTCACCCAGGAACAGGCGGCTCGTTTGGATCGTCTTGTGCTGGCCGCGGCAGAAATACAGGGCCGCCCACTGGCGATCCTGCAGGTCCTGGGCAATCTCCGCATGCGGTATCATCCCCGAAATGCCGTGGAAGTCTATCGGGAGATTCTCACGCGCGATGCGGAAAACTCTGCTGCCATGAACAATTTGGCGTTGATATTGGCGCTTCAGAAACTAGACGTCGCGGAGTCGCTGAAGCTGATCAATCGGGCGATTGCCATCGCGGGTCCGCTTGCCACCTTCTTGGATACGCGGGCGGCCGCGTTGTTGGCCAGTGGCCAGCCGCAGGAGGCCTTGGCCGACTTGAACGAAGTGATCCGCGACGACCCACGCCCCAACCGTTACTTTCGCCAGGCGTTGGCTTACTGGCAGCTCGGCCAGAAGAAGGCGGCCAGCGACGCATTCCTGGAGGCCCGCAACCGCGGTCTCAAGCCGGAAGACCTCATCGGATTGGAACGGGCCGATTATGAGGAGTTGGCGCGCGAGCTGGCGCCTTAGCCTCAGGTGACGACAATCATGGTGAGCATCGCCGCTTACCTACTTCTTGACCTTCCGACAGCCCTTGCAACGCCCAGACGTCCTTGCCTTCCACGGATTCCCGGGCCGTCCTGAAATAGGCGGGGTCCCTGTGCTCGACCACGGACCAGGAAGCCCCGATACGGCCGCCGGTGAAATCGTCCTGGAACAAAACGCTGCCTTTGGGCTTCAGCTCGACAGCCTGTGCTGCGATCGTGAAAAGCCAAACCACGCACACAAATCCCATCCGCCGCACAATGCCCTTGAACATCATCGCCCCCTTTTGAATGAGCTGAACCATTTGCAGCATCTCCTATTCATAGCGTTTCTCGCCGTCAATGAGAATCTTATTGATCCTCGTGCGCTCCGGCGGATATCAGGTTTGCTCTTGAATCTGGCTGAGGCGGCCATCACCATGGTTTGTTGGGCCAAATCCAGGCCATGTACTCCATAAGTACCAGGACAACCCACAATGGCGTGGGGAGGTTCTTCAGCCCGCCGATCGAAGTTCTACACGGCGGAAGGGTCGGGATGCTCAACCGGCCGCGGAGAATCCAGCAAGCGATCGCGGTGTCGTTGCTGCAACTTCATGTAGTACGCAACAAGCTGCGCAGGGTCGTGGTTGCAGCGTTCGGAAATGCGATGACGAATCTCGCGGATTTCTTCAATGACCGGGTCAATCGGAATCGGTTGCATGAATTCCTCCCAAGAGTTCCAGGGGTGTCACAAGACCCGGCACGAAAAGGCCGAGGATGGCGTTCACGCGACGGATATGGCCGAACTTATTCGCGTTCGCCAAGTGCAGACAGTTCCACGTCATAAGGAAATCGCATTTATGATACGATGCCAAAGCCAAATGTAGCGCGTCCCCTGCCGGATCTGCCGGCATCAGTTTGTAGCGGATGTATGCCTCGACAATTTCTGCGATCACCGGTTCGATTGGCAATAGTCGCAGATTTCGCACGAGTTCCACGCGAGCCGCTGCAATCTCCGGAAGTCCCCCGGCGATCTCGTCCAGAACTGCTTCGCTAGTTACTAGCTCATAGCGACCGCCAGCACTACTTCACCACTGGCGGGTCCAATCTCGACGTGCAATGATTTCGGCGGCTGTGCGAGTCTCGTAGTAGAGATTCGGAACCGTTGATTCGACGTAGACTCGTGGCCTGTCCATAGTGTTACCATACCGCGTTTACAAACAACAAGGAAGCAGGGAGGGGAAATAGGGTCATCTGCCCCACCCGATTTGCCCTCGATTACTTTGCCGCTTCCGTTTCCCGCTCATGCATCCCGCGCGTTTCGCATGGTGGATCCCATTTTCCCGCCGCTGACGAAGGAATCACGGTTCCAAAGAATGCGGCCGTCAGCGATGTCAGCCCGCCCATACCGACGGCTAAGACGACCAGCCACAATTGCATCTGTGCCGCCAAGTCGTGCCCCGATCCGAGCACGACCGCGGACACGCCGCCGATCGCCATCGTAGCGCCGGCAAACACTGCGGCGATTGCCAGGGGCTGCCTCTTGCCAAATTCGACCTACTTGTCGGCCCGCAGGGCATAGAGCCGCGTGAGCGTTGCAATGTAGAGCGTGCCGTTAGCCGCAACCGGCGTCGAGCAGATCGGATCGCCCAAGCGGACCGTGGCGAGGACCTTTTTCTCCTTCGATGCTGCGAAGGTCCATAACTCGCCGCGTCGGGTTCCCAGGTAAACCCGGCCGTCTGCCACGAGCGCGGAACCCCAGATTTCGCCCTTCACGTCCTCGGTCCAATAGGGTTTTCCGGTCTCGGCGTCAACGCAGTGGAACTGGTGGCCGCAATCGCCGACGAAGA
>CAZTPX010000028.1:0-76105 GCA_964615095.1 uncultured Planctomycetaceae bacterium | reverse complement strand
TTCGGTGGCTCAACTCTGCCCGCCGGAATGGCTCAATTCCTGACCGCCGCCGACAGGGCTGGTTGTCTCACTGAACTGGGCGACTGAGACAGCGAATGAGACAACGGGAGGGGCCGAAAACACGGGGAAAACGGGTAAAATTGCCTCTCTGTCTCATTGTCTCATTTGTCTCATTAAGAATATATACGTATAGGAGCGTTGTTCTCCCCCGCCCCCGTAATTGTGTGCATCTATACGTATCTCTATTCACCGAATGAGACGAGACAGTGAGACAAGACGGGCCGAAGGCCGTTTTTTGGCCGAAAAATGCCATTTTTGCTGTCTCACAGGCCCGCCCGGCCGTCCGCAGAAATGAGACAAGCGGCATCGTGCCCGTCACAACACTGAAACGCAAGGGGGCGAACCCGGCCGCCACGCGCTGCCGGTTCCATCTTTGCGGCGGCCCCAGCCCCATGCGCGACCCCTTTCCCTCTGCCCCCACCAGGTCCGTGCAGGCTGGGCCGAGGTTCTGGGACGCGCATAGGGCAACGGGGGCGAGCAGGGCAACGGCGGTCGCCTGGCGGAACTGCGTTGACGTTTGGCCCTACTTGACCGACGTGCTACGTCGGATCGCAGCCATCGCCTCTGGCGACACGGCTGCTCTGGAAGCCCTGTTGCCGGATCGTTGGGTCGCCGAACATCCCGATCATCGGCTGGAGCAGTGGGAAGAAGAATCCGGTGAGGCCCAGGCCCGACCAGGACGGAAAGGAGTTGCACGCCGCGCTGCCGTTGCCTTGTAGCCGAATTGGTCTTCAGATGCTCGTTCACGACTTCCCTACTTGCGGCTCCGCTCGCCGAGGCCGATAATCGATCGGCTGAAAGAAGATGAGGAACGAATAATGCGCAGCCGTTTAATGTTGGGCATAAGAGACAGCGCACCTACGCTTGGCATTCTCGTCGCCGCTGTGCTTCTAGCTCAACTTCTATCGTTTCCGTTGCTCATGTTCACTGGCCTGGGGAACTTGCTTTACCCCTGCCTTCTCCTCAAGTTCGGCGTAATGACCTTCCTGCCGTTTGTACTGATGAAGCTGGCTCCAGACGCCGCCAGCTTTAACAGGCAATGGCTCCCCTGTGGCTGGTTGCAGTGGCTCGGAATGCTCGTCTTGACTTTCCTGCTGTTTGTAGCGGGCGGCCTTGCAGCAGTGATGTCGAAATACGTCAGCCTTTGGTCACACCAGCCGTTCTACGTACCGACTTTTGCAAGTTTCTCGCGTCTGAGCATCGCGATCAATGGGTTCCTTCTCGCTCTAGTCATTCCTATCTCCGAGGAAATCTTCTGGCGAGGTTACGTACTTGATCAGTTGAGGAAACTCATGCATTGGGCGCTAGCCTTGCCAATTCATGCCCTCATTTTCGCCCTTGTCCATCTCGTCTTTTCGGTCACCCTCTTGCTGCCGACAGCGGCCTTTTTCTACGCCCTTATCCTCGGTGCCTGGCGGATCACCTTCAAAAGCCTCCTGCCGCTAATCGTAGCCCATGTCGCGATCAACGCGATCGCAATCGCCCCCATTCTGCATCGCGATTACGAGACCCTGCGGCTCCTGGAAGAGTTCCAGGCAACAGGCTTCCTCCCGGCTGACTTCCTGGCTGAACTCAGGTCGAATCCCAAGTGTCAACAGATAGCCGCGTTAACGAGACAGCCCGCCGCAGATGCCCTGCCTGTCCTGATCGATCTTCTCGGCGACGGTAATGATGCGGTTCGAACCTGTGCAGAATGGGCGATCACGAAATACGGACGAGAAGATAGGCGGCCGTACCTGAAGCGAGCGCTGGCGTCGACCGATGAGAAGGTCGTCGATGGTGCCCTGTTCGTCCTTTCTATGCGGCCTGATTCGACCCTTCGAGAGGAAGTACGTCAGGTCGTTTGGTCTGCTCGTGACTCGAAGCTCCAAATATCGACGATAGTAACGCTGCACGACATTGGAGATACTGACGGCCTTCGGAAGATTGCCGAGGGACACCCTAACGTGAAAATACGAGGGGTTGCCAGTCGCTGCTTGCGACCGTGAAGCGATAGGCTGTCTGGGCCTGCGGCCGCATGGGCTTACCGTAAGCGACGCAGGGGCCGCCATCTGATGCCCGAAAAGTCTGAACGCTCAGACGATCTTCAAACGTATTGCCCTCTCAAATCTTGGGGTTGCGCTCCCGGCTCAACGAGCATGCCTTTCCACTCGTCGTGTTCCTCTATCTCAAGGCCTTCACCGATGGCTGCAAGCTCGCCGTGTTGATCATGCCGTCACGCTCGATAGTTGAATGGGCAGCTCTGGAAGGATGGCGAACCCTGGCGGACCTTGCTCCGACAGGGTGCCAACTAGCCAGCGACGGATCTGATCGGCGATCTCGGTGGCGGTGGCTTCCGGGAGCTTTGCTGATTGCTTGCCGTTCCTGCGGACCCAGAACCGCTGGTTGAACGGATTGCGGACTAGCTCAATCCGGTGAGTTTTGCCGCCTCGGCGCTTCAAGCTGATGCGGAAATCTGCTGGCAGTCGTGGCATACGACACCCCCTCTAATGACGACATCTCGAAATGCGAATTTGACCCCGAGATTGCCACAAGTATTGCCGCGGAAGTACAATACGGCAAGCGGTGAATAACTTGATGTCAACCAGAACACCGTTGGGCAGGCAAGAATCGTTTTAGCCAGTAATCAGCAATCCGGCTTATGGCGACTGAATCGTACTATCGACGCTACTTAAACGGCGAACATGAGGCGGTTTGGACTGAGCTTATCAAGCTGGGTTCTGCCGTTCGCGAGGCGGCGGTATTTTCCGATGCCGTTGCCGTCACGCAAGAAATTGTGAAACGTGCGAAAACGAACCTCGAATTGCTTCATGGCCGTTTGCTAGCATTGGGCTACGAATTTGCCGACCCAGCAAATTCTCTCCGTCTGGCATCCGACAAAGACCATGCACTTTTGGATCAAATTGAACGTGATTTCGGTAGGCTACCTATCGTCCTCCGTACTTGGTATGAACATTTGGGGGCAGTTGATTTCAGCCAATCGGAATCGCAACTGCGTTGTAAAGCAAGCTGTCGCCCTCCCCCTGGGCCGGACATTTTTGGACTAGGCAGCCATCCAGTTCTTTTGTTTCTCGGTTTAGAGCGGTGTCTCGACTTAAGGCGGCACCTCGCGGAACAACTGGCTAGAGGCGTGAAGGAGGCCCAGACCAAGGGCCACTTGCTCGACTGTTCGACTGAGTTGAAGCCATGTCTGCCTCTCGGTGGCTGGGCGTCAAATTGCGAACCGAAAGCGGTCGATCTTCCAAGCCATGCCATTGACGCTGTACTCTATGACGACGGCGGCGGCGATACGTATTTCGTGGATGAACTTCGCTCGGCGTTCCGTGGTGGCGGTTTTCCATTCTGGCTATGGTCGTTTAGAAAGAAGGACTTCTATTCGCCATACCAATACTGTCCCAATTTTGCCAAGCTCCTCCCGATATTGAACGAGGGATTACTGGACTTATAGCGTAACGCGTCGGTTGGCTGATTCCTGATTTTCGACTCGCCCAGACTGCCCAACATGGCACGGCGGCAGCGCAAGTCGCCGCTTTGAGGTGCAGGCGGGCCCTCCTCTGCCCGCCTCCCATCGCCGTCCTGAGCGCTCCAGCGCCCTTCTGGCGGCCTCCCGCCCGCAGGACCACTTCTGGGGCTTCTTCGCGTCTGGCGGCGTCGCAAAGCTCCCCAGCAAGCCTCCAAGAAGCCCACCGGCGGCACGGACAAAATTCTTCGATTGGGGCTTGCGCCGCGACCCCAGAAATCGTAAGATAGAAGCTGCCTCGTGTGACCACGGGCATGACCTTCTAACTTTTCGCCTTTCTGATTGACCTCTGGCGGCCTGTCCGCCCTCTCGGTCGTTTCCCTACTTCAGCCGCACCTCGCGGCAATCACCCTGTCGCCGCGCTCCTCGGGCGCGGCAAAACCCTTGGAGGAATCCCATGGAACAACAAATGAGCTTGAAAGATGTCGCAGCCCTACTGGGCGTAAAAGCTTATCGCGTGGAGTACCTGCTGTGCCACGGCTTGGTACCGGAGCCTCGCCTGCGAATTTCGGGTCGCCGTGTTTTTGGCCCCGAAGACGTGGCGAACATACGAGCCCACTTCGAATGTAAGAAGCCGGCGGCGAAAGCCGCGGCGGAGCCTGCGGGCCTATAAGAACAGCACGGGCCGATCGCGTGATCGGCCCGGCAGTTTATTCCATTTCTTTAGCCGTCGAGCAGGAATCGGCGGCAAGCAACAATGCCTAGGAGGCACCTCACAACAATGGTTAGTCTAGCAAATCCAAACCACACCGTCAACGAACAGAAACCGCGAACAATGCTGGATAGCATCGCCGCGCACAAGCGGCAGATGCTGAACGAATACTGGGCCACGCAGGGCTGCGTCCGCGAAGATGTCGATGAGGAAGCCCTGTATCGGGCAATCTGCGTCCGTAAGGAAAGTATCGAGCAGTTCTACGTAGATGCCGACAATCGCTTCGAAGAATGGTGCCGGGAGCGCTGCATGGTGCCGCAGCCCGGTGCGTTCTATTCCGATCCACTAACCAATTGGACAGTCCGCTACAAAGGCAAGGAAGCTCACGCCCAAGAGAAAGCCGAAGAGCTTGTGCGGCTGCAGCAACAGGCCGTCCCAGAATCATACTTCGCCCGCACCTTCGATGAACTGAGCACCGAAGATGAAATGTATCTGGTCGAGGACGTACTGGTCGAAAACCAGCCCATGGTCATCAAGGGCAAGAGCAAGTCATTCAAGACCGGCATCATGCTCGACCTAGCGTTCAACTTGGCGCAAGGCGCAGGGTTTATGTTCCTCGGCAAGTTCGCGGTCAACAAGCAGTGCAACGTAGCAGTGTTTTCCGGCGAAAGCGGCGAGAGAACGCTGGGTAAACGCTGGCGGGCCATCAAAGCAACCTACGCCAAGCTCGGGCATACGGTGCGCAGCCCCTGGATCAACCTCGAAGCGCCGGCCTTGGGCGATCCGCAAGTAATCGCGAGGATCGTCCAAGACATCCGCAAGCTCAAGCTGGACGTGATCGTATTCGACCCGTTGTACTTGTCGCTGCTGCGCGGGCAGCGGGCCCGGGGCGTCGAGAGCAGCAACGTGTTCGCGATGGGAGCGTTGCTATACGAGATTGCCAACGCGTGCGTCAAGGAAGGCTGCACGCCGATCTTCGTCCACCACGATAAGAAGACAGCAAATGACGACAGCGACATTTCGGATATGAACGATGGGGCCGGCGCCGGCATCCAGGAGTTCATGCGGCAATGGATCAGCATTAAGAAACGGCCGGGCAAACCGCACGACAAAGAACACGGCGTGTACTATATGAACATCGACATCGGTGGCAGTGCGGGGCACGCGGTGGAGCAGAGCTTGACCATCGAGCAAGGTACGAAGACGACGGGCTGGAAATGGAAGGTGACCTGTGAACGGCTGATATCGAGCAAGGATGATCGCAAGCGCGAGAAGGAGACGCAGGAGCGCGAACAGGAGGCGCAGGAGCGCGAACGGCTCTATCAGTGCATCGCGGCTGCGCCCGGGATAACGCTGAAGAGGGCAGCCGCAGCGGCCCACCTCGGCCCGGACAAAGCCGAAAGGCACATGGCTTACCTTCGCGCGGAAGGCAGGATCGGCGATCGGCCAGGTCGGCAGAAGGATAGTGTCCTATACGAGGTAATCGAACAGGCTGGGAAGAAAGCTTAGATCGAGTGGAAACGAGTGGGAACGAGTGGGTACGTACCTACTCGTTTCCACTCGGGTGACTTGAGATGAGTAGCAGTGTCCACGTAATTCTCTTTAGAGATTACGTGGACGCTGCTGCTCGTCACCCTCAAAACCAGCGTCTCCGATGCTGGCATTGCTATCACTTCGATCGTTTACACATGTGTAGGCCATCACCACGAACCCCGAAGGTCATCCCAGGACCTCCGAACCAAGAGGTCTATCGTGGCCGCCACAACTCCGAAGGAAAGGCGTCGAAGGGGCGCAGGTGCTACGCGCGGCCGATTCCCTCTTTATTGTGGCCCAGCCCGTCGATATGCGCGGCCGAGCATCCTCTGCTCCAGACCTCAGGATCGAGGGGGTTGGCTAGAGCCTTTACCCAGATCGTATGAACCCGAAGGAATCCCATTGCCGATAGACCTCGAACCCGAAGGTTTATCGTGGCCGGCACAACTCCGAACGTCAAGGTCTGGGCGACACGGCGAGGCTCTGACGGCAGGCGCCCGCGTGAGCGCGTACAGCGCACGCTGGAGGGCTTTCGGGGCCAAAGACGGCTCCCAGGACCTTTCGGTTCCGATCGGCCTCTAGCGCGCGTCCAAGAAGCCCACAGGCGGAATGGGCCTTGGCTCCGCCGCCCCTATGCGCGACCCAACGGCCCAGCCCAAGCCATACAGCCCGCCACGATCGCCATGGCTGGGCATGAGGAATCGCTGGGGCGAGGTCGTGGGCAGCGCGTAGGGCGCCGGGAAGCGCGTTGGCCGGTGGATCGGTTCTTGCCCGCCGTACGGCTTTGCCTACCTGCGACGCCCGGCTGACGACTGTCCAAATCTTGTAGTCGGACTGCGACCGAGTCCGCCGACTTGTGGTGCATCTTGCCGCATTGCAGTAAAATCAAAGACAGTTTGCTGCTAAGAGAACTTTGGTGTTTCAGGGTGCATTCTATCCGCAAGTGGAAAAGTGACATGCAAAACAGGCTTACCATCGGGATCGATCTCGCAAAATCGGCCATTGGGGCATTCGATGTCACCGACGGCATGCGCTGGCTGCTGAACCGGTTGGGTGACTCTGAGCTAGATCCGAGAATCCGAAAGAAGCTATCGCAGCTAAAGTACGCGGCGGATGCTCGTTTGATTCAAGAGCGGATCGCGAGGTTATTCGCGCGTCACGAGGTCAACGCCAGAAGTACCGAACTGTACTTTGGTCTCGATCCGCTGAACATGCCGCAGGGCAAGGGAATCGAGTTCGGCTGCGGCGAACAGAGCGAGGAATACTCTAGCTATCCCGGGAACGTCCGCTCCGATGTCTTGAATCGCATGTTCACTCTTGTCGAGGGTGGGATTGGAGAGATAGCGTTGGGCATCGGCTACCTGGGGCTGGCGTTGAAGCAAGCATTCGGTGAAATCAGCCTGAATATTCTGCTCGGAGCCGCTAGTCATAGGCGGGTAGTCTTCGGGTTCCACGATGGCGACCTGCTTGAACTAGGCGAGGTTACTGGCAAAGGATTTGCATTGTCTCTGGAATTCAGCCCACCCGACGTAGAAGGCAAGCCGGAATTATCGGTGAAGTTCCCTTGGCCTGGGGAGGGCAGCGGCAGAGCCGAATGGCTTTGCGCATCCGGCTTAATCGCTGTCGGAATCGAGGACGAGGACGATCGTGCCAGTGAGACGACGACCGCAGCGAAATTACTGTGCGAGATGAGCAGGTTCCGCGAGGCCGAGCATCTTGTACAGGGTTTGATTGCGATTGAGGGCAGGTTAGGCGATGCTGGACAACGGGTGAAAATACTGGCGTGTGCGGCCAATGTTGCCGCGGGACTGGGTGACGCCGCAGCCGCTGGCAACTATCTCCGCCGAGGAAAGGCGGTTGTAGCGGGAATAGAGGACCAATATTGGCGGGAACGCGCTGCAACAGACTTGGTCTGGTGTGCGGACCTGTTGGGCATGCTGGAATCGCTGGGAACGAGTACGTCGGACGAGCGCGTGCGTGCTGAAGTCGCCAAAGGATTAGTAGAGGCGGAGACCGAACTGCGAGCAGGAGGAAACGTGGCTTGCCGGCGTAAGCTCCCTGAATTGGATGCCAAAATACGCCGCGAGACCGGCATCATACAAGATCGACATCGGTCGCGGTTGTTGGAACTGTGCGACAAGGCAGGTGATTCCCTGGGTGTCTTAGGCATCTACGAGTCTGTCCCAAGGACAGCTTGGAAGTGGTGGGACGTAGTCGGTCCGTTATGGAGGCACGGCGCGCGTGAAGAAGCATCAAAGTGGTTAGAAGATCAGTTCTCGGACGCCGAAAATGACCAACTCCTATCGAATACGGGCAACCAACACCACCCGATGAGGCAGATGGAGCGTGTGGCACGAACCTACTGGAAGCTTGGAGATTCTGACCGATTCCAGGAGACCCTACAAAGGATCGAACGAAATGTGCATGCAGGTAATCTTGGTGAAACTGGATGGGTTTCTGCTGCGGTGTTTACGACCTTAGGCAGGCTCCAAGCGATTGGAGGCAAAGCAGACGCTGCGCGATCGACCTTCCTCAGGGCAAGAGAGGCTGTTGCCGGAGAGCGAATAGCATCTTCCCGGAAGCAAGGGTGGAAGGAGCTTTCAGCGGCCTATTGCGATCTAGACGCCTGGAACGACGCGGTCGTGTGTGCCAATAAGATCCGCGATCCGAACACTAAGCGTGAGTCAATTGCCAAAGTGTACTTGCGCGCGAACCGCTGGAATGATCTGACCGCGATTCTCGATAGTGTCAAGGATGCAGCGGAAGCAAGCAGGTTGGCGTTTTGGCTCTCATGGGTTTTCGCCGAGCAATAGCCAGCGATTCTCCCGGATTTGGCCTTGCGACCAAGGCCAGCGCGTCCAACGTGTTCGACATGGGCGCCGTGCTCAGCAAGATCAGCGAAGCTTGCCTAGCCGCGGGCGCTACACCGATCTTCGCACACCATACGGTCAAAAACGCGGGCATGAAGGCTGGCCGTAACGGCAGCAGCTATAGATCGTATGAACCGGCCGAACTCGGGGACCTGGCTTTTGCAGGGTTCGGGGAATTTGCCCGCCAGTGGCTCCTGCTCGCGCGTAGAGCCGACTATGAGCCAGGGACCGGAAAACATCAGCTCTGGGTGACAACGGGCGGCTCAGCGGGGTTTAATGGCACCTACTCGGTCGATATCGACGAAGGCGTGATGTTGCAGGACTTCAGCGGTAAGAAGTGGGAAGTGACCGTGCAGACCCAGGCGGAGGCCGGCAGGAACGCCGGCGTGGCTCGAACGGATGCCAAGGCCCTCAAAGTACAAGAGGATCGACAACTGGTGCTGAATGCGCTCGCCCAGCACGGCGGTTCGGCTGGTATATCGGTGCCCAAGCTGAAACTGCATCTGCCGTTCGCCAAGGAAACGGTAGCGCAGCACCTGATCGAGCTAGAGAAGGCGCACAGCGCCGAAATCTGCGGAGAGCTTCGCGGCGGAGACTTGTGGCGAGCTTCGTGCTATAACCCCTGTCAATCGACAGTGACCAGCAGCGACCAGCAGTGACTATAGGTGGCTGCAGGTGACCACGACCAGCAGCAGTCATCCCCTATGTAATAGGGATGACTGCTGGTTGGTGGTCGATGAGATACTCCTCGAATGACAGTATTGATAGCAACTGCTGGTCAGCGATCAAAAAAGTTAGCTGCACGAACTCCAAGGGTCCTCCACTACTCCACGAACCAAAAGGTCATCCTCGTGCCCGCCACAACTCCGAACCATAAGGTTTCGACCCGCGCGGTGTTGCCAGACGTGCTGCCGAACCTCTCTGCCAAGGTCCAGGGCTGGACGGCTGAGTACGGCACTACGCGCATGATTAAAGAGGAATCTGTCGCCCGACCTGCTGCACGAACTTCTCGAACGCGGTAATGTCGCTGCCGGCGCTTCCAATGTCGAGCCCTATCTTGCCAGTTCGCATACGGAATCGTGCGAAACGAATCCGACGATTAGGGTACGTCAGGGCCGTCAAGACGGCGCCGCAAATCGCGACGCTCAAGGCCACATAGCCCACTACTTGCAGTGTCATGCCCTGGGCGTAGTAATAGCAGGCGGCGTATGCCAGGGCGCCGACGGCCAGGACCCAGCCCGCATTGCGATGCATGCGGTAGCGGATTGTGATTTCCTGGACCTCACGCCTGAGCGTATCCAACTTCACAACATGCTCGAACCGGCGATTGGGAAACCAACGTGCCTGCACGACAACCCGGTCATGGTACAACGTGAAATCGCGGCGGACTTCAAGCAAACGCTCCGAGTAAGTTGCGAGAGGTTGCGTGCTCACGGCTTCTGGTCGTTGGAATAGTGCGGTGCATAGACTCCCCGTCCGACGCGCAGTGCAAGGTCGCGGAGGTCGTGCATCCGAATTGGGGCTGACCGGACAGGCTCGAATTCTATCCGTTCGGCTTCTGGGGTGCAATGGTCCCTTGCCTCTACAGCGCCCCAGCGCGCGCCTGGCAGGCTTTATGGCCCCGCTCGACTCCCAGAAGCCTCCGAACCGCTACCGGCCACCAGCGGGCTCCCAAGAAGCCCACAGCCGGTCTGCAAATGGCCCTCGATCGGCCTGTCGATTCTGGCCATCGCCAGCATCACCAGCATCATGGCAATTCTTCGATTCTGGACTTGCGCATTTCAGGCACCGGCACTAATGTGTGGTTATGGTGACGATATATTCCGTCGTCATCCGCGCACGCGACATCGTGGCCAACAAGATCAACAGGTTGGCTGGTGCCTCGTGGGCAATTGCTGCGGTTGCTGCCGGCCGCGTGCCACGCGACCTGAACGGCAACAGCCACAAGCTCCGGCCGACCGCGATTACGGACAGCGTGTCCGGAACCGGCGGGCCGCCTTCGACTTACCAAGCCCAATTCTGGGAGAACGATTACATGAACCAACAACTCCGTGCTCAACAGCAATTCACCGGCCACCTCCAGCGGCTCGCCACGATGCTTTGCCCGCTTGAAGGGCCATGCGCCATCAACGTGCTCCTGAAAGACCTACGCCGTGCCGTCCAAGCCCGCCGCGAAGGTTACGGCTACGACGACGCCGAAGGTCATGCGTGGCATCGCGCTGAGTGGCGTGTTCGCTACGGCGTTGTCGATCCGGCACAGGTGGAGGATGCCCTGCTGCTGCTGCGAACGATCGTGTCGCTCGGCATGCCCGTCTTCGAGCGGATAGGTTGGGATCAGGATGAGACCGCCGCGTTGGTTGCTGCGCTCCGAGACCAAGCCGGCATCGAGGTCTGGCTATGAGGGCTGGCGCGGAGAACCGCTGTGGCGGATCGACTGGCGGGCCGCCGACTCCACGCTGATTTCGATGATCAGGGCACAGACCGGCTTTGATCTGGCGGTGTGATCCGGTTGGTTAGGAGTAAGCTGCTCGCTGGGTAATCTTCGTTCCATTGGCGCAGAACGCCTTGGGTAGGATAATGACCGCTGTCCCAAACTGCGTCTCGACGGAGCGAAAGCCATGCCCTACAAGCGCCCAGAGTCAAACCATTCTCTCGACAAAGAGCAGCGTGCCGCCCTGCTACAAAGTTACTTTGACCACTATCGCGAGGCTGCAAAGATTGATGAGCAGGCTCTCAACCAGAAGCTCTCCCGCGAGGCGTCTGCCGACCTGCTCGACCGGATCGGGTGCCTATTGCTGGCACATGCCACTGCGGCCGCCAATGCCCCCGGTCCCGTCCGTGACTTTTTGACCACCAATCCGTTGCCGAAGCCGCTGGAGGGGTTACTACCAGATGACTTCCGGGCCTTCTGCTTGGCGCTGAACGCCCTCAAGCAGTGGCTTGCAGCGGAGCAGGCTGCTACGGACCGTTATCTGCTAGGCAACAAGGCGCGGGAGGAATGTCGCGCCCTAGCAACCACATGTGTGGTGACAGGTGAGCCGCTTGCTCCGGGCAAGGCTGAACTTCACCATCCGGTTCGTGACGGCCGACCGCCAATTCCGTTGAGTAAGTGCGGCCATGCCCGGCTGGAAGGACAGGCCGGATCATCCAATAAGGATAGCCTTCACGCTAAGATCCTGGCGATCAAGAGGCAACTTAAACGATCGTGGCCCCACCTGCGGAAGGGCTGTTTCAGCCTCTTGGGCAAAGCGGCAAGCCATTCTACACCTGCCATCGCTGCTTCGTCCAAAGCGTTCGCACGCAAAGTCGCCAAGGAGACCGGCCTGACTTTCGAGGAGATCATTGCTTGGCTCAATACGAACAACTTGTGACAGAAATGCCAATCCACAGAATTTCGCATCTTTGGCCTTGCCCCGCTTCTTCATTCGCCCCGTTCAGCGCCCGTTGCGACAGATCTCCTCGCCTTTGCCTCCGGCTGGCCGCCGCAGCCAGATCTCCATCGTCGTCCTCGCCGCAGCCTTCATCGCCGATGAAGATGCTTGTGAAGATGGCCATTGGAATCGTGCCCTGCCCGCACAACCTCGCCCAGCAACGCCTTCAACAGGGCGTCCCGCATGGATGCCCTCGTCGCTTGGCTGACAGCGGCGCTATCACTCCTGCCCGGGCACTTGCAAGCTGTCCGAGGTCACCGGCCCAAACCATGCCTCACGCGGCCCGAAGGTGAAGCCCGGCTCGGGCGTAGCCGTTGCCAGCGGGCGGAAGGCTGGGGCCTTGGCGGTCTTCATTTCAGCCGTTGCCCGGTTGCTTGCTGTCCGCATGGCGACGGACTATACTGGGAACCATTAGTGGGGGCCGCGGCCACATGACGGCATGACCCAGCCCTCGGCAAGTGCGGATCTCGCAGCTAAGAGACTTTTGCCGCCATGAAGGAGATGTGCGATGAGAGGACAGCCGAACCCACGGCGTGCCGCAAGCGATGCCATACGACTCGGGCTACTGACTCTGCTCTGGTTGGTCGCAAGTACTTCTTATGCGCAGCTTGTCGGTTTCGGGGGAAACGGTGCCGATTGGACTTTGAACGGTAGCGCAGTCGTCAGCGACGAGGTACTGACGCTCACTGATAACAATCCAGCCGAAGCCGGTAGCGCCTTCTATAATACACAGGTGCCGGTAACGGCAGCGTTCACAACCACCTTCACTTATACCGCAGGCGGGAGCAAGCAGGCCGACGGGGTGGCTTTCGTCCTGCAAAACGACAGCCGTGGCGTCAATGCGGTCGGCGGCAATGGCGGGGCGCTCGGATATGGCTACGCTGCGGCCTCAACCATTCACGGTGTTCCCATTACATCCAGTGCGGCCGTCGAATTCAATATCTACTCGGCCTACACGATGGGAACTAGATACGCCACCGACGGAGCAACGAGCGAGGGTGGTGGCTATACTTCAACCTTGCCAGTGGACCTTGCAAGCGGCGATCTGATCCTGGTGAACCTGAACTATGACGGCTCCCAGTACTTGACCGAGACGCTTACCGACCTGACTACGAACAACAAATGGAACACGACGTACACCGTGGGCAGCTTGGTCGCGACAACCGGCGGGACAAGCGCGTATGTTGGTTTTACGGCGGGAACCGGCTCCGCCGTTTCTACCCAAACGATTGAGAACTTTACCTTTTCGAGCAGCGCCGTTCCCGAACCTTCCTCGTTCGCGCTACTCGCTACCGGCGCTGTGGCTCTTGTCGGCTACGGCTGGCGAAAGCGAAGGGCAACAAGAACTGCGAAGCCAACAGCTTTCACCCAGCAAGACGCCCCAGCTATTCTGGCCTTCCCGTCGCATGCGTCCCCGGCGAGCACGGCACGAAGGGCAGCTTGATCCAGCGTCGAAGGCCCACGCTTCTGACTATCCATTTCTTATTGTCAACTTAGCCGTTGGCCTGATTCGTCGATGCCGGCTTGGCTACTTCTCGCATGTTTTGTTGCGGCAATTCATCGGTTCCGGTGAATTGGGCTCGGCGGGACCAAGCCGCCCGTCATGGGCACCACCGCTGGTCCCCCCGGCTGCAATAAAATTCCTTCCGGGTGTTTGACAAAGCGATGTCGCGTGGTTATCTTGGCTCTTGTTCCAGCAAGGAACCCTACACGTAGGTAGGTTGTTCCGGAACACGGGCGGCACGGGTGTGCAGCCCATACGCATGGCAATTCATTGCAGGCAGCGTTGCGCGTAACGAGCACGGTGGCAGCTCCATAGCCCGGCGGGGATCCTATTTACTCAGCGACACCGGCGCGGCTCACTTTGACGGTGACTCTCAAGCGAGTCTCGCACTGCGCGCCTATCTTTCGCTGGTTCGTTCTCCCTTGAGTGTCTTTTGTGGTGAGGTGCTGCGCGCGATCGCAGTGCAGCATGAAGATGCGGACACGATAGAGATTTGCGTTCACAAGGAGACAACGAATGTCTGGCAGGTTCTTCGTGAAGGGCGGTTGCTCGGCGGTTCGATCGTCGGCGGCGCTGGCGAGCTTTGTGGCCGTGGTGCTCATGGCTTGGGTGCCGGCCCACGGGCAGGTTTACTGGTCCAACACTGCCTCTGGCGACTGGTCAAATGTCAACAATTGGAGTGGCGACCTTGTCCCGACCAGCACCAGCAACGCATGGATCGCCAACGGCGGGACGGCTACAGTCACCACCGTGAACGCGACTTGCGGCACGCTTTCGCTGGGGAGCAGTGGTGGTAGCGGGGGGCTACAGATGACAGGGGGCAGTCTTTCCATAAGGAAATACGAGTATGTGGGCAACAGCGGCGAGGGAAATCTCTCACAATTTGCCGGAACTCAGAGCATTGTCACTGGGCTTTATCTCGGCAACAATTCCGGCAGCAACGGCACGTACACCCTCAGTGACAGCGGTCAGCTATCAGCAGGCACGGAGTGCGTCGGTTATGGCGGTACTGGAAGCTTTACACAGTCGGACCAGACAAGCAATACGACGAGCCTTTTTGTCGGCGACTTGTCAGGAAGTAGTGGCACATACAACCTCAGCGGAGGTCAATTGTCCACGGCGACGGAGTGGCTAGGGGTCTCCGGAACCGCGACATTTTCCCAGTCTGGCGGAAGCCATAGTGTTACAAATACTCTTTACATCGCGTACCAGTCGACTGGCAGCGGCACGTACAACCTCAGCAGTAGCGGCCAGTTGTCGGCATCGGTGGAATCCGTGGGATATTCGGGCAATGGCGCGCTCGTGCAGTCGGGCGGGACCAACGTCGTTGGCACCTTGTATCTCGCACTTGGAGTGGGCGGCACCGGCGCCTATACCCTTAACGGCAACAGCCAGTTATCGGCGTCGGCGGAGTACGTCGGCACTAGCAGTCTCGGAACCTTCACACAATCGAGCGGGACCAACGCGATCCAAAATCAACTGTATGTCGGCCAATCCCCCAACTACACAAGTTGGTACAACTTAACCGGAAGCGGCTTCGTGTCGGCAAGCAACGAGTACATAGCCAGAGGAGGAAATGGGACATTCCTCCAGTCCGCGGGGACCAATAGCGTCACGAACACGTTCTATCTGGGCTACGGGTTTGGTTACGGCGCGACGGATGGCGCGTACAATCTGAATGGCGGCCTGTTGTCGGCGAGCAATGCGTACGTCGGCTACTCCGGCACGGCGAGCTTTACCCAGTCGGGTGGAACTCACGCAATTGCCAACAGTCTCTACATCAACAGCATAGGTAGCTATAATTTGTCGGGCAGCGGACTGTTGTCGGCGGGCAACATGTATGTCGGTGACCCCGGCACGGGAAGCTTCACGCAGTCGGGGGGAAGCGATACGGTCGTCAACGCCATCTATCTCGGCGGCATTTATGGCAGCGGAACATATGCCCTTAGCGGGACAGGGCTGCTGACTGTCGGTACAGAATACCTCGGCTATTCCGGCACGGGCAGCTTTACACAGTCCGGCGGCACTCATGCCGTCGCGCAGAATCTCTACATCGGCTACTTCGTCAATAGCAGCGGCACAACTGTTTGGTACAGCAACGGCATATACGGTCTGAACGGCGGACTCCTGCTGGCGGGAGCCGTTAGCGGTGGAGGGGGGACTTCAATCTTCGACTTCAACGGCGGTACTCTGCGGGCCAACGCCAACAATGTTGCATGGGTCGAAGGCTTGACTGCCGCCTACGTCCAGGCTGGCGGTGCGATGATCGATGTGCAGGGCTTCAGCGATGCAATCATTCAACCGCTTCTGCACGACCCCGCCTTGGGCGCGACATACGACGGTGGGCTTACCAAGTTAGGCACAGGGACGTTAAGTCTGACTGGCAGCAGTACTTACACCGGCCCCACCACGATCAACCAAGGTACGCTCGTCGTCAACGGCTTGCTGGCCAGCCCGGTAACGGTCAACAGCGGCGGCATGCTCGGCGGCTCGGGCAGCCTGACCAGCGTGACGGTGGCCTCGGGCGGCTCGTTGTCGCCGGGCGCGGCTCCCAGCCCGATGACCGTCAGCGGCAGCCTCTCGCTGCTGTCCGGTGCGAAGATGGACTACGCTCTCGACACGCCAGCGGATAGCGATGAGGTCTACATGCCCTCGGGGCCGTTGGTGCTCAGCGGCCAGCAGTTCGCCGATTTCAACTTCACGTTGATGGGCGGCTTCGGACCCGGCACGTATACGCTGATTGACACCAACTCTGTGCCCATCGGCAGCCTGGGCACCAGCACCAGCGGCACGATCGACGGCCTGCCGGCGAACATCGCCATCCAAGGCAATGACGTGGTGCTCAACGTCGTGCCAGAGCCTTCGACGCTGATCCTACTGGGCGGCGGTGCCATCGGCCTGCTGGGCTATCGTGTGCGACTGCGAAGGCGACGCGCAGCACGCCCCTCGGTTTCCGGCGATAACGGCGGCCCGGCGACCTTGTCCTTCCCATCTCGCCTGCCGGAAGCCACGCGGCGTGCGGCGTGACGTTGCGTTCTGCGCAAGCGGCTCGGACCCTGCCAGCGGCTAAAAAGAAAGCCCGACTGTCTGCCGCCCGTAGGCGGCAGGCATCAGGCACAATTTGTCCCCGCGCTCACGCTGCCGCGCCCAGCACGGTGTTGATGTCGATCTCACCGGCTTTTATCGATTTCAGCGTGTCGATAAGCCCGCTCGCGTCCAAAGTAGTGAGCGCCACGAGCTGTTTGCCGAACATTTTCTCGGCCAGATTGTCGAGGCGACGGATGCCGAGACCGCTGATGCCCTTGGCGAGTTGCTTGGCATATTCAAGTTGTTTTTCGGAAGCCATCGTCACGGTGTGACCGTTGCGACCGCTGCCATTGGCGGACTGGCTGTTGCCGTTTGACGTGGCATGGTCATTCCCATTGCCGTTTGTGTGGCCGTTGCTGTTGTGCGCTGTGGCTTGGCCGTCCGCGCTGGTACTCTCGGCCTGCTGTTCGCGGGCGAGCTCGTCCTGCATGGCCTGCTTGCATGCGACGAATGCCCGCTTCACTTTCTCGTGGAAACCAGCAAGGTCATTGTCAATCAGATCGTGTCCAGCCTCGAAACTGACGTTACACGACGCGCCGAGCGAGCCGTAATTTGCGGTTCCGACTTTCTTACTCAGGCCACAGTTTATGGTAATGGGCATGGAATTGTCCTCGTTGGGGATGGCGTGTTGTTGGTTGTGGTGAGTCGTTACTTCGGTGCCGGAGCGTCCTTCGGACTTTCGCCGGGCGAGGCCCACGTCACGCTGACGGTCCAGCCAACTTCCGAATAAAAGCCGCGAATTACGCTCTCGGCCGACCGTTTTGCCTGGCTGAGGTTCTCACCGGAGGTGGCTGCGCGGGCCACGAGCCGCTGGGCGTGCTTCATAACCTCGTCACGCAGACCATCGGAATCGCTGGTCCAGGGTATCCACGTTGTGGACTTGACTTCCCATGTACGAGTACGTTCGTGATCGACCCGCGCCTGGAGAATCTCCGGCTGAGGCAGGCGTATCGTGGCCTTCTTCGTGGCGTCGTCCTTCATGACGACCGATGCCTTGCTAAGGTCCACGGCGATCAGGGCGTCGCCATGCACGAGCCAAACGCCGCGGCAACCGTTGCCTTCACCGATCAGAACATCGGCGACGTACACGCGCGTGGCAACGAGGTGCGAGAGCTGTTCCAGTCTCTCGGTCGTCGGTCCTTGGCTTTGGATGACCGGCGGCTGTACGAACTGGATTCTCGGGCTCGGTGGCGGTTGCCACATCGGGGGCCGGAGCAGGACCACGAGCAAGATCGCCAGCACCAGGGCGAGCAGGAAGATTAGTAGCGTTCGCAAGGTGACCTCCATCGGCTAGGGCGTGGCGTTGGTCTTTTGGTCGATCTTGCCCTCGTAGCCGGTTGCCGGACCGCGCCAATGGATCGTCGGGGCCTTGGCGGGCTCAGGACTTTCGGGTGGCTGCTTCGACGTGCATCCGACACATGCCGCCAGCGCAGCAAATAGATTGGCCGCGAGCGCGGCGATACGATAAACAGACTTCATTTGACCTCCGATAAACGGGCCGCCCTGCCGGCAGAGCGAACAGGGCGGCCATGAAGAGAGAGAACATGACGGACTACGCCGCGTTGGCAGGGCCAGGATCGTCACCGACAAAGGCGCGGTAGTTGGCGGCCAGTTCGCGGCGCAACTGGCTGATCCTCCCGGCAGAGACTTTGAACTTCCGGGCCGCAGCGGTGGTGGTTTCGCCGTTGGCAAGGAACTCCGCAACGCGGCGATCGCGGCGCTTCAGGGAGTCCAGCCAGTCTGAGAAGTCGATCCTGGTGCGGGCGATCTCGTCGGGGCCAGCGTGGCGATCCTCAACAAGGACCTCGCACCATTTCTGATCTTCTGGATCGAAGTGGTCGAGGCGATCGACCTGGAAGTGTTTCAGCCTCTGAGCGTAAGGCGAAAGAACTTCGTGACAATTGAGGGCATTTCCGACGCGGCGCCCATCCTTGATCTGGGCGACGGCGTATCTCGCCAGCACGGTCGGATAGGCGATGCTCATCTTGCCGCGGCGGACGAGTGCGACGAACGCGACCAGGGCGTTGGCGATCGTTTCCTGGATGGCGTCTTGGCGGGCTTCGCCACGAAGATGCCGAAATGCGAACTTTGCATGCTGGACAATCTGTGGCAAGAGGGCCAGGAACTGGCGATGCCAACGACGACGGGGAGCGGGCGCGGGTGACGCGCAAACCATGGGAACCTCCGATTGCGTCCACCCAGACCGGGTGGCCAAAGGGTGAGTGGGGACGAGCCGCGAAATGCAGCTCAAAAGGGGTGAATGCCGCGTCTTCAGCACAGAAAGCGGGTCTCTGACGGCTAAAGGCTTGGCAGCTTATAGTGCCGCGCTTTTGGCCTGAGTTGACGTATCGAGCCGCAGAACGCCAGCTTGTAGGAGAATTGCACGCAGCCGCCGGGCGCGGTATGATGCGTCGCACAACCCGAGCCAGCAGGCCGACGAAGACATGCGCACGCCGGCCGAACTGCTCGACATCATCGAACAGAAGGGCCGTGAAGTGGCCGAAGCCGCGGCGGCGCTTCGAGCAATGTAGGCCGCCGCTATGTCGCCCGGTGGCGGAAGGGCGATTACTCGATCAGCGCACGGAAATCACTAGACAGGCATCGCCGGCCTACGATTTCAAACGGACATAGGGATGCTTCAGCCCGGATTTCTTGTCTCCAATCCGATTATCAATCTCGAAATCGTCGATTGCAGAGACCAATTCTGAAAGTTTCGTATAGCCGTATGTGCGCGAATCGAACGATGGTGAGAGTTTAACAACTTGACTGCCAAGCTGTGCTAACGTGACATAGCCCCCTTCGGGCGCGAGGGCGTTATACGCGGCATGGATGAGCTTCCGTTGTTCCGGCCCCAGAGCCGCCACTTTCCCCGGAATCGGGGTTCTGGCAGATTGCCCCATGGCTTTTGGTAGATCAGCGGCATCGTGGTCTCCTGAACTAAGGTTCTCGACGAAGATGAACCTGTCGCAAGCTCGGACGAATGGTTCGGGAGTTTTGTTTTCCCCGAAACCATACACGCTGACACCCGCTTCGCGAAGCCGGCAGGCCAGACGCGTAAAATCGCTGTCACTTGAGACGATGCAGAACCCGTCAAACTTTGCAGAGTGCAGGAGGTCCATAGCATCAATGATTAGGGCACTGTCACTGCAGTTCTTGCCAGTCGTGTAACGGAACTGTTGAATCGGCTGAATCGCAAATTTGTTAAGCCGCTCCTTCCACGTCGCAAGATCCGGTCTAGTCCAATCGCCATAGATTCGCCTCACGTTAACGGTGCCAAACTTCGCGGCTTCATTCAGCAATGGCTCAATAATCCTAGGGCTTGCGTTCTCGGCATCAATCAGTAAAGCCAGTCGTTGTGTTTCGGATCGTGGGAAAGAATGCATAGGTACCTCCAAAGCCGTCGCTTAAGACTCGTGTAACCGCGATTCTGCGCCGTTGACTATAGACCGCGATTGCGGGCAAGTCAAGCATGTGCATGGAGCAGTTCGGAACCGACGCCCTGCGCAGGGGCAGCAGCCGGAAACGCGCCGAGAAACTGATTCCGAGTGAAGCACGATAGATTTGGTAATCTCCAGGGTCGGTAAGAAGGCGACGGAAAGCGGCGGCCGCCAAGAGATAATGCCACGATCGACGGCGGCCTTTAGCGCAGCCCAGCCCCCGACCCCACGCGGCCGATCGACGGCACCGCCGAGAGTGGGGCCGGCGGAGGGCCAAATAGATGGCCGCGAAGGTATGCAGTAACCCTTCGCCCGTGAGTGTCCCCATTTCGCTGCCATGCACAAAACATGCACAGAAACCATGCGAACAATGCACGTAATGCACGGAATGCACAACTCTAGTGATTTCCCAAGTGCTTAAATGCCAATACTTTGCGACTTTCTTACCACCCATTAGTATGCATGGCATTCAAAAGGTCGTCGGTTCGATCCCGATATCCTCCACTTCACAACCCCTTGAGAAATCAAGGGGTTGTGGCGTTTCTTGGGCGACCACAGCCTGTCGCTGCAATCCACCGCGTCAGCCTATTGAAGAACAGGATCCGACAGAAATTTCCTGTAAACCCGACGCGGCCCGTGCCGGTGCGCCGAACTTTCCATCACGTTGGATGATGAACTTTCGCTCTTTGGCGCGCGGAATTTGAAACAACCGCCCCCGCACGCCCGAGTTCTTGCTCGCTCTTGTACGGGGATTTTAACGATTCGGCACCCGGATCCCCTGACGGGCGCGATGAGACTGTTTAATTTTTTGAAACAAAGTGTTGCGCTTGTTGGATTCCGCCAAATGGGTGAGTTCCAAAATTCCCCAGACCGCCGGTCCTTAGGACCGGCAAATCAAACTGCCGAATAGTTGCCTTTCGCTCCGCGAAAGTTGCACTGCTTTCGCGAAGCGAAAGGGGACACTTGTTTCGGTGCCAGTCCTTAGCCGCTCTTCGACCTACCGGCCGAACTCGGCAAGGATGAGACCGTAGGGTGAAGCTACGGGGACCAGATCCCGGCCGCAGATCCCGGCCGCAAGCGGCTGCCCCGCATCTGGTCCACCCTGGCCTGGGCAAAATGGCAGAATTGCAAGCAACCACAGGGCGCGGTATGATGCGGCGCACGGCGAGTGTCTTTTCAAATGCCGGTCGCAAATAGCCCAACGGAACCCTCCAGATTGACCCCTCAGCAGTTTATCGCCAAGTGGCAGCGAGTCACGCTGTCCGAACGCAGCGCCTGCCAGCAGCATTTTCTCGACCTGTGCGAACTGTTGGGCCAACCCAAGCCGGCCGAAGTTGATCCCGATGGCACTTGGTACACCTTCGAGAAGGGGGTGCAGACCAGCGAAGATAAGAAGGGCTGGGCCGATGTTTGGATGCGGGATCACTTTGCCTGGGAATACAAGGGCAAACACAAGGACCTGAAGGCGGCCTACCAGCAACTGCAACTGTACCGCGAAGCCTTGGAAAACCCGCCCCTGATGGTCGTCTGCGATATGGACCGCTTCGAGGTTCATACGAACTTCACTGGCACCCTCAAGGAAAAGCACGTTTTCGATATCGCCGGGCTAGCGCTGCCTGCTAATCTCGACATCCTTCGTCGTGTCTTTACCGATCCCAACTCGCTCAAGCCTGGCATTACCAGCGAGGCAATTACCATCGAGGCGGCCGAGCGGTTTGCAAAACTTGCGGACGGGCTGAACCAGCGGGGCATTGAACCGCTGCGGGCGGCGCACTTCCTGATGAAGCTCATGTTCTGCATGTTCGGCGAGAAGACGGGCCTACTGCCGCCGGGCCTGTTCGGCAAACTGTTGGACACCGCCAAGGCCAACCCCGCCATTTTGCCACGGCGGCTGCAATCGCTCTTCAAGGCCATGTCCGAAGGCGGCGATTACGGCAACGACACCATCGCCTGGTTCAACGGCGGCCTGTTCGCCGACGCCGACGTAATCCCGCTGACTACCGCGGAGATCAACACCCTGGCCAACATCAACACCTACGATTGGGCCAGTGTTGAGCCGTCGATCTTCGGCACGCTTTTCGAGCGGACCCTCGATCCCGACAAGCGGAGCCAGATCGGGGCGCACTACACGAGCCGCCAGGACATCGAGACGCTGTTGCGGCCCGTGCTCATGGCCCCTTTGCAGCGTGAATGGGCGGAGGTCAAGCGAAAGTGCGAGGAGGACTTTTGGCCCAAGGTGATCGAGGCGAGCAAGAGAAGCGGTGCCCCGAAGAAGGCCAAAGCGCCAAGGTTGGTTAAATCCAAGATGGAAGAACCGGCGCAGCGTAAGAAAGCCGATGACGGGGCGCGAAATGTTTTTGATCGAGCGATCTTGGATTTCGCCGAACGATTGGCCCACGTCACTGTCCTGGACGCCGCGTGCGGCTCTGGAAATTTCCTTTACGTCGCGATCAACATGCTCTTGGGCCTGGAGAAGGAAGTGGTCGCTTACGCGGCCATGCGCGGCCTGCCGATCGTGCCCCACGTTAGCCCAACGCAGCTTCACGGTCTGGAGATCAACACCTACGCCCAGGAGCTTGCCCAAGTCGTGATCTGGATCGGCTACCTGCAATGGATGCACTTCAACGGGTTCAAAATGCCGGACCATCCCGTGCTGACGCCCATTGAGACGATTAAGCAAACGGACGCGATTCTGGACCTGACGGACCCGGAGCATCCCAAGGAGCCTGAGTGGCCGGAAGCCGAGATCATCGTAGGGAATCCGCCGTTTCTGGGTTACAGCAAACTGCGCTCAGCACTTGGCCACGAGTACGTTGATGCACTTTTTGGCCTCTACGATGGGAGAGTCTCAAACCAAAGCGACCTTTGTTGTTACTGGTTTGAAAAGGCCCGAGCCGCCATCAAGAAGGGGTTGACCAAGCGTGCCGGGCTCCTTGCGACGCAAGGAATCCGCGGTGGGAAAAACCGCGAGGTGCTGAAGGCGATTAACGACAGTGGCGCTGTTTTCTTTGCCGTCTCCGACAAGGACTGGGTGCTGGAGGGCGCCAACGTCCACGTCTCGCTCATAGGGTTCGACTCCGGAAATGAAACGAATCGATTGCTGGACGGCCGACCCGTGACCACGATTAACTCGAATCTCACTTCCGCATACGATCTGACTTCTGCCAAGCGTCTGGCAGAAAACAGCGGAGTTGGGTTTGTAGGTGGCTTCAAATTCGGCTCGTTCGACATCTCTGACAAGACGGGGCAAGAACTGTTGAAGATGCCGGCAGTTGGGGATCGTCCGAACTCGGATGTTGTGAGGCCATGGCTCAACGGCCGCGATGTTCTGGGGCGGCCGCGCAACATGTGGATTGTTGATTTCGGCGTTGATCTATCCCACAATGATGCCACCCTGTTCGAGGCCCCATACGCGTTGGTCGAAGCTCGGGTCAAACCGGAGCGAGATGTCATGCGCCGGCAACGAAGACGAGAGCGCTGGTGGATTCATGGTGAAACCGCACCCAACTTGCGGGCGGCGATCGACGGACTGCCTCGATTCATTGCAACACCGCGCGTGGCGAAGTTTCGGATCTTCGTGTGGATCGGGCCAGAGACCAACGTGGACGGGCAGCTTATTGCCTTTGCACGTTGCGACGACTATTTCTTCGGCGTGCTCCATTCGCGTGCCCACGAGATATGGGCACTTCGCCAAGGGACGCGCTTGGAGACGAGGCCGCGCTACACACCCACAACTTGTTTCGAGACGTTCCCATTGCCAGTCGTGACAGCCAATCAAGAAGCCGCCATCGCCACAGCCGCAAAGGAATTGGACGAGCGGCGATCCCGCTGGCTGAACCCACCTGAGTGGACGAAGGCCGAGGTTTTGGAGTTTCCGGGCTCGGTCGATGGGCCGTGGACTCGGTTCGTTGTCGAGCCGGACGCCTGCGGCATTGGCACGGTACGTTGGCCACGGGAAGTGCCCAAGGACGCCGACTGCGCTGCGAGCTTGAAGAAGCGGACCTTGACGAACCTCTACAACCAGCGCCCGGCTTGGCTCGACCTCGCCCATAAGAAGCTCGACACCGCAGTCTTTGCCGCCTACGGCTGGGACGCCGGCATCAGCGACGAGGAATTGCTGGAGAGGCTCTTGAAGTTGAATTTGGAGCGGGCGGAGAGAGGATAAAAGGAAGTTGCCTGTCAGATGGGGCACGACCTCAATGCCATCAACCCGAACAAGCAGGCCGACGAAAACACTCGCACGCGGCCGAACTGCTCGACATCATCGAACAGAAGGGCCGCGAAGTGGCGGAAGCCGTGTTGGCTCTACGTTCAATGTAGCTGGCGCGGATGGAGATGAAGATCCGGGCCGGTCGCTGCCGTGTTACAACCGGCGTGACAAAGCGGACCGGGCGGGCGGAACCGCCGAACCCAAACTATAGGAGATGTAAATGCAATTCAAGACGATCGATTCTAACAGCCTTGCTGATATCCTCTTAGGACGTGCGGGCTTGATAGTTGACCCGGGTGCAACCGTCAACACGAATGTTTACACCGAATTGGCGAAAGCACTCGGGCTTACCCCACCAGCAGGTCGCGTGACAGGTCTTCGAGCCCTCGGGAGCCATATAGCATGCCGCAGCGGAGCAACGAGTTTCAGCGATTAGTTGAGACGATCCACCGGCTCTATGCACCAGTCGGAGCGGAAATCACTCCGTCCGCGATGGTCAAGCCAAAGGCTGGCGGTCCGGCAAGGGAGATAGACGTTCTAATTAGGTATAAGGCCGGGCTATCATCCATCACAATTGCGATAGAGGCTAGGGACCTATCAAGACCTCTCGACGTTACGGGCATCGAGGAATACATCGGTAAGTACAACAGCAATGGCGGAATCGCCGTTAGCAAGGTAATAATCGTCGCACGGTTCTTTTCCCAAACGGCGAGAAACAGAGCGGAGCTTCTAGGATTCAGTCTTCAAACCCTTAATGAAATGGAAAAGACGGATTCGCTGCCGTACTTTGCAGGACCAAACAAGGAAGGCCGTTGGACTATATCCAAGGGCCTAGGAAATCGCGTCGATGTCAAACTGTTTGACAAGAAGGGAATACCGCGTCCGCTGCAAAGCACAATTACACCACGGACGGCGAAGACCTCACTGGGAACCGCAGTTATGTGGGCACGGCAAATACTCGACAAGTCACTGGGGCAGTTAGCGAATGAACTATTTGAGAAACACTCAGGCCAAATGGTTCACGTCGTGATAAATCTCCACTTCCGGGACCACAAGGCAAGGATCAACCGCGAGAACTACAATCTTGGAAAACTCGCCTTCGACTTTGGTGAGCGCGCTATCATTCCTCCGACACGACGTGAGACGTTCCAGTGGGTTGGCGATGAAGGAGAAACTAAGACGATCGTGCGTGAGGTTGGGTGTGGGCCGGAGGCGACAATTGCCATAACTTACGAAGAGACAAAGGACTCGCCTTTTCCGATGAAGTTACACGTTGAAACGAAGTCCGCCAGTGGAGGCCAGCCGGAGGGGAAGAAAGTTGTTGTTGACATTACGATGTGAGAAGACCAACCCGGCACCTGGCGGCCTTGGCAGCCATGGGCGGCGTCTGGGCCAGTCCGGGCATCAAGGGTCACGCCCGCTTCGTAGCCAGAGTCGAAGGCCATCTTCAGGAGGAGATGCTTGGGCATGGACACGCCGGTGCGACACGATTGCGATTCCTACTCGCTCCAGGTAGAATCGGTACGGCGGCGGTAGACGAAGAGGCGTTGAAGACCCTCGTTCGGGCCGCCGTGAGCCTGAACAAGTCCACACCTCAAAGCTAATCCACTCTCCAAACAGGGCCGAACCATGGACCAAAGCAAACTAGACCAACTGGAAGCAATCCGTTCCAAACTTGTCGATCGCCTGATCGACGAAACCGAAAGAGGGTTGCGGTCCGACATGAAAAAAATTGACGAAATCGGGAGACTTATGCAAGAGAATTGCAAGGAGGTCTTTCGCGAAATCACCGGCCGGGACTTGACGGGACCGAGCTAGAACTCTAACGCGGATCCACGCCAGCCGCAGGAGGAGGCCGTCCCGTCCTTCGACGCCACGGTCCGGTTCGTCAAGCCGTGTGTCGAAGGCCATCCTCAGGAGAAGCGGCGGATGCCAAGGGCGAGGAGGTCGAAGATCTGAAGATGTAGCCCGCACTGCGGGGCGACTTCGACTTCGAGTAGGACAATTACCCAGGAGCCAAAATGAAACCGATTTCCGCACTTCCCGCCATTGTTTTGCTTCTCACCGCCGCCGTCCATGCACAGCAGCCGCAAAAAGCCCACCCGCCGGCCTGGGCAGCAAAAGGCGCTTATGTTTTCCGTGTATCGACCCCCGACGCTCCAGACGTGCTGCCGCAGATTGAAGAGGGGCACGCCATCGTCGCCAACCTGTTGGACGGGAGCGTGCCGCAAATCACCATGGTCAACGGCCTGATCGGCCACGATCATCGCGGGCCGTGGAATTGGGACGGGCTCTGGCCGGACTGGGATCGGGTGACGTTCCGCGCGGGCAGTTTCGAGAAACTCGCCGCGTTCATGGCGCGGGCGAGGAAGAACTCGAACGTCTATACCGGGTTCCACGTCAACCTGACCGACGTGAACATCGGCTTGCGCGACTACCCCGAGTCGCGGGCATTTTTCGAGAAACTTGTTCAAACCAAGTCGATCTACCGCCGCGACTGGAATAAGGTAACGAATCGGCGCGAGGGCCTGCCTTACGTGCCCCAGACGATACCCAACGACCCGGACCCGGTCGAGATCTTCGCGCTGGTGAACTACAAGCGGTTCTGGGACAGCGGTTTGGCGAAGCAGATGCTCGACGGGTTCTACGGCCGTCTGCCCTTCGCTCCGCCCGTGCTCTATCTCGACGTGCTGAACGCCGCGGGAGGCAACTTTTCCACGGGAGCACCCGACGGACCGCTGGGCGGGAGCGAGCAGACCCAAATCCAGGGCATGCAAGCCATCGCCGATTATTTGCACAGCAAGGGCACGGACCTGGGCACGGAAGGCGACCGTCCCTTCCTTGGAAACGATGCGCGGGGAGTGCCCCGCGCGAGCTACGTCTGGCTGCACGGCAGCGGTTTTTCCGCGGACGACTACAGCGTGATTTCGGGGGGCGCGGGGGTGCGACTGGCCTCGCAACACGTTTATGGCAACCCGGGCGCTTTCAACATATCGCCGGTGGCCGTGACCCGCACGGGGCTCGACAAGGTGCGAGCGCACTATGCGGCGCTGCTGGCCGGCAAGCCCGGAACCAAGGCCGTGGCCGGACTGGCCACCTGTCGGATCGCCTATCGCGAGGGAAACGTACACGACGAGTTCGACATTCCCGGCACGGGCGACACGTTCCGCGGGGACTGGGCCGATCTGATCAACAACTTTTACCTCGTCACGATCCAGGAACTCTATCACATCGGCAACCACAGCGTGCGGCAGCGGAACGACAGCATCGGCGCGGTGCATCTGGGCAAATATACCGTGTCCGGGCCGGGTGGGACCGTCACCGTCTCCGTGCCGGATTTTGCCGAACCGGATTGGTGCCGCAGGGCCGCGCAGCAGTTCGGACGACTCATGATCGAAAGTCCCGTGACCACCCGTGTGACCGTTTCCCAGGCAGGCAAGTATGCGCTGAGAATCCAGTGCTTTCAGGGCGGGCGTTGCGCCGACCCGCGGCTCGGCATTTACGTGAATGGCGTGTGCCACCGCACCTTGGACCACCTCCCGATCCCGGACGCAGGCAGAGGTAGTTACGAACTCGACGCGGGCGAAATCGAGCTTCACACGGGCGAGAACGTCATCCGATTCGATTCCGGCGCGATCCATGCCTCCTGGAGCGACGGCAGCCGGGCCGAGTGGACGACGCCCTCACTGGCCACGGGCTTCAAGGCATGGAAAGGCGACGTGGTCTTTGCCGAGGGCTACGACCGCATGTGGCCCGACACCTGGAGCGGCCAGAAGAAGATCTACTTCTTCAGTTGGGACGGGACCCGCCGCGCCTGGAAGCTCCCCTCGGACTGGGGTACGCTGGGCCGAGCGACCTTGTATCCGCTCACGCCGGACGGCCGCGGGCAGGGAGTACACATGGAAATCAAGGACCGGACGATTGCTCCCTCGTTGTTGCCGCAGGTGCCCTATATCCTCGTCGCGGGGTATAGTCGCCAGGGCTTCCCACTGAGCTGTCTCGAAAAACGGGCCTTTTGATGGCGTTTCCGAGATTAGGTCAGCTTACTCATGATGTTCCTGAACCGCGCAGCACTGACCGGACGCTCGGCAATCAGTTTTCCATCGTAGACAATGCAGAATGTGCCGTAGGGCGTTGGTAGCTCCCTTGCCTGCTTGGCGCTCCTGACGCGCACTACTTTCGTCTCCAGCCCCAGCGCTCTGGACGCCTCCGCAATTTCCTCCGCCCACTTTGGAACGTAAGGGCACTGATCGGCGGCCAGGATCGTGAGGCCCATTGTGTACGTCTTCAATGCTCGCTCCCTTTCGACGACGAACCGAGGATCTGGGGCTGCTTTCTTAAATTTCTTGGCGAGCAGCTCGTAGGGAGGGCTGCTCTCCACCGAGACAAAACCCGCTTTGATGAAGAAGTCACTTCCTGCCATGAGACTATCGGAACTGGTTACAACCGCGACCCCTTGGTACTTGCTCTTCTTCGCGTCCCTCAAACAACTATCTAGCAAGAGAGCGCCGAGCCCTTTCCCCTTGTTGTGCTTGCCAATGACCAGCAAGCAATGGATGACCAGGTAACCCTCCGCCTCGATGGATCTCCAGGCATGACTGCCAGGGGCATACTCGATCATCCCGATATCACCGAATTCGCGTGAGCGGAGCACCTTGTACCGCAAGCCTTCGGCGAAGCGCTTCTTGAGCCAATCCAACTTGCGGCGACGTCCCTCGTGCTTGCCGTCCTTGCAGCCGCAGAGGGCGCAAGCGCCGATGTTGTCGGCATTGGTGTCGATGATCTCGTACTCTTTCATCCTGATCCTCCGTTGGCTCTTGTCAGACTGGGTTGCGGGATATCACGCAGGTGTGGCGTCCGAGCAACATGAATCATGGTAACGCGTTGGTCGTTCGTCGTGTTTCCGCCAGAGTGATATATAGCGTACCTAAAGTCGCTCGGAGACTCGGCAGGAAAAGGCCATGAACGCAGCCACGGATGACTCTTGTAGTGCTCGATCGAGTGTAGCCTGTCGGCAAGCTGCGCTCAAGCCTCCGCGCCTGCGTCCCAAATTACGTTCTTTTTCCGACAACCGCCGCCCGCGCCCCACCACGGAACCCCTCCGGCAGCCCCTGCTACTCCCAGATTGCCATCTTGTCGTCCAAAGCACCGGAAAGTCGTGGGAAATGAGGTTTTCAACGCGATCGAGCCGCATTTGCAGGGTGAACAGGCGAGAGCCACGCAAAAGCCCAACGGGTGCAGACCCAGGACCACCAAGGCCTAAGCTTCCCAAGATGTCACCGGCCAATGCCGCGGCCACCGAGCCCCGGCCTGCGGCCGATCAGGAGCGAGAGGCCCGGCAGAAGAAACTCCTTGCTGCGGATCAGACGAAAGCACGTTCCAAGATGCGGTCGATGTTCCCAAACAGCTCATCGACCGAAGGTGCGGCAAGCTGTTCGGACGTTTGGGCGCCGCCGCGGGCCTGGGAATGAGCGGCGGGCTTCGCGTTGCCCTCCCAGCGCTGAAACAGGCTGCGCGTCGCATCCGCCGCGGCAGAAGGCGAAGTGCTGCGGGCAGCGGCCAGATGCGAAGCAGACGCATCGCTATCGGCGACATTCGGAAGGTGTTCGCTGTCGGAATCCGCTGCGCTGGAGACTGCCGGTTGCGATGCGGCCGACACAGAAGCGGGCAGCCATCCCGCGACCGAAGCCGGCTTGCCCACGGAGCCGCTGATGGGCGTTGAGCCCGACGTGTTTACGACCGTAACCACGTCGGTGCTCACCATGACCTCCGCCCAGGTGAGTCCCGCCGGTGGCTGATCGAATCCCCACGGATTGTAGAACGTAAAGATCTGGTTCGACGCCGTGTAGCCGGTGATCCCGTAGGCGTGGCAGCCGTATAGTCCGTAGGGGAGCGTGTCGTTCGAATTCGACGAACTGAGGGTGCCGGCCGTCACCGCCTCGTCGGCGGCCAGCGCGGCGACGATGTATTGTTGGTTGCCGGTCGTCAACGAGTAGTCGGTGGCATTGTAACCGAGCGCTTGTGCGTCGACCGTGGCCATCCATCCGCCCTGGATGTCGGCGTAGCCGTTGACGCCGTCGCGTCCTTCCTTGCCGGTCTCGTTCCACTGCGCATAGGCCTTTTCGGCCAGGGGGATCCACAGGTCGTTGGCGGCGGTGTAGCTGTTTCCGTAATCGGCGAACACAAGCCGTCCGTTGTAGGTGGGCAGCATGTTGTTGACGGTCACATAGTCGGCCGTGCCGACGCCGTTGATAAAGCCGTCGCTGGTGCTGCCGTTGCTGTTGGTCGAGATGCCGTACGTGCCAGTGTAGAAACGCACCGTATACGTGCCGTCGCCGTTATTGATGAACATGTTCTCGATGGCGGTGGGATTGCTCTGGGCAATGGTCCCCAGCGAGGAAATAAAGTAGCAGTCACCCAGCGCGCCCTGAAATTCGTCGGCGATCGCCGGCTTGCCACTGGGGCCGAATAACGTGCCCGAGGCCGGTTCGTAGACGAACAGGGAATTGCCCGAGTTGGGCAGGTCGGTGCCCATAAACCACTTGTTCACCAGATCGTCGACCTGCGCGGCGCTGCTGCCGGCCACGAGGTTTCCCAGGGCCGCACCTTGGTAGTTGAGGTTGGCCGGGTTGCTGTTGAGCACGTCGCCGGCCAGCACTTGCACGTAGCCGGGGATGTTCAACTTCGCGGCGTCGGTGGTGTCAATGGTCCGCAGGTCGGTCAGGTCGGTCGCACTCAGTTGCGAGCCGTTGGCCACCACGCTGCGGAGAATCTGCATCATGTCCAGCCGGTTGATCGAGCCGTCGGCGTCCAGGGTCAGCACGAGGTTTGCCAGCGTCTGGTCCACGAGCCCCAACGAGTTCGAGCCGTTGATGCTCACGCTGGCGCTGGCACTCTGCGTGCCGGTCTTGGCCGTAATCGTGGCGGTGCCGCTGGTGCCGGGCGCGGTGTAAAGCCCCGCCGTGGTGATCGTGCCCACACTGGCCGACCAGGTGAACGCGGGCTGCGTCGTCAGGGCGTTGTAGAATTGGTCCACTTCCTGCGCGGTGAATTGCAGGGTGCCTCCGGGCACGATAGCGGCCAAGGCCGGCGATACGGCGATGCCCGAAAACGTCTGCGTCACGTTTGCCGTGGTGCTGAAAGTAAGAGTGCTGGCGCTGGTCACGTAGGCTTTCAGACCGTAGGCGCCGGCCTTGCTGAAAACCACCGTGGTCGTGGCGCCGCTGGTGCTGAAGGCCGGCACCGTGGCGCCGTTGGGGCACGCGGTGGCGTACCAGCCGTAAGCGGGCTGAGTGGCCATCGCGTTGCCGAACTGGTCGTCGACCACCGGATCGCTAATCTGCTGACTGGTGCCGGTGACGGTCACCGTGGTGGCCGGGACCGAGGCTAAACTCGTCGCTAGCTGGTTCACCGTTGCCGTGATGTTCCACGCGACCGTGCTGGCGTTGGTGACATAGGCCTTCAGACCGTAGCTGCCGGCCTTGGTGAAAGTTACTGTGGTGCCTGTGCTACTGGTGTTAAAGGCCGGCGTTTGCGCGCCGCCGGGAAGCGTGGTCGCCACCCAGGTAAGACTGGGCTGAATCGCCATGCCTACGCCGAACTGGTCGAGAACCGCCGGATTGCTGAACTGCTGGCTCTTGCCATTGATTGTCACCGTCGTGGCCGGGATCACCACATTGGTAGCCACCGGGTTCACGGTGACCGTGGTATTGAACCCGAGAGTGCTGACGCCGTTTACGGAGGCCTTCAGATAGTAGGTGCCTGCCTTGTGGAAAGCGGCGGTGGTGGTCGTGCCGCTGGTGCTGAAAGTGGGTACCGTGGCGCCGCCGGGGTAGAGGCTGGCCACCCAGGTGTAGCCGGGCTGAGTCGCCATGGCGGTGCCGAACTGGTCGAGAACCGCCGGATCGGTAAACTGCTGGCTGGTGGCGTTGACCGTCACCGTGGCGGCCGCGCCCGAGCCGATACCCGTCGCCGCCTGGTCCACGATCACCGTCTGCGAGGCGGTGGCGGTGTGCCCCTCGCCGTCGTTGGCAGTCGCCAGCAGCAGGTAGTTGCCGGCCTTGTGGAACGTAACGGTCACGGTCTTGCCGTTGATGCTGAAGCCCGGCTGCTGTGCGCCGCTGGGAACCGTGGTGGCCGACCAGGTGAGGGTCGGCTGCGTGGTCAACACGTTGCCGAATTGGTCGAGTCCCTGCACCGCTAGCGCTTCGCTGGTTCCGCTGATGGTGACCGGGGTGTTGGAACTAACGACAGTTTTCGTGCTGGCGTTGCTCACGCAAAGGCTGCTGAGCGTTTGATTCACGTCGACCGCCACGGTGCTGCTCGACGAGAGTTTCGCCGTGTCGACAACGGTCACCGTCAGGTCATAAACGCCCGCTTCGTTGAAGGTGGCCACGCTGCTGGCGGCGGCGGTGGTGCCGTTGCTGCTGAACGACACGCTGCCGCCGCTGGGCACCGTCGTTGCCGACCAGGTATAGGTGAGGGATTCACCGGCGGGGTCGGTGGCCGAGGCGGAAATGGCGGCGGTCTTGCCCGACACCGCCAGATTGTTGCTGATGGTAATGTGGGAGATGGTCGGGGGCCCCGATGCCGTCGCCCCCAGGGCCGCCAAAGGATTGGCGCTGAGCATCGTCCGCGGTTCGAGCCATTCGCAGCACAACGCGCGCTTGCGGGCGGCTGCTTTATTGGTGAAACGCGAGGCGCGAGACTTCGAAAAGCGCGTAGTCATGGCATGGCTCCTGGGCAATGTGCGCAGAGACAAGCGGGACGTTAGACGATCGTTTTTCCGCGTGCCGAACGGTGCGGAGGAGACAGTGCAGATAAGTCGGGTCGAGCCGCGCGTAGTCAAGACGAGTGTGAGGCTTGCGTGGCTATGTCCGTCGCCAGCTAACCAAACGGTAAGCTGCATCGCAACGGCATTGAAACCCTAGGTTATTTTCTGGCAGTTGGCAAGTCGCGGTGGGCGGAAAGGTGGGCACACTGATTTCTTAGAATCCACCGGGCGTTGACGGTGTCAACCACAGCCAATCTCCCGAAAAAGTCGCTCCAACTCTACCTCAAACTCGAACGTGGTCTGCGGAGAAATCCCTTGCCTGATGGCGAGGCATGGATCGTCAAGCCACCTGCCGATATCCAAACGTACGTCGGGGGGTCTCGTCGCGGGGTCGGCTTACGCTGTGTACTTTACCTTATAAAGTACGCAGCGTAAGCCTGACCCCGACCCAAATGAGGGCGGCGTCAACTGGTTGCAGACGCGATTGCACGGAGTTGGCCGCGTCCTGGATCGAGCTGCCGCTTCTGCCCTGCATGCCTCCCAGCGACTATCCGCGATGGACAGTCGAGCAACTCGACCCCGTGCAAAAGCAAGTCGCCCAGGGCAAGCTGGGAGGCCGCGAAAAGGCCGAGATCGCCCGGCAGCTCGGCTGCAGCGAGCGAGCGGTGGAACGCAAGCGGCAGGTCATCCGCCGCATCTGGGGCGAGAATCCGTGATGGGCTCAGGGCATGGTCCGCGCCACGCGGAAACCGACATCGTTGTTTCGGAACCTGGGTCGGCTCCCGCGCCGGTCGGCTGAGCGGAGGTTCCTGGGCAGATTGCCAAACCCTCCGCCCCGAAAAACAACGTCGCTCGCGTCGGTGATAACGGAGCTATCATTGCTATCCTCGGCAGCCTTGCCACTTTGTCCTGAGTCGTAAGAGCGAGGGCTATCGTGGCACCATGCCCACAGGTTCCCGTGCATATCGAACAACCCGAATTCGTTGGGTTTCAAGCTCCCTACCGGCCACGTTCTGCAGCTAGAGTTCTTCGAGTACCAACCATACATTGCCAGTAATTCCTCGGATTGGCCACAGTACCATCTCGTCGCGGTTCTCGCACGGCACGCATATTCCCATTCTGCCTCGGTGGGCAGGCGATAACCGGTGCGCTTCAGGTGGTTCGGAGCCAGCTTCATGCCTGCCGCAAATTTGCCATCAAAGTTCCGCTCGTAACACCACTCATTCGGCGGTAGTTTCTCCTGTTCGCTCAGCCAATTGCAGTATTCTGCCGCCTCATACCATATTACAAAATTAGACGGGCAATCGCCGGTTGGTGCGTACTGCCGATCGCAATTGAAGCTCTTTCGAAAACGCAAGAACTGTTCAAACGTCACCGCCTTCGCAGCGACGGCAAACGTGCGTCCGATCCGCGTCAGGTGCAATTTCTCGTCAGCCGACCTTTGCGATTCGGCGGGCGGTGAACCCATAAGAAATTCCACGGGGCCGGGAACCACCACCATCGTCTGCCCTTGGCCGGTCGTATACCAAAGTCGATTTCCTACCACCTTTCCCGTTGGCAACTCCTTTGTGACCGCAGCAATCCTTGCCTCCTGGTTCCAATGACGCAGCAGCCATTCTGTGGCGCCGTGCATGCCAGGATCGGGGTCATTGCGATACCATTGGACCAACTGCGAAATCACGGATTCTCGTTCAGCAGGCGCTAGTTGGCCCGGGTCCATTTCACCCAGGCCGAGCGCCAAAGCTCTGCGGATCGAGACGTCCTTCTCCGTCTCCAACCGTTTCCAGATAACCTTGGGGTCGATTTCCCACGGGCGTAAACGATGGATCAGGTAACTTCGTGCCGAAGGGTCTTCCTTTTGCTTCAGGACTTCTCGCATTTTTCCATATTGGTTCATGCGCAGTAGAGCCGCTGCAACATTCGCTTGCTGTTTTGCCAATCGGATCTTCTGTTCATCGTTAGCGGTGCCGGGCATTGGCATTGCCAACCGCTTCTCTAACTCCTGAAATTGGCCGGGATCATCCGCCGCAAAAGCGGCCACAACCTCGCAGGCAGTAATCCTCCTCGTTTCGTTGATCGTTTCATCTTGGATAATGTCGGCAAGCGGCGCCGCCAGGAACGCAGAAACAGGACGCAAGTCATCAATCCATTTGCCAAGCACGAGCGAGTTCTCGGTAATCAGTTTCGCCGGCACTTCGACGCCAACCTTTTTCCACCGCTGATCATCGGGCGCATACGCCGCCAAGGCGCAGGCCGCGCGGAAGCGGCGGTCTTTGTCCGCCGCCGAATCCCCGGCAGCCCGCCACAAGCGGGCCACCAATTCGTCGCGGTACGGCAGCAGCGCATCGCGAATCACGAGCAATTCTGCTGGCTCGGCAATCAGCAGCCGATCGTAGAGGTAAGGCACCTTCCCCGCGTCCTCCGCAACCATCGCCAGGCTCAGCCGCAGCCGTTCCTTCTCGTCCAAATCTGGCTGCTGGAGTGACTGGCGGAGTTGCGGCTCGATCTCCGCGCGGAAGGGCTTCAGGCCCTCGATCAGGTAGGGCACCTGAGAGATTTCCGCCCTCCGCAAAGCATCGACTTGCGCCAAGGCACGTTCCCGCTGCGCATCTTCGACCCGGCGCAATGCCCGCGAAGTGCTCACGTAGCCAACCGTGCTGGCCACGGCAACCAGTACCATCAGCAACACGGCGGCCGCCGTCAACCCGGCCACGACCGGCTGCCGCCGGCACCACCGCCAGGCACGTTCCCATCGCCCCACCGGGCGGGCGACGATCGGCCGACCTTCCAGATAACGCCGCAGTTCATCGGCCACGGCCTGGGCGGTCGCATATCGCCGCGGGACCGATTTCTCCAGGCACTTCAGCACGATGGTTTCCAGGTCGCGCGGCACGGCCGCGTTGAGCTGCCGCAAAGGCACCGGCTCGCGCTCGATCACCTGCTTCAGGGTTTCCAGCGGCGTGGCAGCCTGGAAGGGCGGTCGGCCCGTCAGCGCCGCATAGAGCGTTGCGCCCAGGGCATAGACGTCGGCCGCTGGACCTACGGCATTGATCTGCCCGGCCGCCTGCTCGGGCGGCATGTAGCTGGGCGTGCCCAAGACCTGTCCCGTCATCGTCAAGTCGCTGCCGACCCGCTTGGCCAGACCGAAATCGGTCACCCGCGGGCGGCCGTTGCAATCGATGAGGATGTTCGAGGGCTTGATGTCACGATGGATGACCCCCAGCCGATGGGCATATTCGACCGCCTCCGCCACCACGGCCACCAGTTCCGTCGCATCCTTCGGCGGCAGCGGTCCTTCGGCTAAACGCGCCGAGAGGCTCTGACCATCGACATAGCCCATCGAGAAGTAGTGTTGTCCCTCGTGCTCGCCGACCTCGAAAACCGGCACGATGTTGGGATGGTCGAGCAGGGCCGCGGCTTGGGCCTCGGCATGGAAGCGATCGTGGTCGGCCTTCGTGGCAAGCTGTCCGGCAAGGATCATCTTCACCGCCACCACGCGGTTGAGCGACACTTGGCGGGCCTTATAGACCACGCCCATGCCGCCGTGGGCGATCTCGGCGAGCAATTCATAGTCGCCCATGTAGCGAATACGAGAGGGCTGACCGAGGGGCGTCTCCGTTTCGGACAGGGTGAACTGGAGCGTCGTTTCCGCAGGGCTCGATGATGCCGGCTGTGGTCTCTCGGTAAACAGCTCAGCGAACCGATCGAGTTCGAGTGCCGGATATTCTGAGCGGTACTGCTCCAGCGTCGGGCTTTCCCCAAGCTGTCTACGATAGTCGAGATCGAGAATCAGCAGTTCGCGGAGCAGGTCAGGCCCATGGGCGGGCGGGACTTCGGCCAGGAAATCGTCGAATCTCGGGCGTGGCCCGGCCTTCCAAGCGGCCTCGAACTGGTCGCAAACCTGATCGATCCGCTGGACCTGCGACAACGGCGTGAAAGACGATTCCTCGTGCGGTTCTGGCTCCACAGGGATTTTGTCCTCGGTCGCGAAAGCAAAGTGTGCGGGAAAGACTCGACGGCACGGACTTTACAAGTACGGTTGGCACTAATTATATCCCTCGGCGGCGGCTGGTCCAGCATGATGGCGCGCAGCAGCCAAATTCTAACGAACGCGGTCGGTTGAGGCTTCGAAACTCAATCGACGCGAATTCCGGAAGCCGGTCGAGGAGACCCGGCAGGTCGTCGTCGCGGCGATGGAAACCACGCCTTCCGGCTTCAGCCTGCCGCTCAAGGTGAAGACGAAGACCGGCAGGACGTGGGCGGAGTGCAAATGAGGGCGTCGTCAACATCCGGTGTACGCGTGATGCGGACCTACGAACTTTCCCATATAGGTGAATTCGTTTGCGCCGTTGTCGAACGTGCGGGGAACGCCGTTTTGCGGCGTCGCCGACTCTTGATCATGAATGATCTTCTCCAGGTACTTGCGATCGGCCTTTGTGCCGTACTTGCGAACGTAAATCGAAGCCCACTGCCCAGCCAGCCATGAGGATTGTAGTGGTTGTTCCGCTTAACATCCCCCCCCGCGCTTGCTTGGCCCGACTCGAACGGAGTCCCCACCGTCAGTTTTGTCCTATGTTTAAGCAGTGAATCCATTTTGCCAGCAGTCGCAGGAAAGGTACGGTCATGTGTAACGGGAACGACCTACCGCGGTTTCCCGGCTGACACCAAGATTGGTTGCGATCCGTTGCCTTTTTCCCGTCTTTAGATTCTCTACTCTGGTCAAAACGTCGAAGCCAAGGAGCCAAAGTCGATGTCAACTACCGCGATTGTCTTCCTGTTGATCGCCGGAGCTATTGCTTTGGCAGCGACCGGCCTTTCGACACAGAAGCCAGCGCAAATGGGCCTTAGCGAATGGAACAAGAGACCAACGTGGCCCGAGCACTGCAAGTGGTCTCGCATAAAAGCGATGTGGATGGAATGGTACGTGCGGTGTCATAAGACGGAAGTCCCCAGGGGAAAAGCAATACATTCAACGTGCCGCACGATAGTGCTATGTGCCGCAATCTGTCTTATGGGCATCATTCTCAAACTGGAGCATGACGAACAAGGGTCGGTATCTCGCCTCTGGTCAGGTTGCATGCACGCGTTCTCGGAGGCAGTGCAAAGTATTCAATCCCCAACCGCTCGCCGGTGACTTTGCCGTGCCCGCTCGCTTCATGGTGCCCCTGAAGGTCGAAGTAAAGGCGGGCAGGACGTGGGCGGACTGCAAATGAGGGCGTCGGCAACTGGTTGCTGCTGGCCCCGTTCGGCTATCGTTGGCGGAGGCCTAGGCATGGCTCGACTCGCACCACCGGGCACCGCCGCCCAACGATCAGCCTTGCATTCTGCTGCACCCGCTCTCGCGAGCGGTTCGTGCGGCCGGTTGCAAGGGCTTTCATACCCGCAAACGCGAGTGAGAGCCGAGGATGGATGGACGCCGGCGGTCGAGTCATTGGAAGTGTAAGATCCTGCACTTCGGCAGCGCCTGCTGGAGTTTCTCGACACCGGCGTCCGTGATTTGCGCTGCTTCAATATGCAGATACTGAAGTTGGTCTAGCACCTTAAGATGTTCGAGCCCAGCGTCAGTGGCATCGGTAGTGTAAAGGTAAAGAAGTCGAAGTGTGTTCAGCGTCTTGAGATGCTCCAGGTCAGCATTGGTGAGTTGGGGGCCCCAGAATGTCAAAGATGCAACTTGCCCAAAGAAATCATCCCCCAGCAGGCTTTGCAACCAGACTGGCGCTGGTGGTCTTGCGTTTGGCAAGTAGTTTCCCGACGCGTCGAATTCATAATCGTACGCGCTTCCCACAGCTCTAACATGTTTCGCAATCGCCACAACCACCGCCTTCTGCTCCGTCGCCTTCTTCATCTCCACCGCCAGCCAACTGCACGGCAAGGCCACCGCCACGGTCAGCACCAGCAGCGTGCGAATCCCGAATTGAAACCGCCGTCGAAAGACCACGGCGACGAGCCACCAAAGCAGCATCGCCAGCAGCACCACGCCCACGCCAGCGACCGCCACAAGCACCGTCCAGCCCTTGTGCTCGTTGAACGGGAACCACCGCCATTGCTCCGACAGGAACAACAAGCCCGTCACCGCCAGCGAGCCGTAGACCAGCCAGGCGGGGCCAGGGCAATACCAGCGGCGTTTCTCGGGCGTATCCATGCCGGCCATTGTACCGCGCCACGAGCAGCCCTACCAGAATGGGCCTCTGAGCACTGCCACGACACACGCCCGCGTTCCTGCCATCTTGCCCGCCGCACGAAGGTTGCCGCTGAGGCGGGTTTGGGTGCTGGGCTTGCCGTCTATGGCCCCTTGTGTCGCAGCCCACCGCGCCGCAGTAGAATGAGAAGTGGCTCGACGCTGGGCGCTCCGTGGTGGGGCGGCGTTGAGCAAATAACCCGTCGGCAGGCAAGCAGGAGTTATTGCTACGCCAATTCCCGCTTACTCTGTCCTGTGGGTGGACCAAGCACGCAGTATGTTGACGAGCACGCAAATGCCGCCCACTGCGACCGTGCCGTCGATAATCAAGTAGCCTATAATCCCCTGTTCGGCCAACCGAAAGCCGGCCGTCGCGCAGGTCAGCAATCGAGTGGCGCACGACAAGCCACAATACAGCGTCGAACCGCAGGCAAGGACCGTAACCAACACAACGTCAAGCGTCCGGCCAGATCGCACTTGCAGCCCCCAGGCAATGAACGCCAATCCATCCAAGAGCGTGGCGAGCACGATCAGCAGCCCGAGGACGCCGAGCGCCGAACCGATGCGTCCCTGCGATTCCCAGGCCGCCAAACCCATTATTGTCAGGCCTCCGACCGCGAGTATCGCCCCTGTGCCGCAGGCGGTTCTGCCCGCGGCCGCCAGTGCGCGTTGGCGCGGCCCCGCGGCGAGGCACGGCTGGTGCAGTCGAGCGGCGCCCCAGCCTGCAAGGGCCGCCAGCGCGAGGCAGGAAATGCCCGTCAGCGCGGCGAGCAGGCGGACGAACCACCAGCCCGGCGGCGACGGAAGTTCTTCTCGGAAGTACACTTGCGCCCAGATTTTCCGCGCGGGCTCTCGGATCCTGGCGTCCTTGTCCCACACGGCATCGCCCAAGGTTGCCTTGAAACCGGGCAGGGTTTCAAAAGACCGCCGATCGCTGCGGCAGCTTGCCTCGGCAAGCGCGGCCCACGCCAAGGCCATCCTGCGGCCTTCCTCAGTCTGGACGCGCTGCGCCAAGGCGACGGCTGCGCGGCCGCAGAGCGCACCCCCGTCCGGTTGAACCAGGCACGACAACGCCGCCTCGCGCACCCCCGCATCGGAATCGTCGATTGCGGCAACCACCACCTCCCGCGCCTGCGCCTCAGTCGCCGGATCGGCGCGGGAATATGAATGGCGAAGCCCCTCGCCGACGAGCGATGCCAGAGTCCGCACCGCCTCGACGCGAACGTCGGGGTCCGCATCGGCGGCACAATCCACGACCGCGCAAATCAGGTCCTTGCCGAGTGTCTCGCCGCCGAAGGGATTCGGCAACGGAGGACAGAGCGCTGGACGAGGGCGGCCCCTCGGATCTGTCGTGGGAATGAAACCATAGGACAGCGGAGGAACGACCTTGGTCCGGTAGTCGCGATTGCCGACAACTTGTAGAGTTCGCTTGCGTTCAGCGCTGGCGCCTTTGGCCAGTGCGACGGCCCAAACCCGTAAGCCCGCGGGATCTTCCCTGAGAACACGCTCCAGGTTGGCGATCGCCTCTTTATTCGAATCGTGCAGCGCCTTCCAGAGCACGTTGCCCACGGACGGCCGATCACTCTGCAGGGCGCGGCGCACGCCGGCCTCTCCGAGCGAACATTCCTCAGAGCCCTGCGGGCGCAGGAGTCCCGCGAGGTAAAGGTCCAGGAGGTCGAGGATGTCCACCCGCATCGCCAGGAGATAAGACATTGCTGCAAAGCGCAGGCGCTCCGACGTGCGCCCGTCGCGCAGGATTCCAGCTACAGTCGGGAAGACTTTTGCATGTCGCTCCTCGGTCTGGGCAGAAGAGTGGGCGGGGACCGTGGCAGCGTCCTTCAAAAGCTTATTCCAAGTTTGGAACGCCGCCTCCCGCACGCCCGCGGCCGGGTCGGTCCCTTCCGTTACGGCAAGCGCCTGCAGGACTTGCATCTGACTGGTCCGGGATTGTGCCAGTATGTCGGCGGCGGCGCGGCGCTCGGTTGCCTGCGGATTCGATAGGTCCTTGAGAACTGTCTGGACCGAGGAATCCCGTTCCAGTTTCGTGCGAGCCAGGTAGTGCTGGACGGCTTGCCTCAGTTGCTTGTCATTGTACGACGCCATGATCACCGACTCGACGCTGGGCGGGTTATGGCCGTGGTCCCGAAGGACCTGGGAGAGCGACGGCCGCACCACCGGTTTTTCCGTGTCAAGCAAGAATGGAGCGAGCGTTGACCAGTCGCTCTGCGATAGATTTGCGTCTTGAAGGAAATCTATCGCGATGGCATTGATCGACGCATTATCGTCGTCCAAGGCCCGCCGCACGTCGTCGACTTGGAGCACATGATGATTTTTCAGGACCTGCAAATTGACCCTCGGCTGCCACGGCTGCGAAGGCGCCGTGCGCCGGGCATTGCGAGCACCAACGCGGAGCTCGTTAGAGCCCGGCGCCTGTGAAGGTGTCCAACCGCTACGAGCAAGGTCCACGTTTGCGAATACGTGGTACACCGCCGTTGCCCGCGATTTGGAAATCCTGCCTTCCGCGGCCAGCGATTCCACTACCCTGCGCTCGTGCGGTCCGATGATCACCAGCACGTGCGCGATGCTGCCAGCGAGCGCGTCACCGCGACTTCCAGCAAGTTCGCCCAGCAAAATGCTTTCCGCGGCCTGCACACGAGGTCCGAGCCAACCCATGTTCGTAAGCGCCACCTGTGCGCGGCGCGTGCCCGCCTCGTCCGGTCCCGACTGCTCGACCCTCTTGAGCAGTTCGGCCAGTATTGCATCCTTCACGGCGTCGACGGGATTGTTGGCGATTGCGGCGACCGGGCTCCAGCAAGCCAGGACCAGACTGGCAAACGCCATTATGCAGAAATATCGCATGTCTTGCCCTCGCAATAATTGTTCCGTGCGATAATTGTACATCGCCTCGAGGTCGGGCCGCAAGTGGGCGGGGCTGGTGGAGAGGCGTGCGCGGCTGCCCCGGACACGCCCCCCTTGTGGCGCAGCGACTCGCCGGCGCGGTAGAATGAGAGATGGTTCGACGCTGTGCGCTCCGGGTCGGGGCAGCGTTGGGCATGCCTCACGTTGCCCATTAAGAGAGCTTGAATGGAAGAACAACTGAGTCGCATTCAGAGGAAGGTCCGCGAACAGGGCAAGTGGCTCAATCCCTGCTTGCACGAATCTTCAATCGCTGACTTTGAACGCAAACATGGCGTTCGCATTCCCGAGGAGTATCGCGCGTTCCTGCTTCACGTTGGAAATGGAGGCGCTGGCCCGCCGGGCTTTGGTCTTGTGCGATTGGGTGAGATCGCAGACGATTTCACACCCGGCCAGAAAAAGCTCTGGTCCGATTTCCCGAAAATCGCTGAACCTACTATCTCCTGTACGGTGGCCCAGGAGGGAGCAACGGATGGGTGGGGGATCCGATTGATGCTGGATGTGCAAGCCGTATCGTCGAGGCTTCCTCAGGCGCAGCCGATGCGTCAACCATCGTGGCCGCAGAATTCTATGATGGCGCTGGCTTCTGTGCGGATTGTCGGAAGTTCTGCTGTTCGGTCCACTGGTCCGTATCCACGACAGGCTACGGTACGTGCCACCGCGGGCATGGCAAGAGCCTTGATCCCCACTGGCACCCCGATGATTGATCGCCCCGATGGCCTACTCCGACTCGAAAACGCTCCACGCGCGGCCAGCACTGCCTGACCGGCGAGCCGCTGCGCGGACGCCGTGTCTAGTCGTCGAGATCGGTGAGCCTCTGGCCCTGCCGCGAATTTACCGGTCGACCGGTAAATTCGCCCTGGCGGCATTCGTCGACCACTCTTTGCCTGCGTCCAATCGCCCTCCTGATCGCACCACCGCCCTCCTCTCGGCCTTCTCGCCGCAGGACCACTTCGGCGCCTTGGAGCATCGGCAGGCCCCCTGGCGAGCGTCCAAGAAGGCCACGGTATCAGCGGTCCTGGTCAGCGCGTAGGGCAACCGGAAGCGCGTTGGGACAACGGGAAGCGCATAAGGCAACGGGTGGCGCGTAAGGCAAGCAGGCGGCGCGTTGGCTGATGCGACCGGCGCTGACCTTCGCGCCTCCATAAGCGGCTTGATACCACCAAACCGGTTCGGTACGATAGTCTAAGATTGGAGCGTTTGTCGATGCCCGCATACAAACATTTCGACATAACGGAGGTTGGCGACGTGACGGTCGTGCGCTTCCGCAATCCCCGTATTGCCGAAGACATCGACGATCTCGGCAACGAGTTGTACGGTCTGGTGGAGAACGACAGACGCCAGAAGCTGCTCTTGAATTTGTCGCTGGTCGAATTCCTCACCGCCGCAGCATTCGGCAAACTGTTCGCCCTGGCGCGGAAGGTAAATGCCCAGGGCGGTACGCTGAAACTCTCCAATACGGTGCCGGATGTTTACAAGGTCTTTACCATCCTCAAGTTCGACCGCTTTTTCGACATCAAAGAAGACGAAGCTGATGCTCTAGCTGCCTTTTGATCGACCCCGCCTACACCAGCATTTTTCTGCTCTCCATGTTTCTGTCCGAGATTTCGATTTCACCGCTGTCCCAGCACGTCCTTACGCCACTCGGCGTCCAGTTTCTTTTCATCCCAGCCGTAGACCTGCTCGATCGCCTTGAGCGGGTCTTTCTCTTCGCGCAGGGCCAGGAGCAGCTTGGCGAACTTCTCCGGCTGCTTGGCCAAGAGGCCGACCAAGGTCCAGGCCTCGGCATAATGGGGCAAGAGCATGTTCGTCGAATCCATGCCCAACAGCCCCCGCGCGGCGGATTCCTTCTTCGTCCGCATCCGCTCCTGCACCAGGCGCAGCCACGCGGGCGGGCCGTTGCTCAGGTCGCCGTTATGATAGCTGCTGCTGTTGAAGAGCATGAACTGTGGCGGCCCGCCGATCACCAGCGACTCGCATCCGTTGGCAAACCCGGTCGATAGCGGATCGTGCCGCTGGGGCTCGACCTGCTGCGCGAAATTCATGAATCCCACGTCCGCGACCGCCAAGCGATGCAGCCACTCGTCTTGCTGCCCTTCCGTGCAAATGACCGCGAAATTGTGCCAACAAAAGGACGAGCACTTCAGGTACGAGGCCTTCAAAGCGGCGGCGCCGCCGCCGATGTCGGGCCGTTCTTCGAACTCCTCCGGCATGACCCCGAACATGGCCTTGACCCATTTCTCGAAGTCGCGATGAGTCTTCAAAAGCACGAGATGGGCGGCCCGTTTGTCCAGTCCGGACCGCAACGGTTCCGCACACTTGGCTTCGAGGTACTTTTCGATCTTGCGGATGTCGGGCAGAAAAGCGGCCCGATCGTCGTTGGCCGCCCACAAGGTGACGTGTCTCGTGGCCACCGGCTGAACATTAGCGCCGCTGAGCTTCGTGATCTTCGTGACTTGTTCGAGGATCCGCTCGCGCTGGGTATCGCTGGACTTCAGCCCTTGGCCGGGGACGATCGCCGCGGGCTTTTCGGCATTGCCGTCTTCCTGGTCCTTCGGACTGGGGGTGGCGGCCTGCTTGATGGCGTCGATCTGCTTCGGCGTAAATCCCAGCCGGGCGAGCTGTTTTTCCACGCCCAGCGTGACGGTGAAGCCGACTCCCTGTTCCGACGCCTTTTCCACAATTTTGTCCGGTGTCAGGCGATCGTGCCGCATGCGTACGATGTCGCGCATGGTGAGCGGCTTCTCGTCGCCGCGGGCCACATGACCTGAGTTTAGGGCCACGGTCGCCAGCAGCACTAGTGTGGTCCACGCCACATTACGCAGGATGAACATCGAAGGACCTCATTTTTCCTTGTAAGAAACCCTCAACCTCCAATGATTCGAAGCTTGGCGAGAATATCGAGTAGGTCGGCCCGACCATGTGAGTAGGACGGGCTTTCCAGCCCGTCGGTCCAAGACCGCCTGGGAAGGCCGTCCTACTCAGCGGCCGGTTAATAATTGTACCCTCGGCCCGGCGTGATTCCATAGGCAGAGGCCGAATTTCCGCACGAATTTGCAATGGGCGTGGCGAAAAATGGCCTTGCTTGTTGGCCTGCCGCTTTCAAGTACCGTGGCCACACTCTCATGCGCCTCCGCCACCCTCTTTACTCTAGCCAGTCCTACCCAAGCCTAAATACCGTGTGATCCGATCTGCGGTATGCGCGGCCAAGTGCCCCGCAGGCCCGACCACGGCTTAGCAGGATGGGTGGGCTTCTAACGCGCGAAGGACAATGGTCATGGGCGGCGCGTAGGGCCGGTGGCGAGCGCTTGCCTTCCGGGTATGCGCTGCCGCCACCTTTACCGTGGTCCAGGCCAGTCCTTCGCGTCACCGCTGCCATCTTTACGGCAGCCACGCCCCTATGCGCGGCCAAGCGTCTCCGCGCAGCGTGGCTACTCATCGAAGCGAATGTCCGTGCGTCAGCAAAGCACGTGCCGTTCGCTGGCCTTCGCCCGCAGATCACGTGGGCGATTTCCCTGCGTCAATCCAGGCGAGCGGCCTGAACCATGCCTCAAGCGACCCGCACATGAAGCCCCGCTCTGACGCAGCCGCTGCCAGCGCCGGCTGAAGGACGGGCCGGCGGTGCCATGCGCCTACTTGCCTGCGGGCGGCGGTGCCGTCAGCAGGGTTTCGCAGCAAATTGAGCTGCTGGCCACCATGAACCGCTGCCCTAATCCTTTTGGCAGTCAGTAGCCCACCCTTGTGAGCGTAGTTTCGCGAGATTTCATGCCAACCTTCCACAGACCTTCCACAAACCCTCCACAGAACTTCCACAGGTTGTCCGTAGCCGAATTTGTAGGATTGGCGCACAATAGAAAATATAGGACTCCACGTAAGGGCTTGTCGCTGCGCGCGATTCTCGGCTGGGTCTGGTTTCCCTTGAGTGTTTTTGTGGTGGGTTGCTGCGCACGTCTGGTGTTTTTGGCGGAGATGCGGATAGGAATACTCGGAATATCACTTGCTTGATGAAAGGACAATGTCTCAGATGACGATGCGCGGTTTGTTCGCGGTGGTTTTGGCGGGGACGGTGCTCGGTGGCCCGGTTACGCGGGCATTGGCGGACACGTTCTCGCCGGTTGATTTTTCGAGCCAGGCGAATTGGACCTGGTCGGGGACCGAGAGCCCCGGGCACGGCCAGCCCTCGGGCGTGTATCTCCCCGGGGCCCCAACGGGCCAGACGAGCCTCGGGGGCGTCCCGTTCGACATCACGTCGAACGCCGCAGGCGATCAAGCCTGGAGCGGCTTTATCGCCAACACCGGAAGCGGCTCGGCGAGCATCACGATCAACGTAAACACGTATGGCGTCACGAATGTCTACACATTGATCAACACGATATGGGGCGAGGACGGAGGCCCCTACGCAGCGCTCATTTTTACCGGGTCGGGCGGCGAGACATACACGAAGTATTTGTACTCGGACGTCGATATGCGAGACTACAACCTTTACAATACCGTCAATATCAACGGGACGACAACGACCAACGTTTTCTCGGTCTATCCTGACATATTCTATCGCCAGGGGGCACTCGACATGCAGGATATCACTTTGCCTGCAGCGTTTGCAACTGATACGCTTGCCACAATCCAGTTGGTTGACAATGGGAACCTCAATGTGCAGCGAGTTATTCTGGACGGCGTGACGGTCGAGTCTGTCCCCGAACCTTCCACGCGCGCCCTTCTCACCGCCGGTGCCATCGCCCTTGTCGGCTACGGTTGGCGTAGGCGCAGGGCAACGAGAATTGCGAAGCCAGCAGCCTTCGATCAACAAGAGGCCCCAGCCATCCTGTCATTCACCTCGCATTCGTCCCCGGCGCACGTGGCACGAAGTGCAGCTTGATCGAGCGCGTCGGGCGGCGGTGCCATGCGCCTGCTCCCCGCTTGTGGGACCGCCGGTGATACGCTGGGGCCTCGCAGCAAATTGAGCTACTGGCCAGCATCGACCATTGCCTAAGCCTTTTGGCGGCACGCAGCCCACCCTAGTGAGCGTCGTTTCGCGCGTTTGCCAGCCAACCTTCCACAGACCTTCCACAAAGGTTCCACAGACCTTCCACAGGTTGTCCGTAGCGAGAAACGGAGATCCGGTGTAGATTGGGGTTAGCGGGCCTGGACTTTGCGGACGATTGGCCGCAGACGCAGCGACGCTTCACCGAACCTGTGTATTTGCAACCTTGAACGAGAGATGTCTGATGAGATGCTTGATTCCCACGCTGGCTGGCCCTCGCGGCTACGGAAAACCAAACGTGCGACTGCTGGCGACTTGGCTCGAACGGGCCGGCGTGTTGATTCTGCTTGGAATGATTGCCGGCCGGGCCAGTGCCCAAACCTACGCGACCATCAACCAAATGACCGTTTCGACAATTGACGGCTACACGGTCAGCTACTCCGCGAGTTCCCAAGATCTTCTCCTGCTGGGATTCCCACAAACCTATTATCTGAACAACGGCACGACGTGGACATCGGGTGCCGGCGGCTTTTCCACTGGCTACGGGAGCTTGATCAGCCAAACGGTCACCGGTGGGACCATCGAATATACGTTGGGGCTGGCCCCAGGCGATACCGATCTGATGGATTACACCGACTTCGATAGCGGTAGCCACTCATCGCAGGGAGTTCTTGCTCCCTATGGGAGCATGGTTCTCAGGGCTTCCATCGGCTCCAAGACCGCGGTCTTGAATGGATATGCCGAGATCGTTTCCGACACGATGACTGACTACGGAGAGCCCGCGTTCAATTACTACACTGCGCCGGTCGGGGATGCGGTCCCTTTTACGGTGACCTATACCTTGCAGGGGTCGCCAACCTGGGGCTCCGGCATCTTTGCCACGAACTTCAATTACAACACGCAAGGGACGATCGACTTCACCCAGCCCGTGCCCGAACCCTCCAGTCTCGCCTTGCTCGCTGCTGGCGCCCTCGGCCTTGTCGGCTATGATTGGCGGCGACGGACAGTAAAAAGAGCCGCGAAGCCAGCGGCCGTCGAGCAAGACGCGCCAGCCATCCTGGCCTTCCCGTCGCATTCGTCCTTGGCGAACTCGGCACGAAGGGCAGCTTGATCGAGCGCGGCGAAGGCCCACGTTTCTGACTATCCATTTCTCATAGTCAACGTGGCCATTGGCCCGATCCGTCGATGCGGCCTAGCTGGTTGTCGCATGTTTTGTTGCGGCAATTCATCGAGTTCCAGTGAATTTGGCGCGGCGGGACTAGGCCGCCCGTCATCGGCATCATCGCTGGTCCCCCCGGCTACAATAAAATTCCTTCCGGGTGTTTGACAAAGCCATGTCGCGTGGTTATCTTAGTTTTTGTTCCAGCAAGGAACCCTACACGTAGGTAGGTTATTCCTGAACACGGGCGGCACGGGTGTGCCGCCCACACGCATGGCAAGCTCAGTAGTAGGCAGCGTTCGTTGGTGATTGAGCTAATCGGTTTGCGGCCGCGCAACTCCGGCGGGAGATTGTCTTAGCAGGACTGCTGTCGGTGGCTCAATTTGACGGTGACTCTCAAGCGAGTCTCGCACTGCGCGCCTATCTTTCGCTGGTTCGTTCTCTCTTGAGTGTCTCCCCGAGACGGATGCTGCTGCGCCGATCTGAAAGGTGAATCCATGAAACGCAAGACGGATAGTACAGCGAGAGTCCTGATTTTGGTAGGAGTTCTGGCCGTGGCAATGGGTCGTGCGACCGCGGCGGACAATCTCTTCTTTCTTTCCAACGGCACCGCCGTACAGATGACGCTGAGCGGGTCCCAAACCGTTTTTGCGGGCGGATTGAGTTCCCCGTGCAACCTCACGTTCGACACCAACGGCGATCTCTTCGTTGCGAACGACCCGGGGGGAATCTACAAGATCGGCCCCACTGGCGTTCCCACGCTTTTCGCCACCGAAACGGACCCTGAGGGGGTGGCCGTCGATGCCAGCGGCAACGTCTATGTGGCGGACGACTTCATGCAGTGCATCTACAAGTATACGCGCACGGGAGTCCGCTCCGTCTTCACCACGAACGTAGGGAGCAACTGCCGCAACGTGGCCTACGATCCGCTCAACGGCAACCTTTTCGAAGCCGATGCCACGGTCGCACCTTACGGAGCGATCTACGAGTTCACCCCCAGCGGCACACGGACCACGTTCGCCAGCGGGCTTTACGTGCCTGAGAACATGGCTTTCGATTCCAGCGGCAACCTTTACGTGCTGAGCGGCGGCAGCGTCGACAAATTCACTCCAAGCGGCGCGGAATCGCTTTTCGCGTCCGGGCTGAATTATCCGCGCGGGATCGCTGTCGACGCCAGCGGAAACGTCTTCGTGGACGACAGCAACGGCCCGGCGACCATCTACGAGTACGCGCCCAACGGCACTCGTTCGACGTTGGCCAGCGGAGTGTATTGGGCCGGGTTGGCGGTTGCTCCGGCGATCGCGTCGCCCTCCGCATGGGCCGCGGCCGTGAGCGGCAGTTGGAGCAAGGCGGGCAATTGGATCGGCCCCGTCCCCAACGCCGCCGGGGCCGTGGCGTTCGTTAACGCTCCCACAACATCCGCAGCGACACTCACGCTGGACGCGCCACTCACCCTCGGTACGCTGCTGCTGGGCAATTCCGCCGTGGCCGGCGCGGGCTATACGCTTGCCGGTGTGGGAAGCAACACACTCACGTTGAGCAACTCCGGCGAGGGCGCGATGATCGCGGTCACCAACGGCACGCATGCCCTCAGCACGCCGCTGACGCTGGACGAGAACCTCACGGTCAGCAGCAACGGGGCGCTGACCCTCGGCGGCCCGATCGCCAACGGCAGCAACGGGCCGATGGGAATTAGTCTCACGGGCAGCGGTTCGTTGGCGCTGGCAAGCAGCAACACCTACAGCGGAAACACCACGATCAACGGCGGCACCCTGGTGCTGGCCCATGGTCTGGCGGCCCAGAACAGCACGGTCAACCTTAACGGCGGCAGCCTGAATTTCGCGGCGGGGGTTACCAGCCCTGTGCTGGGCGGGCTGACCGGCTCCGGCAGCATTGCCTTGGCGACCCGAGCCGTGGAGCCCGTCACGCTCAACGTGGGCGCCAACGCGCAGAATACGACGTACTACGGCGTCTTGAGTGGGGCGGGCGGCCTGAGCAAGCAGGGTGTAGGAACTCTTACGCTGGCCGCGCCCACCACCTACCAAGGTCCCACGATCATCGCCGCCGGCACGCTCAACTTCCTCGCCTCCGGCGGCCCGACCGGCGCCACCATTAGCGCGGGTGGCACGGCGAACCCCGGCTCCTACAGCCTGACCGGCAACACGCTCTCGATCAGCGGAGCGGGCGCCGACATCTGGGGCGGCACGCAACAGGGTTACTACGTCTACGTGCCGGTCTCCGCCAGCCAGAGCTTCGACGTAGCGGTCCATATCGCCGGCATGACCACGCAAAACAGCGATGGCTGGGAAAAGGCCGGTATCCTGGTACGCCAGGACGCCAGCAACAACGCCGATCCCGCCGTATTCATTGCCGAAACCTCCGGCAACGGCGTCAATTTCGAGTGGGTCGACCAGTCGCGCACCCTCCAATTCGGCACGTCCCTGGGACCTAACTGGTTGCGACTAACGTACAACCCTGCACTGGACCTGTTTAACGGCTACGAAAGCCCCAGCACCAGTTCCACACCGCCCAGCGCCAGCGATTCGTCTTGGATCTTCATCGGCAATTACTCGGCGTCGATGGGGACGGCCGGCGGCTTCCTCCTGGGAATTGCCGCCACCGCGCATAACAACGCCGACACGGTAACCGCGGTCTTCGACAACCTCGGCACCATGAAGTCCTTGTTTGCCCCCGTTACTCCCGTGAACTACTTGCCCGCCACAACGGCCTTGTCGATCGCCGGCAGCGGCATCCTGGACCTCAGCGGCGGCAACCAGCAGGTGGCTTCCTTGTCGGGTCAATCGCCCGGTAACGGCGGCAGCATCGTCAACAGCGGTTCCGCCGCCTCCGTCCTGACTCTCAGCCCCAGTGGCGGCTCGACCACTTTCAGCGGCATGATCCGGGGCGGCGGCACGCTGGGCAGGATTAGCCTGATCAAGAACGGCAGCGGCACACAGGTCCTTGCCGGCAGCAACACCTACACCGGCCCCACGACGGTCAACCAGGGCACTCTCCTCGTCAACGGCTCGCTCGTCAGCCCCGTGACGGTCAACAGCGGCGGCATGCTGGGCGGCTCGGGCAGCCTCAGCAGCGTGACGGTAACTTCGGGCGGTTTCTTGTCGCCGGGTGCCGCTCCGAGCGCGCTGAACGTCAGCGGCAGCCTCTCGCTGCTGTCCGGTGCGAAGATGGACTACGCCCTCGATACGCCGGCCGATAGCGATGAGGTTTACATGCCCTCGGGGCCGTTGGTGCTCAGCGGCCAGCAGTTCGCCGATTTCAACTTCACGTGGTCGGCCAACGTCGCACCGGGCACCTACATGCTCATCGACGCCCAATCGATCTCCGGCAGCCTGGGCACTAGTACCGGCGGCACGATCGACGGCTTGCAGGCGAACATCGCCATCCAAGGCGACGACGTGGTGCTAAACGTCGTGCCGGAACCTTCGACACTGGTGCTGTTGGGGGTTGGTGGGCTCGGGCTACTGGGCTACGAGTCGTGGCGACGACGGCACGCAAAACTGGCTTGACAAAGGCGACGCCGGCAAGCGAGGTTATATCTATCGGTACTCTCGGTGGTCCTGTCACTCGTGTGTCAACTTCCGACGGCCCGCGCGGGAGCGACGTACACGGTGTCGGGCGATGTCGGTTTCCGTGTTGCAAGTAGCGTAGCGGTCCCTGAGCCCGGTAGCATCACGTTGTTGCTGACCTGCGCCGTGGGCTTTGGGATCTGGCGACGACGCCGGAGCGGCTGACATTGCGTTCTGCGCATGCGGCTCCGGTCCTGCCAACGGCTAAAAGAAAGCCCGACTGCCTGCCGCCCTTCCGGCGGCGGGCAATCAAGCGAAGTCGTTCGTCATGCTGCCGCGCCCAGCACGGCGTTGATGTCGATCGCCGTGGTGTCGGGACGCATGATGTTACCGCGCTGCTTCAGCGGTAGCGGGCACGCCGGCAGGCGCTGGCCAACTGACCCCGACCTGCCAGCCCACGTCCGCGTAGAGCGTCTTGATGACCCCCTCCGCGGTGAGTTTGGCTGCCTGGATGATCTCGTCGCTGGCGGCCGTATGCGCCACAAGGCGTTGGGCCTCGGCCATCACGGCTGCTATTCGGAGCAGGATCTCCACGGGCAAATCCACCGATGGTCGGCAAGTGAACCGTTCGTCTCCTCGCTTGTGCCTAGTATGGATTTCCGGTAAAAGTGGCCCCGTTGCCGGCACAATGGCTTCCACCACGGACGAGGTTGGAGGCCATTATGATGTTTCGATGGCCACTGCTGTTCATCCACATCGACACGGCGGATTCGGGATCCGAAGTGCCGGCCCAGGTCTGGCGACAATTGCCCGTGTAGGCATGCACCCCGCCCATCGCGTTGTTGGTCTGGGAAATGGCTGCCATATTGGGGTCGTAGGCAACCGGCGACAGATGGAACCGCGCCCGCCATCGGTTGATGACCCGTAGGACCAGATCGGGACCCGCCGGGTCGGACTCGACGGCGACCAACCTGTTCGGCTTGACGGCCTCCAACAGCACTGGCTCTTTCCGATCCTTGCTGCCGCGGCGGAACGCATAACTCGCCTTGAACTCCTGGGCTTTGTCGGGAGCTTCACTAGCAACCGAGAACAGCGTGTTTGGAGTCGGAGTGTAGTAGCGATTGGCCCGATACAGGAATTTGCCATTCTCGGCGATAGGCTCATAACAGCAGGCCCAGTCTCCGCAGATATATTCGATCCTGGGATTCACGAGCTTCTGGTCCGACAGGACTTCTGCCAGGGTACCCTGGTCGGTCTCGATCAGACGCATCTCGATCGTTGGAATTTTGACAGTCGGTGCCGAGGTTTGCTGTTGTTCAGCCGCCAGCGCGAACGATGGTCCCAATACGATCAAGCACGAAAGAGTTGTTTTCAGCATGAGGTTCTCGTCTCTTAATGGATTCCGCAGGGATGGCCGGCGGTTGCCAGCATAGGGACGGATAAGGGTAGCAGAAGCTCCGCCAACTTGCTATCCCCCCCACCGCGTGTGCGAGTGACGACTGGCCACGTTACCGTCAAGCCCCGGCCTTTAGCGCAGGAGCCCCAGACCCCTCGCGGCCGATGAGCGACGGCACGGCCAAGAGCAGGGCCGGGCGGAGGGGGCCAATTGAAAGGCCGCGAAGGTAAGTAACACCCATCCGCCAATGAGTGTCCACATTTATCGACCATGCACAAAACATGCACAGAAACCATGCGAAGAATGCATGCAATGCACAGAATGCACAACTCAGACGATTCCACAAGTGCTTAAACGCCACTACTTTGCGACTTACTTTTCCCCCATTCGTGTGCATGGCATTCAAAAGGTCGTCGCTTCGATCCCGATATCATCCACTTCACAACCCCTTGCAAAACAAGGGGTTGTGGTGTTTCTTGACAATGCCATAGAAGTGGGGTGTGGTGCCGGGGCTATCCGGGAGCTACCGGCGGAAGAGAAACGGGCCATTTTCCCGCCCATGAGAATGCTGGACACGCAGGAACCGATCGGCCATCCGCCTGATCGAGTGCTGCCAGTTCAGCCGCGAATCCTCAGCGGCGCACATGGCTGTCTGCGGCCTTTTCCTTGCCGTAGGGCCTCGGGCTGCGGCGGGTGTCATTGGTATTTCCATTGCGTATACGCTTGCCTGTGCCACGATCTCCGACATTGTCTTTGGGCGAGTCCGGTCAAGAATCCCTCATCGGTATGGCAGTTGGCGGCCACGTAGTTGGCCCTCCAGGGTCTTCTCGGTCGTTTTTTGCACAAGTCGGCCAACGACCCCATCCGGGAGAAGTGCAAAGTCTGGCAGGACAGCCCTCCGCAGTACGGAGTTCATTCCGTTTCGCCCGAAGAAGGGCAACGCCACGGGATAAATTTCGTGCTACGAAGGACCTTTACAGTCCTCCTGCGACGCCATCCACCTCGCGATTGGATTGGGTAGAATAACCAATCCGCGCTTGATCGACTGCGCCTGCCCAACTGCGCTACGGTCGACGATGCTTTGGAGGCATGGTCTGCGCAGTTTCCCAACGGCAACCCGTTAGCGGCAAGTTGTCTCGTGGCCTTGTCGGGCCAGCACTTGAGCACGTTGGCGAAGCATCGCTGTCGCAGACTGAAAGATGGCGACGAACTGGTGCTGCTGGTCCCCGTGGCTCTATCGGAAAGACAAGTGAGCCTTGGCCTCTGAGAGATATAAACAGATGAAGCACACATTATCGTCCGTCCTATTGCTCGTTCTGGCGGCACCGACTTTTCCCGGACACGAAGCTGCGGCTGCGGCCGCTGCAGGCCCCGTCAAGGTCGAAATTCGCCGTAGCGAGGGTGATTTACGGCTCTACCGTGACGGTCAGCCGTACCACATCAAGGGCGCGGTGTATTGGGGCGATCCGACGGGCAAACTCCCCTTGAAAGACATCGTCAACCGCGGCGGAAACTCGGTGCGCACCGGCGGCGACGTGCGGAAGATCCTTGACGAGGCGCAGCGGCTGGGCATGACCGTCACCGTCAACCTGCCGATGAGGATGGAGTCGGTCCACAAGTTCGACTACGGCGATCCGCGGGCAGTCCGCGAGCAGTTCGAGCAAGTCAAGGCGCAGGTGCTGGCGTTAAAAGGCCATCCGGCGGTTTTGATGTGGGCGATCGGCAACGAACTGTCGGTCCGCTACAAGAATCGCAAGGTCTGGGACGCGGTAAACGACGTGGCCCGCATGATTCATCAAATCGACCCCAACCACCCGGCCATGACTGTGATCGGCGACGGCGGCGTAAAAGGCGGCGACATCCGCGAGATCCGCAATCGCTGTCCGGACCTCGACCTGCTGGGCATCAACTACTACAAGGATGTCGAAAGCGTGCCCGAGAAAATCCGCGCCGAAGGTTGGGACAAGCCTTATGTGCTTACCGAGTGGGGGCCTTCGGGCGACTGGCAGGTGCCGAAGACCAAGTGGGACGCGGCGATCGAAGAAACCAGTTCCGAAAAGGCAGCCCGTTTCATCGAGCGATACCGGAACACGATGCTCAAGGATGCCGGGCGCTGCCTCGGCTCCTATGCCTTCATCTGGCAGTGGCGGCACGAGCGGACCCACACCTGGTACGGCATGTTCCTGGAATCGGGCGAACGGACGGAAGCAGTGGGTGCGCTGGAATACCTTTGGAGCGGCCGCTGGCCGGCGAACCGCCCGCCGCATGTCGAGCCGTTGCGGATCGACGGCCAAGCGGCCGCGGACAACGTTTACCTGAAGCCCGGCAGTCCGCACGCGGCCATTATCAAGGCTGTGGATCCCGAAGGAGACCCGCTCGCTTTCGCTTGGGAGATCATGCCGGAAGTGGCCCGCGCCGGATATGCGGGTATGGGCGAACGCCGTTCCCGCCTCATACCGGGACTGCTTGTGAAGGCCGATGGCAACAAGCTCACGTTCATCGCGCCGCAGACCGAAGGCGCTTACCGCGTGTTCGTTTTCGTGCGCGACGGCCACGGTAACGCGGCCACGGCAAATATTCCGTTCTTGGTAATACCTTGAGGACTTCGGGATGACGAATGCGGCTCCGAATGCTAGAATTCGGGGGAGAGACGCTCGTCGTTCCGCCTTCAGGCGGCCTCTGGCCGTAATTTCCACCGACCATTAGCGCCCGCGTGGATTTACGCTCGCCCACAGGCAACATCATGACAGGGTAAGGTACTATTGCAAATGGTACAATAGGACGGAAATGCGTTTTTTCATCGCCGGAATCATGCAGGGTTCACACACCGTGAACCACATGCACAATCAAGACTATCGCCAGCGCATCGCGCAGCTTCTGCAAGAACATTTTCCAGGCGCGGAAATCTATGATCCTCTGGCCAAGCACAAGAACTCGCTGGACTACGACAAGCTGACCGGCCGGGAGGTCTTCTTTCGCCACAACCAGATGTGCCGTAAGGTCGACGTGCTCCTGGCCTTTATTCCCGAGGCGTCGATGGGCACGGCGATCGAAATGTGGGAAGCCCACCAGCACGGAGCAGTAGTGCTCACGATCAGTCCCATGAAGCACAATTGGGCCGTCAAGTTCCTCAGCCACGGGCTGTACAGCGACGAAGCGGAGTTCATCGCCGCGCTCGGCAATGGCGACGTGGCCCGTATGATCGAGGCGGTGCGGGGGAAGGTTAAACCGTAGGGCGGGAAGGAAATACGAAATACGAATATCGAAACTCTAATTTGTTTCGGATTTCGTGCTTCGTTTTTCGGACTTCTGCTTCCCGGACAGGCAGAAGATCGTTCAAACCTGGCAAATGTCCCGGCGGGCCATCGCCAATTCCCGGATCTCAGCGCGCCGGGCCGCATCATCCGGCAGGGGAAGCAGGGCGAACCGGCCCGTATTGTGCCACCAGCAAAGTCCTGGAATCAGCCAAGCCCCAAAGACGCCTTCGCCCGAATTGGGTGCCAAGCCTCCCAAGCTACCGCTTTTTAGGAATCAGCAAGGTTCTTTTGTTTTCGCTAATTTACAAATTCGATCTGGCAAAAGTTGGCGGCGACCGATAAACTGTTACATTCCAAGGGGCGACTTATGGAAAGCCCCCATTTTTCCCAGAGAAGGAGTTTTGCCGTGCCAAGTCTGCGGCCCTTGTCGTTTTTCGTGCTAATCTTCGCTGTGATGGTTCCGGCCGCACTCATGGCAGCCGCACCTCCGATGGATAGGCTGTTACCCAAGACGACTGTCGGGTTCATTTCCGTAACGAATGCGGTCCATTTGCGGGAACAATGGAACACAACCCAGCTTGGCAAGCTCATGACCGAACCGGCCATGAAGCCCTTCGAAGAGGACCTGCGGGCGCAGTTGCAATCGCAATGGTCCGGACTGGCCGACCGCTTGGGCATCCACCTTGACGATATGCGCGGGGTGGGTACCGGCGAGGCCTCGTTGGCCCTGCTGAGATTATCACCGCGGGGCAAAGATGTGCAACCTGCCACCAGTCTCTTGTTGGACATCAGCGGCAATCTGCCGCAGGCCCAGGTCCTTCTGGCCAAGGCCCGCGCGGGCCTGAAGGCGCGGGGCGCAAAAGAGGCTATCCAGATGATCGGCGGGATTTCCGTGTACGTGTACGATGTGCCGTTGCCGCAGAACCGCCAGGTTGCGGCCGCACAAGGCGGCGCTGCCGTGGCCGCCGCCACGGACCAGACGATTTACTTCCTTACCGATAGCCTTTTCGGTGCCTGCGACAACCTGACCGTTGTGCAGGACATACTCGCCCGACTGGCCGGCGGCAACCCGGCCGGTAGCCTTTCCCAGGTGGCCGGATACCGCGCCGTGATGAAGCGTTGCGCGGCCGACGCCCCGCAGCATGTGCCCGACATCCGCTGGTTCATCTACCCCGTGGGTTACGCCGAGGCGACGAGGGCGGCCACCCCAGTAGAAAAGCGGCGGCAAGGCAAGACAGTCCTCGTGACCATCATGAACAATCAGGGCTACACCGCCTTCCAGGGCGTGGGCGGCTATCTCGACGTTTCCGCAAACGGTTATCAGATCATCCACCGCACGGCGGTCTTCGCGCCGCCGCCGTACAGCGAATCGATGAAGATGTTCGTCTTTCCCAACGGCAAGGACTTCACGCCGCAAGCGTGGGTCAGCCGCGACGTGGTCATGTATTTTACGGTCTATGTCGATATCCAGAACGCTTTCGACAATTTCGGTCCCCTGTACGACGAAATCATCGGCGAAAAAGGCATCTGGGACCAAACCCTCGAGAGCATGAAAAAAGACCCCAGCGGTCCGCAAATCGACCTCGACAAGGAACTTATCGCCAACCTCGGGCAGCGAGTGACCATGATTTCCACTTACAATCTGCCCATCACCACTACCAGCGAACGGTTGCTGTGGGCCATCGAGACCAAGGATCCGGCCGCCGTGGCCAAGGCCCTGGAAAAGTGCGTCAAGAACGACCCCACGATCAAGAAGCAGATGATTGGCGACCACGTGGTTTGGGAGATTGTCGAGGAGGAAGATACGGGCATGCCGCAGTTGAAGGTCGACGTGCCCACGCTCACGCCCAAGAAGGACGAGGGCAAGGCCAATCCCGACGAGAAAGACGAGGACCAGGAGAAGGAGAGCCACTTCCTGCCCCACGGGGCGATCACCGTCGCCCACGGGGAGCTGCTCGTGGCTTCGCACATTGATTTCCTGGCCAAGATCCTCCAGCCGCTAAATGCGAACGACCGCCTAGCCAAGCAGCCCGAGTTCGACAAGGTCTGGGACGTGACCTTCAAGGACCTGGGGATGAAGCAGCAGTCGTCGCGCAGTTTTTCCTGGACCGACCGGGCGGTCCAGCCCGCTTATGAACTGATCCGCCAGGGCAAGATGCCGCAGAGCGAATCGCTGCTGGGGCGGACGCTTAACAGCCTGGCGGCACCCAACAAGAACGGAACACTCCGGAAGCAGCGGATCGACGGCAGCAAGTTGCCCGACTTCGGCGTGGTGAGCAAGGCCCTGGGCCCCTCGACTGCCGCTATGACCAGCGAGCCCAACGGCTGGTTCATCAAAGGCGTGTTGCTGACCAAGTAGACATTAGGGGGTGACCGACGTAACTTCCAGATTTGGGCGGCATGCCTTAAGCCTTCTAGGCTAGGCATGTCGGCGGCAAACATGCCTAGCCTGGAAGGCTTAAGGGCATGCCACCTTCGCAGAAACACGGAAGTTATTTATCGTCCGGTCCCTACTGGGCTTCCACCTTCGCCCAGAAGGGGTGCTGGCGATCGCCGCGGAGGCGGAGGTCTTCGAGCATCGTCTCCACGCTGGGCTTGATGATTGCCGGCACGCCGTTGGGCCGATGGCCGCCGACGCTGATGTTGACGCGGGCGCTGAAGTTGACTATCTCCGGCGAGAGCCAGAGCGTGGCCCGCGTATTGCCCGCCGTGAGCACAATGGTGTTGTTCGTGGGCACATTGCCCCGCACCAGCAGCGGCCGCACGCCGGCGGGCAAGGGCGTGCTGGGCAGGGCGCTTCCGCCCGAGCCGGGCGCCGTAAGGCCCGAACCGGTTGTAAACTGCTTCGACGTATGCGTCGACGTCCAGCCCGTCGCCTCGGAATTGGGCGGCAAGCTCTCGATTTGCGCCCACCAGAAGATGTTGTCGCAGCCGCGCATGGTCTTGCAGTCGAATTTCCGCTCGTGCATGCCTTCCATTTCGTGCGGCAGCGGAAAGCTCCGCTGGCAGCGGTTCATCCAGTCGAACAGCGGCAACTGCTCGTCGAGGAAGTGCTCGTGCCCGCGGCCCAGGTACTCCACGACGGTCGTGTTGTAGCCGTTCTTCAAATAGCGGTCCAGGACCACGGCGTTGCGGAGGATGCGGCCGCCGTCCAATGTGCCCAGCACGACATAGAATGGCACGTGCTGGGCGTTCTCGATGTAGAAATTGCAGATCTTCTTCGCCTCGGCGGAAATGGGAATCACGCCCGCCCAGAGATCCGGGTGCGAGACGCCGATGTCCCAGGCCGCATCGCCGCCCTCCATGTGGCCGGAGAGGAAAACGCGGTCGGTGTCGACGGCAAAGCGGCGGCAGGCGTCGCGCAGGCAGCCCAGCACCACGGCGTGTTCGCGGGCCGAATACTCGTACTCTTTCTGATGCTCGGCGACCCAGTCGGGGGCGATGACGATGTACCCGTATCGTCCTGCCTGGCCTTGCCGGCCCGGCGGCCCGTCGGGATTGTGTTCGCCCGCCCACCAGTCGATTTGCATCGTCGGGTCGTGGCCGATACCGTGCAGGGAAACGATCATGGGGTAGCGGCGCTGGGGATTGTACTCCGGCGGCAACTGCACGTAATACGTCACGTCGGGCTGGCCGGGCATCGCGCCAACTGCCAGCTTCGAGTAATTGGGGAGGTTCTCGTCGAGCGGCTCCGGCAGTTCGAAGGGCGGCGTCATGTGGGCGGCCAAGGCGGCCAGGGTCTCCGGCTTGGCGGCGGCCTCGGCCAAGAGCGGATGCAGCAACCGATCGCGCTTCAACTTGCCCGTCTCCGTCAAGTATTTCTGGACCCGGCCGCGCAGCCGCCAAGTGGAGAGCGTCAGGGGCAAATCGGTAGTGGCCGCATCGGATCCCAATAGCCAACCGCTGACCGCCAGCGAGAGCTTTTCTTCGGCCTTGAACTTTGGGTCGTCCTGGTTCTGCAGAAAGGCGGCCATGCGGGGAAGCATCTCGGGGTTCAATCCCGCTCCCATCTCTTGTACTGCGGCGGCCAGCGTCGCGCGGTCGGCACGCTCCTGGATTTGCGGCACCAAGGCCTGGCAAGCCGCGTCAATCGCCTTGCGTTTCGCCTCGAACTGCTTGTAGGCTTGTTGCACCTGGCGGACGGTTTGCAGGATCTCGCCGCTCATGCCCTCGGTAGGGAATTTCTCGAATATTTGCTTGACCAGCGCGTGTTGTCCGCTTTGCTGCCGCAGCCCGAGTTCGTCGAGGATCTGCTGGGCATGCATGAGCCGCACCCGATCCACGGTCGGTTGCAGCTCCTGGGCCACCTGCGTGTCGGCCTGGAAATCCTTGAGGATTCCTTGCAACGCCAGCTCCGCCATCTTGAATCGCTTGCACTGAAGGTAAAAACGTGCGATCTTCTTGCGCTGTTCCAGGTTCTTCGGGTTGATCTGGTGTTTGAGGATCTTGTCGAGAATCTCGTCGGAGAGCGTGCTCGTGGCAATCCGCATGTCCCATGTCAGGTTCAATGCCTCGACCCGGGCGTATTGCGGCGTGAGATCGGTGATGACCTGGACGATCTTCATCTCGCGCTCGGGTGTGAGCATGGGATAGATCCGTCGGCCCCACTCGTCGAATTGCTCCAGCGGACCCGACGGAGGGCCGACCGATGCGACTTTCAGCCGGCCACTACGGCCGATCTTGGATCGTTCATGCGTGTTGCAATCGAACTTCTCCGCGTTTTCCACCGACTTGTCGGGCTGTACGCGCAGAACCTGCCGCCGCGAGACGAAGGTAATGCGGAAATCGTCGTTCACGAAAACGATTTGCCTGATGGAGTCTGCCTCGCCGGCCCCGTTCTGCTCGGCCAGGCTGACCGTTTCGCCCGAACGGCCCCGCAGGACGCGGCCGTCACGCAAGACAACTTCGTCCGCCAGGGCGGCCGTGGCAAGCAGAATCACCAGACCGCCGACCATACCGGCTGCCGCCGGTCGCCAACAGTGCCATGAACGCTTCATTTTATGCCTCGCTCCATTCCCTGCCCTCCTTGCCTCAACATTCATTGTGCTCGATAGGCAGGGTGTGTCAAGCGATACTTACAGGAGAACTGCAAAGTCCTACGTAGAACGGAGTTTATTCCGTTGCCTTGAGTATTTCCGGGGAACGGAATGAATTCCGTTCTACGTAGGGATGCCATAGACAGACGTTGCAGTTCTCCTGGCGATACTTGACAATCGCCCGCGTTTACGGCAAAATGGGGGGTATGAGTCGCAAGTCCGTTTCTTCCCTGGTGCTGCTGGCCCTGACTGTCGCGGGCCTGGCATTGCCGATCATGATCTGCATCGTCCTAGCGCTGGCTGCGCTGTTGCCCGTCATGGGTGACATAAAGGGGGGGGCGGTTTTGTATTACGTGGCTCTGGCCGGAGGGGTCGTTTGGATCCTGGTCGTAGTGGGCTTGGTTTTTGTTCAGGCGATCCGGGGCCTGGGGCGATCAGACGATGCTGATCCCTGAGAACCCCTAAACACAACCCTTATTCGCCCCATAGATCACCGGGAAAGGCCCGGTTGTGCTACGGTATTAGTGGATGGAGGACCGGCAGTGCAAGGCGGCACGGATAGTTCCGAGTTTCGCATCCCCGACTCCGAGTTGGGGGGCAGCGTCGAACTCCGCGTTCCCAGTCCGCAACCTTCGCGGCTGACTCCCATGCCCTCCGACAAGATCCTCCTTCCCCGCCGCATGCTGTATGTCGAGGCCGTGCTCTACGCGACCATCGCCACAGTCGCTTTTGGCCTGGGCTACCTCATGGGCCGCGGCGGCTGGTTGCCGGCCAACAAGGAAGACTCCGATATTCAGAATCGCGTGCCGGTCGAGGGCAAGGTCTTACTCGATGGTAAGCTTGGTGACGAGGGGGCCGTGATCGTTGTTCTACCCGCCAAGAAACCGCCTACCAAGCGGTTGCCGATCGCCGGTTTACGGCCCGATGATCCACCGTCTGCGAGCGACGCCGCGTCCGCCGCGCTGGCCGACCTGGGTGGCGCAGTGACCCAGGCCGATAAGTCCGGCGGCTTCCGGCTTTTTGTCCCAGCCGCCGACAGCTATAAGATCCTGATCCTGGTCATCTCAAAGCGTGCAACGCCAGAGTTAGGCAAATCGTTGGAACCGGACCTGGAAAAGTACTTTGACTCGCCCACCAGTCTCTTAAAGGGATGCCGTTATCGTTGGCTGACAAAGGACCTCCGTATCGACACCGGGCCGATCAACGTGGACGCTAACGAATAAGTGGGCCGCCTACTGAGTACCGAGTACTGTGTACTGAGTACGAAGTACCCAGTAGGCTCAACTCGCAGATTTACGTCCGCGGTTGCCGACAGGCGCCAACCGCCAACTACTGTCTACTTCCGCTTGAACAACGGCCCGCCGTAGACGGCCGTGTCGCCAAGGATCTCCTCGATCCGCAGCAACTGGTTGTACTTGGCCATGCGGTCGGTGCGCGAGGCGGAGCCGGTCTTGATCTGGCCGGTGCGCATGGCTACGGCCAGGTCGGCGATCGTCGCGTCCTCGGTCTCGCCGCTGCGATGGCTGGTCACGCTCGTGTAGCCGTTGCGATGGGCCAACTCGATGGCCTCGATCGTCTCGGTCAAGGTGCCGATCTGGTTGACCTTGATCAAGATACTGTTGGCCACACCCTCGTCGATGCCCCGCTGCAAACGCTTCGTGTTGGTCACGAAGAGGTCGTCGCCCACGAGTTGGATCTTGTTGCCCAGGCGCTCGGACATGAGTTTCCAGCCCTCCCAATCGTCTTCCGCACAGCCGTCTTCGATTGAGCAGATGGGGTATTTCTCGACCCACTTGGCGTAGATCTCCACCAGTGCGGCGGAGTCGATCTCCTTGCCGTCGACGGAGTACCGTTTCTTGTCGGCGTCGTAGAATTCCGAAGCGGCGGGATCCAAGGCGATAAAGGCCTGCTTGCCGGCCTCGTAACCCGCCTTGCCGATGGCCTCGACGATCACGTCGAGGGCCTCTTGATTGCTCTTCAAGTCGGGTGCAAAGCCGCCTTCGTCGCCGACGTTCGTGGAGAGTTTCTTGCCGTGGAGCACCTTCTTGAGGTTGTGGAACACCTCGCAGCCGCAGCGGATGGCGTCGGTGAACGAACTGACGCCCAAGGGCATGACCATGAACTCCTGCACGTCCACGGCGTTGTCGGCATGCGTGCCGCCGTTGATGATGTTCATCATGGGGGCGGGCAGCAAGCGGGCACCGACGCCGCCGAGATAGCGGAACAGCGGTTGGCCGGTGTGTGCTGCTGCGGCGTGCGCCGTGGCCAGCGAGACGCCGAGGATGGCGTTGGCACCCAGCTTGCTCTTGTTCTCGGTGCCATCCAGTTCGATCATGCGCCGGTCCAAGGCAGCCTGGTCCAGGGCATCGATACCGGCCAACTCGTCGGCGAGGATCTCGTTGACGTTTTCCACCGCCTTCAGCACGCTCTTGCCCATGTAGAGCGACTTGTCGCCGTCGCGCAGTTCCAGGGCCTCGTGGACGCCCGTGCTGGCGCCGCTGGGAACGGCTGCCCGGCCGAAGGAACCGTCGGCCAGTTCCACGTCAACCTCGATGGTGGGGTTTCCGCGGCTGTCGAGAATCTGTCGCGCATGGATATCAAGGATTTCCGCATTCATAATGGCACTCTCCTCAAACGAAATTGGGGGACTAAAGCTGGATATTTTCCTCGATTCATCTGCGCTTGGCTAGCGGGGGAGGTGGAAAATGGCACAAGCACCTGCCTCCTTCCGCTTTTGCTCTGTGCCGGGTATTATTGGGGGGAATGCGGGGACTTGTTTTATGAACGAAAGCCAAACTGGGCAAAAGAGATCAGCTAGGGCCGAACCCCAGCCACTGCCGGATAATATCCGCAGCGTGCAACCGGGGGGCGGAGTCTGCTACCAGGTCGAACTCGCCTGGGGACGATGGCGGCGGTGGTGGCTGGCACATTTTCGGCCCGGCTACGTCAAAAGCATAGCCCAACGGCGGCAGGGCGACTGCCATGGCGCTCCACATGAAATCCTTGACCCGCGCGACCTGAAGTACTGCCGAAACATGTGCGGTTGTTCCTGGCCGAATGCCGACAATCCGTTCCGTTGGCGGAAGTCCATTCCTCTGGCGCCCTGGGGCGCGGCTGAATTGTTCCTCATGGGCGTGCCGCTCTTGTTGCTGGCTGTCGTGGCCGCTGCCGGCCTACCCTGGCCGTGGAGTGCGGTCCTCGTGCTGCCACCGGCCGCGGTGCTGGGGCTGATTGTCTATTTCTTCCGCAATCCGGCCCGTCGCGTGCCGCAGGAACCAGGTCTGCTGGTTTCGCCGGCGGATGGCACAATTGCCGAGATTTCGCCCCTGGCGCACGACGATTTTGTGGGTGGGCCGGCCGTGCGGATCGGCATCTTCTTGTCGATTTTTAACGTACACTTGAACCGTTCTCCGCTGGCCGCGCGGGTGATTGCCCTGCGCTACTCGCCGGGCGAGTTCCTCAACGCCTTGCGGCCGGAAAGCGCGCTGCGGAACGAGAACATGTGGATTGCCCTGGAGGAAGATGTGCCACCCTATCGGCGACTGGTCGTGCGGCAGATTTCCGGCGCTATCGCCCGGCGGATCGTTTGCGATCTGCGGCCGGGCGAGGTGATTCCGCGGGGGCATGCCTTCGGCATGATCAAGCTCGGCTCGCGGACGGAACTGATCATACCCGCGGAGGAGGGGCTGGAAGTGAAGGTCCGCGTCGGGCTGAAGGTGAAGGCCGGGGAAACGGTCGTTGCGGAATATAGAGTCTAAAATGCGTCCCATCCGAACGTTTGCCATCCTGCCGACAATGTTCACACTGGGGAACCTGGTGTGCGGGTTCTTTGCCATTGTGATCGCGTCGCGGGTGCCGACGCCCGATTCGCCGGAAGGTTTTACGCAAACTCTGGCGAAGGATCCGACTCACTGCATGCTGAGCGCTTGGTTGATTTTCCTGGCGATGGTCTTCGATGCGCTGGATGGCTACATCGCCCGGCTGGCGAAGTCGGCCAGCGAGTTCGGAGCCGAGTTGGACAGCCTTTGCGACATGGTGTCCTTCGGTGTGGCGCCGGCGTTCCTGCTGGTGAAGATGTGTCCGCAGTTCTCCTTTCTCCACAAGGAAGCGGTGTGGGTGATTGCGGCCTCGTACGCGGTTTGCGCATCGCTGCGGTTGGCGCGATTCAACGTGGAGACCAACGACGAGGACGACCACATGAGTTTTCGCGGCCTGCCCAGTCCGGCGGCGGCAGCAAGTGTGGCCGGGTTTGCCATCATGTTTCATACGCTCAGCACGCTCAGTAAGCAAGACGAGCCGCCAATGTACGCCGCGCAGATCTTTATCGGCCTGCAGTGGGTACTGCCGTTCTTCGCCTTGCTGGCCGCCGGGTTGATGGTCTCGCGGATTCCCTATCCCCACGTCGTTAACCAGGTTTTCCGCGGGCAGCGGACACTCCGGCACTTGGTGGGCATAATTTTCAGTATCGTGGCGATTATGGTCGTCCGCGACTACGCCGTGTCGATCGTCTGTGTGACTTTCGTACTCTACGCGCCCGTGCGGTACGTGTGGGAAAAAGTCGTGCAAAGGCGACATCAGGAAGAGAGCATTTTCTGAAGGACGAAGAAAACGGAAAATCCGAATAGGGGCCACGGATGAAACACGGATTGAACACGGATTTCAGATTTTGAAAATCTGTGTTCAATCCGTGTTTCATCCGTGGCCTAGACAATGCGGATTCCGGATTTTATTTATCATATTTTCAACCCCCAATCCCTCGCATCCCTGCTATGTTTTCTGGAATCGTCGAAGTACTAGGCACCGTGAGCGAGATCCGCTCGGAGCCACCCGGTTGCTGGTTGATTGTGCGCGAGCCCAAGATTGCCGCGGAAACGGAGGTTGCCGACAGCATATGCGTGAACGGCTGCTGCCTGACCGTGGTGGCCGTGGAAGGCAACACGTTTGCCTTCCAGGCCGGCCCGGAGACGCTCGCGCGGACTAACCTGGGCGACTTAGCGCCGGGCAGTCCGGTGAATTTGGAGCGGTCGCTGGCCGTCAACGCGCGGCTGGGAGGGCATTTCGTCAGCGGCCATATCGACGGCGTCGGCACGCTGCTGGAGCGGATAGACTCGGGCGACTGGTCGACCTTCTGGTTCTCGGTGCCGCGAGCCTTGGCTCGGCAGATGGCCTCGAAGGGTTCGATCGCCGTCGATGGCGTGAGCCTGACGATCGTGGGCAGCGAGCCTGACCGATTCAGCGTGGCCCTGATCCCCTTCACGCTGGCCGTGACGACGCTCGGCACGCTGGCCGTGGGTGGCAAGGTGAACCTGGAGACCGACATCCTGGCGAAGTACGTGCAGCGGCTGGCGGAATCGCAGGACTGGAAATAGATTTCTACTGATGGATCCTAGTTCCCTCGACAAACCGTTGTCCGACAAGCAGACGCTCTCTTTCCTGATACGCCGTTTTCAACAGGCCGGGATCTCGCCGCGCACCGACCTGGGGCAGAATTTCATGATCGACATGAACCTGCAGCGCGTGCTGCTGGAAACGGCCCAGGTCGGCAGCGACGATGTCATTCTGGAAGTTGGCACGGGCACCGGCGGCTTGACCGTGCAGATGGCTCCGCTCGCGGCCGCGGTGGTGACCGTGGAGGTTGATCGCAATCTCCACCAACTGGCTGGCGAGGAACTCTTTCACTTCCCCAATGTGACCCTCTTGCACACCGACGTGTTGGAGGCCAAGAGCCGGCTCGACCCGACCGTGCTGGAAGCGGTCCAGCGGCAGTTGGACGCGGTACCGGGCCGGCGTTGGAAACTCGTGGCCAACTTGCCCTACAACGTGGCCACGCCACTGATCTCGAACCTGCTCGCTTTGGACCATCCGCCATGCACAATGACCATTACTGTGCAGAAGGAGGTAGCCGATCGGATCGTGGCCCGGCCGGGTGTCAAGGACTACGGAGCGTTGGCCATCTGGGTTCAAAGCCAGTGCCGTGCGGAAATCGTTCGCGTTCTGGCGCCGTCGGTCTTCTGGCCGCGGCCCAAGGTCTCCTCGGCCTTCGTGCAAATTGCCCTGGACGAGACGCTGCGGCAGCGAATTCCCGAGCGGGCCTTTTTTCACGAGTTTGTGCGCGCGATGTTCTTGCACCGCCGCAAAATCCTTCGCAGTCAACTGCTTAGCGCCCAGAAAAGACTCGACAAAACCAGGGTTGACGCCTTGCTGGCCGAACTGGGGCTGGAGCCGACCCTGCGGGCCGAACGGCTGGGGCCGGAGGAAATGCTGCGGCTCTGCGAGGCGGTCCGCACGGCAGCCGTTTGACCGCGGGCCGCCCATTTATTAAGATAGAGGCAGAATCGACAAGGAAGGAAAAACTATGCACTTTATCGAAATGTCGGGCAAGACTCTCAAACGCATCGTGAGCGAGGACGAATTCCAGGCTGTCGAGTTAGGGCAGATGGGCGTCACGGACGAAAGTATGATCCGCGTCAACCGCCAAGGCGACATCGAGATACGTCGGCAAACAACCTGGGACGTGATCGGCGGCCTGCTGGGCGACTTCGACCATCGCGTGCGCCGGGAAACGGGCCTCGATTGGGCCGATTGTTGCGGCTGTGGACAAGAGGACGACGTGCTGGCCCGGTAAGGATCGGCAAATCAATAACTGTCGCAATTGGAAGCTGTAGGGGTGACTTTAGTCGCCCCGTTTTCGTAGGGGGCGACTAAAGTCACCCCTACATTACGACACTTATTGATCCATCGCTCCTAAGCACCCGCTCACCGCGGCATGGGGATCCAGGCAAGGCCGCCGACGAACAGGCTGAAGGTGATAATCGCCAGCATCATCAGGGTGACCCAGCGTTCGGCCCCTTCCGCGCCCCAACTTACAATCAACAGCCCCAACGATAGCACCGTGGCCGCAAAGACGAAAAACAACTCGCGCCAATAGCCGTTGATTTTCTGGTCTGTGCCGGCCGATTTCGCGGCGATTTCCAAGTCGCGCCATTCGCCGTTCTGCTTGGCCGTGCGGTCTTTGGCGACGGAAGCAGTCAGATCGGTCCGCCGCTTGTGCAGATCGTCGAGTTTCTTTTGGTCGTCGGGCTTGGCTTCGCCCCGGCTGGTGATCTCATCGCTCTCGCGTTGCAAGGCAAGCTCTTTGGCCTTGACGTCATCGTTGAATTGTTCCACCGCCTTTTGGGCCATCGCGTCCGCCCGTTCGACGCTGCGGCGGCCGATCGCGTCACATCCCTTGGAGAGCAATACGAGGACGAGTCCCACGGCCACCATCGGCCGCCCGGCAAGCAGCGAGAAGCGGCCGAAATCCGAACCGAGGCCCAGCGAAATGTTCCAACGCTGCGGCCTGCTGGGCGGAGGCGGAGATACCGCACGACTGCCGTCGGGAACGACGAACCACTCGCTACATGCGGGACACTGGATCCGCTGCCCCAAGTGCGCGTCGCTCACCTGGAGTCGATGCCCTTTCGGGCAAGTCGTTTCAAAGGGCATTCCAAAACTCCATAGGCGGGGACGGTTTTTCCAAGTGCGGCCATTAGTTTATTTTATCGCCGCTCCGCCTGCAATACACGGCTTCCCAGTTCGCCCGTTCGAGGGGGTCTGGTCCAATGCCGACCGTTCTTATAAGATCATATTTATGAATCCTGCATCTTCTCGCCCAGCGACCGATCATTCCCCTGCTTCCGCGGATGTAGTGGCAGAGGTCCTCATTGTCGACAACGACCAGGCGCACGCGGAGACTGTAGCCGAAAGCCTCGATCGGGCTGGCTTTCACTGCCGTGTGGCCACTTCCGGCGGCGAGGGTGCCCGGCTGGTCGAAGAACAAGATTTCGACGCCATTCTTACCGATTTGAAGATGAACGATGTCGACGGCCTGCAAATCCTGGAACGAGCCAAGAGCGCCCAACCCGATACCGAGGTCATCTTGCTGACCGGCTTCGGTTCCATTCCCTCGGCCGTGGAAGCCATGCAGAAAGGGGCCTTCAACTATCTGACCAAGCCGCTGGACATTCACCAGCTTCGGGTGGTCACCCAGCGGGCCGTAGAGAGTTCGCGGCTGCGCCGCGCCAACTTCGAACTCAACCGCCGCCTGGACGAGAAATTCGGCTTCGAAGGCGTGATCGGCGACAGCCGCCAGATGCGCGACATCATCGAGCGGCTCAAACGCATCGCCCCCACCAACGCCACGCTACTGATCCAGGGCGAAACGGGCACGGGCAAGGAGCTTGTCGCCCAGGCCGTCCATCAGAACAGCCCGCGGAAGAACAAGCCGTTCGTGGCCCTGAATTGTGCCGCCCTGAGCGAGAACATTCTGGAGAGCGAGCTGTTCGGCCACGTCAAAGGGGCCTTTACCGATGCCTCCGCGGACCGCGTGGGCAAGTTCGAGTACGCCCACGGCGGCACGCTGTTCCTCGACGAGGTGGGCGACATGCCCATGGCCACGCAGATCAAGCTCCTGCGGGTGCTGGAGAACGGCGAGATTACCCGCGTGGGTTCGAACGACCCGATCAAGGTCAACGTGCGCATCCTTTCCGCCACGAACCGCAACCTGGAAGATGTCATCGAGGCCGGCACGTTCCGCAGCGACCTGTACCATCGCTTAAAGGTCGTCACGATCCGCCTGCCGAACCTGCGCGAGCGGAGCCAGGACATCCCCATGCTCATCGATTATTTCCTCAAGCAATTCACCGCGCGGCACGGCAAGCGCCTCCGGGGCATGTCGGCCGCCGCCCGGCATCGGCTGTTGAGCTTCGCCTGGCCGGGCAACGTCCGCCAACTTCGCAACGTGGTCGAGAGCATGGTCGTCGTCGATTACGACGGCCTGCTGGATGTCGACGACCTGCCCGAAGAACTGGCCGGCCTGCCGGAGCCTTCCACCGAGCCGGCCGAATGTTCGCTCGTGGGCCTGGTCGGTCGCACGCTGGAGGAGATCGAGAAGCTGTTCATCACCGAGACCCTGCGGGTCTCCGGCGGCAACCGCGAATTGGCCGCCAGCAAGCTGGGAATCGGCGAACGGACGCTATATCGCAAGATTAAGGAGTATGGGCTTTAGAGGGAGGGGTGAGGGATGAGCGATGAAAGGAATATGTTCGCCTGGAGCGTTCTTTCCATACTTTCGTCACCGCGTCTTTCTTTCCCCCATTTTCCTTTCCAAAAAATGAACGTTCCGCTGGTCCCCGATAGCGAATAGAATTCGATTACTCCCTTCATTCCGCACAATCTTCCCAATGCCCATCCGCCGTCTATCCCAGTCGCTCATCAACAAGATCGCCGCCGGTGAGGTCATCGAACGGCCAGCGAGCGTGATCAAGGAGTTGATGGAGAACGCCGTCGACGCCGGGGCGACGCGGATCGACGTTGCGGCCGCAGGTGGAGGGTTGGAGTCGATGCGGGTGACGGACAACGGCTCTGGCGTTTCCGCCGAAGAACTGCCACTGGCTGTCGCTCCCCATGCCACGAGCAAGCTCGCCGAGGCGGACGACCTGTTCCGTGTCGGCACGCTGGGGTTTCGCGGCGAGGCCTTGGCCTCCATCGGCGAGGTCAGCCGGTTGGTGATGCGCAGCCGCACGGCGGTCGACGGGCACCGCGCAGCGGTCGGCGGGGCGGAAATCGAAGTCTCCGGCGGCCATGCCGGCGAGGTCGCCCCTTGCGGCTGCCCGGTGGGCACGACGGTCGAGGTCCACAACCTCTTCTACAACACTCCCGTGCGGCGGAAATTCATGCGCACGCCGCAGACCGAGTTCGGCCACATCAGCGAGGCCTTTACGCGGATCGCTTTGGCGCTGCCGCGCGTCCATTTCACCTTGCGGCATAACGAGCGGCAGGTTTTCGATCTGCCGGGGCACCCGCTTGCGGGTCGTGAAACTCCGGCCGAGCGGATCGCGGCCCTTTTCGGCCGCGAAATGGCCGATCGGTTGATCTTCGTCCAGGGTGGCGACGGCGACGTGCGAATCAGCGGCTGCGTAGCCCATCCCAGCCAGAGCCGCAGCAATAATCGCATGCAATACCTGTTTCTCAACGGGCGGTACATCCGCGATCACGCCTTGCAGCACGCCCTGGCCGAGGCCTATCGAGGGCTGCTCATGGTGGGACGCTATGCGGTCGCATTTCTCTCCATCGAGATGCCGCCCGATATGGTCGACGTGAATGTCCATCCCACCAAGCTGGAAGTCCGTTTCCGCGACGGCGGCCGGCTCTATAGCCAGGTGCTCGCCACGCTCCGCAGCAAGTTCCTTACCACCGACTTGACCACCCAAGCCCAGGCCCCGCCGGGGCCGGGTACCAGCGCAGCGGGTGGGCTTGCGGGTGGCGAAGACCCCAGCAGCCTGCACGACGAGACCAAGGCCGCCCAGTTACGGCAAGAGCTTGTCGATTGGGCCAAGGGCAAGGTCGCCGCATGTGCGAGTCCGGCTGCTCGCGCCTCCGCGCCCGAGCCGTCCAGCGATCAGCCGTGGGCACGTAGCGAGCCGCTGAAACAGTATTCATTCCCCACGTCCGACCCTGCCGCGGAGCGCCGGCCCCTGAATCCCACGCGGCTGGATCTGCTGCGCCCCGTTTTCCATCCGCCGGCAACTCCGCCGCAAGCTTCGGAGGGATTCAACCGCGAGCACCCGACGTACATCCCGGGCGGAACGCCGCGGCCGGCGGACCAGGAAAGTGCCGCTGCGCATCCGCTCCAGGCATTGCAGATCCACAATCGTTACCTCATCACGGAAACGCAGGAGGGCGTGACGATCATCGACCAGCACGCCCTGCACGAACGGATCCTCTTCGAGCAGCTTCGCGCGCGGATCGACGCCGGTGCCCTGGAGACGCAGAGCCTGCTCGTGCCGGAACCGGTCGATTTGAGCCCGGCCGAGGCGGCCATCGCCCTGGAGCATTGCGAGGTGCTCGGGCAGCTTGGCTTGCGGATCGAGCCGTTCGGCGGCGACACGGTGCTGATCACGGGTTTTCCGGCAATGCTGGCGAACATGAACCCCGGCGAGATCCTGCGGGCCTTGCTGGAGCGTCTGGTGTCCGGCGGGGGGCAGCCCGATCGCCGCGATTTGTTGGACGACATGCTGCACACGGTGGCCTGCAAGGCGGCGATCAAGGCCGGCGACCGGCTCACGGCCGTGGAGATTGCCGCGCTCCTGGAGCAACGGCACACGGTCGATGACTCCCACCATTGCCCGCACGGCCGGCCGACGGAACTAGTGTTTACGCGGGAGGAGTTGGACAAGCAGTTCAAGAGGGTATAATGGGGCATGGTTCAATTTGAAGGCTGCAAGGCTAACACCTGTAGGGAACGGCCTCCGTGCCGTTCCGCCCCGTTCGGAACGGCACGGAGGCCGTTCCCTACAGAAGTACGACAGGGCGAAATTGTCTAAGGGAGATATCCAATGATTTGCGTAAGTATCGGCCGCGGCCGCCACCGTCACATGATCGCCGAACACCGGCACCTTGCCGAGCAGGGGGCCAAGCTGGTCGAACTGCGGCTGGACTATATCAACGGGGCCGTCAACCTCAGGCGGCTGCTCGCCGACCGGCCCTGCCCCGTGATTGTCACCTGTCGCCGCCCGACGGACGGCGGCAAATGGCCGGGCACGGAGGAACAGCGCCAGCTTCTCTTGCGGACGGCCATTGCCGAGGGCGTGGAATATGTCGACCTGGAAGACGACATTGCCGCCCGCGTGCCCCGTTTCGGCAAGACCAGGCGGATCGTCAGTTTTCACGATTTCCGCAAGACGCCGGAGAACCTCGACGAGATCCACCGCCGCCTTTCGCAGTGCGATCCGGACATCGTGAAGATCGCGACCATGGCCAACCATCCCAGCGATAACGTGCGGATTCTCGACATGGTCCGCAAGGCCAAGGTTCCCACCATCGGCCTGGGGATGGGCGACATCGGCGTACCCACGCGCATCCTCGCCGGCAAGTTCGGGGCGCCCCACACCTATGCCACGTTCCAGCACGAACGGGCGCTCTCGCCGGGCCAGCTCAGTTTCGAGCAAATGACCCAGGTCTATCACTACGACCAGATCAACGCCGAGACCGAGGTCTACGGCGTCGTGGCCGATCCCATCGGGCACAGCCTCAGCCCCCTAGTCCACAATGCCGGCTTTGCCCACCTGGGCTTGAACAAGGTCTACGTGCCCTTCCGCGTGCCCCGCGAGGACTTGAGCCGCTTTATCGACGAGGCATCCTCGCTAGGCATCCGCGGCTTGAGTATCACGATTCCGCACAAGGAAGAAGTGATCAAGAAGCTCACGGTGATTGACGAGGTGGTTCGCGGCATCGGGGCGGCCAACACCGTGGTGCTCGACGGCCCCGCGCGCACCGGTTACAACACCGACTATCATGCGGCCATGTTGAGCCTGGAGGAGGCCATGGGGCTTTGTTCCGGTGGTGAAAAACCGCTTGCCGGCAAGACGGCCATGGTGATGGGATGCGGCGGCGCCGGCATGGCCATCACCTACGGCCTAGTCCGCCGCGGCGCCACGGTGCTGGTGAGCGACATTGCTCCCCGCAAGGCGGAGCTGCTGGCCGAGCGGTTCCAGTGCGTGGCCGTCGATTGGGCCGATCGGCACAAGGCGAATCTCGAGATTCTCATGAACTGCACGCCGGTGGGCATGCACCCCAACGTCGACGAGAGCCCGTACGAGAAGCACCACTTGCGGCCTTCCACAGTCGTTTTCGACGCCGTCTACAATCCCGAGAACACGCTCTTGATCAAGGACGCCCGCAGCCGCAACTGCACGGTCGTCACGGGCATCGACATGTTCGTCCGCCAGGCCTGTTTGCAATTCAAGCTCTTTACCGGCCACGACGGCCCCGCCGACTTGATGCGCGAAGTCATCCGGCGGACCATCGGCGCCGTCAAGGTCTGAGGAGCGAATGGCGAATCATCTGGATTCCTTGATTTTCCTTGAATCAAAGGACCGCGCCTGCGTTTTGTTTCAAATATTCATCAGTGCGAGTGATGGATTTGCCAGGAATCTGCTTCATCTTTTGAAACAGGCCGCGAAGTGCGCGGGGGAACTTGCCGCCTTTTCCCGCTGCGTTTTCGGAGTGGCAAAAATCGCGGCCGGAAAAACGGTGATGAGCCTGATTAAAAGTTCGTTCCGCCGCCAGGACCCGAACGCGGGCGACCTTGTCCGATAGCGCGTCCGGGAAGGCGTCGCACAGGTACGGTTTCACCTCCGCGGCTTCCACGGGAAAATGATCCGAACGTGCGCCCATCTCGATTTTCACCGACATCGAGAAGTAAGGACTCAATTCCGTGGCCAATGCGGGAGGAAACTGGAACAACAGCGTTTGTTGGTCTCTGTCGGCAGGGTCTGCCGTCAGGCTCCAGGAAGCACTGCCTGCGATCCCCGTTGAAATCGCTCGTTGAAGTTGGGGTGCAAGCCGCTCGGAAATTGTCGCTTGACAAGCCTCCTTTAGCCTGACAACGCGGCGCTGCTGCTCTTTGCCACTGGTCCCGCGCTCCGGTTCCATGTCACCGCCAAAGCCTAGAAACCCCCGCTCGATCGCCACGTCCACGTCCTCCGAAAAACGTTCGATGACGCGGTAGACCTTGGACAAAGACGTTCCTCCCTTAAACGTCAAATGGTCTTGGAATTCTGCCAGCGAGAACAGTTGCTTCAGGCTCCAACAAACCCAAAAATCCTTTTCGATGACCTGGGCGACGAGACCGAGCCGTGCCGCGGCCTGCTCGAAATACAGCCTGCGTTCCCCAGTCGGTAATCTGGCAAATTCGTCCACCGATCAATCCTCTCTTTCTGCTAGGCGACGCAAGATCGCGCCGACCCAAGCCGGGGCATAACGGATATCTTTCACCAATGCCTGCCGGTCGTCTTTGCCGAGTCGTCGGGCCAGAACATCGACGACCGAATCGTCCACGTGACGCCGGCCCAGGTAGCGCAGGGACTGAATCACCAGCCCGCTGGTACGGCCGGCAGTGGCCATGTTTCTGGGCGTGGTCCGCCTGAGGACGATCTCCTGCCGGCCAACGGTAATCCGGCGGTCGGTGGCGTCGGTCAGGAATATTGCCTTGGCGGGAACCTGCTCGCTGAGCCCCAGCAGATTGGCCGCGTAGGCGCCGGAGGGTTGGAGCCGCGAACTGTCTTTATCGGCCAGCGCCTGGGCAATCTGCTCTGGCGTAGGGGAGAGAATTCCCAGCTTGGGATGATTCCGGGGGTAGTCGTACAGGCCGGGCGCGAGACGACGAATCTGGCCGCGGTCGCAGAGAATCTGCATGGCCTTCCGCACAGACAGATCGCTACCCAAGTCGAGGAAATGGGCTGGAGTAAAGACCCACCCCCTCTTCTTGCCATAAATCCTGCTAAGTACTTGATTCTGAATGGATTGCATCGCGTCACATGGCCCCAGGAATTCACGAATTATACCATATTTTCGTGAATCGAGAGTTGGAATGCATGGTCAACGAGAACAACACGCCGAAAGAGAAACGCGCCGCCTTGGAGATGCATGGGAAGTGTGCGGGTCAGGAAGCATGGAGGGCAGGCCGACGCTAGACGTTAAGTGCTTAGAGTGTGCGTCAAAATTAGTTGTACAAATATTATTTCCGTGGCGATAGGGT
>CAZTPX010000027.1:0-76427 GCA_964615095.1 uncultured Planctomycetaceae bacterium | reverse complement strand
CGAGTCTCGCACTGCGCGCCTATCTTTCGCTGGTTCGTTCTCCCTTGAGTGTCTTCCGTGGCAAGTGCTGCTGCGCATGCTCAGCGTTGTACCGGAGCCTTCGACGCCGGCAGTTGGCGTCGCTGGGTCTCCTGAAAACGCGGGGTGAGGCGGCGTGGATGAGAAGCAAACGAATTGGAATCGGATGACCTTTATCTTGGGAGCACCGTTATGAATCGCAGTGGAATTTATGCAGGTTTCATCTTAATGTTCGCGGCTTGTGCCGCTTCAGGCCAAGTGCTGTACAACGTGACCAATCTGGGCACGTTGCCTGGCGGCTGCGATCCGCCCACGGGCTACGCCGGCGTCACGCCCACCAGCATCAACAACGAAGGACAGATCGTCGGCGCTATTTACAATAGCAGCAGCGCCGAACGGGCGTTCCTCTACAGCAGCGGGACGATGCAGGATCTGGGCACGTTGGGCGGCACGGCCGCTTGCGCCACCGCCATCAACGACAGCGGACAGGTCGCCGGCTGGGCCTACGCCAGCAACGGCCACGAGAACGCCTTTCTCGACAGCGGCGGCGTGATGCAGAACCTGGGCACCATGGGCGGCACGGCGAGCGTGGCCTGCGGGATCAACAACGCCGGGCAGGTCGTGGGATACACCACGGATAGCAGCGGCTACGCCCACGCCTTCCTCTACAGCGGCGGAAGCATGCAGAGCCTCGGCTCGCTCTCCGGCTATCCCAACAGTTACGCCTGCGCGATCAACAACAGCGGCCAGATCGCCGGTTACTGCAAGAATAGCAGCGGCTCCGAGGAACTTTTCCTCTCCAGCAACGGCACGATGTATGATATGGGCCCGATCGGCAGCTACCCGTTGGCCAATGTCGCGCGGATCAACAACTCCGGGCAGATCGTCGGCACGACCGTCCCCACGAGCGGCAACTACGCCTACCTCGGCTTTGTCTATGCCGGGGGAGCGTTCCAGAGCATCGGCGCGTTATTTGCCGGCTACTACAGCCAGGCGTTGGGCATCAACGACAGCGGCCAGGTCGTCGGCATATCGGAGACCCAGTACAGCGGCCTCAACACCAACGTCGCCGTTCTGTACAGCAACGGCACGCTGCTGAACCTGAGCAACATGACCGCTCCCCTGCAACCCAACAGTTTTTACGGCGCGACTGCGATCAATAACAAGGGCCAGATCGTCGTCTACGGTTTTGCCAACACCGCCTACCTCCTCACACCGTTGCCCGTCGCAACCTGGAGCGTCGATGCCAACGGCAACTGGTCCGGCCCCGGCAACTGGAATACGGCCGTGCCCAACGAGTACTGCACCCAGGTGCTTTTCGGCAGCGCGACCACGGCGCCGCGAACGGTCACGGTCGACGTGGCCGTCACTGCGGGAACTCTGCAGTTCAACAGCGCCAATGCCTATACGCTCAGCGGGACCTCGACAGTTACGCTCGAATCAAGCAACAACGCCGATGCCGCCATCAGCGTCCTCAACGGCAGCCACACGATTGCCGCGCCGTTGGTCCTCTCCAGCAACCTGGACGTGACCGTCAACAACCCCGGCGACACGCTGACGGTTAGTGGCGTCGTCAGCGGTGCCAGCCAGGTGCTGAAGAAGTTCGGCGCGGGGACCCTCCTGCTGACGGCCAACGAGACCTACAGCGGCGGCACGATCATCTCGGCCGGCACCTTGGCCCTGGGAAACGGCGGCACAACCGGCATGGTCCCCGGCAGCGTAACGAACAACGGCACGCTCGTCTTCAACCTGGTGGGCAACCAGTTCCTTTCCGGCGGCATCAGCGGTTCCGGGAGCGTCGTGACAAGCGGACCCGCGGCGATCTCCGTGCAAGGCGCGCTTGCCGTAGGGCAGGTCGCCGTGAACCAAGGCCAATTCACTGTGGCGGGCGCCACCGTTACCGGCGCGCTTTCGATCGCCCCCTCCGCCGGCTTCTATAACAGCGCTGGCACGGCCTATCTGGGCAACCTAGCCAACGGCGGCGTGTTCGCCAGCAGCGCGCAGGTCAGCGGGGGCTTCTCCAACGCGTCCACCGGCGACGTGCGCATCCCGGCCGGGCAATCGCTGTTCCTCGCAGGGGCTGTGCCGCAGAGCAATGCAGGGCTGATCGAAGCGCTCGGCACGCAGGCGGCTCCCGTGCAGGTCGAGTCGGTCGGGCCGTTCACCAACGCCCTGGGTGGCGGCAACGGCATCATTGCCGCCGCGAACGCGACCTTCCATTTCGACGGCGGATTGACCAATCAAGGGCTTTTCGGCTGCAGCTTCGGGAACAGTACCGTGGTCGGCCAGATTGCCAACAGCGGCGGAACGATTTCCGTCAACGGTGGGGCGGAGGTGACCTTTGTCGGCAACATCGCGCAGAACGGCGCCCTGTTGGTCAATAGCGCCGGGAGCATGCAGAGCAGCGCCGTCTTTCTGGGAACATTTAGCGGCAGCGGCGGCTTCACTGGCGGGGGCAACGTGTTCTTCGCCCAGGGCCTCCAGCCGGGCAATACGCCCGCCGACGTGTTTTTCGGCGGCAACGCCCTTCTGGAGGCAACGGCCACGACAGTGATGGATTTGGGCGGCACAACGGCCGGAAGCCAGTACGACCGCATCGACGCGGCGGGGCAGTTGGTCCTGGCCGGCGCGCTCGACGTGGAACTTGTCAACGGTTTCACGCCGCAGGCGGGCGAGTCCTTCGAGCTTTTCGACGGCGATATTTCGGGGACGTTCAGCCAACTATCGCTGCCCGCGTTGGACAACGGCCTGAGTTGGGATACCAGCGACCTTTACACGAGCGGGACGATCAGTGTCGTGCCGGAGCCTTCCACGCTGGCGTTGCTTGCTGTCGGTGTAAGTGGCCTGATCGGTTATGGTTGGCGTAGGCGTAGGGCGGCGAAGATCGTGAAGCCAGCGGCTTTCGACCAACAAGGCGCCCCAGCCATCCTGGCCTTTCCGTCGGATTCGTCCTCGGCGAGCACGGAACGAAAAGCAGCTTGATCGAGCGCGGGGGCGCGAGGGTCTTTCGTGGTGCGGTGTTGTGCAAACGGTGCAGCCTGAAGATGCGGACAAGATTCAGATTTGCGTTCTCAAGGAGAAAACGAATGTCTGGCAGGTTCTTCGTGAAGGGCAGTTGTCCGGCGGTTAGATCGGCGGCGGCGCTGGCGAGCTTTGTGGCAGTGTTGCTGATGGGTTGGGTGCCGGCCCATGCGCAGATTTACTGGTCAAATTCTGCCGGTGACTGGTCCAGTGCCGGTAATTGGAGCAGTAGCCTCGTTCCGACCGGCACCGACAACGCGTGGATCGTCAACGGCGGGACGGCGAATGTCACCCAACTTAGTGAAACCTGTGGCACGCTCTCGCTGGGCAGCACCGCTGTTCTAATCCTTGTGGCGGCATATAGCCCACCCATGCGAGCGTAGTTCCGTATGTTTTCACGCCAACCTTCCACAGACCTTCCACAGATCATCCACAGACCTTCCACAGGTTGTCCGTAGACAGGTTTGTAGAGACGTTGTAGAACGAGGATGTAGGATTTCAAGCGAGGCTTTGGCGTTGCGCCGTGTTGGCTGGATTCGGTTTTCCTTGAGTTTCTCCGTGGTGGGTGCCATCGGCCTCGTCGGCTACGGTTTGCGGCGGCGATGGGCAGCAGGAGGATCGGTTCAGCCAGAACCGCATCCAGTTCAAAAGAGACTTTCGATGAAAACGATACTTGCAGTTATTGGTGCGGTGGTCTTGGTCTTTGCCGAACCATGTTCGGCGGGGACGATCAATTTCGACACTGACGCGAATGGCAACCTGATCAACGCACCCGATGATTTTTCCGCAACAACAAACTTGACTACCTTGTACTCGCCGCTAGGTGTCACATTCTCTGGTTCCGGCGGCAGTAACAACGGTGGTGCAATTCTCAACGAAGCATCAAATTTTGGCGTGTCGGCCCTAAGCGGCGCGAACTTTCTGGCCTTTAATCCCAATTATGTGACGCTGGCCAACGGTGGACTACCGATCGATCCGGAGACCATCAACTTCGCCTCACCGCAATCGCTGGTGACGCTTTACGTTGCTACCGGCAGCAACGGTACGGCCAGTTTTGAATTGGAGGGCTATCAGAGCAGCGTGCTAGTGGCATCAAGTACTGCGACCAGCACCAGTGGCTACGAACCCTTGTCAGTGTCATTTCCGAGCGGCATGAATAGCGTCGTTCTCAGCGGTGGCGCGGACCGCCCCTTCGTCGTGGACAACCTTTCCTTTCAGGCAGTGCCGGAGCCTTCCACGCTCGCCCTCCTGGCCGCCGGTGCCATCGGCCTGCTGGGCTACGGTTGGCGTAGGCGTAGGGCAACGAAATCCGCGAAACCATCGGCCTTCGACCAACAAGACGCCCCAGCCATCCTGTCCTTCACCTCGCACACGTCCGCGGCGAGCGCGGCACGAAGGGCAGCTTGATCGAGCGCGTCGAAGGCGCACGTTTCTGACTGTCCATTTCTTATAGTAGACAGGGCCATTGGCCCAATTTGTCGATGCCGGCCAAGCCTCTTCTCGCATGTTTTATTGTGGCAATTCACCGGTTCCAGTGAATTGGGTCCAGCGGGACCAAGCCGCCCGTCATCGGTACCACTGCTCGCCCCGGCTGCAATAAAATGTCTTCCGGGTATTTGACAAAGCCATGCCGCGTGGTTACCTTGGCTTTTGTTCCAGCAAGGAACCCTAAATGTATGTAGGTTGTTCCTGAACACGGGTGGCACGGGTGTGCAGCCCACACGCATGGCAATTCATTGCAGGCAGCGTTGCGCGTAACGAGCACGGTACCAGCCCCATAGCCCGGCGGGGATCCTATTTACTCAGCTGTACCGGCGCGGCTCACTTTGACGGTGACTCTCAAGCGAGTCTCGCACTGCGCGCCTATCTTTCGCCTGTTCGTTCTCCCTTGAGTGTCTTTTGTGGTGAGGTGCTGCGCGATCGCGGTGCAGCCTGAAGATGCGGACAAGATATTTGTGTACTCAAGGAGAAGACGGATGTTTGGCAGGTTGCCCCTCTTGACGGCTCCCATGCGGTTGGGGCCTCTTCCCCTTGCTTTTGCAGGCGGCAATCCCTCCCGGCTTTTGAAGCCTGGGCGGATTCTCGCTTGGAGCGGTTTTCAAGCGGGGACAAGTTCCATGGTCTTGAAGCGTGATGAAAGTCTTGAGGCACCGCGTGCGTGAGGTCGGATCGGCGTGCTACTCGACAACGCGACGGTTCTTTGATCGCCGGACCTCGGGCTCGGGCGATCGTGGTTTGTTCCCGTTGCGTTTCCCCGGTTTGAGACCGCTTGGGCGGTCGTGTGTTTGCGTGTCGGTTTGCGGAGTTTGTGGACTTGAATGTCGGAGGTGAATCATGTTGAAGCGAAGCATAGGAACGATGGAGTGGGTCGTAAGGGCTTTCGATCGTGACAGCAACCCGGCACGTTGCGGCAGAGTCGTGGTTGCCGTCCGTCGATTGGGCATTGTCGCTATCGCAGTCCTGCTCTTGGGCTCGTCGTTGCATGGGTCGGCCGCGGCGGCCATCTGTACCTGGCAAGACACGGGCACGGTTTGGAATATCGGCTCGAACTGGGGCGGCACGCCGCCCGGCAGCGGCGATATCGGCCTGTTCAACCTCAACTCCACCTACCTCTACCAGCCGGCCCTCAGCGCAGCGGCCTCCGTGGGCGGCCTCAGGGACACGGGCAGCGGATCGCTTACTGTCAGCGGCAGCACGCTCACGCTCAACTCGGCCACGATCAACGGCAACGCCGCCGCGGGAATCGAAATGGACGCCGGCGCAGGTCCTTGGACGATCGGCACGCCGCTGGCGCTGGGCGGACCGCAAGCCTGGCTCAACAACTCCGGCAGCCTGTTGACCGTCTCAGGCAACGTCGCCAACGGCGGTTACGCACTCACGTTGGCGGGCAGCGGGAACACGACGCTTTCCGGCCTGCTCAGCGGCAGCGGCGGGCTGGTCCAGAGCGGACCCGGCCTGCTGCTGCTTTCGGGCTCGGCGGCAAACAGCTACACGGGCGCGACGCAAGTCAGCGGCGGCGCGCTTGCCCTGAGCATGAGCAACATGGCGGCGCCGACCAATCTCGTCAACGCCGGCTCGGCCCTCATCCTGAGCGGGGGCTCGCTTTTGCTGGACGGCGCCGCTGCGGGCACCAGTTCGCAGACGTTCAACGGGACCACAGTTGCCGCCGGCGCCTCGGCCGTGACGGTCGCCAACAACGGCGGCAGCGGCACTACGCTGGCCCTGGGGGCCATCGGCCGCAGCGAGGGCGGCACGGTGAATTTCACGCTTCCCGGTGGCAGGGGCGCCATCACCACCACGGCGTCCAACACCAACGGCATCCTCGGCGGCTGGGCGACCGTGGGCGGCACCGATTGGGCCGCGGTCAACGGCGGCAGCATCGCGGTGGTCGGCTCCTATGCTTCCACTTGGGGCAGCGGAGCAAACGTAACCGTAAGCGGCACGCTCTCCTACGCCTACGGCGACCCGAACAGCGTTCGCTTCAACACGGCAAACACCCAAGTTAGTCTTTACCCCCGCCTGACGACCATTCAAAGCGGCGGCATCCTCGTGACCAACGCCGGTTACGGGGCCTACCTCAGCGGCGGCTCGCTGACCTCCGGGGCGTCGGATCTCGTGATTCAAGTGCCCGGCCCCGGCTCGCAAATAACGATAAATTCTCCCATCGTGGACAACGGCCTGTCTTCGGTGGGGCTGACGGTTTCCGGCAGCGGCACGGTCACCCTATTCAATTCCGACACGTTTAGCGGTCCGATTACGCTCAATTCGGGCACGTTGGTGGCCAACGCACTGAGCGGCCAGTCCGTGACCATGGGGCCCGGCTCGTCGCTCCAGGCTTACGGCTACGCGCTTACCCTCGGCGCGCTCGCCGGGTCGGGCACGCTTGCCGGTTATCAAGGCCGCTCCTCCGCGATGATCTTCGGTTCGAACAATGCCGCCACGACCTTCTCGGGCGTCGTCGGCCAAGGCACGTACTTGACCGATGTCGGCACCGGGGTCTTTACCTTCTCCGGGAGCAACAGCGGCACCGCGGGACGGACGATCCTCAACGGCGGCTCGCTGGTGCTGAACTATTCGACCAACACTGGGCCGAAATGCGCAAGCGGCGCCAACGGCGGACTAGCGATCGCGGGGGGAACGGTGCAAATCGTTCCCAACCCGGCCGCCGCCAGCCTCGTCGTCGGAGGCGCCGTGGAAGCGGCGGGGCCGGGCGCGCTTATCGATTCCACGCTGGACCCGAACCCCGTCGCGGGCCTTGGCGGCGGTTCGACGCTCGCCGTGGCCAACGTCGCCGGCAGCGCCAGTATCGCCTTGGGCACCCTGACTCGCGATTTCGGCGCCGCGCTGAACTTTGTCGTCCCCGCAGATTACGCCGGACACTTGACCACTTCCAGCTCGAATTCCAACGGCATCCTCGGCGGCTGGGCGACCTACAACGGGGTTGACTGGGCCGCCAGCAGCGCCTCCAGCGGCACCGGCAACATCGTGGCCTACACGGGCTACCTGCCGTTCGCCGCCGGCAATGCGTCGGTAACCGGCAACTACCTGCTCAACGGTGGCGGCGCGCTGACCCTCTCCGAAACGATGAACTCCCTGAAGCTTACCGATACGGGCAGAGGGCAAGGCCTGAACTTGGGGGCCAACAACCTCTCGATCATGGGCAACGCCACTTCCTACGGCACGTATGGAGGCGCGATACTCTACGCCGGGGGCACGAGCAACACGTACACGATCTCCGGCAGCGGCCTGCTCCTTTGCGGCAGCAACGCCTTCACTTCCCAGCCCGAACTGCTCGTGAACGCGGCGACGGGCGGGACCTTGACGGTCGCCGCGCCGGTCGGCGGCTCGACGGCGCTGACCAAGGCCGGCGGCGGCACGGTTGTGCTCGCCGCGAGCAACAGCTACACCGGCTCAACTTGCATTGACGCCGGCACGCTGCAGTTGGCCAACAGCACCGCCCTGGGCAATCCCGCCGGCAGTTCGATCGCCATCTGTCCCGGAAGCACGTTGGACCTGAACGGCTACGCCTGGCCCGCGACGACCTACGTCGTGGGCCTCATCGGCAGCGGCGTCGGCGGCGTCGGCGCCTTGATCAACTCCAGCACCCGGGCCGCCACCATGAACAGCCCCAACGGCTACGTCACCTTGGACGGAAACACGACCGTCGGCGGCGCCGGCGACATCAATCTCGGCAGCCTTACGGAGTTTGAATGGGGCAACAACACGCTGACAAAGATCGGTTCCGACACGTTCAGTGTCGCGACGGCCGCTTATTCCAACGGCGCCAGCAGCCTGGTCATCAACGGCGGGCGGTTCCAATGCCAGGCAGGCGGCGTGGTGCCCGCCACGACGGCGGTCCAGGTGAATCCCGGCACGACCTTCGATCTGAACGGCTACAGCGACGAGATCAATCTGCTGAACCTCAACAACGGCACGGTCACGCTGGGCAGCGGCAGCGGGGCGGCGTTGATCATTTACGGCCCGTGGCAGTACACGGGCACGGCCGGAAGTCCCGCCATCACGGCCACCGGCACCAGCGCCATCAGCGGCTCCAACGGGGCCTCGCTAGTGATTGCCGCCGGCGCCGTCGATGTCGTCAACGCGGGCGACGCGCTGACCATCGGCTGCGTCGTGAGCAGCCAAAGCTATACCACGGCGATAACGAAGACCGGGTCAGGATTATTGGCCCTGACAGCCAGCAATACCTACACGGGCCCCACCACGGTCAACCAGGGCACACTCCTCGTCAACGGCTCGCTCGTCAGCCCGGTGACGGTCAACAGCGGTGGCATGCTGGGCGGCTCCGGCAGCCTGACCAGCGTGACCGTGGCCTCGGGCGGGTCGTTGTCGCCGGGCGCGGCTCCCAGCCCAATGACCGTCAGCGGCAGCCTTTCGCTGTTGTCCGGCGCCCAGATGGACTACGCTCTCGACACGCCAGCGGATAGCGACGAGGTCTACATGCCCTCGGGGCCGTTGGTGCTCAGCGGCCAGCAGTTCGCCGATTTCAACTTCACGCCGATGGGCGGCTTCGGAGCCGGCACGTATACGCTGATTGACACCAGCTCTGTGCCCATCGGCAGCCTGGGGACCAGCACCAGCGGCACGATCGACGGTCTGCCGGCGAACATCGCCATCCAAGGCAACGACGTGGTACTCAACGTCGTGCCCGAGCCGGGAACCCTAGTGCTGCTGGGGGCGGGGACGATCGGACTGTTGGGCTGGGGTTGGCGGCGAAGACGAAATGCAAATACACTAATAACAGGTCACCGCAACCTCGAAGGAGACGGCCGATGAAACGCTGGATTTCTGAACTGGTTCGTTCTCGTTCTTTTGGAAATAAGAACCTGCGTCATAATGTCACACGGGTCGGAATTTTGGTCCTGCTCTATCTGGTAGTGGGGCGAGCCCACGCCCAGACCCTAACGACCCTCTGCTCGTTCAACGGCAGCAATGGCAACGGTCCCAATGCGGGTGTGACGCTTGTCGGCTCGACCCTTTACGGCACGACCGCGACGGGTGGGGCGACCTGGTCAGGTGGGACGAGCGGCGACGGCGCGGTTTTTAGCATCGCCACCAGCGGCGGCAACCCCACGACGCTCTGCTCGTTCAATGGCAGCAATGGTGAGTGGCCGGAAGCCGGTTTGACGTTTGTCGGTTCGACCCTTTACGGCACGGCCGCAGTTGGCGGGGCGAACAACGAAGGCACGGTTTTCAGCATTGCCACCAGCGGCGGCAGCCCCACGACGCTCTGCACGTTCAACGGGGGCAATGGTGCATGGCCCCTTGCCGGTTTTACGCTCAACGGTTCGACGCTTTACGGGACGACCGCCAATGGTGGGAACGGCGACGGCACGGTTTTCAGCATCGCCACCAGCGGCGGCAGCCTCAAGACCCTTTGCTCGTTCAACAGCAGCAGCGGTGAAACGCCATTTGCCGGCTTGACGGTCAACGGCTCAACGCTTTACGGCACGACCCGCTATGGCGGCGCGGACGGCGACGGCACAGTTTTCAGCATCGCCACCAGCGGCGGCAGCCCCACCACCCTTTGCTCGTTCAACAGCAGCAATGGACAATACGCACAAGCCAGTTTGACGCTCAACGGTTCGACGCTTTACGGGACGACCTACTATGGCGGGGGGAACGGCGACGGCACGGTTTTCAGCATCGCCACCAGCGGCGGCAGCCCCACCACCCTTTGCTCGTTCAACGGCAACAATGGTGCAAATCCAGCTGCCGGTTTGACGCTTGTCGGCTCGACGCTTTTCGGCACGACCTCCGGAGGCGGCGCAAACGGCGACGGCACGCTTTTCAGCATCCCCACCAGCGGCGGCAACCCCAGAATCCTCTGCTCGTTCAACGGCAGCAACGGTTCAGATCCTCTTGCCGGTGTTACGCTCAACGGCTCGACGCTTTACGGGACGACCTGCGGAGGCGGAGCGAACGGCAACGGCACGGTTTTCGCCTTGAACATTGCACCAGCAACGATTGCTCTTGCCAACCCCCAGAATACTGCGATCATTACGGGGGGCAGTGGCACTGTTGGCATGATTGTCAGCAACTCCTCAAGTGCTGGGCTCAACCTCAACTACACCCTGGCAGCCGCCGTCGTAAGCGGCAGTGCTACGTTGGGAACCATAACGTCCGGCACCGGCAGCCTCGTTCCCAGCGCCAGCCAGTCCTGCACCGTCTCGGCCACGTCCACGAATCTCGGCAGCAACACAATCGCTTTCACTGCCAGCGATCCGAATTCGTCCAACCTATCGCAGACGGCCACGGCAACCCTCACAGTCCTCGGTCACGCCGCACCAAGCCTGTCAGTTGCCGGCGGTAACGACCAGACGGTCATTATTGGAGCGACGGGCATCACGGCGGCCTTAAGCTTGTCCAATGGAGCGTGGGGCCAATCAGCGTTGGCCTCTTTGGATGTCAATTCGCTGGGCAGCGGTGTCAGCGGCCCCACCGGCGGCGCGCTTGTGCCTTCCGGCTCCGCGCAAGCCTATACCGCCGTATTCAACACAGGCGCAGTTGGCCTCCAGACGCAGACGCTCTCGCTGAATGTCGGCGACGACCATACGTTGCCGGGGGCATCGCCGCCGTTGAACGTTTCCGCTTCGGCCACCCTGACTGTCCTCGACCATTCCAACGCCTCGTTGTCGTCCAGCGCCGCACAGACGACCCAGACCATCAACTTCGGCAACGTCCTGCGGGGAGCGACCATCCCCAGCCAGAGCTTCACGATCTACAACCTGGCGGCGAACACCTCGGCGGCATATACGGCCAACCTCAAGCTGACCGGCTTTTCAAACAGCGGCGATCCGGCACTTTCGACCAACCTCTCGACGTTCAATGGACTTACGGCAAACAGTGGCAGCAACGGCAATACGTTCGCTGCCTCGTTGAACACGAGCAACTACACGACCACGGGAATCAACACCGTCACGATGTCGGCGGCGCAACTGGCCGACGACAGCAGCCTGCCCGGCGCAGGGAACAATAACAACGGGGCGGTGATGGTCACGTTGCAAGGCAACGTGGGCAACGCCACGGCCGACAACAGCAATTCGCAGACCGCCTTCGGCCAGGCCTTGACTGCGCCTGTCGCCGTCAACGGCAGTTACGCCAACCTCGAATCGACCGTGAGCGCAACCAGCGGCAGCGGTGGGCAGGGCATGGCCGGCAGCACGGCGACGATCCTGGCAGGAACCAACAGCAGCGGCTCGGCTCAGACGGTTAGCATGGCCTGGCGGACCCGCGCACAAGCGGAGGTTGGCTCGGGTGTGATTAGCGACATCGTGCAGTTGAGCGGCATAGCCCTCAACGGCAGCAGCGGGCAGACTGCTCCCTTTGTCCTACAGATGAGCTACGACTCCGACATATTGCCCGGCACGTCGGCCGCGGATGACCCGCTGTACCTGGCGTGGCTCGATCCAACGACCGGCCTGTGGGAGAACGCCGTGAACGGCAATATCGGCACCACCTCGGGCAACTTCGAGGTGGGGGCTTATCCCAATGGCGACACGACGGTGGGCGATTGGGGCGTGAATACGGCCAACCAGACGGTTTGGGCCGTGGTGAACCACGACGGCGAGTTCGCCGTCGTGCCGGAGCCGGGGACGCTGACGCTGCTGGGCGTTGTCGCCGTGGGGCTGCTGAGCTATCGGATGCGACTACGAAGACGACGTGCAGCACGAACATCCGTTTCCCTCGAAAACGGCACCCAGGCCACTTTGTCCTTTTCTCCTCGACAGCCGCAGGCCACGCGACGGGCGGCGTGACGTTGCGTTCTGCGCAAGCGGCTCCCGGAGCGCCCGTGTGGCGCAGGCGGACAAAATGACGGCGATTGAACGTGGCCGCCGCTCGCGTTTTGGGGATGGTGAACGCCAAAACCTTGCGATCCGTCATTCCCCGCTGGCCCTCGCGCAAGGGACGACTGCAATTACTCTCCAAAGTTTGCATACGGGCCGAGCGGCGTTTTACCGGCCGCGATTTATGTCACCCCAAAAACGCAGCGGGAAAAGGCGGCAAAAAAACACTTGCAAAGCCTTTGCCCACCGATTACTGTAAACTATGCCGTATAATGGACGGTAGCGGTCCAAGCTGCCGCGCCTGGGTCCGTTTTTCCCGCCTTTTTTCTCCCACCAACCGCATGGAGTCTCTCAATCATGTCAACTCGTCGTGAATTCTTGTTAACATCGGCCGCTGCCACTATGGGCTACTGGGTAGCCGGCGGCGTGCAAGCCAAGGAAAGCAATTCGCCCAACGGGCGCATCGCCTTCGCCAGCATCGGTATCGACGGCAAGGGCGCCAGCGATTCGGAAGATGCCGGCCGCTCTGGCGACATGGTTGCCATTTGCGACGTCGACGACAACAAGCTGGGCATGGCCGCCAAGAACCGTTTCAAGAAGGCCAAGAAGTTCAACGACTTTCGCAAGATGCTCGACGAGATGGGCAAGAGCATCGACGCCGTGACCGTGAGCACGCCCGATCACGTGCATGCCGTGGCCGCCGCCATGGCTCTGCACATGAAGAAACACTGCTTCGTACAGAAGCCGATGACGCACTCGATCCACGAGGCCCGCGTGCTGGGCGAGTTGGCCCGGGCCAATGGTGTCGCCACGCAGATGGGCAACCAGGGAACGGCCAACGGCGGTCTGCGCAAGGCGGCCGCGGCGGTGAAAGCCGGCGTGCTGGGCACCGTGAAAGAGGTCCACGTCTGGACGAATCGGCCGATTTGGCCCCAGGGCGGCGACCGTCCCAAGCCGGCCGAGCCGCCCAAGAACCTGCACTGGGATCTGTGGCTCGGCCCGGCACCCAAGCGGCCCTATGGCAACGGCTATCACCCCTTCAGTTGGCGCGGCTGGTGGGATTTTGGATGCGGGGCGCTGGGCGACATGGCCTGCCATACGTTCAATATGCCTTTCGCCGCGTTGGATCTCAAGGACCCGATCTCTGTGCAGGCGGAAAGTTCCGGCCACAATAAGGACAGCTATCCCAAGTGGTCAGTGATCGCCTTCGAGTTCCCTGCCACCACCAGCCGGGCGGCCGTCAAGGCCTGGTGGTACGATGGCGGCAAGCGTCCGCCCGCCGACCTGCTCGAAGGCCGCGATCCGGGCGGTTCCGGCGCGCTGCTGGTGGGCGAGAAGGGCAAGATCTTCGCCCCCGGCGACTATTGCGATAATTTTGAGGCGATCGGCGTGAAAATACCGGAGGTCGATTTCGTCCATTCGCCGGGCCACTTTGCCGAGTGGGTTCGTGCGATCAAGGGCGGCAAGCCGGCCATGTCGAACTTCCCCGACTACGCCGGCCCGCTCACCGAGACCATCCTGCTGGGCAACCTGGCGGTGTGGGTTGCCGCCGCCGGCAAGGGCGAGAAGGTCGAATGGGACCCCAAGAATCTGAAGGTCAAGAATATCAGCGGGCTGGAGGAGATCGTCCAGCCCACTTATCGCCAGGGATATTCGCTGTAAGAAGCTGGCCAGCGAGTTTCGGCCGGTTTGAGTAAAGTGAAGCCCGACGCGGGCGCCATGCGAGCATGGCGCCGGCGGCCGGGCTTTCGTTTTGGTCGGCAGTTAAGGAACGACAAATCAACAACTGTCGTATCGTTGCCTTTCGCTCCGCGAAAGGCGACACTTATTTCTGTGCCAGTCCTAAGGCGTTACCGCGCGAAGTACGTTCCGCACCGGTTCGCCACGGACATAGACCTTGGGGTGAACGATCACGGGCCGGCCATAGTAGGCCGGGGCGACCACGACCGGTGCAGCCACAACCGGCGCGGCCACATAATAGCGCCTGGGCACTACTACTACCGGCGCGGCGACGTAATATGGGGCCGGGGCATAGTAGGCGGTGCTGACAACCGGGCCGTAGGGCACAACGGGCGCTGGGCCATAATAGGCAACGGCCGGCGCTGGGGCCGCTGGCAAGAAGGTTGCATAACCTTGGGCCAACACGCTTGAACGCGCCATCAATACGACGGCCATCGTCACAACGAATACAAGACTTTTCATCACATGATTCCTTTCCTGGAAGCGAAGCTGAAGCAGCTTTAGAAAAACTCACGCGACAAATTGAATTCTAGTTTATTTTCTCCTTCTCGGCAAGTTTTCGACAGGGCGAAAATCTCACAGGGCCCTCGCTGACGCTTCGGGTTGGTATGCATCAATTCTCCGCCAAGTCTTCGGCACCATCTCCTAGACAATCGTCCCCCGCGTTGGTATAACCAAAAGGGCCGAAACGGCCTTTCTCGCAACGACTTGCCCCCCCGTGAGAAAAACGTGATTACTGCCTCTCGTTACAAGCCCGCCCCGCGCCAAGACGACCCGCCCTACCGGCAGGGCGAGCCGGTGGCGATGTTCATTCCCTGTTATGTCGACCAGTTCTTCCCGGGGATCGGCGAAGCGATGGTCCGCATCCTCGACCGCCTCGGCGTGCCGGTGGTTTTTCCGGCCGAGCAAACCTGCTGCGGGCAGCCGGCGTTCAACTCCGGCTATTGGGACGAGTCGCGGCCGGTGATCCGGCAGTTCTGCAAGGTTTTTGCCCCGTACCGATGGATTATCAGTCCCTCGGGTTCCTGTACGGCCATGTGCCGCGTGTTCTTCCCGCACGTCGATCCCAGCGCGGAAGTACTCGCCGTCAGCCGCCGCGTGTTCGAATTCAGCGAGTTCCTGGTGGATATGCTGGGCGTGACCGACACCGGGGCCACCTTTCCGCACAAGGTGACGATGCACATCGGCTGCCACGGGCGGCGGGAACTGGGCATCGTCGACCATCCGCTTAAGCTGCTGCAATCGGTGCGGGGGCTGACCTACTGCGAACTGCCGAACATCGAAGAGTGCTGCGGCTTCGGCGGCACCTTCAGCGTGAAAATGCCCGGCACTTCGCTGGCCATGGGACAGAGCAAGAAAGAGAATATCGTGCGCAGCGGGGCCGACGTGGTAGTTTCCGGCGACATCAGTTGCCTGATGCATATCGGCGGCATCCTGCAGCGCGACCCCACCACGCGGCACATCCGCATCATGCACCTGGCCGAAATCCTCGACTCCGGCATCAACGCCACCTGACCCCTGACCCCTGCCGACAACCATGTCCGAACATGCCAGCCACCTGGAGGGCGCGGCCTTCCTCAAAGACGAGAACCAGGGCCTCTACGAGCCTTCGCCGCGGTTCCAGAACCTGACCAAGGTCTGCGAGGCCTCCAGCAAGGCCAACACGGCCGTGGCGGCGGCGATCCCCTATTTCCAGGACTGGCGCGAGGCCGCCCACCAGACCAAGAAGTTTGCGGTCGCCAATCTCGACAAGCTGCTGGTACAGTTCGAGTGCAACATGCAGGCCCGCGGGGCCGAGGTGCTTTTCGCCCAGGATGCGGCCGAAGCCAACCAACTCGTGCTGGACATCGCCCGGCAGCACGACGTCAAGAGCGTGGTGAAATCGAAGTCGATGGTCACCGAGGAGATGGAGTTGAACCATGTCTTCGAAGAGGCCGGCATTCGGCCGGTCGAGACGGACCTGGGCGAATATATCGTGCAACTTGCCCGGCAGCGGCCCATCCACCTCGTCACGCCTGCCATGCACTTCTCGGCTGGCGAGGTCGGCCAGTTGTTCCACGATAAACTGGGCGAACCCTATAGCGCCGAGCACGCAGCCCTGACGGCCATCGCCCGCAAACACCTGCGGGCCGAGTACCTGGCCGCCGGCATGGGTATCTCCGGTTGCAATTTCGCCGTGGCCGATTCCGGCACCGTGGTTGTTGTGGAAAACGAGGGCAACGCCGGGCTTTCGATGGCCACGCCGCCAGTCCACGTGGTGCTGGTGGGCATCGAGAAGGTCATCCCCAAGCTCGATCACCTGCCGCTATTTCTGAACCTGTTGGCCCGTAGCGGCACGGGCCAGAAACTGACGACGTACACGCATTTGATCCACGGTCCGGCACCCGGCAAGAAGCTATACGTGATCTTCCTGGACAACGGGCGTACGAAGGTCCTGCAAGACCCGCATGCCTGGCAGTCGCTGTTCTGCATTCGCTGCGGGGCGTGCCTGAACGCCTGCCCGGTCTACCGCCGCGTGGGCGGCTGGTCGTATGGCTGGGTCTATCCGGGGCCGATCGGCTCGGTGCTCACGCCGCAACTCCTCGGCCTGGAGAAGGCGGGCAAGTTGCCGTTTGCCTCCTCGCTTTGCGGGGCCTGCGGCGAGGTTTGCCCCGTGAAGATCGACATTCCCCATCAACTGGTCCATCTCCGCTATCGGGCGGTCAACGAGCCGTCGCCCATGAACTCAGCCTTCGAGCGGTTGCAGTGGAAGCTTTGGGCCTGGGCGATGGGTGGACCGCGGCGTTACGGCTTGGCGATGTGGGCGGTCCGCCTGGGAGTGCGGATGGCAAAGTATCTGCCCTGGCACCCGGACAAGCTCGGCGCGTGGACCCGCGGGCGGGAGTTGCCCAAGGTTCCCTCGCATTCCTTCCGCAGTTGGTGGCGGCAGCGGTCCAACGGTTCCCCAACGCAGAAAGGCAAATTATGAGCAGCCGCGACACAATCCTGCAGCGCATCCGCAGCGGACTTGGCAATGCCGCGGCAGCCGGTTTCGGCGACGTCCGCGAGCCGCCCGTGCCCGAAGTTTGGCCGCGCACCAGTGCGGAACCATCGGCGCTCCTGCCCAAGTTTCAGGCGGAACTGAAGTTGCTCAACGGCGAGGCCATCCATTGCCCGACGATGGCCGATGCCCGCGGGCAGCTTGCCCAACTCATGGCAACGGCCCCTTGGGCGCGCCTGGGCAGCTTGGACTGTCCCCTGACGAGGGAACTCACGGCCGAGCTTCCGGCCGATCGCATTGGCTGGGTAATCTCCGACTGGACGGCCCAGCGGATCGAGCAGCTCCCCGCCGGGCTGATCACGGCCGAGGCCTTGCTGGCCGACACCGGCTCGTGCGTGGTCCATTGTGCCACGGCCCATGAGCGGCTGATGTGCTACCTGCCGCCGGCCTGCGTTGTTGTCGCCCGTTTGGACCAATTGGTCGAGCATCTGCCCGCCGCCTGGGGGCCGATCTCGGCGGCATGTACGGCCAAGGATTCTTGCGGCGAGATCGTGCTCATCACCGGTCCCAGCCGCACTGCCGACATCGAGAAGATCCTGATCCTGGGCGTCCACGGGCCGAAGCGGCTGGTGGTGCTGGTTGTGGGGTAGGTTGTAGCGAGATCATCTTACAATTCAGCATTCCGCAGCAACTCGAATCGCATTTCCAGTCGCGGTTCATCATTCATTTTGAGCAGAGCTGAAGTTGCCCGACCGACCGGCGTGCGACCGACAATCTCGACGCCCATAAGAATGAAATGCTCTTGCCAGGATTGTGTCCTCGGATTGAAAATCGGCACGACCGTACCGGTCTCCGGGTCGATGGCCGAAAGGTTCGGTCCCTTGAAGCGATTGCGGTAAGGGCAAGCAAGCGCGAGATTTTCGGCTTCATCGCCACCATGATGTTGCTTGGCTCGCACATGCTCGACATGAAAAGTGAAGAAAGGCGCCGCGGCTTGCGGGAGCCGGCAGTATTCGCACCGGTTGCCTGTCCGCTGTCGGACGAACTCGCTTGTGGTGGCGTCCATCAGGAAGATGTCTGTCTTCGCAAGAATTCACGGGCCTTCGCCTGCAAGATCGTCACGAAATGATAGGTTTCGAGAAAACGATCGTAAATCGCCCGTTCTTCCGTCGACAACTGCCCTTCATTGGCCTTTTGGGCCAGCAACTCAAGTTGGGCTTGCGTCTCGGCGTCCGCGCGAAGGCTAGCCACGCTCCTCGCCACCTCAGGCGTGAAACAGTCCAGGAACGGGTCAAGAATGCGATCCATGACATCGGTGGATGTGCTCATACGCATCATTGTAGCAAGGCGCGAGATCGAATTCTAGCCTCGTTTTCCCTTAAGTGTTTGTCCCTGCAATACGGGGGAGTTGGTGAAAATCGGGGCGCGAGTGGGAGTTGGCGGCTGAGGACTTGGGCGGGAGTCTTGAATCCGAAGCGTTCGACCTTCCCGCCGGTCGCGTGGACCGCGGTATGGCTAACGTCGCGAAAATCCTTATCCTTTGGCATCCACGAGCTGGCGGTTTTGTCGGTTGCGTAGTAAGCTATTCAGACAGAGTTTCCATCATCTCGGGAGGCAATCATGAAACGCTTTGCTATGGTATTTGCGAGAAACAGTTTCCTTTACGTGGCTTGGTTGCTGGCTGCCACGACAACCGCGTGCGCCGACGATGCCCCGTTGCCCGAGGGAGTGCGTGCCGTCTGGGACCTGAAGCAGGCCTATCGCGAAGCAACGTCTACGCGCGAGCGGATCTGCGTCAACGGCCTGTGGCGATGGCAGCCGGACACTGTAGGGAACGGACTCCGTGCCGTTCCGACTCTGCCCGCCGATGGCTGGGGCTATTTCAAGGTCCCGGGCTTCTGGCCGGGCGCCGGCGACTACATGCAGCACGATTGCCAGACGGTCTTCGCCCATCCAGCCTGGAAAGACCGGAAACTCGGGGATCTGACCGCCGCCTGGTACCAGCGCGAGATCAGTGTGCCGGAGGAGTGGGCCGGCCGCCGCATCGTCCTCCGCCTGGAGTATTTGAATTCCAGCGCCACTGTCTTTATCGACGGTAAGAAGGCTGGCGACGTTCAGTTCCCGGCCGGCGATGTCGATATTACACCTTTCTGCAAGCCCGGGAGCCGGCAAATTCTCAGTCTGCGGGTCGTGGCGCGGCCGCTCCGCGAAGTCATGCTCATGTTCAACGACACCAACGCGGCCCGAGGCGGCGTCGGCAAGGTCCAGCGGCGAGGACTGTGCGGTGATGTCTATCTGATCGGCGAGCCGAAGGCGGCGCGGATCGGCGACATCAAGATCGACACTTCCGTGCGCAAGGGCCAGATCGCGCTTGCCGCGGCGCTGGAAAACCTAGCGCCGCACAAGCGCTACGCCATTGAGGCCACGATCAGCGACCACGGCAGCCCGGTGAAGAAGTTCGTCAGCAAGCCCTTCGAAGCCGGTGACCTCCGCGGTGGCCGCTTCGAGCTGACCGAGAAATGGCAGCCGGAGAAGCTCTGGGACCTGCATACGCCGCAAAACGTCTATGATGTGGCGGTCGCGCTGGTTGAAGGCGACAAGGTCCTGGACGCCGCCTTGCCCGTGCGGTTCGGCTTCCGTGAGTTCTGGATCGACGGCCGCGACTTCTACCTCAACGGCACGCGGATCTTCCTCTCGGCGCTGCCGCTGGACAACGCCCAGGTAAGCGCCTTGACGGCCGGCTACGAGGGGACCAAGGAGAGCCTGCGGCGGCTGAAGCGGATCGGCATCAATTTCGTCTACACGCACAACTATGGCTGCGAGCCGGGAACGCATCTGGGCTTCGCGGAGATCCTCCGCGCGGCGGACGACGTGGGCATGCTCGTGGCCCTCTCGCAGCCTCATTTCGCCCAGTACGACTGGAAGATGCCCGCCGCGGCGGAAAAAAACGGCTACGCGCACCATGCCCGCTTCTACGTCGGCGTGGCGGGCAGCCACCCTTCCGTGGTCTTCTACTCCATGAGCCACAACGCCACCGGCTACGACGGCGACATGAACCCGGACCTGATCGACGGCATCCACAGCACCCGCAGCCAGTGGTCCGCCAACAACGTCAAGGGTGCCCTGGCGGCCGAGGCGATTGTTGCCAAGCTTGACCCGGGCCGCATCGTGTACCACCACTCCTCGGGCAACCTGAGCTCGATGCACACCATGAACTTCTATACGAACATGGCCCCCGCGCAGGAACTCGACGACTGGTTCGAGCACTGGGCCACGGCGGGGGTCAAGCCGGTGTTCACCTGCGAGTACATGGTGCCCTGCACGTGGGACTTTACGATGTACCGCGGCTGGTACAAGGGAGTTCGCACGTTCGGCAACGCCCAGGTGCCGTGGGAATTCTGTATCGCCGAATGGAGCGCGCAGTTCCTGGGCGACCGCGCCTACCACATCAGCGAGGCGGAGAAGAAGAACCTCCGTTGGGAGGCCCAGCAGTTCAAAAACGGCCGGCTCTGGCATCGCTGGGACTATCCTTACCAGGTCGGCTCGCCCGTGTTCGACATCCAGCACGAGGTGATCGGCGCGTATCTCGCGGAAAACTGGCGGGCCTTCCGCACCTGGGGCGTCTCGGCGATCTCTCCCTGGGAACACAGTTTCTTCTGGCGGCTGCGCCCGGGGGTCGATAAGAGCCGCAAGCAACTCAAGGTCGATTGGGAGAAGCTCCAGCGGCCCGGGTTTAGTGCGGACTATATCGATGGGCAATACGAACGCATGGACATGGCCTATGAGCTTTCCGATTGGGAACCGACGGCTGACGGGCGAGCGATCTTGCGGAACAATCAGCCGCTGTTGGCTTACATCGCGGGGAAACCGGCCGCGTTTACCAGCAAGGACCATAATTTTTGTCCGGGCGAGACGGTGGAGAAGGAACTGGTCATCATCAACAACTCGCGGGAGACGGTGACGGCGAGCTGTGGTTGGTCGCTGGGCGGCCCGTTGGCCAACATGATCGATCTGCCTCACAAGGTATCCATCGCGACGGGCCAGGAGGAGCGTATTCCGTTGCGTTTCGAGTTGCCCTTAGCGCTCGCCGTGGGGACTTATGAGGTGACGGCTTTCGTAAAGTTCAGCCACGGAGAGTCGCAATCGGACCGGTTCAAGATAAACGTGATGCCCAAGCCAAGCGGGACCGCTGTGCAGCCGTCCCGGCTGCTGAACGCAGGCGAGACGCCCGCACCACAAGTTGCCGGGAAGATCGCCCTGTTCGACCCCAAGGGCGAGACCGCCGCGCTGCTCAAGACAATGCACGTCGAAGGCCAAACAGTCGAGGCCGACGCGGATTTGGCTGCTTACGACATCCTCGTCGTCGGTAAGGGCGCGCTCGCGGCGGATGGGCCGGGACCGAATCTCAGCCGCGTCCGCGACGGGCTGAAGGTCATCGTCTTCGAACAAATGCCGGAAGTTCTGGAGAAGCGGTTGGGTTTCCGTATTGCCGAATATGGCCTGCGGCAAGTCTTCCCGCGCGTGCCGGATCACCCGCTCTTGGCGGGACTCAAGGTTGAGAACCTCCACGACTGGCGCGGTTCGGCCACACTCCAGCCGCCGCGATTGGAATTCGATACGAGCCAGACCTACGGCGGGCCGGCGATCCGCTGGTGTGGCATCGAGGCCACGCGCGTGTGGCGCTGCGGCAACCGCGGCAACGTGGCCTCGGTGCTCATCGAAAAGCCCCCGCGGGGCGATTTCCTGCCGATTGTCGATGGCGGCTACAGCCTTCAGTACAGTCCGCTCATGGAATATCGCGAAGGCAAGGGGGTGGTGCTCTTCTGCCAAATGGACGTGACCGGCCGCACCGAGCAGGACCCGGCTGCCGAGACACTCGTGCGGAATATCCTGCACTATGTCAGCCAGTGGAAGCCGTCGCCAGGGCGAAAGGCGATCTTTGTCGGCGATCCTATGGCGCGGCGATACATGGAACTAGCCGGTATTGCCGTGCAACCCTATGAGGGCGGCAGAATCTCGCCAGAACAGGTCCTGATCGTCGCTGTCGGCGGTGGCCGAAAGCTGGCCGGCAGCGCGGCGGACGTTGCCGGTTTCGTCAAGGCTGGCGGCCAAATCCTGGCCCTCGGTCTGGACCAGGACGAAGCCAACTCCTTCCTGCCGTTTCGAATTGTCAGCAAGAATGCCGAGCATATTGCCTGCTGTTTCGCGCCGCCGCCCCTGCGGTTGCTTTCGGGAATTGCGCCGGCGGACGTACACAACCGTGCGCCCCGGAACTTGCCCTTGATAACCTCGGGGGCGACCGTGCTTGGCGACGGTGTGCTGGCACAGGCGGAAAACACCAATGTACTTTTCTACCAATTCCCGCCTTATCTTTTCGCCGGCTCTGAGGGAGGCGTGCCTTCGGCCAAGTACTTCAACCAGCGGCGGACCTATCGCCGCAGCGCATTTGCCCTGGCGCGCCTGCTGGCCAATCTGGGAGTCGCCGCGCCCACGCCTCTGTTAACGCGGTTCTCGCTGCCGGTGGATGCAGACCAGCCGAAATCCGGCCCGTCGCCGCTGCGCAACGGCGACTTCCGCCAGGCCGGAAAGGACGGCGCGGCCGACCAGTGGCAGTTCTCCTCGGAATCCGCCCAGGCCAAGTGTACTCGCGAACCGGCAGCCGAAAAGGATGCGTGGGCGCTGCGTCTCACGATGACCGGCACGGCGGGCAAAGAGCAGGCCAACGTCATGTTGACGCAGCAGGACGTGCCGGTGAAAGCCGGGCAGTGGTATCGCATTACGTTGCGGGCGAAGGCCGAGGGCCTGAACGACAAGGTTGTGCAGTTGGCCCTGCAGAACACAAAGACCTGGACTTCGCTGTTCGAGTACCAATATTTCACTCCCACGAGCGAGTGGCGAACCTATCGGTTCCTGGTGAAGTCCAACGGCACGGCCGAGCGAAACACCCGCCTCCAAATCTGGTTTGGCAACCCCGGCACGCTGTGGTTGGCGAATGTCACCATGGAACCCGTGCCGCCGCCGACCGAGGGCCGCTGGCTGCAGGGGCTTTACCTGGACCAGCCCGAGGCCTGGGACGATCCTTATCGCTTCTTCCGTTGGTGAGGTGCCCCTGTAGCGTGGGGCAGCGTGGTATCCATGCAAGTTGTGCTCGCAATCTAAGCGGTGCAGAGAGAAGTGCCGTGCCCAGTTCCCGCGGCTAGTCAGTCATTGGCCCATCGCTTATTCACCCATCAACCATTTCCACCATCCTACCGCGCGATGTTCACAATTGTGGCGCATCCGTTGCCTCCTCATTTTCGATCCAACCGCTTACGTGCAGGCCAATCCCACTTACGTACTTCGCGACTCGTGGAATCACGAGACCCTATCGAGCGATGCCTCCGCCAGCTTCTCGGCGGTCATGGCTTGATGGCGGCTGTCCAGACGGCGGAGCTCGAAGAAAAGGCACGCGCCGGTTATCAACGACGATACGCCGTCGGAGATCGGCAACGCCATCCATACGCCGTCGAGTTGGAAGAACTTCGGCAGGATCCAGACCAAGGGAATGAGCAGGAACACCTGCCGCGAAAGCATCAGCAACGTGGCTTCCCGCGGCTTGCGTATCGCCTGGAAGTAACTTGCACTGATGACTTGGAAGCCGACCAGGGGCGACATGAGGAAACACAACCGCATGGCATGCGTTCCTAATTCGATCAGTTTCGAGCGGTTGGCACTGTCGGCTTTGATGAACATCTCCATGACAAGCCCGGGAATGAGCAAGGCGACAACGAACCCCAGGACGGTCAAGGTCGAGGCATACAAGATGCCCGTCAAGAGGGCCTTCTTCACTCGATCGAATCGTTTGGCGCCATAGTTGAAACCAACGATCGGTTGCGTACCCTGATTGATTCCGTAGATGGGCATGTTGGTGACCATGAAGAGACCGAAGATACAGCCCCAAACGGCGGTTGCCTCTTTGCCGCCGAAGGATTTGGTCTGAAAATTGATCGATTCGAACATCACCGCGGCGAAAAGCATCATGAGAAACATGGGCGAGCCAATCAGCAGGATTCGAAGGCACGTCGGGCCGTGCAGCCGCAGGAAACGCCGCTGTAGGCGCAGCAGGCTCTTCTCCCGAAGAAAGTAGGCCACGACCCAGGCGGCTGACACGCCTTGGGATATTGCCGTGGCCAACGCCGCACCACGCATTCCCCAATGAAATGTGAAAAGGAATAGCGGGCAGAGGACGAAATTCAGCCCCACTCCAATCAAAAGCGTCCACATTGCAGTCCGCGCATTGCCCTCGGCTCGGATTGCCGCATTGAGCCCATAGGCGATCAACTGGAAGGCGGTAGCTACTATCACGACTTGCAGGTAATCGCGTGTGTAGGGCAATACCTCCGCTGAAATGTCCAAGCGACTTAAGATCGGATCCAACAGTACCAGCCCTAGGAAAGTTAGCACCGCTGACATAATTACGAGCAGGGTCGCACTGTTGCCCAGAACGCGTTCGGCCTCTTCAGTCTTCTTTTCTCCCAACTTGATCGAAATCTGAGCGGCTGCCCCGATACCGATGAGCATCGAGACGGCCAGCAGGATCTGCGTATAGGGATATGCGTCCGTGATACCGGCTAGCGCGTCGTCGGACCTCAGTGCATGCCCCACAAAGACACGATCAACAACGTAGTAGGCGCCTTGCGTCATCATGCCGACCATGGCCGGCAGCGAGAGGCGGAGGAGCAGTTTGGGAATAGGGGCGTCAGCAAGCCGGCGGGTTCGCTCGGATTGGGGGGTTGGCTGCACAGTGGGTTCCGTGGGGCTAGGGAAATTGCGGGAATGAAAGGAGAGAGGAGAATTGTATACTAGCCAGGCCCCACCTTGCAAACTGACCTTGGCAAAAATCGGTGCTTGGGCTACAAGGATGTCTGAATGCCCCAATTTCTCTTTCCGAGCGTCGGAGACCCTACCGATGGCGATGTTTCCAACCCATATAAAGTGCAGCACGCTCGTCGGCATCGGTGGAGGGCTTTTTGCCCACGTCGGTTACGGCGTGCCCTGGACCACGAGTTTGGTCGGCGCCGGCCTATGCAGCATTGGAGGGATCCTGCCCGATATCGACAGCGGGCCGGGCATCCCTCTGCGGGAGATCACGACCTTTCTCGCGTCGGTCGTGCCCACTATGCTCATCACCCGGTTGCTTGCCTATAGTTTCACCCAGGAGACGTTGATCCTTGCCGGGGCCACGATCTATGTGGGCATCCGATTCGGGCTTTCCTACTTCCTTCGGGAGTACACCGTGCATCGCGGCATGTTCCATAGCTTTCCGTCGATGGCCATCTTCGGCGAGCTGACCTATCTGCTGTTCTATGGCGAAAGCACCTTCGTGCGCCTGTTTATGGTGGCGGCCGTATGCCTGGGTTTTTTTATTCACCTCCTTCTGGATGAAATCTACAGCGTCGAATGGGACGGTCGGCCGCATGTGAAGAGTTCGTTTGGCACGGCGATGAAGTTCGTCGGCCGCGGCTGGTGGCCCAACTTTGCCTGCTATGGCAAGCTGGCGTTGCTGACGTACCTGGTGATGAACGATCCGAGCGTGATCCATCAGATCTACACGGGTCAAGGCCAGGACGTGGCCAAGAATCTCGGCCAGGCGGTCAAGGACCAATACAATACGGCGGTCGCCAACACCCGTTCCAAGTCTTCGGGCAGCGTGTCCCCGCTGGCGTTGATGTTTGGCGGTTCGGCTGGCCCGTCGCCTTCGGTCACCACGGTTCCGGTAAACTCGAACACTGTGCCACCGCCGGCCATTACTTGGCCGGCCGGGTCGACGGCATCGTCCCTGCCCGCTCGCACGACCCCACAATCGGCGACGGCCCCAGTCGCCAATTGGTCTATTCCGGCCAACGGGTCGCCCGGCAATGCGGCGCAACCGGCCAACAATCGGCCTATGTCGCCCGCTGCCAGTGGGCAACCCTCCAGCGGGCGATTCTGGTAATAGGGCCACGGATGGAACACGGATGAAACACGGAGAGGAATGGCAACTCTCCAGCGGGCGATTCTGGTAATGGGAGCGGCATCGCTTGCAAGATACCCCTCACCCCTCCCCTCCTCCCCCCATTGACACGGCCTCAGATTTGGAACACCATAATAGGTTGTACCCGGCACTCGTTGTTTGCTCCTGCCACTGAGAAGAAAGATCTGTTTTTATGCCGCTGGCCAAGAACGACATTGTCGCTTATTTCACGGACCGCTTCGGGCAGGCCCCCGCGCTGGTCGTGCGGGCACCGGGACGAGTCAATTTGATTGGGGAGCACACCGATTATAACGACGGTTTCGTTCTGCCTTTGGCCATCGATCGCGCCGCCTGGATCGCCCTGCGGCCACGGAACGATTCGAAGGTCAAGGTGTACTCGATCGACTACCAAGAGGGCCGCGATTTCGACATTGCCAATCTCAAGCAGGAGAAAGCGGGCTGGATCGAGTATCTCAAGGGAGTGGCCTGGTGTCTGCAAGACGCCGGCATGAAACTCAAGGGCTGGGAAGGCGTTCTGGCCGGCGACGTACCCTTGGGCGCGGGGCTTTCTTCCTCGGCCGCGCTGGAGATGGCCACCGGCCGGGCCTTTGCTGCGGTGAGCGGCATCGCCTGGGACGCCGTGGCCCAGGCCAAGCTCGGACAGCGTTCGGAGAACAAGTGGATCGGCGTAAACTGCGGCATCATGGACCAGTTGATCTCCTCGACCGGGCGGGCGGGCCACGCCATGCTCATCGACTGCCGCTCGCTGGAACTGCAGCCGGCGCCCCTGCCACAAGACGTGGCGGTGGTGGTCCTCGATACGGCGACGCGGCGCGGGCTGGTCGATTCGGCATACAATGAGCGCCGCGCGCAATGCGAAGCGGCCGCCGCCTACTTCAAGGTCCGCGCCCTGCGCGACGTGAGCGTGGCCATGTTCACGGCCAAGGACGGGCAGTTGGACGCCACCACCTGTCGCCGCGCGCGACATGTGATCAGCGAAGACGATCGCACCGTGCGGGCGGTCGAGGCCATGCGCCGCGGCGACATCGCTGCACTGGGCAAGCTGATGAACGAGAGCCACGTGAGTCTGCGCGACGACTACGAGGTCTCCAGCGATGCGTTGAACGCGATGGTCGAGGCGGCCCAGGCCCACAAGGCATGCTACGGCGCCCGCATGACCGGTGCCGGGTTCGGCGGTTGTGCCGTGGCGATTGTGCGGGCTGACGCGGCCGACGATTTCGTTGCCGCCACATCCAGCGCCTACCAGGCCCGCACCGGCAACAAGCCGGCCGTATACGTTTGCACGGCGACCGACGGCGCCGCGGTCGTATAAGCCATCCGATGGCCTTCAAAGAATTCTGGCAGAACCTGTGCGAACGCGTCGGCCTAGCCGAGCGCCCGGCGCTGCCGCAAGCGGCCCACGTGGCACTGGGCGATCCGCAGCAACTGCTGCCCATCTTCTCGCATCTGGCCGCTTGGGGCCTGCAACGCGTCCATCTCATCGCCGCCGCCGGGTTGGAGGCCGACGACCTCGTGCAGGCCGTGCAGCACGCGGCCAAACTGGGCATGCAGGTCAGCGTCCGCGGTCGGGCGAGCGACCTGATGATCGGTACGCTCCTGGCCGATCTGACCGCTGCCAGCGTGCGCGAGATCGAGATCCCTTTTCTCTCGGCAATCGCAGAGGTCCACGATGCCCCGGTCGGTGCCGGCGACTATCGCAGTACGCTGCGGGCGATGGATGCGCTGGCAAGGCTCAACGTGCCGTTGGCGGTCCAGACCGCGCTGACGCCGTCCACCTGGAAAACCATCGAACGGACGGTACAACTGCTTGAAGACCGTCACGTGGGCGAGGTCCGCCTGTTTGCCATCGCCTGCCGCGACAATGAGCCGTCGAGTTGGGCCATCTCAGCCAGCGAGTTGGTTGCCGCCGCCCATTGGATCGAGCAATTGGGCCCGGAGCGGATCAAGTTCTCCTGGTATCCGCCGCGGAAGTTCGATCCCGCGCGGACCTTGGCCGAGCAAGTCCGTTGCGGCCCGCGGGCGGCAGGCGATGCCGTACGGATCGAGCACGATGGCTGCGTGATTCCACCGTGCGGTCCGGCCGTTTCCGCGGGCAACCTGCTCAAGGATGACTGGAGGCGAATCGCCCGCGACGAGGTATTTCGAGCCTTGAAGCGGCGGCGCGAGGCGGCCGTGCGTTGCGCCGAGTGCCCGGGGTTGGCAGTGTGCGCGGGGGGGTGCCTGCGCGATCTGGCCGGTTGGAGCGAAGGGTGAACTGTCCTCTTACAGTGGCCGGCTGAAATCGCACGTCGCGGTCACAACCATCACCGCCACGGTTGTTGCCGACATCATCCATTGCTGCGGGGCATTCCACACGTTCAAAACGGTGGTGAACGCCATGATCACTAACAGCGCGAAGAAGATCCGCTGGAAGATCTCCTGCCAGCGACGGCCTTCGCTGATCCGCGAGAGAGCGGCGCTCAGGAGTCCGCAGACCTGGAGCGAAGAAATAAGACAATGCTGATGAAAATCGACGCCACCGGACATCCGCTGTGCCTTCCTTGGCTGGGAACTTATTTTGAACCGCCGAGCCGCAGACGATCCGTTCCGCTGGCAGTTCGGTTGTTGGGGGCGGACTATAACCGATAACGGCTCCGCTGAAAAGAACGATTTTTCTTACTTTTCGTTGGCCGCCGTCTGCGAGGAAACCACGGCATAGGCCGATAGCTCGGGCGATACCTGACCTAGATCGGTTACAATCCGTATCGTCTTGCTTATCTTTCCTTCGCTGCTGCCTGCCACAAAGGTCACGGGAATTACGTGAACCACTGTCGCCTCGTCATCGGTCCCGGCGAACTGGAATGCTTTGTCGTCACAGGCAATGGAAAGCACTTTGAACGGGCGTGCCCCTTTGACCACCAACGACTTGGTCACTTTTTGACCGGGCTGAACGATACCCATGAAGAGCGAGGAAGGGCTGACCGTCAGTGATGGAACCACGCGGCCTTGCACGGCCAACGGCATTTGAATGCTCTGCCCCTCATTGGCCACCAGCAGCAGATAGTCCTGAAGATAGCCGGCCGGCGCATCCTTATCGAGCGTCACCGACAAGTCGGTGGTGGTCCAGCCATTTTGGCGATTTGTAGCGACAACCTTGGCCGAAATATGGGGGTTAGACGATTTGATCTCCGTAATCTGCCAGTTGCCCCAACCGGAGCGATTGACCCGCAGTGGGCGATCGACGGCTGTTCCCTGTTGGACGTCGCCGAGTTGAACGCTACCCGGTTCAAAGACCACGTCACCGCGGATCACGCCGCGGACGTGCAGCAGGACCTCGGCCGGCATCGGTTTGTCAATAACAACCGTAATGGTGGCGGATCGCGACCCAGTGAAAGTGGGGGTATTGAACACCGCCCGAATGGCGCCTTCCTCATAGGTCTTGAGCGTTGGCTTCACGATATCGACGCTCGTGCAACCGCAGCTTGAATAGGCGGTGACGATATGTACGTTGTCGAGATAGAGATTGGAGAACGCAAAGTCGAACTCGGCCTTCGCGCCACGAGCGACAGTGCCAAAATCGTGTTCCGTAGTCTTGAACATCTTCGCGGCCCACGGCTGACCCATGCAAGGGGAGGCCGCAAAAGCGAAACACACGACAAAAAGCGAGGTTTTCCGAATCATTGATGTATTCTCCATGCTTTGAGATGCGCCAAACGGGGCAAAGGTGAAAAGCCAGTGCCAGCAATTAACGGTTTGACGTCCCGAATGCTGCAAAAATGTCTTGCCGAGGAAATCTAAAGCGCAAAATGGCGAGGGTCAAACCGCTATTTGGATTTTCTTGAATTTTCAGCAGAATTTAGCAACCCTTCACCGATCGGGGTGAGCCCGGTGGGGTCTAGACAAACTCACATCCACGTGCCACAGTGCGACAATCTTGCCGTGAGCGGCCCATTGCATTCCGGCCGCGGGGGCAGTATTCTCAGGAGTGAACCTGTTGCCCCAGATCACCATCTCCGCGGGAGCCTTCCAACGATGAGTGAGCGCCAGCCTGCCCCCCCTACGTATCCAGCAGCATCGTCTGACAAGCCGAGAACTACACGGCGGAAGGTGCTCAAAGTCGCGGCTGTCGCGGCGGCAGGCGCGGCCGTGGGGTTTGCCGCGCCGGCCACGCTGAATCGCGTGCTCTTTGGCGGTCATTCGCGAGAGTGGCGATTCCTGACCGCGAACGAGGCCTCGTTGCTGGATGCGGTGTGTGCCCAAATCATCCCCACGGACCAGGACCCCGGGGCACGCGAGGCGGGTTGCGTGGTCTATATCGACTGCCAATTGGCCGGGCCGCTACAACGATTTGCCGATCGCTATCGGGCGGGGCTTGCCGCGCTGGCGGCCACCTGCGAGACGCTGTACGGCAAATCGTTCCAAGAGCTTCCCTCTGCCGAGCAGATCAAGCTGCTGGAGAAACTGGAAAAAGGGCAGGCGCCTAAGGAGCATTGGCAGGTAGTTGCCTGCGGAGAGTTCTTTCAGATCGTTTGCGACCACTGCATGCAGGGCTTCTACGGCAGCCCGCGGCACGGCGGCAACAAGGATTACGCCAGCTACCGCATGCTGGGCCTGGCATATCCCAACATCATCGGGCAGAACCGCTATACGCACGGTTAGGCATTCTAAAAGGATAACTCGGTAAATTCGAATGTAGTAGGCACACGCCGTGTGCCGCAAATTACGGACGGCACACGGCGTGTGTCTGCTACAACATCCAGGAGTCGCCATGACACTTCCCCACGTCAATGCGGTCATCGTCGGCGCCGGCGCGGGCGGCGGCATCGTCGCCAAAGAACTGACCGAGGCCGGCCTGAGCGTCGTGCTCCTGGAGCGCGGCCAATGGCCCAACTACGATCAGTACAACGACGACGAGCTGGTCTCGCAGCGCACCCCCGCCTTGGGCAATCCCTTCGGCCCCGATGACGCCCGCTATTGCCGCGTGCTCGCCAATGCCGACGGCACGACGCGGACCGTCTTGCCCAGCGAGGGCGCATATAACAACAACGCCGGCTGCGTGGGCGGCGGCACGGCCAGCTACGGCGCGATGGCCTGGCGCTTCATGCGGCAGGATTTCTGTCTCAAGAGCACTTACGGCGCGGTCAAAGACTCGACCCTCGACGACTGGCCCCTGAGCTACGACGACCTGGAGCCTTTCTACGAGAAGGCCGAGTACGAGATCGGCGTCAGCGGCGACCACACGCTGAACCCCTTCGCCGCCCCGCGCAAGAAGCCCTATCCCATGCCTGCCTTCCCTTACAACAAGGAAGGCCAGATCGTGGTCCAGGCGGCCAAGCGGCTGGGGTTGCACCCCTTCCCCATCCCCATGCTCCGCAACTCGGTGCCTTATAACGGCCGCCCGGCCTGTATCCACATGCGCACCTGCGTGGGCTTTGCCTGCCCAGTGAACGCCAAGGCGGGCAGCCACAACACCGTGATCCCCATCGCCCTGGCCAGCGGCAACTGCCAGTTGAAGACAGGCTGTGTGGCCGCGGAAGTTGTCGTCGATGACCGCGGGCGGGCGCAGGCTGTGCGGTATTTCGACGCCGACAATCGGCCCCAGGAGCAACCCGCCGATATTGTCGTCGTCTCGGCCTCGGCCACCGAAACCGCCCGGCTGCTCTTGAATTCCAAATCGAAACTCTTTCCGCACGGCGCGGGCAACAACAACGACTGGGTGGGGCGGAACCTGCAGGGGCACGGCTACGTGGGGGCCTGGGGCCTGATGCCCGAGGAGACCTATGAAGAGGCCGGCCCCGGGGCTACGGTCGCCGTTAGCGATTTCAGCCACGGCAACGCCGGCCTGGTGGGCGGCGGCCTGCTGGCCAACGAGTTCATCCGCCTGCCCTACCTGTTTTCCGGCGTGCGCCCGCCCGGCGAGCCGCGCTGGGGCAAGGCCCACAAGGATTTCCAGCGCCGTTATTACAAGCGCTGCCTGCGGCTGGTGGGCCCGATCCAGGAAATGCCCAATTTCTCTGCCCGCGTCAGTGTCGATCCGAGCGTCACCGACTACTGGGGCATCCCCGTCTGCCGCCTCTCCGGCTCCCGGCACGCCTATGATCTGCAATTGGGCGAGTTCCTCTCCAAGAAGGCCGAGGCCATCATCAAAGAAGCCGGCGCGGAACGCGTCTGGCGGAGCGGTTTGGGCCTGGGCCTCAGTGGCGGCCAGCACCAGGCCGGGACCTGCCGCATGGGCGACGATCCCCAGACCTCGGTGACCAACCGCTTCGGGCAGGTCCACCAGATCGACAACCTCTTCGTGGCCGACGCCAGCCTGCACGTCAACAACGGCGGCTTCAATCCCGTACTCACGATCATGGCGCTGGCCTACTGGGTTTCCCACAACATCAAGGCCGACTGGAAAGCGAGCAAGTTCAAATCGTGAAGCGGATACTTTTCTTCCTGCTCAAGCTGGGGCTGTTGGCCGGGCTATTTGTCGCGGCGGCCGGCGTGGGCGGCTTGACCTACTTTCATTACGGCGATCCCCGCAACACCTGCGCCTCGTGCCACGAGATGACCGCCGTCCACTCGGCCTGGTCCGAATCGGCGCACGCCTCCGTACACTGCCGCAACTGCCACGGCGGCTCGCTGACGCTCGACATGCATGCCCTACGCGCGCACGTCAAACGCGTCGTGCAGCATTTCTCCGGCCATGCGGACGATCCGATCCACCTGACCGAGCGCGACGTCCTAGCCCTGCACGAGGCCTGCCGTACGTGTCATGCCCGCACGTTCGCCGATTGGCAGTCCAGCCGCCACGCCACGACCTACGCCAAGATCTTCCTCGACCCCGTTCACAACAAGGCCGAGCAACTTGCCCCCGATTGTCTCCGCTGCCACGGCATGTTTTTCGACGGCCAGATCGAGGACCTAGTAGGCCCGTTGGACACAACCGGGCCGTGGGCGCTCAAGCACAAGGCGAAGACGGCGCACGCGGTCATTCCCTGCCTGGCCTGTCACCAGGTCCACACGCCGGCCGCCGAGAGCGGTGCGGCGCAACTTTACGTCCGCCGCGAGTCGGCCTATTTTCCCTGCAATCTCCTGCCCGCCACGCCCATGCGCCAGGGCGATCGAGCTATCCGTGTATCGTCCGATCCGCGGCAACGGCTTTGTGTGCAGTGCCATGCTCCCAACGCGTTCCGGCAGATTAGCAGCGAGGACGACCGCACGCCGGCCGGCGTTCACGAGGGCCTGAGTTGTTTCGATTGTCACCAGTCACATTCGCTCTCGGCCAAAGTGTCGTGTGCCGCATGTCATCCCGGCAGTTCGCATTGCGGTATCGACGTCGAGAAGATGGACACGACGTTCAACGCGCCGGGGAGCAAGCACAACATTCACACGGTTTCCTGCGGCGATTGCCACCAAGGGAAGCGGCCGGGTCCCAAGGTCGCAAAATAAAACATAGGGTCCAACCGGAATTTCCTAGAAAGCCGACGCAGCCCTTAAGTGCGCGACTAACTTTCCATCACGTTGGATGGTGGATTTCGGCTCTTGCGCGAGTGGTATTTGAAACAACCATCGCCGATGGCACGAGTGTCTGGTCGCTCTTGCACGGGGATTTTCACAAATCGGGGCCCGGCTCCCCGCACCGGCGTGCTGAGACTGTTTAATTTTTTGAAACAAAGTGTTTCACTTTCTGAATGCCGCCAAATGGGTGAGTTCAAAAATTCCGCAGACCGCCCAGCGGTGGTTAGGTATCGCGAGTTCCGTAAGTTCGGCGGCCCGCTGCCGTACAGGACGCAATGACCTACATCACCGAGGTCGCACGGCTATTGACGGTGCTGCTCCCGATGGTGATTGGGTAGTTCCTGAACGCGAATTATCGTGCGGCCGCAGCGAACGCGATGGGGTTCAGTAGCTTGCTCCGGCCCGCGGCTTTTGCTACATTCATGGAATTCGAGCCTTCCCCTGGTCCGACACTCGTAACACCCCATGCACGTCCTGGAAAGCTACTTCAGCCGCCTTCAGGAGATCCGCTCGACGGAGCGGGGCACGCCCGAACTCTCGTACCGTGCGGCCTTAGAAAACCTGCTCAACGCCGTGGGGAGCCTGCTCGACCCGGCCGTCAAGGCCACGGCGGAACTGGCCGACACGGGGGCTGGCCGGCCGGATTTCGGCCTGTTCGACGCCCGCTCCCGCGACCTCCGCGGCGCGGTCGAGGTGAAACCGCTGGCCGACGACGTGCCGCAGACGGCCGATGGCCGCCAGGTGGCCCGCTACTGGAAACACTACGGCTGCGTGCTGGTGACCAACTACCGCGATTTCCTGCTGGTGGTCAAGGAGCCGGGCGACAAAATGCCACGTGTCGAGGGCCGCTACCGGCTGGCCGCCGATGAAGCGGCCTTCTGGCACTGTAAACCCCACGCGCTGGCCAAGCAGCATGGCGAGGGGCTCTTGGATTTCCTGGCCGGCGCGATGACCCGCAGTTCGCCCATCACCCGGCCGGCCGACCTGGCCGCCGAACTGGCCCGCCACGCCCGCGAGGCCACCTGGGGTTTCTTCGGGGCCAAGAACGCCGTGATGTGCGGCAAGGGCCGGACCGCGCCCAGCGCCGCCGACCCGACCGGCGGCTTGGACATCTTCATCAATGATCGCGTCTACTGGCAGAACGTGCCTTTGGACGTCTGGGCGATGACCATCGGCGGTTATCCGGTGATCAAGAAGTGGCTCAGCTATCGCGAGTTTCGTGTGCTCGGCCGGCCGCTGCTACAGGACGAGATGACCTACATCACGGAGGTCGTGCGGCGTCTGAAGGCCCTGCTCCTGATGGGCGAATCGCTGGACGCGAATTATCGCGAGGCGGCAGCCGGCGCGATGGAGGTTAGCAAATGACGCGCACTCCCGATCGAGAATCAAGGAAGGCATTCTGCACCCCGAGGAAGAACTCCGTTGGTACGCGCTGGCCTACTTTTCCAAGGCCCGCTGCGAAGACGAGTCGATCATGCCGCTGGTGATCCGGTCCGTGGAAATGTTTGGGCTGGAAACGGCGAAAGAAGTCCTCCACGAGGCCCAGCAGTTCCCCCAGACCGAAGCCACGGTGGACTGGATCATCAACCAGTTTCGGCGCGACTACGATTGGAGCGACGTGCGGCAAGAGAACTACTGCTTCGTCCTGGCCTGGGTCCTGGGGAAGACGCCGCCGGCCATTTTCACGAAACGCTTCCACGACATCTTTACGGCCCCCGCCATCCCCGAGGTGTTGCGGAACGCGCTTTCCGAACGGCTCGATACCTTCACCTGGGACTGGGACCGCGCATGGTCGGCGTTGGTGTATTGGGGCATGGACAACATGCGAGGCGCGACGCAGTTCTCGATGGACTGGGGTCATGTGGTGGTGGAGGCGTTGGCGCGGCATCCTGCGCGGGCGCGGACGGTGTTGTCGCTCCTGCAAGGGCAATACGGCGACGAGGACCCCTGCTTGATGTGTTGGCTGCGGAGCAGCTTGCTGGAATTGGCCGGCGCGATGCGAGCGATGGAGGCCGTCCCCTTGCTGGCGGACCTTCTCAGCGGCCGCGAGTGTTGCAGCGCGGGCATGGCGCTGAAGCGCATCGCCGCGATCTATAGGCCCGAGAAGTCCGGCCCGAAGTGGTCGGAGAATTGACGCGGCCTGCTCCTGATGGGGGTTTGCCGGACCGGGAATTGCCGTGCGGCGGCAAGCAGCGCCCCGGAGTTTACCAAATGACGCGCAGCCCCGGAGCCAAGATCAAGAATACGATCGTCATCGTCGGAGAATTGATTTGAAGGCGGGCCAAGCCGGGTCGGGCTTGCGACATGCGCCGCTTGCGTCGACGGGCTTGCCGCATTATCTTAAATAGCTTGGCGGACTCATCGGGGTACTACGCATGTCGAATCAAGAAGACCAACATCGCCCTAGCCGTCGGCCCTCGCGGTGGGATGGGCAGTTGCGCGAACAGATCGTCGAAACGTACGCGCGGAGGTGCAAACTCAACGCGCTTGCGGTGGAGGTGTTGCGATTGATTGTCGCGGACTGCGCCGTCCGCGGAGACTTAGGCGGCAAATTCAGTCTGCAGCTTCCCTCCCAGGTCACGCTGGAGCAGCAGATCAGGATCGCCCGGCCGCTGTGGAAGTTTCTGTGCCGGCGCAGGGAACAGGCGATCCTGCAACTGGAACGCATCCCGGGCGTGGGGATCACGATGGCCAGGATCGCGCGCCACTCGCTCGCCAACCCCATGGTCATGCTCTCGGGAAAGTCGCCCCTGGACGGTTATTTGAGGGTCTGCCGCGAGAGCGCCATGCACTGGGGGATCGTGCGGGCGCTTGAGCATTTGCGCGATGCGCTCGTCGTGACCCGAGAGGCCTACTTTACAGACCCGGACAAGCATAGCGTCGGTTGGCGGCTGAACGTGAGCCAGATCACTCCCGCCATGCTCCATCGCGTGGAAAGATGCCTGCGGGACGTCGACCCGCGGGCGATCCGTGAGCCGGATTGCAATCGCTGGCTCAAGGGTCTCCAGGAATTCTTCGAGCAGGTCAAGGCGGGGACATTCCAGCTTCCCGCTCGCTCCGGCCCCACGCAGCCCGCGCTGGCGGGGAAGGCGCCGGAAACCGCAGACCCGCAATCTGCGGCACCGTCGCTGCGCGTCGCGAAGCTCGACGACGTGCCCCGGCAGTCGCGAGCGTTGTACGAGGGCCTGCGGGAGTTGCGCGAACGCCTCTTGCCGCAGCACCTCGAGCGCAGGCCGGAAGACTTCGCCGCCCTCTGCCGCTCGGAACCGGGGGTCTGGGATTTTGCCCAGCGGTTGGGGGCGGCAATCGAGCGCTTCTCCGTGCGCTGCCTGACTGCCCTGCGGCAGAAGTTTCTTGAGGATTGCGGGGCCGACCAGCCGATCGGAACGATCGGACGGTACATGGCGCCCGCGTCCGGGCCGAGTACCACCGAAGGGGGTGGGCTTGCGGGTGGCGACGTCTCGCCGGCAGACGCCGCCGCGGAAGTCGCCAAGTGCGTGCCGCGGCTGGCGGAGGAGGCCGCGTTGTTGCGAAGTTGGTTGGAACGGGAATTGCCGCAGGAGGAGAATTCCCTTGGCCGCCGAACGTTGACGTTGGTGGAGAACTCGCTCGTCTCGGGACTGTTCGTCCTTTTCCTCCGGCACGGCTTTGCCGAGTTCTTCCACGACGCCGGCGACGAAGAGGGCGGCGATCCCCGCCGCGCCGAGGGGAAGGGCCTGGCAACGCGCCGCGCGGCGATCGTTTTCGCGATCGAAGCGTCGCTCGAGCGCCAGCAGTCTACGGTGGCTGCGGCCGGGGGGAAGGGAGAGTCGTCTGCCATCGCCCTGGACGTGGTGAAGTGCTGCGAGGCCGCGCTGGCCGCCGTGGCGCCTCTCTTCGTGCTCGCCGGGCGGGGCGGGGTACTCACGCAGCGGGTCGGTGTAGCGGGTCGGCTTGCGGGTGGCGACGCGAGGCGGGACGAGGAGGAATCTCCCGTCGCCGGCGGGAAAATCTATCAGCGTTTCCTCAGCGCAGAGGCGCACTGCGCCGACGCTCCGGCAGGAGCACTGGACCATACGGAATTCGTGGAGTACGAGCCGGGCGTCTTCCCTCCCTTGCAGTGCCGGTACTTTCCAGGAGAGGAGGCGCCGGGTACCCGCTTGCGGGTGGAGGGGCCGGGCCGGGTACCACCGAAGGCGGTGGGCTTGCCGGTGGCAGCGCAGGTCTGCCGTTTCTGGCGAAAAGGCGGGGTCGCTTTTTCCCCGGACATTGCGGTTCCCGTCGCCGTGCTCTTCGGCGAGGAAAGCCGCATGGCCCGCACGGCGGATTTCCTCGCCGCGGCAGCCAACCGCCATCTCGCCCACGGGCGGCAGTTAGCCGGGAGCATGGGGTTCCGGCAATGTCTTCCCTACCTTGAGAACCAGGCCGCACAGTGGGCACGGATCCAGCTTCGCCAAGGCACCGGCGGCGTCACGCTGCTGGCCCTGCCGACGGCCGCCATGGCGATGAGCGACGATTTCGCAGAAAACTTCACCTTGGCGAATGCAATCCAGAAAGCCCAAGCACAGTCCCCGGCGCGGGAAGTCCTGCTGCGTGCCGTGGATGCCTTCTGGCGCGCGAAGGGCATCGCGCCGGACGATTATTCGCTCTGCGTGCTGCAGCCGCTTACGCCAGTCGAAGGGCCGGACGAAGCAGAAGCAGACGACCAGCGGTTGTGGCAGCGAAGGGTCCGCCGCTTCCTCAACCAGAAGGCCCGCTGGCCGCTGAAAGAGGCGGAGGAAATCCTCAATGCCTTGGGAATCGTGATCGAGCCCAAGGCGGACGGCGCGCCCCATGGAAAGGTCCGCCTCGGCGACCGCCACCACACCCTTTCCTCGAAGCTCCTCAAGGACGGGCAGGTTTTCGCCACCTATCTTTGGGAGTGGATCCGCACGCTCGGACAGGAACGGCTCTTGGCCGATCTCCTGCGGCAGAACGACCCGCGGTTGGCGCCCTACATGCGGAAGGCGGACGCGGCGGAAGAATAATCCGCGCTACCAACCCTGCAACGCACAGTCCAGGGCGTAACGGGCCTCGAGGTAGTCCGGCTTCAGATCCACTGCGCGGCGGAAGCAGGTGAGCGCCTCGTCCCTTCTTCCCCGCATCTGCAAGGCAAGCCCCAGGGCATAAAGCATCACGGGATGGTCCGGCTTAAGTTCCACCACCCGGCGACAGCACGCAATCGCCTCGTCAAGATTCCCCTGGTCCCGCAGTGTGACGCCCAGGTTGTTGTGGGCCACGGCATGGTCCGGCTGAAGTTCCACTGCACGGCGGTACGCGGCGATCGCTTCGTCGAGCCGGCCCTGCTCCCTCAAGGCGAGGCCCAGGTTGTGGTGGGCCTCGGCATGGTCCGGTTTGAGGTCCATGGTCCGGCGGTAACAGGCGATCGCCTCGTCGAGCCGGCCCTGGTCCTTGAGGGCTAGGCCGAGATTGTAATGCACGTCAGCATGGTCCGGCTTTAATTCAAGTGCCCGGCGGTAGCAGGCGATCGCGTCGTCGAGCTTCCCCTGCTGCCTGAAGGCCGTGCCCAAGTTGTTGTGAGCCTCGGCCGACCCCGGCATCAATGCCAATACCCGGCGGTAACTGGCGATCGCCTCGTCGAGCTTGCCCTGGGCCTGCAGTGTGACGCCCAGGTTGCCGAGGGCCTCGGCATAGTCCGGCTCCAGTTCCAGTGCCCGGCGGTAAGCGGCGATCGCCTCGTTCGCTTTCCCTTGCAGCTTCAAGGCATTGCCCAGTCTGTTATGCGTCCTGGCAAGGCGCGGATTCACCTTCAGTGCGCGGCGGAAGCAGGCGATCGCTTCGTCCAGCTTGCCTTCTTGCTGGATGACAGACGCCAGGTTGTGGTGCGCCTCGGCATAGTCCGGCCGCAGTTCCACGGCCCGGCGGAAGCAAGCAATGGCTTCGTCCGGTTTTCCTTGATCCCTCAGCGAATTGCCCAGGTTGAAGTGCGCTTCAGCATTGCGGGGAGCCGCTGTCAACACGCGGCGGAAGCAGGCAATCGCTTCGTCGTGCTTCCCCTGGTTCTGGAGGGTAACACCCAGGTTTTTGGCCGCCTCGGCATAGTCCGGCTTCAATTGCAGCGCCCGGCGGTAAGCGGCGATGGCGTCGTCGAGCTTTCCCTGCCGGTAGAACACATTGCCCAGGCCGCTGTGCGCTTCGGCATGGTCCGGCTGCAGTTCCAGTGCCCGGCGGAAGCACTCGACGGCCTTCGGAAACTTGCCCCAGGCCCAGTACGCCAGTCCCAAGTCGCTGTGAAAGGGGGCCGCATCCCCGTTGAGTCTGATCGCCCGTTGGATGTAGTCGACGGCGGCCTTATGCTGGCCCACTTGGTGCGCGATCAGGCCGAGCAGATGGAGCGCGTCCGGCTGATCGGGTTGCGCCGCGAGGACCTCCCGATAGAGTTCTTCGGCAGCTTGCAGCCGGCCAGCTTGATGGTGCTGGAGGGCAATCGTCAATTTCTCGCCAATCGTCTGCATAGCGCAATTATCGCAACACCGCCCGCCAGCCGCAAGGTGCTTTCCCGCCGATTCGGCCTCGAACCTATCTGCGGCCTAAGGCGTCTTTGCAGGTTATGCCGTGAACCGGGCCGTAGCTTAGGTATCTTGCCTGCTGTCGTTCAAGGTGATCAGCAACCGTTTCCTGTTGCGCCACGGCGAAGGGTAAGGAACTGTTCGAAGAGTACATCACGGAGGTCGTGCGGCGTCGGAAAACGCTGCGCCTAATGGGCGAATCGCTGGACGCGAACTATCGTGCGGCGGCAGCGGGCGCGATGGAGTTTGGCAAGTCGTCGTGAGAACCGCAGTGGCTTGCGTTGTGGCCACGTTGGTAAACTGGACAATTTCTGGTAAACTGTCATTTTCATGTTCAATGAGGTATCCCATGACACCCAACAGTATCCCGAACTGTCCGTGGCGAAAAAAAGAATCTTGCCTGCGCCGTGCGCGGGAGTTGCTGGTCGCGGCGGGCGAATTCGCTGCCCATCGCGGCAAAATAGCCCTGGAGATTGAATTGAAGCCCTGGTTGCCGCAGATCTTGCGCGGCGACATCGATGCGCCCTGCCGCTTGTTGACGGAAGGACAGTGCGAGTCTCGGCCGGAAACGCCCCGCTACGACCCGGTTCGTCGCGAATTGTGGGTGGGCGACGAGTGCGTCCTCCGCCTTTCCGTGGGGCAGTTGAAAGAACACGCCATCTTGAAGGCATTCCAGGCCAGCGGCTGGTCAGAGCGCATCTCCTTCGACGACGTGCATGACCAAGAGACTGACCCGGCCAACTGATTCACTAAAGGAGTCCCCTCATGCTGAAAGCGTTTCGATTGGTAGCGCTTACAGTGCTTTGTTCCGCTGCCTGCCTCACCGGCTGGTCGCAGGCCGGATTCGAGCCTTGGGCGTCGAACACCGACCCCACGGATGTCGCTAAAAGCCACGTTCAGGACGTCACCACCGCGACTTTCACCTACAACGTCACGCAGGGCGGCACGCTCGACGGCAAGATGTGTACCACCCTGCCCGGCGTCTGGGAGCCGTACCAGCAGACCTGGGAGTCGAACCGATCGGTGCGCATGGAGAATGTCGGCGCGGTCAACGTGATCAACCCCTGGCTGACGATAGGCCCCATTGATTTCTTCTCCCAACAGACGATCGCAAACTCCGTTATCAAGGGACTTTCCACCGACCGGGAAAAGGCCCTGGCGATATTCTACTTCTACATCACCCACCGCTTCCACAAGGGCAATGGCGACAACGGATCGCAGGGCGACGTCTCGCAAGCGATCAACGCCTTCGGCTTCAACACCTGCGGCAACAGCACGCTCTGCATCGCGGACCTGCTCGACAAGGCCGGCCTGCGCGATTGCATCTTCAGCCATTGCCCCGGGCATTGCGTCCCGCAGGCCTTTTTCGATGGCAAGTACCACACGCTGGACGGCGACATGGCCACCATCATGCTCCTCCGCGACAACCACACCCTGGCCTGCGAAACGGACCTGATACGCGACCACGACCTGATCAAACGCGTACACCAGTATGGCATCATGAGTCCCATGAATTCCGTCAAGAATAATGAGGACTACGCCCAATATTACACGTTCGAGGGCCAGACGACCCAGCGGCTCAAAGGTTGGAACTGGTGGACCATGGGCATGGTCCTGCGCCCGCACGAAGCCATCGAGTGGCGCTGGGGCCACGAGACTCCCGTGAAATATCACGGCGATATGCGCGGATATCCGCCCATGGTTCCGGACACGATCTATAACGGCGTCTGGGAATACGCGCCGGACTTCAAGAACGATTCGCAGTGGCGGGCCGGGGCGACCGTGACAAACATCAGCAACAAAGAGGGTGTCCTCACGGCCGCGGACGGCGGTACGGGCACGATCGTCTGGGCGATGAAAGTGCCTTATCAATTCATCGGCGGCACGCTGGCTGCCGCCGGCGACGGATGTGCCTTCGAGATTGGTTTCACGAGTCCCAAGGATTGGAAGCCCGCTTTCACGCCGCTGGCGACTTTGGCGGACTTCGACGGCAAGTTCAAGGGCCGCACCGACGGCGGGACCGAGTACTGGATCAAGTGCATCTTGACGGGTAAGGCCTCGTTGCGCGGTTTCAAGATCAAGAACGACATCGAGTTAGCGCCGCTGGCCTTGCCGTCAATGAGCGTGGGAGACAACCGTTTCACGTACCTGGAGCACACCGACGACCGAAGCGGCGCAAACACAGCCAGGCATCTGAGAATCACGCACAACTGGGTCGAAAGGTCGAGTTCGCTCCCGCCCAAAGCGCCTGCATCGCCCGTCTATCCGGCCGACGGCGGCACGAGCGACGGCACGGACGTTGTGTTCCAGTGGGAGGCCGCCGCGCATCCCGACGGCGCGGCCATCTCGGATTATCATTTCCAGCTTTCGGACCATGCCGAGATGCGCTGGCCCCTGTCGCCCAATTTCGACAAATACGTTTCCCGCACGTCCGACAAGGGCAGCGCCCGCTACACGCTGCCGCGTCCCGGTCTCTTGACGCACGGCAAGTCTTATTACTGGCACGTGAAAGCCAAGGATTCGCACGGTGTCTGGGGGCCGTGGAGCAGCACTTGGAGTTTCACGGCCGAGGGGCCAGAATATCCCGTCAACCTGGCGATCCACCACGAGGCGGGCGGCGGGACAGGCACCTTGACATGGAGCGCCAACCCGGTGGGAAGGACGGCCGCCAAGTACAGGATCTACGGCAGCGACGAGAAGGGCTTTACGGTCAATGACGCCCCCTATGAAGTCAAACTGGGCGATACGAAAGGGCTTACCAACCCGTTTCCTGCGAACTTCGTGGCAGAGGTCGCAGGCACATCGCTCGATGTTGTGGGCGCGGGCAACCCGCTTCCCAACGCCAACAAGGTATATTACCGCGTCGTGGCGGTGGACGGCAAAGGCAAGCGAAGCGGGGACTCGGATTATGTCGAAGCCCCACGGCCGTTCATCTACAGCACACCCGTCACCAGCGCGCCCGCGGGCCGGCCGTACCGATATCAAGTCAAGGCCATCCGTTCCCTCGGCGACCTCACGCGCAGGGACGCCGCCAGGCCCAAGCCCGGCGCCAAATTTTGGAAGATTGAGCCGCTGAAGTTTTCGCTCACGCAAAAACCGAGTTGGATGAGCATCGACGCCCAGACCGGGCTGATCACCGGTACGCCGGACGGCACGGGCGGGCCGGTGGTCGTGAGCGTGACCCTTACGAAAGAGCATCGGCTGGTACACGACAAAGACGCGATCGTCTGGGGCAACGAATACGAGCAGAAGATAACCTACGAGACTGTGGGGCCAGTGACGCAGCAGTTCGTGGTCAACGGCGGCAAGGAGGAATGAGTGAAAGGCTATAATAAGAACCTGTCTTGGATGCCTTTACGCGCTCTTGGCAAGCTGCGCGATATTGATCCCGGAATGAACACGCGGGCTTTCCAGCCGGCGCCAGCGAGCTTTCACGGTTTCGGCGGGCGCGACAACTGGGCTTCGATCAGCTCGATCACTTGAGGGTTCGGCCTCACCTGTTTGCCAACGTTTCCCTTTCCTCAAAAGAGAGCAGCCTTATGACCACTATTTTCAGCCGCCGATCGTTCTTCAAAGTGACTGCCGCCGGTCTTGGCGCATCCGCCGTCACGCACGCATCCGCCCTTTTGGCCGCCGAGACCTGGCCAAACCGCAAGTTTACGATGGCCCTGTCCTGCGGCATGGCCGGTGTGCGGGCCACGCCACGCGAGGCCATCGAATTGGCACACCGCTACGGTTTTGAGGCGGTGGAACCGTCGGCCAGCTTTCTGGCCGGTCTGTCCGACGACTCGCTAGCGCAACTCTTGGCCGAGATAAAGGCCAAGAAGCTTGTCTGGTCGGCGGAGAGCTTGCCGGTCGAATTCCGCAGCGGAGATAAGGTGTTCCAGGACTCGATTCTTCGCCTGCCGGACTTTGCCAGAGCGCTGAAACGTGCGGGTGTGACCCGAGTCGGCACCTGGCTTAACCCTAGCCACAACACGCTGACGTACTTGGCGAACTTCCGCCAACATGCGCGCCGGCTCCGCGAAGTGGCCAAGATCCTGGGTGATTACGGCCTGCGGCTGGCCCTAGAATACGTTGGCCCCAAGACCTCTTGGTCCGGGGGGCGCTTCCCGTTCATTCACACGATGGCCGAAATGAAGGAACTGATCGCCGAGATCGCATGCGATAATGTCGGATTCATACTCGATAGCTGGCATTGGTACACTGCCCACGAGACGCGGGCCGACATCCTTTCACTCCGCGCCGCGGATGTAATTTGGTGCCATCTCAACGACGCCCCGAAAGGCATCCCCGTGGACCAGCAGATCGATAATCGGCGAGACCTCCCCGCGGCTACCGGGGTAATCGATCTCGCGGGTTTCCTGCAATCGCTGGCGCGGATTGGCTACGATGGTCCAGTCGTGGCTGAGCCGTTCCGACCGGACCTGGGCGCCATGCCTCGCGATCGGGCATTGGAGTTGGTGGCGGCGTCGATGAAGAAGGCGTTTGCGCTGGTAGACTCCAGAGGCGCGTGACAGCCGCCTTTTCATGGTCACCAAGTCGAAGCCGAACAGTCCCGGTGCTCAAGCTGCCCGCCGTGCCGCGTTCGCTGCGAACGAATGGGATGGGAGAACCAGGATAGAAAGAAGGCGGCCCAACCGCCCTGTCCCGAAAACACTGCATGAGTTTTGCATCGTTCCCGCTCCTGCCGTCCGCGTCTGGTCGATGTCTCCAAGCGAATTCTTTACTTTACCAGACGTTCCGCGCGTTGGGCAATGTGCTGTGCAGTCTCGCCCGTCCTGCGTCCGTCACGTTCGACCGCAAAAACGTCACGTGGGCCAGCACGGGCAGGCCGTACAGATGGGACAAACCGCGATCGGTCACGGCCGTATATTGGAGACAAATGTCCTTGAGGGTCTTGATGCGCTCGAGGTGAGCCAGGCTGCCGTCCACCACGCTCGGACAGTCAACTAGGCTAATGTCCTCCAAGGCCGGCAAGTTTTGCAGATAAACAAAGAAACAGCCGGTCACGGTATATGCGTCCGACACCCTCAAGGCATTCAACTTCGTCATCCCGGCCAGAAACGACAATTGCTCGTCCTTGAGCGGAACGTAGCTGAACCGCAGTACCTGGATCTGCGGCATGGTCTGGAGCGGTCGAAGGCCGGCGTCCGACAGGCAGCAGGGGAATTTCGGGTCGTGCTCGATGGACAAGGACCGCAGCCGCGGGAGATGCGCAAGCGGGGGCAGCGACGAGTCGTCCAGGGCGGTTACCAGGGCAAATTCCTCCAGTTGCCGGAGGTTCTTCACGTGTGCTAGCCCCGTGCTGTTGAAGTGCCCGATCGTAAGCGACTTCACGTTGGGAAAATACTTCAGGTCGACGAGTTCCGCGTCGGCAATGGGCAGCGACACCTCCAGCGACCTCCCTTTTCCATTGCAAGAAAAGTTACAATTTCCTGCATAGATCGGCGCCGGCGAAAGACCCAAGCGTTCCATCTTTTCGCCCCACGCACGGGCAAGGTCGCCAAAATGAATGCCAGCCACGGAATCAAGATGGATCTGACTGACTTGCGGCAGCGTCGAAAGAACGAGCAGACCCTGCGGGGTGCAAGCGGTGTACATGATAGAGAGGCCATCCAACTTGTCCAACCGCCGCAGATGCTCCAGCCCGGCCGCGGACACCTTTGACTCGACGATCATGATGGATTTCACTCCGCCGAGGTGGCCCAGATCGGCCATTCCCCGGTCGGTAATGTGCCGCGCATCTACCGATGGGAGTTCGAGATCCCTGGCATTTCGGAACGCGCGCAGACGCGCAAGCCCCAGGTCGCTCAGTACGATGTCATTGGGAAACTCGTGCAGGTTCGGCAGGTGCTTCAGAGAGTCCAGGGCGGCCTCAGTGACCGCCGTGCCCTGAATGTCGAGCGTTTCGAGGTTCCGCAGGCCGCGCAGGTGCTCGATGCCGCCGTCGGTGACTGCCGTGTTCCAGAGCGAGAGTCGCCGCAACCTGGAGAGGCCGCGCACGTGTTGCAATCCTTTGTCGGAAATCCCCGTCGCGGCCAGGTACAGCCGCTCCACGTGCGGCAAATCGGCAAGGCAGCTCAGATCGTCATCGGTGACGCCCGTATGCTCCAGCTTCACGAAAGTGACGCGGACCAGACTTCCGCTCCCCGGCATCCATCGCAGCCAACCGGGCAGGGCCGGCTCGGCACGCACCTCGGGCGCGGAACCCGGCATGCCCGGAATGACAAGCAGCCGTTCCATCGCCTGGGCCTGCTTCTGAAAAGGCGCGATGTACGTCTTCCAAGCCGCCAACACCATGGCGGCAAGCGTCATCAGTGCCAGCAGCGTCCGCAAGGTGTACTGATACCAACGGCGTTTGGGCTTCGACATGCGGGCAATTTCCGCCCGTGCCCTGCCGGCCAGAATTGTTTCTGCTTCGATGAGGGAATCAGCCATATTGATCTCCTGAAACGATTGCAGAGTAATCGTCGTGCTGCCCCCCCACTTCTCTTTCTTGACTGCCGCCACATCCGACAGCATGATCGTGCTGTCTCAGTTCCCCACAACGCTCTTGCCATTTGGGCTGAACGCCACGCACCGCAGCGGGCCACCGCGACCGTTCAGCGTGGCCCGCAACTTGGGTTCCTGCGCCGGCAGCGGGGATGCTGCCAGCAACACCATAAAAGCCAGCCACATTACGCGTTTCATAAACTGCCGTCCTTTCTCGGCAAGAGGAACCTGCGACGGGTTTGAAATCTTGGCGGGTAGTTGCCTGTTTGGCTACTCCACACGTCGCCCTCCGGATCATAATATCCGCCGAAACTGCATCCTGGAAGGGCCTTCCGCAGCCTCTCGATACTCGGAGAACGACCAGCGGCGACCATCGTAGTAGGACACCACGATCACGCTAAAGGCCGAGACCATGTGGCCGAACTTGCCAACGGTCCCGGCGCTCGCGGCGTCTGCAAGATACTTGTCGAGGGATTTCCAGGCCGGAGTGCTAACCTGCGTCAAACGCTGCTTGCTGAGTCTCTCAAGAGAAGCCCAGTGGTCGTCGTTCGCACAGCCCAGCGCGAGACGCTCGTACCGCCCCGCCGGGTTAGAGTCCGCCACGACGACCATCTCAAGGACGAGCACCCCGCCGGGCTCCTTCCGGGGCAACTCAGCGACCTTCTTAGTAAGGGCGAGGCAGGCTTCATTTTCGTACTCGCTTCGCAAATTCCGTAAGTCATCTTCACTGCTCCAATCGCGTTGGCCTCATTCCATGCGGTCTTGTTCTTCCTTGCTCTGGAAAGTCGCATCGACAACATTGACATTCCTTCTACCGCTGACATGGGTTCGCGCCAGCCCATTCAACGCCCTAACAACCACTAAGAGAAGCAGCGGGCCGATGACGACCCCGATTCCCAAACCCCAGCTTGCGCCCGCAAGGGCCGCCGACCGATTGAGATTGACGGCCCAAAGGACGGCTCCAAGGAACATTCCCAGCACGGCCCCCGCGATTCCGATAAGGAAACTCCGTAGAGTGCCGTGTCGTAGGGCCAGGAGTACACGTGCCAAAACCGAACCGCCCATGGCCCCCAGGATCGCCCCCAGCGCCAGCAAGATCATTGTTGCCAAAAAACCGCCCAGGATTGCCCCGCCAATGGCCGCAAGCATCCCCAGGAACAACCTGCCAAAGCGGTTTTGCGTGACAATACCAACAAGGGAGCCAAGCCGTGCCCCAGGAACGCCGCAGATCAGGGCCATGATGGCGGCAGCGATCTCGATCACGTCTGCGGCCCGCGGCACCGCGCCTATGGCGGATCCCAGCGATGCGCCGTAAATGCCGCCGAGGACGGCGCAGAAGGCCAGGGCCTTGGGCCACCAACGGCGTGCCCTGGGCCGCATCTGAAACTGATTCAAGTAATAATGGAATTGCTGTTCGGGCATCGCTTCCTTTTCTCGGTATACACAGAAAACGCCTAACGCCCGCCGAAAGCCATGCTAAACACGAAGAGCCAGAACAAAAGGCCCCAAGCGATAAGCAACGGGCCAACCAGTTTACAGCAAGCAAACCAGGGAGGGCGCACTTTCCATCGCCAGACAAGGGCCAAATCTGGAAACTCTTTCTGACGAAAGGCAAGACGCAACGTGGAGCGCAAAAAAACCGCTCGAAGGCATCCGGGCCGTCGAGCGTAAAGTAATTTCCTAATTGGCTTGGCTCTTCGCCGCTAAGGAACCCTTATGTTTCCCCCACATCCCCGCGGCTCGATGTGCGCTCGACTAGACCCGCGGGCGGACGTTCCCGGTCAAACCGCTGTAATCCGTACGATCCTCGGGATGCCACAAGGGCAGACCGCGCATGACGCGCTCGGCCAAAATATCGATCTTCGCCCGGGAGCCGGCCGGCGCGTCGGTTCGGCCGAACTCCGGGCTCTCAGAGGGGTTGAAATCTTCGTCGTGTCCACACTCCAAAATCGCTTCGAATACGTTACGCATTGATAAAAACTCCCAATTAACTAATCGTCTCTGTTCACTAGCCAGGAATGGCACGTGCCATTCATGCCTGAATTGGCGGCCGGACCTGGAATTGCACGGCACCGTAATGGTCTGGGTGTGGATTGAACCCTTGTATGGTGGGGGGTGCCGCGAACGGTAAATAGTTAATTATCCACACAATGATTTGTTTGTCAAGCGCTAGGTTGCGATTTTTTCTGCGCTAGTTCGGCGGGTTTTTCCCCGCGCTGGAAGGCGGATTGGGAAAAGTGGGATGATCTTTCGGGCTGTCTGAAGGCTCCTCCGGGTGTTGCAGATCGTACTCTTCGCACAACAAGGAGGGGCAGACTTCAGTCACTCCGCAGGACGGACAGACAATGCGAATCAGGTCCGAACTGCTAAGCTTCAGATTGTGGGTGTTGCAAATCGCGTAAAGTTCCCGCAAATGCCGGCATGGCATGGTCAGACTCCTTATCCGGGGCTGCACAAATCTCGAAAACGCGCTCTATTCTACCCCGATGTGAGACGGAACAAAACTATGCCTGGCGAAGAGATCAAATCAAATGCGTTTTCGCACGATAGCCATGCCGACAAGCGTGGCCGCCGCGAGGCCCATCCCGGCCAAGATCCCCCGCCCCCAAGGCAAGTCCTGGAAGACCTGAAAACGCGTTACGCCGTCGGGCACGCGGACCTCCATCCGTCCCCACTCATCGGCTGACAGTACCAGCGGTTGCCTAGCGCACGCCGCCCGCAGCCACGGCCGCATGGCGAAATTTACCACGACGCTCCGTGGGCCCTGGCCGGGCGACGCCACCTCGGCGCCCCAGCCGTGAAACTCGATCGGCAGCGGCGTGCGCGGACGGGCTCGATCGAAGGCCAGGGGGCTGGCGTCGGGCAGTTCGTAGAGGCTGACTTCCTCGCGACAGACGCGCAATCTTGCGGCGGGGAGGAACTTCTTTTGATAGCGGGGCCAATCCGTGTCCGAGAAGTCGAAGCACCAGTCGCTGGCAATTGCCGCCGACCAGTACTCTCGCTCCTTGCGATAGTAGTCGGCATTGGCGACCAGCACCCAACGAACTCCATAAGCTCGACCGGCCTCCGCCGGCGATGCGTCGAACTTATCCTGGAACGCCAGCGTTTCCGGGCGGGCCTCGGTAACCGGATCGTAGCCGCCCAATCCGTATGCCCCATAGGCCGACGGCAAACTCAGCGGCAAAAGATAGGCGAAACCCGGCAAGCCGCTGCGGAACGGTCCTCGCCACGTTACGCGACCAGCCGACGGATTGCGGCTGGGCAAGACGCGATCGGCAATTTCTCGCGGAAGCTCAGGATAAGGACGGTCGCCGTAACACCACAGGGCGTTTCGTGAAAGGAAAACGTGGTAGAGCATCAGTATGGCCGTCGCGGCGGCGATCCAATACTCCCATTTTCGCGACTTGCCGCGGCGCAATAGCCTCTCCAGGAAGCCCCCGCCCACGATCAAGCAGAAAAAAATGATGAAAGGCATGAGCCGATGGGGATGATGATTGACTGCCCGCACCACAGGTAGTCGTCCCACGGCCGTCCAGAGCAGGCCCTCGGCCCCCAGACCGAGCCAGAGCGAAACGATCGCGGCGGCCGTCCATGGGTGTTGTCCCCACCAGGCGCGGCGGCAACGGTAGGCCAGCACCGCCCCCAGGCAGAGAAACGCGCAGGCCATCAGAAACGTGCCCGCGTAGTACCACTGGGTCTCCAGCATCCGATCGCGGTTGGCGGGCAGTCCCATGAAACCGTCCGCGTGGCTGAATGGAAACGGCGCGAGCGTGGCCAGGAGGCCGGGCTCAATTCCCTGGCCAAAGTTGGCCGGCTTTTCCGCCATGCCGCGGGTGAGTTCAAGCTGCACCATCAATGCGGGCAACAACAAGGCCAACCCAAGGAGAGCGGCGGCAATTGGCCAGAGCAACTGTCGCGCGGCGATGCGTCCGCCGAACACCGCGACCAGCGCGGCCAAGCCCAGGAAGAACATTGCGTAGAACCAAATTTGCGGGAAACCGATGTAGTAAAGCCCGCCGATTGCCAGTCCGCTGGCCAATAGCCATCGCAGGTTGGCCCGTCCCCTCAGCCAGCTCTCCAGGCAACAAAACAACAGCGGCAGCCAGAACACCAGCGTCACCATAAAACACCAGGACCGCCCGACGAGGAGGACATAACCGCAGAGCACGAAGGAAATCCCCAGCACGTAGGCCAAGGCCGGCCGCAATCCGGCGACCCGCGCGGCCGCGTACGACGCCGCGTAGCCTGCCAGAAGGTGCATTGCCGCGAAGACCTCCAGCGTGTAGTTCTGGTTGCCCAGTCCCCAGCGGGCGATGGCGTAAGAGACAACCGTGGGAGGATAGCACAGAAAGCCCGAGCTTCCACAGGGTATGCCCATCAGTTGGCACGGATCGAAGTCGGGGAATTCGCCCTGGAAGATCAACCCGCAACCCCGTAAGACTACGGGCAGCACACCGGAAAAATTGTCGTCTTGAACAAAGTAGCAAGGCTCGATCCATTCCAGGATGGCCAAGGCCGCCGCGACGGTTGCCAGTCCCAAGACGATCCACGTCCATGACCGCGAGGGCCGGTTGGAATGGCAGGATGGACTTTCGGGGCCGTCTAAAACGGTCTGGACAGATAGGGAATCACGCCCTGCGGAAGAATGCCCGCAAGTCTCCGCACAGATCCCCAGCGACTGGAGAATTGAACGTTCCAGGGGCCGCAAGGGCTTCCACCGCAGGAGCAGGAAAAAACCCACAACGCCTGTCAACAGGAGCAACAGCGCGTGGGGACAGGCTTTGGCAATGAACCAGGGATCGAGCACGCGGCCCCAGGGCTTGCCTTGACCGCCTTCGGCGGCAGCTCGCAGCGCGTCACCCACCTCTCCGGCATAGCGGACCGCCCAGACCGTCAGCGCAATGAAACCGCCGATTACCAGGACACGGATTGCCGAACGGCGACGAAAGGCCGCGGGCCTAGGCGGTCGTTCGGCACTGGTGATTGGCTGGGAAGCTTTCCCGGGGGGCGTTTCAAGCTCGATCATGTTCCGCATCCCTTTCATCGTTAGCTTACCATTCCCCGGCGGTCTAGGGGTAAGAAGGACGACTTGGCATGGATTCGGAGGATCGCTTATCGGGGATAACCGAGTTGTATGGATAGAAACAACCGCGACGGATGCGACGATATGGCCAATACATTATCGATTCGTCGATCACTCGTAGGCGCAGAGTTCGAGCAGATTGCCTTCCGGATCGCGGAAATAGACCAGGCGTTTTTGCCTTTGCGCAAACGGCACCTGCGCGGTCGGCACGCTGTGAATTTCGCTCGCCAGTGGCACGCCGGCCGCGCGGATGGCCGCCGCGACCTTCTCGATGTCGGTGACGCGAAAGGCCAGGTGCCGCAGGCCGAAGGTGTTGGGAACGTCCTGCCCCGGGGCCTTCGATCCTTGCGGGCGATGGTAATAGAGCAGTTCGATGGCCGGCCCGCAGGACGCTTCAAGGAACGCCACGTCGGCGGTCACGTCCTTCAGGCCCGTCACCTCGTCGATCCACGGCCCGCTGATCGTGACCTGACGAGCCAATCGCATACCCAGCACGTCGCAGTAGAAAGCGATCATGGCCCGCATGTCGGCAACGACCAGGTTGACGTGGTCGATGTACACGATTTCACTCCTCCATCCGTGAGATCTGCAGGAGCAGGCTCCCCCGCGCGGCGGCAACCTCGACGGCTGCGCTGGACTGGCCGCTCGCGAGGAATTGCGGAATTGCTCGCAGGCAGCCTTCGATCAGTTCCAATTCCCAGGCCAAAGGTGGCCGCATGGAACGGCCGGGATTCACGTAAATGGGGTTCGGGTGGGCTTCCGAACTGACGACCGGCCAGCCATAGCGTTCGGAGGCGTCGAGATCGGCAATGGGAATCTCGAAGGCCTCGCCATACATGACCGAGAGCCCGGTCGCGTGCCGCGACATCTCGTCGTCGCTGCCGGCGCCCGTAAACAGCCGCCGCAGCACGCCCAGGTCTTCATACAGCGCCAAGCCCAACACTAGGCCGCTTTGGCCCATGACCACTCCGTACCAGGTGTGCGTCTGGAACTTCTGACACTCGATCTTGAGCGTCGTGTCGCCGGGCACAAGCCGCCAGGGCGCGGCGCGATAGAAATCGGCCGCCGCTTCATAAAAACTGCGGATGTCGTCCAACTGCACGCCCGGCACGTCGACCAGCGGCGGCGCGGATTTGCCGCCGGAAAGGAACTTCCCGAGCTGGCGGAAGATGTCGTCGATCTGCTCCAGGTCGTCCGCCACGACGCAGCGCACACCGATTGCATCCAGACGATCGTACAGCAATCCATGAAATGCCTCGTTGCCGAGTTCGATCACGCCCGGCCGATGCGGTTCGCCCATCAACGGACGGCAGATGGCGTCGACAATGTTCTTCCAGATCCAGTCCGCGGGCGGCGGATCCATGGCGAGATTCTGGGTCAGCACGGTATGTTCGTCGCGGCTGGTCACCAGCGATGCCCAGGGACGCCGCAATTCGCCGCCCTGTTCCAGCCAGCCGGGCAAGCGGCGGACGTCGGCCTGCCACGCTTCGCCCACGCTCTGCGGCAAAGAGGCCAGTTCGTCGAGATCGGCGATAACCGGCTCTTCGGGTCCTTCGAGGAACCGCTGCACGCTGCTCGAGGCGGGCACGAGATTCTCCACCACGTGGTCCAATCCGTCCAACTCGTCGTACTGGCGGCAGCAGATGCCGATCTGGCGGAGCTTTTCCTGCCAGGCCTTGAAATAGGTCTTGCGCCGTACCTGGATCTCCGCCGGCCGGTGTGCCTCGCCGGAGCGCGGACGCAACAGGGCCTCGACCAACGAGTTCCACACCTCGCCCACCGTGGGCTGCTCGTCGCCGGCCTCAAAGCCAAGAATCGCGTCCTCCGTGCGGTTCCACAACACCAGTGCCCAGGGTGCGCGGAACGGCTTGCCGTCGACGTACGAAAGCGGCATGCGGCAGACATCCAATTGCCAAACCTCCTCCTCGACTTGCGGAATCCGCAGGAACGCATGGCGGAAAAGCGGCCAGGCCGGCTTGCGCGGTCTTGGCGGCTGAGGCAAGGGGACCTGCAGCGTCTTTCGCAGCCAGGGAATGGCCCCCGGCGAACTCCGCCAGGCACGGAGGAACTGGGCGGAATAGCTGACGGCTTCATCCTCGCCGCCGAGGCTGACGTAGCCCGGCGGCGCCGACGGCATGGACTTGTTGCCGACCAGATATTCGGGAACGTAGCCGTTCGCGCGGGACGCCGCGAGCAACAAGTGGCGCGCGTGGTCCGAGTCGCCCTCGCGACGGAAGGCCAACAGGGCCGTGGTGTAGGCCCATTCCGCCGAATCGTCGTGATCGTAGCGCTGCAAGAGGCCCTGGGCGTCGTCGTCGCGATCCAGGTCCAACAGTCCGCCCAGGAGCAGGTAGCGCACACCCTGATTGTCGCCGGGGTTTAGCCGCAGCATTTCCGCATAGTGTTCCACGGCCTGGACCCGCTGGCCCGACTCCCACAGGCATTGCGCCAAGCCCAGCCGTGCTCGCATATAGGGACGGGTCCGCTGATCGAGCCAGAAACGGCCGGTCACGTTTTCAAAGGTTTTCGCGCCGATGGCCCTCTGCCCGGCGGCCACGCCCTCTTCCAGGAGTTGCCGGGCCTGCTCGCGGGACGCCGCCTGGTTGGCCAGAATCACATAGGCGTCGGCGCAATCGGGCGATACGCTCAACGCCTTCCGCGCCAACTCTGCCTGCTCCTGCGGCCGCGGGTCTTCCCAGGCCAGATCGGCGATTTCCTGGGCGATGGCCAAAGGGCTGCGCGTTTTTCCGCGGTGACAAGACAACTTTCGCACCAGTCCTTCCAAGGAAGCCGGCGCTGCGGGGACGAAACCGGGCGGTTTTGCCGGCCGCTGCGGCTTGGCGCTGCCGACCTTCTTCACCTTTTTCTTTTTCTTGGCCATGATTAAAACCGGCTGCTGCCCGTCGAGGGTGAGGAACTTGAATCGACCGACTTGATCTCCAACTTCAACGTATCCGACTTGGTTGGGGATGAACTGTTGATGTAGCCGGCCTGCGTGAAATGGACGTGTACTACGCCGTCCTTGCACTTGAAAGTCCAGTGCTCCAAGGTCGTCGCGCTGGTGCGGACAGAGGGACTGCCGAACTTCTGGATGATCTCCACGGTCGTATAGATGTGGTTGTGCTTGACCTTGGTGGTACTATCGCTGGACGTCGCCGGCGTGCCGTAGGCCGGAGCAGGACGAGTGTTCGTTCTGGAGCTTGGGGTCGTGACGACGTGACCGGTCGCAGTGGTGGCCGGCGTCTTGCTGCTGTCTTGATGCGAGGTATGGATGCCCTTGAGGAAGAACGCCTTGATGTCGTCAACACTGCGCAGATGTTCGTTCTTGAGCTTTTCGGCGAAGGTCACATCGCCGCTTGGCCTTTCGGAGACCGGCGATGGGGACTCGCCGGTCCGCGAGGCATTCGCCGGCAACGCGCTCGACCTGCTCTTGGGCGTTACCTCAAGCTGGTAGGAGATGGCGTCCAAACAGATCTGCGAAGGCGGATTGGAATGCAAGGGGAAAACGACGCTGCTGCCCTGCTTGAGGATCTCGGATCGGCTGCGCCCCAGCGATTGGTGGGCCGCGCTGACCATGCCCGTGACCGCCAATACGCTCTCCTTGGTGATCGACATTACCTCGGTGTTGGACAGGCTCGCCTGGAACTTGCCCGTGAAGGAAGGGATGCCGTCGTAATCGGGGCGGTTGGCGGTGAGGCAATGTCCCTGGGCATTGGGAACGACATCCTGGATCTTGAGCCGAATCGTCAACGGCTTGCCCTTGTATTGTTGATTGAATTTTTCCACCGCCTCGGCGGCGACAATCGCCTTTTTCGCGGTCATCATGTCGGCGTCATGGCTGATGGTGTCCAGCCGCGTCAAGAGGCCCTCGACGGCGTCTCTTGGCACGGCGGCGGTTCTCTCCGCGGCAACGGCGGCCGCCGCGACGAAAAGAGCGCTCGCGACCGTTCCCCAGCGAACGATAGTTGTCATTTCCTCTCTCCCTTTTGCTAGACTTGGCGGAACACAATCCTCCCATCATTATAACGCGGGTTCCGGCCAGGGGGGAAGACGACATGGGGGCTGCAGGGTCGCAACGCTAGCGCATAGCTGCCCATTGCTTGACCTTCGCGCGGCTATCGACTAGAATCGCGCGTTTGGGGAGATGTGCGTCTCCCGCCGTTCGGTCATCCTGCCTTTCCATGCCTTCCTGGGAGCCTTCCATCATGCAACAGCCCTCGCAGATTACTCGGCGTTCAGTCCTGAAAACCCTTGCCGCGGCCGGAGTCGGCGCCTGCGCACTACCCTATCTTGCGCCCACGCGAGCCTTGGCCGAAGGGGGCGCCAACCGCAAGTTGAACCTGGCCCTGATGGGCTGCGGGGGGCGGATGGGCCAGATCCTCGGCTCGGCCCTGCAAGAGGGCGATCAGGTTGTGGCCATTTGCGACGTCGACAAGCGGCAGATCGCACAGATCAAGAAGAACTTCGGCGCCAAGCTGGAGAAGGCCAAAGTCTACGACGATTACCGCACGATGCTGGATGTGGAGAAAGGCGTGGACGCGGTGGTCATCGCCGCCGGCCAGCGCTGGCACGTGCCGCTGAGCAAGGCGGCCATGCTGGCGGGCAAGCACGTCTTTTGCGAGAAGCCGATGTCCCATAGTTGCGCCGAGGCCCGTGAGATCCGCGACATGGGCCGCCAGACCAAGCTGGCCACGCAACTAGGCTCGCAGGGTGGTTCGACCGACACCTTCCGCCGCAGCATGGAGGTGATTCAAGCCGGGCTGCTGGGCAAGATCCGCGAAGTGCATTGCTGGATCACACGGAGCTTTGCACCCAGTGCGCCCATCGATACCCACGCCGACCCCATCCCCGAGGGTCTCAACTGGGACTTCTGGTGCGGCCCCTCGCCGCTGTTGCCGTATAAAAAGTACTACATTGCCGCACCGGGCACGGTGGGCTGTCTACACTGGGGCCGCTGGCTGCCCTTCGGCGATGGCCACCTGGCGGACATGGGCGCCCACGGCCTGAACCTGCCCTGGCGGGCGTTGAATCTCAGCGCCCCCGTGCGGGCGTCGGTCAAGATCCCCGAGCCGCTCAAGGACAGCTATCCGTCCGCTACCGATTTCCGCTGGGACTTCGCCGCCCGCGAAGGCTTCGAGCCGGTGAGTGTCTGGTGGCACGACGGGCGCAAGGCCGGCCCGCCGGAAGAACTGGGCAAGGAGTTGCTCTCGACCTACGGCAAGGTGCCGGACAACGGCGTGCTGTTTGCCGGCGAGAAGGGCATCTTGCGTTCCGATGCCTGGGGTACCGGCGGCGTGGTCAAGCTCAAGGGCGACAAGAAGTGCCGCGGCGTCTTGGACCATGAGGCCTGCAAGCCGGTCCCCGTGACCCTGCCCAGAACCAGGGACCACATGCGCGAATGGCTCGACGCCTGCAAAGGCCAGGGCAAGACCTTCCAAGGCTTCGATACGGCCGCGTGCGTGGCCGAGATCGCCATGGTCGGCATGGTCGCCATGCGGCTGGGCGAGGCCATCGAGTGGGACAGCGACGCCCTGCAGGTCAAGGGCATTGCCGCCGCCGAGCCGTTGGTCCACATGGAACAGCGCAAGAAGTGGCTGTAGAGATGAAAGACGACACCGTAGGGTGGGACTGGCCTGCCCGAAAGTGGTTCGTGAGGGGAAATTGATACGGGTGAAACGGTCTGGTTTGTTTCGTAGGTAGAAGCTGCCACTCGTCGCGTAGCGACGCTATGATGGTAGCCGTGGGGGTTTTAACCCACGGACCACGGTCCCACATATCCTTCCGTTCGTCCGGGCACCGTGCGCAGCATGGTCGGCGACGATTGAATACCAACCGTCGCTACGCGACGGAGGAAAAATGTGTGCGCATCGCGAACCGTGGGTTGAAACCCACGGCTACCATCAGCGGTCGCTACGCGACCAAGTCCGCCCGACAGCGAATGGAACGAAAGCAGGATGAACCACATGGCCTCCACCGGGTCGATTGTGCGCAGGCCCACCCAAGTTTCGGCTTGCTCGGCCCACTAGGAGGCAGGTACAGGAGGGATCCACGATGGATAACGGCGACAAGAACTCGGGCGTTGCGGTGAAACCGCCTTACGGCGGCACGCAGTTGCTCCGCGACCCGCTATACAACAAGGGCGCGGCCTTCTCCCACGAGGAACGCGAGCGGTACAATCTGCACGGCCTGATGCCTTCCGCCATGCTCACGATCGAGCAGCAGGTGGCCCTGGAGTTGGAGCATTTGCGATCCAAGGGCGACGACCTGGAGAAGTTCATCGGTCTCTCCGTGCTTCAGGACCGCAACGAGACGCTCTTCTACCGCCTGCTGGTCGAGAATCTTGTTGAATTGCTGCCCATTGTCTACACGCCCACTGTGGGGCGGGCCTGTCAGCTCTACAGCCATATCTTTCGGCGGCCGCGCGGCATCTGGATCACGCCGGACGACGTGGCCCGCATTCCGACCATGCTCCGCAACGCCCCGCAGGCCGATGTCCGCCTGATCGTGGCCACGGACAACGAGCGGATCCTGGGACTGGGGGACCAGGGCGCGGGCGGCATGGGCATTCCCGTGGGCAAATTGGCGCTCTATTGCGCGGCCGCCGGCATCCACCCCCGGCATTGCCTGCCGGTGAGTCTCGACGTGGGCACGAACAACGCCGAGTTGCTGAGCGATCCCTGCTACCTGGGCTATCGCCAGCGTCGTCTCCAGGGCGAGCCGTATTGGAAGATCCTCGACGCCTTCGTGGCTGCCGTGAAGCAAGTCTTCCCGCAGTGCCTCGTGCAGTGGGAGGATTTTCACAAGAACATCGCCTTCGCGGTCCTCGATCGTTACCATCGGCAGATCCCCAGCTTCAACGACGACATCCAGGGCACGGCGGCCGTAGGCCTGGCCGGCGTGCTGGCGGCGCTGCGGATCACGGGGCAGAAGCTCTCCGACCAGCGGATCGTGTATGCGGGCGCGGGGGCCGCGGGTGTCGGCATTGGGCGGTTAGTTGCCATGGCCATGCGTGAGGAGTGCGATGACCAGACCAAGATCCACGCCGCCCAGGTCTTCGTGGATACTCACGGCCTGTTGCACCAGGGCAGCCAGATTACCGATCCGCACAAGCGGGCGTTTGCCCTGGATGCTGCGGCGATGGCCCAATACGGCTTCAGCAAGGACGGATCTTACGATCTGCTGGACGTAGTCCGTCACGTCGGGCCTACCGTGTTGGTCGGCACCACCGCGCAGCCGGGCACCTTCACGGAGCAGATCGTGCGGAAGATGACTCAGCACGTCCAGCGGCCGGTCATCCTGCCCTTGAGCAATCCCACGTCGAAGGTCGAATGCACGCCGGCGGAAGCCATCCGCTGGAGCGAGGGGCGGGCGATTGTCGCCACAGGCACGGCCTTCGACCCCGTTCGTTACGAAGGCAAGGCGCATGTCATCGGCCAGGCAAACAACGTCTTCGTTTTCCCCGGCATGGGCTTGGCCTGCATGCTGTCGGGTGTACACGAAGTGACCGATTCGTTGTTCCTGGCCGCCGCCCGCCGGCTCGCCGACTGTGTGGACCAGGAGAGGCTTGACGCGGGGGCCATCTATCCCGACCAGAATAAACTCCGTAGCGTCGCCGAGCGTGTGGCGATCGCCGTCATCGGCGAGGTGCGGCGGCAGCGCGGCGGACAGTCCCAGGATGAAGCGCCTGCGGAGCAGATGGTCCGTGAGGCGATGTGGTTTCCGGAATATCCAACGTATGAATAGAAGTGAAAGGAACGAACCATGAACTGGAGAATTTCACGACGGCGTTTTCTCGGGACCATCGGAGCGACTGCCGCGGCAGGCGGGGCTTCAAGCCTGTTTGCCGAGGAACCGGCCAAGGACAACATCCGCCTGGGCATGATGCTCCAGGGTGATTCGGCGGCCGATCTGTCGGAAAAAGCCAAGGCCGTCGCCGCCGCCGGTTTCCAGCGGGTACAAGTGACTTTCTTTTTCCAACCGACCGCAGATGAACTCAAGACCTTCTCCGAAGCTTTGAGCAAACTCAAGTTGCAGACCGTGGCCTTCGGCACCTACTTCAACCTTTTCCGGCCCGACGATACGAGTTTCATGCGTTCCAACCGGGCCACCATGAAGCTCGTCGCCGCGCATGCGGAGCTGTTCGGCTGCAAGCAGTTCGTCACCTGGAGCGGGAGCTACTCGCAGCAGTTCGCCGGCGATGACCCGCGCAACCACACGGCCGACGCCGTCAAGCGCCTGCACCGCGCCATCCGCGAGATCCTCCTGCCGATCGTCGACCCCGTCGGCGGGCGTGTGGCCTTGGAGCCGTACTTTCCCCACGTCGTGGGCACTCTGGAAATGGCCAAGGACGTTTTCGCTCCCTTCCCCGTCGAGCGAATTGGCCTGCTGTTGGATCCGCCCAACTTCATTTCGCCCGAACTCTATCCCCGCCGCGAGCAGGAGTTGCTCCGCTGTTTCCGTATGTTGGGTGACCGCATCCAGATGGTGCATCTCAAGGACATGAAGCTCAATCCGAGCGGCCGGAGCGTGGACCTTCCCGGCCCGGGCGGCGGCGAAATGAATTACCCGCTGCTGATCTCCGAGCTCCGCAAGTTGAATCGCCCGCTCAATTGTATTATCGAGCACATCAATCCCCAGCTTGCCGAGATGTCGAAGACCAAGGCCTGGGTCGAGGGCCGGCTCCGCCGGCCTTGAGCAATAAGTCGTGAAAGGTCCAAATCGCATAAGAAGAACTTACAACATGAATCTCCAAGATCTCATCCCTAGTCTCCGAAAAACACTCGCCGGGCGCGCGGCCATGTTGTCGGTCAGCCTTATCTTGGCGGCCGGCAGCGCCCTGTCCCAGGCGGCCGACAAGGGGAACGCGTCCGCCGATCGCCCGGCACGTTTCATCCACCGTTCGGCCCAGGGTGCGGAGTTCGAAGTGACCGCCGAGGGGCTTGCGGCGATCCGCGTCGGCAATCGCACCTTGGCCTCGGGCGGATGGACCCTTTTCAACGCCGAGCCTTGGTTCAAGGATGCCGGATCGGGCGCGGTGAAGACCGGGCCGCTCAGGCAAAAACGGCTGGAGGTGCTCGGTCCTCGGCGAGCTCGGGTTGTTCAGGCCGGCGGCCACGTCTGTACGACGACCGACTATACCTTCGACGGCGAGGACGTGATCATCTCCACCCGCGTCGAGAACAACCACCCCGACGAACCACTCAATGTGGCTGGTTTCTCCGGGCTGACGTTCGCTTTCGACCAACTGCCGACAGGCCTGATGCCGGTCCAGCACATCAGCTATTTTCAGGCCCACGGCCTGGGCCTGTGCCATCCGAGTTTCTGGTCGAAGATTGGCGGCAGCTACGCGATCGACGGCACGGCGGGCGTAGGCGTTTCGCCCTGGAAGACCGGCTGGACGCGGACGCTTATCCTCTGGGATTACGCCAGTTGGGAAGCGGACCAGCGGGAGAAATCGCCGCAGCGGCGGCTGATCTATTTTGCTGCCACCCCGGTGCCGGCCCGCGGCGCGCGGACCATCGACATGAAACTGCGCGTCAGCCCCGATCGCGATTGGAAACACCTCTTGTCGCCCTACCGCGAGCATTTTCAGGCCACGTTCGGCCCCGTCCAATACGACGCCGATTATCGCTGGATCGCTTCGGACTACATGAACCATAGCCAGCAGGCCGTCTCGCCCACGAACCCCTACGGCTTCCATGGCGGGCATCACCGCATCGATCTTGCCGAGGGTGTGGATGCCTTCTGTAAAACGCTGATCCCGGCGCTGAAATCCAACGGCGGGCAGGGCGTGATCCTCTGGGGGCAGGGCGGCGACGATCCCCGCGGTGCGATGTACCGGCCCGACTTCGACATCCTCCCGCCGGAAGTGGAGCGGAACTGGCCGCTTCTGGCCAAGCGCTTCCACGAGGCCGGGCTACGGCTGGGCGTGACCACGCGGCCGGGCGACATGGCCTTGCGGCTGGATTGGAAGCAGGACCAGGTGATCTCGATCAACGCCGACGATGCGGGCCATCGCGAGATGCTCTGGCGGCGTTTCCAGCGGATGATCGACCGCGGCTGCACGCTGTTCTATCTCGACAGCTTCGGCGCGGACCTGGAGCACGTGAAACTGATGCGATTCTTGCGGGAGCGGATGGGCCGCAAGATCCTGACATTCACCGAGCACCAGTGCGACGCCATCTTCCCCTATTCGGGCGGCTACTCCGAGACGACCTTTCACGCCGTCGGCCCGGGCGGTCCGGAGTACCAGGTCTGGTCGGGCGTGGATAATTGGCGGATCTACCAGTGGCTTACGCCCGGCGCGCAACTCACCTCGCGATTGTATCAAGTTGAGGGCCGAATACCGAAAGACTTCGAGTCGGCGGACGAGTTCTTCTTGCGGCAGCGGATCACGCCCTTGCTGCCCGTGTCGGACATTGGCCGCGTACACGGTCTGCAAGTCGTTCAGCCCAAGTATGTCGATGCCGCGGGGAAGTGGAAGAGCCAACCTGCTGGAACAATACCATGAAGCGATCCCTGGTTATTTTCGTTGTCCTGGCGGGGGCCATGGCTGGGAGGGCCGAAGCCGCCAAACCCCATGACAATCGGCCGCTGAGCCCCTTTGAAAGCGGCTCCGATCCGGCGCCGCAAGGCCGAATCGACGAACTAGTCCTCGGCAAGTTGAGACAATTGGGCATCACGCCGGCCAAGGTATGTTCCGACGGGGTTTTCGTGCGGCGGGCCTACCTGGACGTGATCGGCACTATCCCCACGGCCGATGAGGCTCGGCAGTTCCTGAAGGACGTCGACCCCGACAAACGCCGCAAGCTCGTCGATCGGCTCCTGGAGCGGGACGAGTTCGCCGACTACTGGGCCATGCGGTGGTGCGACCTGCTGCGGGTCAAGTCGGAGTTCCCTATCAAACTGTGGCCCAATGCGGTGCAGGCTTATCACCGCTGGATTCGCACAAGCATCCGGGACAACATGCCGTACGACCAGTTCGTCCGCGAGATGCTCACGGCCAGCGGCAGCAATTTCCGCTACCCGCAGGTGAACTTCTACCGCGCCCTGCAGAGCCGCGAGCCGCAGGCCATCGCCCAGGCCGTGGCGCTTAGTTTCATGGGAGTGCGGCCGGAAAGCTGGCCCAAAGAGCGCTGGGCGGGCATGGCCGCCTTCTTCTCACAGATCGCCTATTAGCCCACCGTCGAATGGAAGGAAGAGATCGTCCAGTTCGATCTCGAGAAGGCCGGCAGCCAAGCGGGCGGGCAATCGCTTCGTGTCGCTGTCTTTCCCGACGCGGCCCCGGTCCACTTGACGCCGGGCGAGGATCCTCGCATGGCGTTCGCCGATTGGCTGATCAGTCCCAAGAATCCTTGGTTCACCCGGAACGCCGTCAACCGCGCCTGGTTCTGGCTGTTGGGCCGGGGAATTATCCATCCGGTCGACGACATCCGGCCGGACAACCCGGCGGCCAATCCCGAGTTGTTGGCCTTCCTCCAGCAGGACCTGATCGCGACGCGATACGACATGAAACATCTTTACCGGCAGATCCTCAACTCGACCACGTATCAGTTGTCGTGCGTCGCCGACCACGAGTACATGGTGCCCGGCGACGATGCCCGGGGGGAGGCGAATTTTGCCCAGTATCCGCTCCGCCGCTTGGAGGCCGAGGTGCAAATCGACGCCCTCTGCCAGATCACCGGCACGACCGAGCAGTATTCCAGCATCATCCCGGAGCCGTACACCTATATGCCTGAAAACCAGCGGGCCGTGGCCCTGGCCGATGCCAGCATCACTACCCCGTTCCTGGAGAAGTTCGGGCGGTCGTCGCGCGACAGCGGAATGGAAACAGACCGCAACAATCGCCCCACCGCGGCGCAGCGGCTGCACTTGTTGAATTCGAGCCATGTGCGGCGGAAGCTTGAAACGAGCCCGAAGCTGCGGGCCCTGTTGCAGGCCGACCCGAAGAAGCCGGAAAACATTGTGGAAATCTACCTTGCGGTTCTTTCGCGGATGCCGACCGACGAAGAGTTGCAAATCGCGAAAACGCATGTCCGGGAGACTTGGGCCGATGGGGGGCCGCGAGACGTCGTTTGGGCGTTGATCAATAGTCCGGAGTTCTGCTATCGGCACTAACCACCAAGCACTAAGATCTAAGTTCTAAGACCTTAGAACTTAGTGCTTAGATCTTAGGAGACGGAGAGTATGAGTAGGGAAGACATCTCACGGCGCGAGGCAATGTGCCGCGGACTGGCCGGCGTAGCCGGGATCCTCATGGCCGGCGGCCCGGCCACCATCGCACGGGCCGCCGCACAGCCTCCGAAGGCCAAGGCCAAGTCGGTGATTCAGATCTGGCTGGCTGGCGGGCCGCCGCACCTTGATTCGTTCGATCCCAAGCCGGCCGCGGGCCACGACTACTGCGGACCGCTGAACAACCCGATTGCGACCAACGTGGAGGGGATCCGCATCGGCGAATTGCTCCCTTTGCTGGCTAAGCAGGCCGACAAATACTCGCTCATCCGCAGCATGACCCACGGCGACAACGGCCACGAGACGGCGGCCTATCTGACGCAGACCGGCCGGCGGCCGGGCGACCGGCTGGTCTTCCCCTGCGCCGGGGCCGTGGTCTCGCTCTTCAAGGGCTACGAGGCCGGCTACAAGGGGCTGATTCCGCCCTACGTCGTGCTTACCGAGTCGCAGGGGCGATTCTCCGAAGCCGGCTTTCTGGGACCGCGCTACATGCCGTTCGCCACGGGTGGCGACCCGGCGCAGCAGAAATTCATGGTGGAAGGAGTCGTTTCCCCCGGCCTCAGCGACCAGCAGCAGGAGAAGCGGCGCGGGCTGCTTCGCAAGCTCAACACCCTGGGCCGCGCCCTCAAAGGCAATCCCGCCCTGGCGGCCTTCTATCAATCGGAAGATCAGGCCTACGACATGATCCTGGGCGACGGCGCCAAGGCCTTCGACCTCTCCCAGGAGACCGATGAAGTGCGAAAGCGATACGACGTGAACTGGGGCACCTGGGTCTCGCGCACCCGCTTCGGCCAGAGCTGCCTGGCGGCGCGGCGTCTGGTCCAGCGCGGCGTGCCCTACATCACCATCAACTTCGGCGGATGGGATTCGCACACCGACAACTTCAAGGTCATGCGCCAATTACTGCCGGACCTGGACCGGGGGCTGGCGACGCTCCTGGTCGATCTCGCGGAGCACGGCCTCTTGGAGAGCACGATCGTCTGGTGTTGCGGCGAGTTCGGGCGCACGCCCAAGATCGACTGGGGGCCGCCCTGGAACGGGGGGCGCAACCATTACGGCAAAGTCTTCTCGGCACTCGTCGCCGGGGGCGGATTCAAGGGAGGACGGGTCGTCGGCGCCTCGGACGCCAAAGGGGAAGAAGTCAAGGAGCGTCCCGTCTACCCGTGCGATCTGCTCGGCAGCATCTATGAACTGATGGGGATCGATCCCGAAGGGAAACTGGCCAATCCGATGGGCTTGCCGTTGACCGTGACGCCGACCGCCGCGGACGGTATTCCGATGGCGGGGAGGCTGAAGGAAATTATGTGAATATTTAGCGAAGTTGAGGAGTAGACCCCAGCCCGCTTGTCGGGCTGGTGAACGAGTTTTGTTAGCGAGAAAGACCCGCGGCAGTCAATGCACAACCCCTGCCAGCTTGTCTGGCAGGTGAGGGAGTTTTGTTAGCGCGCGACGATCGCTCACAAGACTCATTCACCGGCCGGACGAGCCGGCAGGGGTCTGGGAAAGCTTTTGGACCGTCGCCTCTTCGCTCACAAGACTCTCTCACCTGCCAGGCAAGCTGGCAGGGGTCGGCAACTTCATTCCGCGAACCACCTGCGAAATCATATAACGTAGTTGCAACTTTCGAGAAGGAACGACACTTTGCGCACTCTATCTTGGCATTCCACGCTGCGGCTGTTGATCTTCTTTGCATCGTTTTCGGCGTGCGTGGCCGTGGCTCAGGACCATCCACGAATCGGTTACGTCTTTCCGGCCGGCGGCCGACAGGGTACGACGTTCCTGGTCAAGGTCGGCGGGCAGTTTCTGGGCTCTTGGAAAGGAGACTATCAGATCGACGTCCTTCAGGCGCGCTTCTCCGGGGACGGCATCCAGGCCACCCTGAGAAAAGACATCAGGTCCTTGACGCAACAGGAAACGCAGGTGCTGCAGGACAGACTCGAGCAGCTACGGAAAAAAGGCTCTAAGGATGTCGAGAGCTTGAAGGAGATGTTCGAGGTCCAGAAAAAGCTCACCCGGGCCCGCTCTGAGTCTATGAGAAGAGAGACTCAACCCGCCCTGGCCGACACTTTCACGATGGAGGTCACCTTGGCTGCCGATGCCGAGCCTGGAGTGCGCGAACTGCGGTTGGAAACGCCGCGCGGGGTGTCCAATCCATTGGCGTTTTGCGTCGGCCGACTGCCCGAGTTTCGCGCGAAGGAAGCGGAACCCACTTTCGAACCGCGGGACTTCCTCCAGGGCCTGATTCGCCAGCCGCCCAGGACCGAGACGCCCATTACGCTGCCGGCCGTCGTGAACGGGCAGATCCTGCTCCGCGAGCCTGACATGCTTGGGCTTTCGCCCGAGCGGTCCACTTTCGGCGCTGCCGACCGCTACCGTTTCGAGGCCCGCAAGGGCCAGCAACTGGTCATTGCCGTCAGTGCGAGGGAACTCATCCCGTACCTGGCCGACGCGGTCCCGGGCTGGTTTCAGGCCACGTTGGCGTTGTACGACGCCAAGGGAAAAGAGTTGGCCTACGACGACGACTATCGCTTCCATCCCGACCCCGTGCTGTTCTTCAAGGTCCCCGAAGATGGACAATACACGATCGAGATCAAGGACGCGATCTACCGCGGCCGTCCCGATTTTGTATATCGCATCAGCCTGGGCGAGCTTCCTTTCATCACGAGCGTTTTTCCGCTGGGAGGCCGGGCTGGAACCGCAACCACCGTCAAGCTCTCCGGCTGGAACCTGCCGACCGACACGCTGACGATCGAAGCCAAGGACATGACGCCGGGGATGCGTCCGCTTTCGGTGCGCAAGGGGGAAATGATCTCGAACAGCATGCCGTTTGTCGTGGACACCCTGCCGGAATGCGTCGAACAGGAGCCCAACGATTCGACGCAAGCCGCGCAGGCGGTCACGCTGCCCGTGATCGTCAACGGCCGGATCGACCGGGCCGGCGACTGGGACGTGTTCCGTTTCGAAGGCCGCGCCGGCCAGCAGGTCATTGCCGACGTTTGCGCCCGCCGGCTCGAATCGCCGTTAGACAGCGTTCTTGAACTGTTCGACGCCTCGGGAAAGCGGCTGGCCTTCAACGACGACCACGAAGACAAGTCTGACGGCCTGCGGACGCACCATGCCGATTCGCTGATCAACTTCACCCTGCCGGCCGAGGGGACGTATTACGTGCGTCTGGGCGACGCCCAGCACCACGGCGGGTCGGAGTACGCCTATCGCCTGCGGCTCAGCGCGCCGCGGCCCGATTTCGAGCTGCGCGTGACGCCGTCGTGCCTCAACACGATCGCCTGGCGGCTCAATACGCTGGCGGTTTTCGCCCTGCGCAAGGACGGCTTCAACGGCGAAATCACGCTGCGTTTCAAGGACGACCCCGACGGGCTGGCGCTGGACGGCGCCCTGATACCGGAAGGGCAGGACCAGGTGCGGCTGACGCTGACCACCGCGCCGATGCTCACGGGCGAGCCGATGCGCGTGTGCCTGGAGGGCCGGGCGATGATCGATGGGAAGGAGGTCGTCCATCAGGCCGTTCCGGCCGACGAAATGATGCAGGCCTTCTTCTACAAGCACTTGGTTCCCGCTCGCGATTTCACGCTCGTGCCCGAAGACCGTTTCCGGTTCCGCGAAGAGGCGGCCCGGGGCACCGCGAAGAAACCCGCCAACAGGTCCGGCTCGCGCCGCGTTTTCCAACATCCGATGGAAATTCTCAGCCAACAGCCCGTGAAAATCCCCGTCGGCGGGACCGTGGAAGTGCAGGTCCGCATGTCTTGGAGTCGCAACGGTCTGGCCCACGTCGATTTGAGCGATCCGCCGGAGGGGGTCACTGTCGACCGGGTATCGTGGACCGAAAAAGGGATCGCTGTCTTATTGCGAGGCGACGCTGAGAAGGCCAAGCCGAGGCTGAAAGGCAACCTCATGGCCAACGCCTTCCTGCAAAGCACGGTCACCGAGAAAGACGGAAAGACCCGTGACGAACGCTACCTGATCGGCCCGTTGCCGGCCATACCGTTCGAGATCGTCAAACCCTAGTCGCGATGAACTGCCCACTATCCGCTGGGCCGAAGCAAGACGAATGAGGAATAGCAAATGAACTACCCGACTCAGCATCCACTGCTTGTTTTCGCGCTTTCGTTCGTCGGGCTGTGGCTCTCGGCGTGGGTCGGGTGGTGGTTTCGCAGACGGCAGGGTGCCCTGGACGAGGAGCTTCGCGAAGACTTCGGCTTTATCCTGGCTGCCACGCTGACCCTGCTCGGGCTGATTATCGGGTTCAGCTTCTCGATGGCCACAACCCGCTACGACCAACGCAAGAACTACGAGGAAGCCGAGGCCAACGCGATCGGGACGGAATACGTCCGGGCCGACTTGTTGCCTGACGCCGAGGTGGCCCGCGTGCGCGATTTGCTAACGAAGTACCTCAACGAGCGCATTCTGTTCTATGAGGCTAATAATGAACAAGATCTTCGGCAGATCAACGCCGACACCACTCAATTGCAGACCGACTTGTGGACCGCGATTCGTGCCCCGGCCGCGACAGACCGAACAGCCGTGATGGCCCTGGCCGTTTCGGGCATGAATGACGTCTTGAATTCGCAGGGATATACCCAGGCAGCGTACTGGAATCGAATCCCCACGGCGGCATGGGGCTTGATGGCTGCAATCGCCATCGGCTGTAACTTGCTGGTCGGCTATGGTTCGCATAGTGCCAAAGCGGGATCCAAATTGCTTCCGATTCTTCCGCTGATTGTCTCCATCGCGTTCATGCTCATCGCGGACATCGACAGCCCGCGTCACGGCGTCATTCGCGTGAGGCCGCAAAACCTGATCAGCCTGGCGGAATCTCTGCGGTCGTGAGAACGGAGTACCTTGAACCCAATAGCTAACTTCAACACTCAAACGAATTTCCTCAAAAGGCGACAAATCACTTTGATCAACGCGATCCTGGGCCACGGACCCGTGGAAATCGTCAGTCCCCCGGAGTTGTAAACGATGCCGAACCCCCGAGAAGTGAGCGATGTCGAGCGCGAGGCGATTTGGGCCGAAGTACGCGCGGAATTCCCCGAGGACGAGATGATGCGGGAAATTCACTTCGTGCGCGCGCTGCGCGCTGCTCAACTCCGCGATTTTACCCGCGACGAGCGCCTGGAGTATCTGAATCGCCTGCTCCCTCAGTCCACCTCAATGCCCTAACCTCAAAATCGTATACGGGCTTGGAATGACCGTCGAAATTGCGAAGAAGGCATATGTCGTCGACGCTGTCCGAACCTCAGAGCTGAGAAAAAACAGGGACCTTCTGCGCCGTGAAATAGACCTTCTGCAGCCTGACTTTGTTGTTCTCGTCGGCGGAGAGGCAGAGCGGATCATGGGCTCTGCGGCTCGTCAGGCTGAACCCGATCGCTATTCCAGAGTCAATTTCCCAAACAATGGCCGGGACAAGGCGCGGACTACGAAGGATGGCAAACTGTTCGAGAAGTTGGGTCGTCGGTTGCAAGAGTTGCATCCTTGAACTCGTTTCAAAGCTGAAGCGAAGTTCTCAGCCGTTGGGGTTATCGAGCAGACTCTGCAAACGCTCGCCAAGCGGCGGCGGCAGACGCGCGGGCCACGTCGCGTCGATGAGCCCCACGTGGATCATGTCGAGCAAGTGCATGCGGTCCTTGTCGCGCCAAGACGTCAGCTTCATGCGCACCAAGGCAAGAAGCGTCGCTACCTGGAACTCGGCTGCCCGTTCGGATTCGTCGAGTCCAGGACAAGGATACTCGTCGGCCGCCCGCACCTTTTCCGCGGCGAAGAGAAGATGCAGACCGGCGCTCGGTTTGCCTTGCGGACCGTCGATGAACACATCCACGTCCATCTGACCGTAGTAGACGAAGCCCGCGGCTTCCAGCGCCGCTCGTGCCGCGGCGAAATCGGCGCGGCGCACGAGGAGATCGACATCGCGCGTGTTGCGCACGGCCTCGTCATCGATGCGAGCCACCCACTCGGCGACCGCATTGCCGCCGACAACGGCATACGGCACGCCGGCGCCCTCGAGTGCCCGGGTGGCCCGGCGCAGCCGCTCCTTGACCTTTTCCGCCGCCATGAGCGCCCTTTCCCAGCCGACAATGACTGTTTCCGCCATAATGGATCCTCTTCTCGAATTGATGATAGCCAAGGCGGCCCGGACGCGCTAAGTTTTGCCTTTGTCGCCATCGTCCGCGGCCGGGCAGAGGTCTGGACGGTGGGCATGCACGTGCTGGGTTTGCGCGACATCGTGATCAAACGCGCGGACGCCGACGCGGGCGACTTTGACATCATCGAGGTGATCCGCTACTTGTCTCGCGGCGAGAAACCGGTCGAGGACGGCCATCTGTTCGCCGACCTGAATGGGCCGCGTTTTCAGGCGTTCCTGGAGGACTGTGCCAAAGTGCCGGCGGCGAGTCCCATGCACAATCCCCTCGGAGTGTTACGGCTGGTGAGCATGCGGGATATCGCGGAAACCAATTAACGTTCAACGTGCTGGAACGTTCGGCGGGTTTGGCTTGGCTTCCTTCCCATCGGGCGCGACATAGGAGGCCAGGATCCGCTGGGCCTCCGCCTCATAATCCAAGGGCAGCAGCGCATCGAGGGCCGCGCGGCGGTTGGCGTCGCTGCCGGCCCGGGCTGCAATCGCGGCCTTTTTTTGCGCCGCCGACTCGCCCAGCTTGAGATGCTTTTCGCGGTCCGCCAGCTTCTCGTTGATCTGCGTCAGTTTTTCCGCTTGCATGCCGTGTTCTGTCAGGTAGGTGTCGCGCTGCTGGATCAAGAGTTTCCCTTGCTGTTGGATATCGTTCATCTGGCTGATCTTCGTGTTGTACTGGGTCTGCAGGTCGCTCAATTGGCTCAGCGGTATAAAGGTCCTCGGCCCTCGATATCCGGGCGAATTCTGCAGCGCTGCCGTGGATTGAATGTTTGCGATCGACGCTGCAAGTTGGTTGGCCTGGACTTGAAGTTGTGCATATTGGGTTGTCAAGTCATTGTAGTCGTCGCGGAATTTCTGCAGCGTGGCATCACGCTCTTCGGCCAATCCGCTCTCTCGGGCTTTGTTTTTTTCTTTCGCATCTTTCACCTCGTTCTTCATTTCCGCGATCCTCTCCTCTCGCGACTGCTTCTGCCCGGCCGGCAGCGGTTGCGCGGGGGCGTCGGCCGCCTCGCTGGCCACGCTCTCGAACCACTGTAGGGCCTCGGCCTTGCCGCCGTCATAGGCTTTCCGTAGCGAGTCCTGCAACTCGCCCGCGAAACGCGTATCGGCCTTCTGGACGCTTGCCGCCAGCACACTCGAAGCGCCCGTGATCTTTTTGAGCAGCCCGACGGCCCGTCCTAACCAATCGCTGGAGTGCTCCCCTTCTGCCGCGATGAAGGAATGGTCCTCCGGGATCTCCAGCACGCGCGCGAAGCGGGAAAGAGTGCCAATGGCCAGAGGCAGGTTGCTCCGCAGAATCTGGGTCCGTGCCAGGGCCTGCCAGGCCGGCAGGTAACTGCCCTTGGCCTGCTCCGTGGCCCGCTGGAACTGCTCCTGGGCCTCGGGCAGTCTTCGATGCTTGAGGCACACCAACCCCCATGTGTAGAAGAGTCGCGGGTCGCTATCGCAGAGTCGTAGGGCGTTTTCATACAGGGGCCGGGTGGACTCGAGCCCGGCGTCGTCGTCGCCCAGCCCGGTGTGAACCAATCGCCGGATGGTGGCGAGGTATTGCGCCGCATCTGCGCGCGTCGTACACTTGGGTTTCGGCAGCCCGAATTCCGAAAGGGCGGGCTGGCCATCGACCGCCCGAAGCGTTGCTCCCGGCTGCGGATCGCGATCTTGCCCTGCAATCGCATTGCCCATCGCCCCGGCCGGATGACTCATGGATTCTCGCAGGGATGCCAGGATGCGATTCTCTTCCTGGTCGAGATCGAGGGGAAAACATTTATCCAGAACCGCCGGATTCCGAGCGGCGCGCGGGGGCTGATCGCCAGGCTTGGGCGCTACGGCAGGAACCGCGGCGGCGCCCGGCAGTAACTTTCGCTTGCCGCTTTCGTAGGCCGTGCGCCGTTGGGCGGCAAGCAGCGCCCGGATTTGCGTATCTGCCTTGGACGCCGCGTCCTTGGCGGCTTGTTGCTGCGCGTCCAGCAACTGCAGGTAGGTCATCATTCGCCCCATCCACTCGGCACAATCCTCTTTCGTCGCCTGGCGAGGCAATGAGGTTGCCGGTTGTTCCAGCGTCTTGGCGAGCGACAACAGCGAATCTGAGGTTTCCGAATATCTGCCGGTAGCCGCCTGTAGACGAACCAGCGACTGCCAGGCAGCCGGATAGAAGGGACCGGTCTGTCCAACGGCAAGACGGAACTGCACCAGCGCTTCGTCGTTCTTCGAGAGTGTCAGCAAGACCAGTCCGCAGGCATGGTACAGTCGCGGGTCGCTCGGGCACAAGGCCCGGGCAGCCCGGTAATGGCGTCTGGCGGCATCCAGATCGGGATGCCCCGCATGCAAGCCGGCCTTGAGAAGTTCTTGGACCTCTTGGGCGTATTGCCGCATGTCGGCAGCCGGTTGCGCGGCGGCAGGGACACCCGCCGCCTGTGCCGCGGGGGGCGTTGGCTGAGCGGCATCGCCCTCGGCCGACTGGCATGCCACAGCGGACAGTAATGGGAACCGGCTCTCGCCCGCAGAGTAAGCGAGAACCAACAGAACGAAACCCCAGGCGACGGCCCAGCGACGATCAAGCGATTTCATAATAGGTCTCCCTATTCTTGGTTTTCGGACGCTATCTCCTGTGCCCCACTGGCCTATAGTTTACAAGTGCGTTGGGGGTAACGCAAGCGTTCGCATGAAGGTGCGCGGACTGACGATGGCGCAGCCTCGAGGGTCTGGCAAGGCTTTTTTCCTGAAATCTTCACGCGGCCCTTGCGTTATTCGTCATTTTTTATTAGACTCACATTCTGGTGGGTAAGATCGAATTTCTTTGCCTTTAAGACCGAAGGTACCAGGGCCGTGCGGAGAAGAGGCGCGAGTCCAGGACGTCGTTTGGTCCAGGCCTGAAACGAAGGAACCAACGCCGCCCTACAGGGTCACCTGTGGCTTCGCAACAACGGAATTGCCCTTTGGCAACCCGTTCGGTCGGGAGCGTAGCAGATGTGGGGGAAGCTCTGTATCGCGCGCACGATCCATGCCGTGCCCGTCCGCACGGTGTGCATCGCGGGGTACCTCTTCTTGCTGTGTGTTGGCAGCTTTGCCTTAACTTGTGGTGCTCAGCCATACAACGCCCAGCCCCCACTCAAGCCGGACCCGCCGCCGTCGCAGTCCGGCCCGTCGCCTGATCGGGCATCATCCGAATCCCAGGTGAGCGTCGGGGCGCTCAGGGATGAAGAGTTGGAGGTCGCACGGCAGCTCATTCGCGATTATCCCAACGATGCCAACCCGATTGGATTCCTGGGGAACGTCTACAGCAAGCAAGGGCTGAACAAGGAGGCGCTGCGCTATTGGGAGCAGGCGCTGCGGATCGATCCGAATCGCGCCATAACATACGACGCGATGGCGACCGCGGCCTTGTCGCGGCAGGAGTACGAGCGGGCACTCGAGCTGGCCCGCAAGGCGGTCAGCCTCGATCCGACCTTGACATCGAGCCGCCGGCACGTGGCCGAGTCCCTGATCGCCTTGGGAAAAACCCGAGAGGCGTTGGAGGAACTCCAACAGGCCCTCAAGGCGGCGCCCCGGGATGCAGAGATTTACTACCTGCTCGGCTGGGCGAGGGTGCAACTGGGGGAGCTGGATGGCGCCAAGAAGAACTATGAGGCGGCGTTGGAAATCGAACCGCGCCATGCCCCAGCCTGCTATCAGCTCTCCCTCGTCAACGCTCGACTCAATCTGCCTAAGCAGGCCGAGGTTTACCGCGAGCGGTTCGTTCGCCTGCGGGGCGAGAGCCGCGATACGGACCAGAAGTGGGTCGACGACTATGATGACCTGCGGCTTGTCCGCCAAGAGCTTGCCGAAACTTGCGACGTTGCTGCGCGATATTATCGCGGTCATCGGAATCCGGCCCGCGCCGAACAGCTCTGGCTCCGCGCCGCGGCGTTGGATCCGCAGCATGTAGCCTCGCGGCTCCAACTGGCGGCGTTCTACGGGCAGGCGGGCCGGACAGAGGCGGCCTTGGAACTCTGCAAACAGGCGGAGGCAATTGCGCCACGAGACCCGATGGTCCAGTTGAATGTGGGCATTCTGGGCGTGACCTTACGGCGATTCGATGTGGCCGAAGCCGCGCTGCGCAGGGCCCGCGAGCTCGCTCCCGACAACGCCTTCGCCGCCCGTCTGCTTTGCCAGGTGTTGCTGGAATCGAACGGCAAACCGGCCGAGGCCGCCGCGCTGGCCCGCAAGGCGGTCGATCGCGAACCCTCGGCGGAAAATTACTACGTGTTGGGGGTGGCAGAGGTCCGCCGCGGCGACGGCGCGGCGGCAGTGGCTGCCATGCGGCGCGCCGTGGAGCTAGCGCCGGCCGAGCAGAGATACCGCAAGGGCTTGGAACAACTACAATCGCACAGGTAACCGTATGGCAAACAAACTCTTTCCCGCTGGCGCAACGACCTTCCTGATCCGGGCGGCAGCCGCCGTAGTCGGCAGTTGTGCGATTTGGTTTCCGGGCGGATGCTTCGCCCAAATCGAGTTTCGCGACGTTACCGCGGAAACCGGCATCACTTTCCGGCACGACGACGGACATGCGGGCAATTACCACATCATCGAGTTTCTCAGCGCCGGCTTGGCCACTTTCGATTACGACGGCGACGGGAAGATCGACATCTATTTCCTCAACGGCCGGCCGCTGCCGGGACGAACGCCCCCCGACCCGCCCCTCCGAAACGCCCTCTATCGCAACCTTGGCAACTGGCGATTTGTCGACGTGACCCGCCAGGCCGGCGTCGACGGCGGCGATGGCTACGGACTGGGAGTCGTCGTGGGCGACTACAACAACAGCGGCCACCCCAGCCTGTACCTGAACAACTACGGGCCCAACATCCTGTACCGCAACAACGGCGACGGCACGTTTACCGACGTGACGGCCAAGGCCGGCGTGGGGCGCGGAAACCGGGCCGGCGCCGGCGCCTGCTTTCTCGATATCGACGAAGACGGCTACCTCGATCTTTACGTGGCGAACTACGTACAGGAGGCGACCAAGCCGCGGCCGGTGCAGACCCGCATGGGCTATCCCATCTATCCCGGCCCCAAGAGCTACAAGCCCGAACGGCACCACCTCTTCCGCAACAACGGCGACGAGACCTTTACCGACGTGACCGCGAAGTCGGGAATCCTTCCTCACGTGGCGCCTGGGATGGGGATGATCGCGGTCGACTATGACAACGACGGCCACACCGATATCCTCGTGGGCAATGACGAATACCCGAATTTCCTCTTGCACAACGACGGCCATGGGCACTTCCAGGAAGTGGCCCTGGCGGCCGGAGTCGCGTACGACGGCCAGGGCACGGCACACGGCAGCATGGGGGTCGAATGCGGCGACGTGGACCGCGACGGCTACCTCGACTTCTTCATTACCTCGTATCACCAGGAGTTGCCGATCCTGTACCGAAATCTCGGCAAGGGGTTGTTCGAGGACGTCACCATGCGGACCGGCGTCCACAAGAGCACCTACAACCCTGTGAAGTGGGGCTGCGCCCTGGCGGATCTCGACAATGACGGCGATTTGGATATCGTCATCGCCTGTGGCCACTTGCAGCCTTTCGGCGAAAAGTTCAGTGATTCGTCGCTGTACCTGGACCGCCCCATCATTCTCAAGAACTTGCTGAGCGAGACTGGAAAACTGCAATTCGTCGACGTCTCGGACCAGGCGCTGGCCGGGGTGACGTTCCGGGGAAGCGGCCGCGGGATCGCGATCGACGATCTGGACAACGACGGCGATCTGGACATCGTGATCCTCAATTCCCGCGGCCCGCCCACCATCCTGCGAAACATGCTCAATGAGCGAGGCTCCAAGAACCACTGGATCCAAGTCCAGTTACACGGGGTCAAGAGCAACCGCGACGGCGTGGGGGCTCGGGTCCGAGTGACCGCCGGTGATCTTGTGCAAATCGACGAGGTCCACGCAGGGCGAAGCTACCAGAGCCACTTCGGCTCCCGACTGCACTTCGGCCTGGGAAAGCACGACATCGTGGACCGCATTGAAGTCTCGTGGATCGGTGGTGGCGTGGACGTGCTGGAAAACGTCCGTCCCGACCGCCTGTTGACCATTGTGGAAGGCTCTGCCAAGCCCCGCGGCCCGGTTCCGAACGTCCGCCAGCCGAAGTAAGGGGTGGACCAGCAAGCGGGTCAAAGAGCCACCGGACAGCATCCCGAAGGTGGACCACCTTGATCGAAATGGTTGAGGAGTTGGGCGGGATTCATGGGGTTTGCTGCTGGCGAGATGGTCGGCACGTCGGCATAAACCGGGCTTTCAGCCCTGGCATTTGCTTGGGGCTATTCTACCTAGGCCGTTGGCCTAGGCTGGTATAAGGCGCACCTTCGGTGCTTGATGGTGGT
>CAZTPX010000026.1:0-78936 GCA_964615095.1 uncultured Planctomycetaceae bacterium | reverse complement strand
ATTTCAAGTTTTGGACGTCCAACGGGAGCGGTAAGCAGCCACGACGTTCATGGCCGCTTGCCGTAGTATATCGCCACGCCGACACTTGTGGCAATCACAGGGTCAAATTCGCAATCGAGCCCCATCATCTGAGGGGTTTTCTGCCGCGACTCCCAGCATTTCCGCATCAGCTTAACTCGCCCAGGCGACAAAACCCATCGGATTACGAATCAACGGCCAGGACCAGGTCGGCAGGCACGATCGGCAAAGGGTCGGAAAGCCGTGTAACGCCGGTTGCCAGGCCCCGTATTAGAAGCAGATGAAGCGAGGCCCACAGCGGGCGATTGGCTCTGGACTCGATGGAAATGCAGGAGGAGACCGCAATCATGCAAGACAATAATATTGCCAACGCCAGAACGGGCAGCCTGGCCGACATCGGCCCGAAGTGGATCACCAACGTGGCGTGGTTCGTGCGGATTACCGGCGTGCTGATCTTGATCGTATCGACGGCGGGGATGATCCAGGCAGGTTGGCCGCACGGCCTACGGGACTCTGGCAACGTCCTGGGCCTTATGAACGGCGCGCTGCTGTTCGTCATGTCGTTCCTCTACGTGACGACGGGGAGGAGCAGGATCATCCTGACGGCCGCCACGATCGTGCTCGCGATGTCGGTCATGGTGTTCTCGTTGGCCAAGCTGGGGCTGCCGCACTTGTAAACGGAAGGATGCGAGCGGCAACACCGCGTTCGGTATTTCGGTTGCTTCGTCTGGCAGGCCATCTGTCGGACCCGAAGAACTGCATACCGCACTTCGAGGAACTGCGAGACTCTGATCCTGAGACGATTTTGTCGCGGTCTGGCGAAGGCATGTTTGGAGCTGTTTATTCCTTTCTTTCTATTGAAAGAAAGTCCCAGATTGTTTTGTTTTCTTTGACCGGCTGAAGCCGGGATTACGAACGCGGGCACGAATGATCCTGAGATCGCAGGCGTATTATATTGATGAATACACGGCACAACAGAAGCAGGGAGGAGGGAGAAGGGGAGAAGGGGAGAAGGGGAGAAGGGGAGAAGGGGAGAAGGGGAGAAGGGGAGCACGTGTTGGAAACAGGCCGGACAACAGATGCCGAAAGCGCAACGAGCAATTGGACTTGCGACGCAAGTTCGCGTCCGGCGCGCAATGGGGCGGAGATTCCTTGCGTATTATGTGGGTATAAAGCGCGCTGAAGAGGATTCGGGCCACGCCTGAATATTCGGCGCGTGCATTTGTTCGTTGACAATTTAACCAGCCCCCGGCGTAGCAAACCGGGGGCAGTAGGTCCGTCTTGCCGAGAGGGACTATTGTGCTTCGAACCGCCGGAAAACCCCGGCATTGTTCGACAGGTCGGCGCACATTGGTCCTTTCCGGCAGAAAGGACCTACTTGCGGCAACGTGGCGCAACGGTCGCGAACGCCCCCGCAAGCCTTGGCAGCAATTAATTATTTTTATGACACTGCACTTAAATAGCTGAAGGAAGATGGCGTGTGCCCGACCCCTATATACTGTACGCATGAACACGTTACCAAAAAATGGCTAGGAAGTGGCTAGGTTGACTACAAAAGTGGCTAGGAAATGGTCCAAAGTGGCTAGGTATTGTCTAGGTATTTCGGCTGTAGCAAGACTATCGTTAGAGTGTCAAGCGATCGTATTCCCGCAGTTTACGCTGTGCCGGCAACACCTTTGGAGAAAGCAGAACACACACATGGACGGACAAAACCGCCTCAGAAACGCCAAAAGCCCCTCTTTTTCGCTGTGGTCACACCAATGGCTGACCCGAAACGGCGGGTTGGTCTCGGCGACCCAGGCGGGAGAAACGCCACAGGAAGCATTTTTTTCTGACTCATGTCATCTTTGCCGTCGGCGAGCAAAGCACGATAGACAGGGGCCGTGGCGCCTTAGTAAGATAAAGGAATCCCCGAGCGCTCCCCGCCTCGGGCCCACCACCCTCGGGCGTCCTCGACCGAAGAGCAACTCCATCGCTTGCCCACAGGCGAAACGAGGCGTCCCCCGCACGGAGTTGAAAAACATGCGAACGATGTGGCTGATCGCGGCTACGGCCTTCCTGGTGATCGGCGGCGGCGCCGCGCCGCCCCTGAAAACGCACCCGATCTTCGAGAGCACGGAGCAGCCCGCGCCCGCCGGGCAGATCGACAAGCTGGTCTTCGCCAGGCTGTCGTCCTTGGGCATCCAGCCCGTCCGCTGCTCCGACGCGGTATTTATCCGCCGCGCGTACCTCGATGTCATCGGCACCCTGCCCACAGCCCAAGAGGCCCGCGACTTCATCCAGGACGCGGATGCCAAGAACAAGCGGCTGCTGCTCATCGAGCGGCTGCTCGCGCGCGACGAATTCGCCGACTACTGGGCCATGAAATGGGGCGACCTGCTGCGGATCAAGGCCGAGTTCCCCATCAACCTCTGGCCCAACGCGGCCCAGGCCTATCACCGCTGGCTGCGGGCGTCGATCGCCCAGAACAAGCCCTACGACAAGTTCGCCCGCGAACTGCTCACCGCCAGCGGCAGCAATTTCCGCGTAGGCCCCGTGAATTTCTACCGCGCGATCCAGAACCGCACGCCGGAAGGGATCGCCGCCAGTGTGGCCCTGACGTTCATGGGCGCGCGGGCCGATGCCTGGCCGAAAGAGCGGCTCGCCGGTATGGCCTCCTTCTTCGCCCAGGTGGGCTACAAGCACACGCGGGAATGGAAGGAAGAACACGTCTATTGGGATCCATTCCAAGCGTCGCCTCCGCCAAGCAGCGAAGCGGCCAAGGACCCACCGGGCAAGACCGAGCCGCCCAAGCCCGGCAGCGAAGCGAAGACGCCGCCATCTGCCGCGGCGACGCCCGCCGCGGCGCTGGCGGCGACGTTTCCCGACGGCAAGAAGATCGAACTGTCGCCGGACCGCGATCCCCGCGAGGTCTTCGCCGATTGGCTGATCGCGCCGCAGAACCCCTGGTTCACGCGCAACATCGCCAACCGCGTCTGGGCCTGGCTCGTGGGCCGCGGCATCATTCACGAACCGGACGACATCCGCGAGGGCAATCCGCCCAGCAACCCCGAGCTGCTCGCCTACCTGGAAAAGGAACTGATCGCCAGCCATTACGATCTCAAGCATCTCTACCGCTTGATCTTGAACTCGGAGACTTACCAGTTGTCGTCCGTATCGCACGCCGACGCGGCGCGGGCGGAAGCCAATTTCGCCCGGTATCCGCTCCGCCGGCTGGACGCCGAGGTGCTGATCGACGCGGTCAACAAGATCACCGGCACCTCGGACCTTTACACGAGTCCCATTCCGGAACCGTTCACGTACATACCTGCCAGCAAGCCGGCGATCGCTATCGCCGACGGCAGCATTACCAGCCCCTTCCTGGCCCTCTTCGGGCGGTCGGCGCGGGCCACCGGCATGGAGAACGAGCGAAACAACAAGCCGGTGCCGGCCCAGTGGCTGTACCTGCTCAATTCCAGCCAGATCCAGAACAAGCTCGACCGGGGGCCGAAGCTCAAGGTCGTTTTCGAGTCGGGCCGCAAGCCGGAGGAGATTGTCGAGGAGTTGTACCTGACGATTCTCTCGCGCAAGCCCACGCCCGCCGAGGTGCAGATTGCCTTGGAATACGGGCGGTCCGCGACGCCGGCCAAGCCCGCGGCGACGAAACCCGCCGCGGGGAAGCCAGGAACACCTACCAAACCTGCGACGGCGAAGCCTGGAACGCCCGCCAAGGCCGTGACGCCGGCCAAGTCCTCAGCGGCGAGCAAGCCCGCCAAGCCGAAGGCCAGTCCGCCCAAGCGACGGACCGACTGGGTCGACATCGCCTGGGCCTTGATCAATAGTCCCGAATTCCTTTATCGTCATTGACAATGTACCCGGCACCGGGTACCCGCTTGCGGGTGGTGTGCCGCTGCCAATCGGCACACGGAGTGTGCCGGATACGTAAAAACTGGATGCCGAGAACATGAACACTTCAATCTCCCGCCGCGCGGCGTTGTGCCGCGGCCTGTCCGGCGCGGCCGCGTGGATCGCCGGCAGTCAACTGGGCAGGGCCGCCGCCACCGCTACGGCGGAGTCTGCCCAGCCCGTAGTCAAGCCCCAAGTGAAGGCCAAGTCGGTGATCCAGGTCTTCTTGTGGGGCGGCATGTCGCACATCGACACCTGGGATCCCAAGCCGGATGCCGGCCGCGATTACATGGGCGATTTCGCCAAGGCCATTCCCACGAATGTTGCCGGCATCCAGATTGGCGAGTTGTTTCCGCTCCTGGCCAAGCAGGCCGACAAATATTCCCTGATCCGCAGCATGACCCACCGCAACAACGGCCACGAGACGGCGGCCTACTTGATGCAGACGGGCCACGTGCCCGGCGAGCGGCTGGCTTACCCCAGCATTGGCGCGGTGTTCTCGCTCTTCAAGGGTCCGCAGCACAAGGGCGTGATCCCGCCTTATGTGGTGCTTACGCGGCCGCAGGGGCGCTTCTCCGAGGAGGGTTTCCTGGGCCCGAAATACAAGCCCTTCGCCACCGGCGGTGATCCTAACGCGGCACGCTTCGAGGTGGAAGGCGTGGTCGCCCGCGGCATCACCGACGAGCGGCAGAAGGCCCGCCGTGAATTGCTCGACAAGCTGAATGCCCTGGGCGGCGCGGTGCCCGACAGTCCGCAACTGGCGGCCGCCATGGAGGCCAAGAAAGCGGCCTACGACCTGATCCTGGGCGCAGGCAAGGACGTCTTCGACCTGGCCAAGGAAAGCCGCGAGACGAGGGACCGCTTCGGCCGCCACACCTTCGGCCAGGACTGCCTGGCGGCGCGGCGGATGGTCGAGGCGGGGGTTCCCTATATCGTGATCAACTATCCGGGCGGCTGGGACACGCATAGCAACCACTTCGCCACCATGCGGCGGCAATGTCCGCAACTCGACCAGGGGTTGGCCGCGCTCTTGGCCGATCTGAAGGAGCATGGCCTGCTGGAGACGACGCTCGTCTGGTGCTGCGGCGAGTTCGGGCGCGGACCCAAGATCGACTGGCAGCCGCCCTGGAACGGCGGGCGAAACCACTACGGCAATGTCTTTTCCGTGCTCGTGGCGGGCGGTGGTTTCCAGGGCGGCCGCGTGGTCGGGGCCTCCGACGCGAAGGCCGAGGAGGTCAAGGAGCGGCCGGTCTATCCGGTCGATCTATTGGGCAGCATTTATCAACTGGCCGGCATCGACCCCCACGCACGCCTGCCGCATCCCATGGGCCTCGAGGCCTACGTGCTGCCTCCCCCGTCGGATAAAGTGAAGTCGGCCGGGTTACTGACGGAGATCATGTAACGGGAGATTGACTATGCAAACCAAGAAGCGATTCAGTCGTACTTTCCGGTTCGCCGTTCTGGCCTTGGTCGCAGGGCTAGCCGCGTCCTCGGCCGCGCAGGCCCAAGTCCGGCCGTACCTGGGATACGCCTATCCGGCCGGAGGCCAGCAAGGGACCACGTTCGAGGTTCGCCTGGGCGGTCAAGGCATGGACAATAACAGTTTCGTGCAAGTCTCCGGCAAGGGCGTGCGGGCCAAGGTGATCGAGTACCTGCGCAGGTTGAACAACGAGGAAATGAACCTGCTCAAGGAACAACTCGCCGAGTTGAAACGTGCGACCAAGCAGGACGACGAGTCGCTCAAACTGGCCGCGAGGATCGAGCGCAAAATGTCTGCCTTTGTGGCCACGCCGGCGAGCGCCTCGCTCTCCAGCCTGACGCTGGTCGAGATTACGATTGACGCGGACGCGAAGCCTGGCCGGCGGGAGTTGGTCCTCTCGACGCCGCGGGGTGTATCGAATCCGTTGGTGTTCCATGTCGGCCAACTGCCCGAAATCTGCCGCAAGCCCATGCTCAGCGCCACGCTCCAGGTATTGGGCAAAGAGGAGGCGGCCCTCCGCAAGCGGCCCGACGACGAAGTGGAACAGCAAATCACCTTGCCTTGCACGGTCAATGGCCAGATTGCCTCGGGCGAAGAGAACCGCTACCGCTTTCACGCCCACAAGGGGCAGCGGCTGGTGTTCTCGACCCAGGCGCGGGATCTGGTCCCCTTCCTGGCCGACGCCGTACCCGGCTGGTTCCAACCCGTAATGGCGATCTACGACGCGGCCGGCAAGGAAGTGGCCTACAACGACGATTACCGCTTCAAGCCCGATCCCGTGATCTTTTTCGAAGTGCCGCACGACGGCGAGTACGTTTTTGCGATCACCGACGCGATCTACCGCGGCCGCGAGGACTTCGTCTATCGCGTCACCGCCGGCGAACTGCCCTTCCTGACGAGCATCTTCCCGCTGGGCCGTCGCGCCGGGACGGCGGTCAAGGTCGACACGCAGGGCTGGAACCTAGGCAAGGCCGAGTTGAATCTCCCGCCGCCCGACGCCGCGCCGGGGATCTACCAGGTGACCGCGCGGGTTGACGGCATCGTTTCCAACCCCATGCCCTTTGCCGTCGACACGTTGCCGGAATGCCGGGAGAAGGAGCCGAACAACGATCCGGCCCATGCGCAGCGGGTGACACTGCCCGTGATTGTCAACGGGCGCATCGACCGCCCGGGCGACTGGGACGTTTTCCAGTTCCAGGGCCGCGCGGGCCAGACGATCGTCGCCCAGGTCTCGGCCCGCCGGCTCGATTCGCCCTTGGATTCGCTCTTGAAAGTTACCGACGCCGGGGGCAAGCTGCTGGCCTACAATGACGATTACGAGGATCCGGAGTCGGGCACCAACACGCACGATGCCGACTCCTATTTGACGCTGAAACTGCCCGCCGACGGGACCTACTACGTGCACCTGGGCGACACCGCGCGGGCCGGCGGCGGGGAATATGCCTATCGCCTGCGGATCGGGCCGCCGCGCCCCGACTTCACACTCTTTGCAGTGCCTTCCGCGGCTGCGATGCCCAGCAAGGGCCGGGCCAACATCGCCCTGAAACTGCTGCGGAAGGACGGTTTCGCTGCTCCTGTCAAGCTGGCCTTGAAGGACCCACCGCCGGGGTTCACTGCGTCGCCGCTGAGTATCTCAGGCACGCAGACCACGGCAAACTTGGGGATCAAGACCACGTTGGCCGAGCTGCGGCAACCGTTGGGGCTGGTGATCGAGGGCCGCGCCACGATCGGCGGCCGGGAAGTCGTGCATGCGGTCGTGCCGGCAGAGGACCGCATGCAGGCCTTTCTCTGGCGGCACCTCGTGCCGGCGGAAAGCGGGATGAAGGTCCTCGTGTATTCGCCTGCCTCTCAACCGGTGGCCAAGCGCGTGCGGCGCACGCCGGCGCCGCCACCTGTCGAGCCGAAGCCTGCCGAAGTAAAACCGGCCGAAGTAAAGCCCGTCGAAACGAAACCCTCCGACGCGAAGCCGGCCGAAACGAAGCCCGCGGTTGCCACCGCCTCCCTACCGGCCGCGAAAGGCAAGTTCACCAAGCAGCAAGTCGAGTGGCGTTTGCGGCAGATCCGGCTGTTGTTCGAAGAGGGCCTGCTCACGGAAGAATTCAACGACCGCAAAGTGGCCGAATGCGAAGCGACGCGTTGAAAGGCTATAGGACCGCCTTATCGGTTATAATGGATGGCGACAACGGCAGAAGCGTTCTTCGGCTTTCGCCGTGGGGGGGAACTCTTTTCAGCGACAATCAGTCGAGAAGAAAGAAATTGGCATGCGTCCATTGAACGAGCCTGTCTTCCGACAGGAGGGCAAGGCAGGGGGCACTTCCGGCCGGCGGCGAGGCGACAAGCGGAGCGATTGCTCGCGGCTTCAGCCGTCCACACGGCGATTGGTTTTCGAACCGCTGGAATCGCGTATGCTCTTGAACGCCGGCGGCGGTTTTAGCAACGCCGGCATCCAGGGCGAATACTATAGCAGTGCGACTGCCCTGCCGGGCACGCCCGTGTCGGCCCCCTATGGAAATCCCGCGTTCACTCGGCAGGACGTGCGGATCGACTTCAACTGGGGCACGGCCGGCCAGCCCGGCGGCTCGCCTGACCCGGTTTTTGCCAGCGTCAGTATTAACAATTTCTCCGTGCTCTGGAGCGGGGCGGTCATCCCCAAGTTCTCCGAGACCTATACCTTCACCGCCACGACCGTGGGTGGAGACGTGATCTTCATTCGGCCGGACGGTTCCTCCACGTGGACCACGCTGGTCAACGACTGGACCGTCCACGGTACCACCGTCGACACGGCCACCTACACTTTCACCGCCGGACAGACCTACGACATCGAGATGCAATACCGCCAGCCGACGGCCGGGGCCGCGGCGGAGTGTACGTTGCAGTGGTCCAGCCCCAGCACGCCCATCGAGGCCATCGAGCCGGCCACGCCTGTCGGCATCAACTTCGATGGCGGCGATGTGGCCTTCGCCAACATGGTCAACGGCGGCACGCGCAACTACTGGTGGGTCCCGGGAAACACCAACGAAACGGTCGCCACCGACAGCAACTTCTGGCCCACGGCCGATGCCGAGCTCTTCCTCGGGGAAGGCGATATTACGCTCGATTCAGGCGGTACGTACCTGATTCAGTTCAACGGCACGGCCCAGGTGACCAACTGGCCGCAGACCGTTCAGTTCTGGGTGGGCACGACCAACTACGGCAGCACGCTACCTGCCGGGGCCGGCTATAGCAGCAGCAACAACGTGACCACCGCCCGCATGGTCCTTCCCAGCGGCAGTTGGAACGGCATGTACCTTACCTTCGCCGATACCAGCCGCGACGGCAAGGTCAGCAACCCCGAGCACAACGGCATCACCAACCTGTACGTAATGCAGCCCACCACCCTGGGCGGCAGCACCGACCCGCAACCGGGCACGCTCTTCACCAATGCCGCCCTGGCCATGGCCGCGCAGTACGACACGCTTCGCCTCATGGGCTTCACGGACACCAACGGCAGTCTGGTCTCGAATTGGTCGGACCGGACGATCCCCGCCGACGAGATCTGGAACGGCTGGGCGATCACCGGCGGCAGCGGCGTGAGCACGGGCGATCCCAGCACCGCCGGCGCGGGTGTGCCGTGGGAGGTATGCATCGCCTTGGCCAACGAGACAGGCAAGGACCTGTACATCAACATCCCCTCGAACGCATCGCTGGCCTACATTACGGACCTGGCCGACCTGTTCGCCTTCGGCAGCGACGGCGTCAACGCTTACACCAGTCCGCAGGCCGACCCGGTGTGGGCGCCCTTGAACTCCAACCTCAAGGTCTATATCGAGTTCTCCAACGAGATCTGGAACTATGGCTTCAGTCAGGCCGGCACGGGCGGCAGCGGCTGGATCAACCAGCTTTCGCAGCGGGCGGTCTACGATTACCTGGAGGACATTACGAGCGACCCGCTGTATCCGGGCGGCGGGGCCAACGCCTACAACGACGGCTTGATCCTCGTTCCGTATTACAATACGGTTGAGGATGGCACGACCTGGCAGTCGGCCTTCGAGGCCACTTACAACGGAACGGACCCCACGGAGTCTGGCTATAGTTCGCCGACATACTTCTCCAATGCGGCCTCGGTCAACGGCTATACCATCTACCAGGGCTGGGTGGCCCTGCGCCTGGAGCAGATCAGCACGGCCTTCAAGACGGCCTTCGGCGAGACGAGCATCAGCGCCGCCGCCGCGGCCAGCCGCGTGCGCCCGGTCTTCGAGTGGCAATACGGCGGCAGTTGGTCCGGCGAATTGGGTGCGATGCAAACGATGTTCCCGCAGCCGGTCGACTACTACCTCTACGGCGGCGGGGCCGGCTGGTATTCCGACGACACGGAGAGCGGCTTCGCCGACGCCACCTTTGCCGACTGCAACTTTGCCACGCCCGTCGTCAGCGGCACCCAGGCGGACCCCGCGGGCACAAGCTGGACGTTCAGCAACGGGAGCATCAGCGGGTCGACCGCCGGGATTGCCGCCAACGGCAGCAGCCTGGGCAACCCCACCGCGCCCACGGACGGCCCGCCTAACGCCCCCGGCGGCAGTACGCAGACCGCCTGCCTGCAGCCCGGCGCTAGCATCAGCGAGTCGGTCGATTTCAGCGCCGGCGGTTGGGCGGACATCACCCTGCTGGCCTGCGAGACCGTAGCCGACAACTATTCCAACGGGCTGAGCATTTCCATCGACGGCACACCCGTGGGAGAGTCCGAAGGACCCTGGTGGGGGTTTTCGGGCAGCCAAGGTTCGTGGACTTGGGAGCGGACGGCCGCCTTCGATGTCACCGCCGGCTACCATACCGTCACGTTCACCAACATCTGGACGAGCGGCGGGGCCACGGTCTTCGTCGATGATGTCGCCATTCAGACCGTCAACAGCTTGTTCAACGAGACGGCCGCCGGCGGCGCACCGGCCATCACCTCGGTCCGGTCCGATGTCGTCTTGTGCTTGCAGTACGGCCTGTACGACGTGGGCTACGAGGGCGGCTTCGATTTCAACGAGAACCTGGATGGCGGCGATGTCAACGGCTACACGGAGATGGGCAACAGGGGCTACAGCAGCACGACGCCCAACGTGGGCGAGATGGCCAACCTGGATCCGCGCACCGAGGCCCTGGCGGTCGCCACGCTCGATGATTTCTACAGCTACGGCGGCACGTTGCCCATCGTCTTCGAGTCCTCCGGCAACGACAACAGTTGGGCCGTGGCCGCGCCGACCTACTTCGAGTACAACACGCCCAAGCAACAAGCGGCGGCCGCGGTCGAGGCTGCGCTGCCGCCCTCGCCCGACCTCGGCACCACCGTGCCGGCCACCGTCGTACCACTCTCCAAAGCCAGTGACTATGACGACAGCAGCGGTACCTTGCAGACTGGCGGCTGGATCGCCTGGGACATCATCGTGCCCGTGACTGGGACTTACGTCTTCACTGCCACGACGACCAGCGGGGGCAGCTACAGCATGACCGTCGACAGTTCCATCGTGCTGGGCGGCGGCACGAGCGGCGGGACCATCGATCCCAGCGCGACCCTGACGCCCGGCGCATATTCGTTCCAGGTCGAGGCCACCAGCGGATCCTTTACGGTCAGCCAGGTGGTGGTTAGCATGGCGGGCGCCCCGACAGCACCCACGATCACCAGCAGTTCGCTCTCCGGCAGCGTTGCCACGCTCGGCTGGTCGTCCGTGAGCGGGGCCAGCGGCTACATCATTGGCTACGGCAGTTCCGCGGGCCAGTACACCACGTTCACCGACGTGGGCAACGCGACCAGCGGCAGCGTCGCCGGGCTGAACCCGACGGCTGTAGATTACTTTGCGGTCTATGCCTACAACGCCGGCACGGCGCGGAGCCTGCCGTCGGCCGACGTGCGGTTGGCCCCCCGCTCGACCGATCCGAGCGCGTACGTCAATTTTGCGGACCAGGCGGCCATCGATAACGAAGGTAGTCCTACGCCCGTCACCGAGCCGCTGGTGGAGAGCGGTTTTGCCTTTACGTCGTTGGGCAATAGCGGCGGTACCGGCCTGCTCATTGCCGACAACGGCAACGGCTGGTACCCCTATCCGATCAAGTGCCTGGATGCGGAATACTGGGGCACTTACCAGTCCATCGCCCGCACGGACGGGGCCGCCTTCGATCTCTACTCGCTGGAACTGCTGGAGTTCCAGGCCGGCAGTGCCGTGATCACCGGCTATGACATCTCCGGGGGCACGGTAACCCAGGTCGTGAACTTGAATACGAGCGCCTATGCGTCTGCCCTTGCGGTGCTGGGCTGGCCCGACGTGGTCAAGGTCCAGATCACCTGGTGGTCCGGTCTCAACGGCAGCGGCAGCCAGCACAACGGCGCGATTACCGACGTGGTCTTCAACGATCTTCCGCCGACTATTAGCAGCGTCTCGGCCACGCCCGCCACGGTCATCGGCACGAGCACCGCGCTCTCGGTGACGGCCGCCGACTACAACCCCGCAGTCAACCCTGCATCCACATTGCTCTACACCTGGGCGGCCACCACGCTGCCCAGCGGCGCGGCGGCGCCAACCTTCAGCGCCAACAACAGCGACGCGGCCCAGAACACCACCGCCTATTTCAGCGCCGCGGGCAACTACGTGTTCACCGTGACCGTGACCGACGGCTGCAACCTGGTGGCCACGCAAACCGTGTCAGTGACGGTGTCGCAGACCGCCAGCGGCATTACGATAACGCCCTCTGCGCCTATCGTGGGCGACGGCGGTACGAAGCAGCTCGCGGCGGTGGTGGGCGACCAGTTCGGCACGGCCATGGGCACGCAGCCGAGTTTCGCCTGGTCGATCGCCAGCGGCTCGGGCTCGGTCAGCAGTTCGGGCCTCTTCACCGCGCCGTCAAGCGGCAGCGGATGGACCTACGTGCAAGCCAGCGGCGGCGGGTACACGGGAAGCGGCGCGGTGTATTGCACCTCGACCGTCTTGCCCGACTACCCCAGCGGCTTTACCGGCGGCTCGTTGACGCTGGCCGGCAGCGCAGCCCTGGCCGGCGGTGACCTGCGCCTGACCGACAGCGGCAACAGCGACGGCGCCACTTGGTATAAGACCAAGCTCAGCACCAGTTCCTTCGCCACCGATTTCGCCTTTCAGATCAGTACGGTGGCAGGCGATTACATGGGCGGCATGGGCGGCAACGGCATTACGTTTACCATTCAGAACGATGCCGGCAACGTCGTAGGCTCCGACGCCGCCGGGTTGGGCTACCAGGGCATCACGAATTCCGTGGCGCTGAAGTTCGACCTCGTGCCCTGGGACAGCAGTTGGGCCAGCAATGTCGGCGCGGGGAACGAAGAACTCGACTCCATCGGCATCTTCACCGATGGGGCCGCGCCCACCACGCCGGCCACGGATTTGTCGATGACCGGCGTGCAATTGCGCGACGGTGACGTCTTCGATGCCGCCGTGACCTACAATGGGACTACGCTGGTTGTCACGCTGACGGATATGACCGCCGTGCAACGCTGGAGCGTCACGGAAAGCTACGCCGTCAACATCCCCTCGGTCGTCGGCGGCAGCACGGCGTGGTTCGGTTTCACCGGCGGTAGCGGCGGCAACGTGCCTTCCGGCAGTTTCCAGAACATTCTCTCCTGGACCGTCGACCCGGCCCCGCTGACGATCACTGCCAACAACCAGACGATGATTTACGGAACGGCCCTGCCAACCTTGACGGCCAGCTACGCGGGCTTCGTCAACGGCGATACTCCTGCAAGCCTCACGACCCTCCCCACGCTTACCACGACGGCCACGACCAGCAGCCCCGCGGGCAGTTACCCGATCACCGCCAGCGGGGCCGCGGATCCCAACTACACGATCAGCTACGTGCCGGGAACACTGACGGTCACGCCGGTTACTTGGATCGGCGGCGCGGCTGGCTCTTGGGCGGTGGCCGCCAACTGGAGCAACGGTGTCGTTCCGACCTCGGCAACGCCCGTTTCCATCCCCAGCAGCGGCGTAACGGTCACGATCCCGGCGGGCGACACGGAGTCGGCCGGCAGCCTGACTATCGCCGCAGGCGCCACGCTCTCCCTGCCCGGCGGCGGCAATCCCACGAACCCGACAGCCAACCTGATCAGCAGAAACGCAGGCTTCGAATCGCCGGTGGCCGGCAACAACACGCAGCCTTCGACCTGGGGTTGTTGGGGCTCTTCCTACCTCAGCAGCCAATATGCCTACAGCGGCTCGCAATCGTTGCTGCTGAGCGGCACGAATTCCGGCGCTTCGCAGCAATTCACGGTTACGCCCGGCGCTTCCTATACGGCCTCGGTCTACGCCATGACGCCGGCCGGCAATCCGCTGACGGGCAACATCGTGGCCGAATTGCAATTACTCTACTACAATTCCAGCGGGGCCCAGATCAGTTCCTACAGCGCCCCCAACCAGATCATCGTTTTGGACAGCTCCAGCGCGGCGGGCGGGCCGCTGGTGGGCAGCGTCGGCAACCAGGGTTGGAACCACTTTTTCACGACCGCCGTCGCGCCCAGCAACGCGGTCACGGCGCGCGTGCAACTGGCGACCTGGGTCGGCAGCGGTTTGTACGGCGGCGTGGCCTACTTCGACGCGGTCCAGTTCGGCCCCTCGCCCGCCGGCTCCTCGACGCTGACCACTGCCGGCCTTGTCAACAACGGCACGATCGCAATCGGTGCGATGAATACGATCGCCGTCAATGGCGGCTTCACACAGACCGGCACAGGCACGCTCAACCTGCAGCTCGGCGGCGCCCCGGCGAGCGGCATTTTCGGCTCGCTGACCGTCTCGGGCACGGCGGCCCTGGCCGGTGTGTTAGCGTCGCAGATTGTTTACGGCTACTCCCCATCGACCACCGACTCTTTTACGCCCGTCACTTACGACAGCGAAGCGGGCAGTTTCTCCAGCTTCCAACTCTCCAGCGGCGCGGGCTATCAGTTCAACGCCGCCGCCACCTTCACCAATGTCGTGCTCAGCGCCGCGCCCACCACGGCGCTGGTGGCGACCGTCAGCGCGGCGACGCCCGTTCATGCCGTCAGCACCAACCTGCTGGGCATCAACATGGTCTACTGGGACCCCGACACGGGGACGACGCAGACGAAGCAGATGCTCAGCGCGGCGGGGCTGGATCTCTTCCGCTTCCCCGGCGGATCGGCCTCCGACGACTATCACTTCGACGTGGCCGACAATTACTACGCCGGCGCCCAGACCTTCGCGCAGTTCGTGCAGGCCATCACCGCCGACGGCGGCACGGGCCTGGTCACGCTGGACTACGGTTCGGGAAGCCCTCAGGAAGCGGCCGCCGAACTGGCCTACCTCGACGGCTCGCCCACGGATGCCACTTCGATCGGAAACGGAATCCAGTGGAACGACAGCACGGGCCAGTGGCAGACCGTCAATTGGAAGACGGTCGGATACTGGGCCAGCCTCCGCGGGGCCTCGCCACTGGCACAAGACGACGGGCTGAATTTCCTCCGCATCGATCACCCGACAGCCTTCACCGACATCAAGTATTGGGAGGTCGGCAACGAGGAATATGGAAGCTGGGAGACCGATCACCACGGCACGGCAACGCCCGCCGAGACCAGTACCGGCGCGCAGCACGACCCGGCCACCTACGCGGCCTTCGCTGCGCAATTCGCCGCGCTGGCCGGCACGATCCTGACCGACGCGGGCCTTCCACAGACCACGATCTCCATCGGCATCGACAGCGGCGACCCCACCGGTGCCAGCGACGGCAACTGGACGGAAAACGTGCTGGCGGACGGGCTGGCCCTGGGATTCGTGCCCGGCTTCATCTCCGACCATAGCTACATGCAATCGCCCGGCGCGGAAAGCGATTCCTTCCTCTTGAACAGCACTGTGACCGACAGCGGCAGCGTACTGGATTGGAGCACGCGCTATGCCGACTACCAAGCCGTGTTGCAGGCGACGCTTGGCAGTCAGGCCTCGAGTGTGCAAGTCCTGGCGACGGAATACAATTCGGTCTACACCAACCCCGGCAAGCAGTCGACCAGTCTCGTGAACGGACTCTTCATCGCCGAGTCGCTGGGCAGCCTGTTGGACAGCGGCTACAGTGGCGGCATCGCTTGGGACCTGCGAAACAGTTGGGACACGGGCGAGAACAACAGCAACGCGCTCTATGGCTGGCGGGAAGGGGGCGACTACGGGCAACTGGGCGATCCGGGCGACAGCAACAGCGCCCCGGCCACCGGTCCTTACGTCGCCTATCCCGGCTATTATGCCTTGCAGCTTGCCTCGAAAATCATTCAGAGCGGCGGCCAGGTCGTCTCGGCCACGAGCAACTACAGCGACTTGGACGTCTACGCCGTCAAGGAGTCGTCCGGCGATCTGGCGCTCCTGGTGATCAATGTCAATCCGGCTGCCACCCTGAGCGAGCAATTCGATCTGGCGGGCTTCCAGTTCAGCGGCGCGGCGCAGGTCTGGCAATACGGCGAAACGCAGGACACGGCCCAGAGCCTAAGCTCGACTGGGGCGTCCGCCCTGGCCAGTACGAGCACGAGCATGGGCCTCAGCGGCAGCACTTTCAGCTACACCTTCCCCGCTTATTCGATGACCGTTCTTCAGTTGCAGCCCAGCATTCCGCCGGTGGTGGCTGTGGGCAATGCCGGGGCGGTGACCTTCATCAGCGGCGGCGCGGCGGTGGCCGTGGCCCCCAAGCTGACGATTTCCGCTACGAGTGCAACCACGTTGGCCTCCGCCACGGTGAGCATCAGCGGCGGGCCGCTGGACGCCGGCAGCGAGACCCTGGCGGCCAACACGGCGGGTACGAGCATCACGTCCAGCTACAACAGCGCTACGGGAGTGCTTACGCTCAGCGGCAGCGACACGCTGGCCCACTACCAGCAGGTGCTCGAGAGCGTGACTTACGTCGATAGCCTGCTGGGAACCACGAACCTGGGCAACCGCACGCTGAACTTTAGCGTCACCGACGCCAACAACCTCAGCAGCGCCACAGTCAGCGCTGCGGTGGCCTTCGACGTGGCTCCCACGGTGACGGGCGTGTACGTATCAGGCAGCAGTTGGGTGACGTCCTATTACAACACCCTGACCAGTGCGGGCGTGGGCAGTTCGCTGGGCTATGAACTGGCCAGCGGCTCGGGTCAATTGAGCAACGCCAATGTCCCCGGCTGGACGAACCTGAACACGATCACCATTGTTTTCGACAAGCCGGTCAGTGGGCTGACGTTGTCGAGCTTCGCGCTGGGCGACTCGGCCAGCAACAACAACACCGGCGCCGGCGCCACGAGTTCGGGGATCACGATCACGGGCGAGACCAACGTCAGTTCGACGGAAGCCCAGCTCACGCTCAGCGGCCCGCTGCCTTCCAACAAGTATTACGTGGAGGTTCTCGCGACGGGGGTCACCGACGCCGCCGGGGCGACGCTGGACGGGCTCTGGACCACGAGCGTGAGCAGCTTTGCGGCAGGTTCGGGGAACGGGGCGCCGGGGAGCAACTTCGTTTACGAGTTCTATGAGTTGGCGGGTTCCATCCTGCGCAACGGCAGGGTTTCGACGGCGGATGTCACCAAGTTGCGGAGCATCGCGCTGGGGAGCGACACGACCGCCACCTGGCAGGACGACGTCAACGGCGACAACAGGCTGAGCACGGCCGACGTGACCTCCATGCGTTCGAAGCCCCTGACGAGCCTCGGCAACTTTCCCAGTCCGATCCTGCCGACTTCGGCCGGCACGGTCGAATCGGCGGGAACGATGGCGGCGGCGATGAGCACGACGGTCGCTTCCGTGGCGGCCAGCCCGGCGTCGGGCGTGATGGCAGCGGCTACTACCGCGAGCAAGTCGGTCGATCGAGTTTCATCGACGGCCGCAAACCGTGTTTCGAAGGCCCATGACGCCGTATTGGCATCCTTCGTTTCCAGCATCCCTTCCACTGCCGCCGCGGCCTGGCTCTGGGCGTTGGGAGGCTTCAGCGGCAACCAGCAACAGGCGGAGAAACGTGACTCGGTCATCTGTGCGGCGGACGATGTGCTCATAAGATTCGGACGGGAAGCCAATTAGAAGGGGAAGTCGCGGGACGCGTGGTACGTGCCCTGGGCCGTTCATGATAATGATGTCGGCATCGGTGAGGTGGTCGTGCTTGATGCGCTTGAGGAGTTCCAGGCCGTCGAGCTTGAGCATTTTCAGGTTGGTCACGACCGCGAGTTGACCGCTACGGTTGCTTCGCATCTTGCAAGGCTTTCTTCAGAACCGCATCCAACATCTCGTCCTGCTTCTTGGAGGATTCTTTCCAGGCCTTGGCCCTTTCCGCTTTCGCTTCGGCTTCCGCCTTTTCGCGGGCTTCACGCTTCGCGGCGGCGTCGGCAGCGGCCTTTTTCATGGCCTCGCGGAATGCGGCCGAATAGCCTTCCAGCTTCACCTTGGTGCCATGATCATCCGTGGCCATGAGGCTGACCAGGACCAGGTCATGATCGCTCGACTCAAACGAGAGCGTCAACGATTTGTTCAAGGGCGTTTCCCGCGGCAGGGCGGAAAAGCCGATCTCCCGCATCGCCACTCGGTAGTAGTCGGCCGTCGCCTTCAGGTCGCGCGGAACCTCGCACATCAGGATCCAGCGCGATTCCACGATCTCGACATGCTTGGCATCGGCCGGCGCGGGCAAGTCGCGGGTTAAGGTCTTCACGAAGTATTGAACGGCACTCTTGTTCGGCTGGGCCGCCGGCTTGTTGATCGACACACGAAGGCTATATGCCTTCTTGCGGAAGAGCAAGTCGGCCGCATCCGGCCGGTTCGCCTTCTGGCTGAAGGCCCGGTCGTATTCCTGCCAGCCGTCAGCCGTCAGAAGTTGCCGCAACTTGGCCGCCGCCTCGTCCACCTTTACGGTTGTGAAATACAGCGAAACCAACTGGCTGCTGTACTGGTCCTCCGCACCGCCAACCCGCGGAAGTGTCCGCGTGTCGAGATTTCCGACGTGTTCGATCGAGACCGTGGTTTTCTTGGGCTCGCCCGGCATGGCCATCAGCGTCAGCAGGTAGCCGTCCTTGCCCAGGCTCACCTGGGCAAACGACTCGGTGACGCTTTCGGATGTCTTTGGACCCACCGACTGCCAGCCGAGGGCGGCGAGCTTGCCGCGGTAGAAATCGACCGCCGCGGGCACCGACAACGGTACGCCGACACGCAGGTGTGTTGGCGACTGCTCGCCGACCGTTGCCCCCTGCGGCGCAGGCAGCTTGCTCAGATCGAGCACCTGGACCAATTGGCGGGTATCGGTCGGTTCGGCGGGTACTGCTTGCGGCGCCGGTGTCGCCGCGGCTTGAGGGGCATTGGGTGCCGCGACCGGTCCGCTTGCCGAGTCAGCGGACTGTGCGGTCGCCGTGGCTGGCGGACTCGATTTGTCCGTGTCACTGGCCATGCCACCGCAGCCGGCGATCAAGACCATTGATGAAAACAACGCGAACAGAAGCGACAGTTGCACACGCTTTCCCGGCATGAAGGGACTCCTGGTTTTGATCGGCGATTGCCCGCTGTTGGGCAGTAATTATAAATGCCAGGAATTGTAGATACAAACCCGCTGGGGAACATCCTCCAATGAGGGGAGGTAGCATTGAGCATTCTCGACCGCCTCTTGCCAAGCAGCGGCCTGTGGCATGGCGCGTCGCATCGAGGTAGAATTGGGTTGCCCCCATGACCACAACGCGGTTATACAACGCTGTGATGCTTGTCGTTGACGTGGTACTGCTAGAACGCCATCCATGAGGCTGCTATGCCGACCACCCCGCCCGGCAAAGACGAATTCGCGCAACTCGTAACCTTTGAAATGCGAGGAACGATCAAATGACCAAAGACAACCATGAATCCAATAAAGAAGCGTCGCGGGAACTGACCCGAATTTTGGAGGAGACCGTCACAGCAGGGGCGGATTGCCTCGAATTGGAAAGGGAGAACCAAGAGCTGGTGGCCTATCAGTATCTTGGAAGCACGGGGGTTGGCGCCGTGGCTATTCCCGAGAAACTGCAAAAGGCCGTCGTCAAGGAAATTGTCAATCGGGCCAGTCTTCATCGCAAGCCCACAGGGAAGTTCCTGCTTACGCTGCTGGGCAAAGAATACGAAGTGTTTGCCAAGGAATACGACAGCTTTGGCGAAGCGGCCTTTACCTTGCGATTGAGCCGAACCAAAAGAGGTGGCAAGTGACCGTGCCCCCTTCTCCTTTTATCTGTTCCTACCACCGGAAGAAGAAAGAACTTTGAATGCGACACGCCGCGCTGCTCTTGGTGTTTCTTGCGGCATCGACCTGGATCACCATCGCCTCCGGCCAGGCCCCCAGTGGCGGGCCGTTGGGTTCACCCAGTTTCTTCCCGTCTCCACAACGACCGATCGGTTGGCGCGGCGACGGCAGCGGGCGATTCCCCGGCGCCACTCCGCCCACGTTCTGGCAGCGCAAGCGCGTCGGTGCCGGCTACGCCGCGAAGGGGATCGTCTGGATGACGCCCCTGCCCAACACCAGCGTCTCCTCGCCGATCATTGTCGGCGATCGGATCTTCCTCACCAGTGAGGTTTCGGACCTGGTATGCCTGGACAAGCAGACGGGCCGCATCCTCTGGATCCGCTCCAATCCGGAATCTGAGGCAGTGCCGGCCGGCCAGCGCCAGGCCAATCCGGCCTACGCCGCGAAGCTCGATCCGCTTCTGCCGCAATTGGCCAAGGCCAATGCCGACGCGGTCAAGACGCTGAATGCCATGCGGTCGGCGGCAATCGCCGGCCCCGGCGGTCCGACGCCCCCCGCGCTGCTGCGGAAGCGGGAACTCGACAAGGAGATCAAGAAGCTCCAGCACACGGTCGACAAGGCGCGTTTCGATCGCTATTGGGCCCAGGAGGTCTTCGGCTTCAGCGGTCCGACGCCCAGCAGCGACGGCCAGCGGGTTTACGCCTTCTTCACTACGGGGGTCGCGGCCTGCTACGACAAGGACGGCAATCGCCAGTGGATCAACCGCGGTGGAGGCGGCGGGAGCGAGCACGGCAACTTCGCCAGCCCGCTACTCTGCGAGAACCACTTCGTGGTCTGGGCCGCCGAAATGCGGGCCTACGACGCGGCCACGGGCAGGCTGCTCTGGGCCAACCCGAACGAAGCCGGCAATACGTACGGTTCCTTGTTTCGCCTAAGCGTGGGCAACGAGCAGGTGGCGTGCTTCCAGTCGGGCTTTTTCACGCGCATCAGCGACGGCAAGCCGATCTGGGGCGAGCGGGTCCTGGGCGATGCCGTGGCGACGCCGATCGTCCAGGGGCCTTTCGTTTACGCCTGGGTCGGCTACCCGCGCAACAGCGAAAAGCTGGGATTCAAGGCGTTCCGGCTTCCCGCGGGCACACAGGGCAAGTGGCCTGCCGCAGTCCACACGTTCAGTTTCGACTGGGCCAGCACCGAACTTCCCGAGGACAAGAAACACCCCTTCGATCGCTCCTACACCGCTTCGCCACTGTGGGTTGACGGCCTGATCTACCAGTTGACCCAGGGTGGCGGGCTGACCGTTCACGATGCCGCCAGCGGCGCGCCGGTCTACCGTAAGCTGCTGGCCATGACGCCGCGCACCGAGTACTGGAATTGGGCCGGCGCCTCGGCCAGCCCGACGCTGGCGGGCAATCTGATTTACCTGATGGATAACCAAGGGACAACGATCGTCATCAAGCCGGGCAGGCGCTACGTCGAGGTCGCACGCAACGTCATCAAGGAGTCCGACGACAGCAAGACTCAGGCGCAGAACGTGTCGACGCCGATCTTCGAAGCGGCGCGGATGTATTACCGCACGCCCGGATGCCTCTACTGCATTGGAGCGCATTGAGCAACGCGAACACACTCACTTCGTTGCCTTGGCGCGGGGCAAGTGCTGTAAGGCCTCGATCACCGCCTTGTCCGGGGCAATGTCGGCGAGCGGTGCAAGGGCCTTGCCCTTCTCCGCCATGAGGGGCCGGCCATAGCGATCCTGCAAGCGGGCAAAGACACTGCGCAGGGCCGCCACGTCGCCCTCGGCCAGGAAATACGCGCCGTGCAATTGGCCCCACGTACCGTCGCCGCCCGCCTTGGTCAGGCATTTCAGGCCCTTCACGCTTGGCCCCAGCCAGAGCCGATACAGGGCCAGCTTGGGCACGGCATGGTCCCGGCCCGAAAAGTTTTCCAGGAACGAGTTCAAGCCGCCGCCCAGGGTCGCCACGCTCTTCTTGCCGCCGTCGGGGCTGCCGATCGTCGCGCTGTGCCGCCACTTCTCCTGCTGCCGATCGAAAACGTAGTAGCGGGCATCCGTGCTACCGGCCTTCACGCCGGGAGTCTTCTGCACGAAGAACTGGAAGGTGTCGCCCACCTTCCAGTCCCAGAGCATGTGCGTATGCGCGCCCTCGCCCTCGCCGCCGAAGCGACTGAAGATCGTCGCGGCGTCGGCCTCCGTGACCGTGGGGTGCAGCTTGGGGGCCGTATCCCAAATGGAGAAGATCGTGCGATGTTCTTGCCCGCCGTTGTGCTGGATGCCGCAGTAGCCGCCCGCCGGCTCGCCGGGGTGCCAGTTTGCCCCGCAGTAGTAGATGTTGGGAGCGGTCGCCAGGACCGTGATCTCCCCATATAGGCAAGTGGCGTCGCCTTGCCCCTGCAGGTCCCACCAGAGATGCTGGGCGTTGGCCTGGGCACAGAAAAACAGCAGGCTGGCGGCAACTGCCGAAAAAATTGTGGCTTTCATGGTCGTCATGGTTTGGGGCTATTGACAATCACCCTCCGTACTGCCCATTATAGTAGCAAACCAAGTTCATGGGAAATCCATTATGAAAACTACGCGCCGTCGGTTCCTCGGTTCGGTTGCCGCCACGGCGGCGGCCATTGTCGTTCCCCGCCACGTGCTTGGCGGACCACGCTTCGTCCCGCCCAGCGAGAAGGTCAACGTGGCCCTGGTGGGCGCGGGCGGCCAAGGACGGGAAAATACGCGTGCCCTGTTTCAGGAGCCGGACGTGCAAGTGGTTGCCATCGCCGATCCCGCGGAAAGCTGGAATGTCGACGCATTCTACTACAAGGGCTATGTCGGACGCCTGCCGGTCAAGGGCGAGATCGAGAGGCATTACGGCCAGAAGACCCCCAACTTCCGCTGCGCCGCCTACGAAGACTTCCGCCTGATGCTGGAAAAGGAAAAGGCCGTCGACGCCGTCCTCTGTGCCACGCCGGACCATCTGCACGCTTACGTGTCGGTGCTCGCCATGCGCGCGGGCAAGCACGTCTACTGTGAGAAGCCGCTCACACACAACCTCTGGGAGGCCCGCAAGGTAGCCGAGGTGGCCAAGGAGACGGGCCTAGCCACACAGTTGGGCAATTTCGGGCACTCCCGCGAGACGATCCGCCAGACCTGCGAGTGGATCTGGGACGGCGCGATCGGCCCCGTTCGCGAGGTCCAGGTCTGGGTCGGCGCCGGGCGGTTCAACCCGTCGCTCACGGGCCGGCCCACGGATACGGTGGCCATGCCCGCCGGGCTGAACTGGGACTTGTGGCTGGGTCCGCGTCAGCCGCGGCCATTCCACTCGGCCTATGCCCCGGTCAAGTGGCGCGATTTCTGGGACTTCGGCACGGGCACGATGGGCGACTTCGGCTGCCACGACCTGGACAACTCGCTCTGGGCACTGGATCTCGACGTCCCCTTGAGCGTGCAGGCCCTGCCGGCGGGCGAAATGAACGGCGAGATCGCGCCGCACGGCGAAATCATCTACTACGAGTTCGGCCCCCGCGGCGACAAGCCCCCGGTGAAGATCACCTGGTACGATGGCGGGCTGCAACCGCCCTGGCCGAAGGAGATGGGCGCGGGGCGGCGATTGCCCGACCATGGCGTGCTCTTCATCGGCGACAAGGGCAAGCTGCTCACCGAAGGCTGGGCCGGCCAGCAGCGACTGCTGCCCTACGAGAAGACGGCCGCCTACAAGAAGCCGCCGAAGACGTTGGCCCGATCAAAGGGCCATCACCGCGACTGGATCGAGGCCTGCAAGGGCGGCCCAGCGGCCAGTGCCAATTTCCAGTACGGCGCCAAACTCACCGAGTTGGTATTGCTGGGAGTTCTCGCCTTGCGCCTGGGCAAGCCGATCGCCTGGGACGCGGCGAACCTCAAAATACCTGGCACGCCCGCGGCCGACGCCCTGATCAACGAGCCTCGCCGCAAAGGCTGGGAGATCGTCTGAGGACGTAACTCTTACCTGGTTCCCACGGCGCTCTCCGGCGGTTTTCTGAAGAAAATGGCGTCCAGCGAGAAACGTCCTGGTCCCAAGAGCAGGAACAAGAGGGCACAAGCAAGGTACAGGGCGGCCAATTCATAGGACGGTTCGCCCGGCTTGCCCGGATCGGCCACGAACGGGTCGCCGTGCGGCAGGTGGACCATGGCCAGGGCCACGATCATGTTCGTGGCAATTCCCAGCGAGGCCAAACGCGTGAGCAACCCGGCAATCAGCGCCATGCCTCCACCGAATTCGGCAATCGCGGCCAGGGCCTGGAAGACCGCCGGAACCGGCGCGCCGGCTCCCATCCAGTCCACCGGGTGTTGGATTTTCGGCCAGCCGTGGAGCAGGAATGCCGCGCCCATTGCCAGCCGCAGCAAGAGGAGACCGACGGAACCTATGGGGCCTACCGTATCGCAGTAGAGAAAGTGTCGCATAGAGTTGTCATTTTCTGTGTTTTGAAAGTAGATTCGGCCAGGAGAATCCTAGGAACAAACCGAAGGTTTGCGAATACCCTGAACGGTGTATTGCGAGACAGCTTTTCGTTGGGGGCAGTGCCAGATAGAAGCCGGCAGCGTCGTGAGAGAGCAGTCCCGAGAACGTCGTCCGGAAACTCGCCGACAAATGCGAGCTGCCAACCCGAGCGGAAGCTCATCAATTAGTGGTCGCACATTCTTGACATACTTCAGTAAAACAGAAGACTCATTCCGACAATCGAAAGGGCCAGCAGATGGGCACGTTTCATCCGAGAATAGAAGAGGCCATCAACGCTAGTGCCCGCATGGATGCCCTGTGCGAGTTCATCGAGTTCTGGCTTGGGCCACGGCAAGCATCCTTCGGGGAACCATCCGAATCTCTGGCAGCACACGCTCTCCCGACGCCGCTCTACCGATTGTACGAGTTCGCTGGACGTTGGCCCACTTGGCAGAACCCGGAACAATTTGTAAACGTCGTTCCCGTCTTCGCGACGCAAGACAACCTTCTTGCACTCAGCCGACTAGAAGTAGCACCCGATGGAAAGGTCATTTTTCTCGAAGAAAATCAAGCGGTATGGGATTGTCGGACACTTGGGCATGGCGAAGATCCTCCCGTTTGGTGTTGCGGCGATCAGTTCGACGAGGAGGGGGAGCTGTTTCGAGGCGAAAGGCTCGTCTGTGATTCACTGTCACGGTTTCTGACTTCTTTCGTCTTGCAAGAAATGACGTTTGGATCGCAAGTCTGCCTGTCTGATGATGCGTTGTCCGCGCTCTTTGAAGCACAGCGTGCCCTTACGACCCCGGTCTGGACTAAGGGGGAGTACGTGCATTCAAACGATGATGAGTTCCGACTCTGGGGACATGTGCTTGTCTCGCATCCCTGGCAAGACAGTTACTGGTTTGGCGCAAATGATCAAGAGGGAATGCAATTCCTGAAAGAGAACCAGTCGCCCGTCAAGATGATTGGCCTCTTGATGTGGCGACCTTGGACGCTTGAAATCGGCAGCGACGGATCAGCCCGTCTTCGATATCTCAAAGATCAAACGGACGAGTTTGTCGATGCTCCCGCCAAGACCTTCGATTTCGTCGAGGTTCTCGAAATACTGAAGAACGCTACGTCACAACAAGGGCACCACGAGCGCAACCCAATGGTTTTCTTCCGTCGCCAGGGCCAGGCAAGTTCGACGGCGCAGCACTTGCACGACACAAGAATGGTAACGTCGCTGTTCCAGCGCACCTTGCAACAAGCAATCAGACCCAACCGAGCTCTCACGAAGCGATATCATACTGAGTGGCCGCTATGAGCATCTGCATCCCCAAAGTCTCCCTCGTCGTCCTCATCGGCCCCAGCGGATCGGGAAATCGTGAGCCGTTGCGCCGCGTCCACGAGTGCGTTTTCGGCGTGCTGGCGTTGGAAAGCGAACCGGTTGACCCGCGGCTGTAGGGCTGCGTGTAGGCTTTTGTGCCGTAGGGTGGGCCGAGCAACGCGAGTCCCACCACTAAGGAAGGAAATACGAAATTCGAATGTCGAAATCCGAAACAAATTCAAATGCAAAATGGCAAAAGCTCAAAACGGTTTTGGTCATTTGATTTTTCATCATTTGTATTTGTTTCGAATTTCGTGCTTCCTTTTTCGGATTTCGGGTTGATGGTGGGACTCGTGTTACTCGGCCCACCCTACGATATTGCTCCGCGCTACGATGTCGGCGCGCCCTGCGGCGCGGGATCCTCGCCGATCACCTCCAGCAACCGTTGCCGGATCGCATCCAGCCGCTTCTGGTCCACGATCTTGCGGTTCTCCTGGTCGGTCACGTAGAAGACGTCGAGGACCTGGTCGAGGTAGGTGCTGATCTTCGCCCGCCAGACGGAACAGCCCAGTTCGAACAGGGCCCGCGTCACGGCGTAGAGCAAGCCGGTGCGGTCGTAGGCGAAGACGTCGATGATCGTGTAACGGTCCGAGGTGCTGTTATCCGTGTTGACGCGGATTTGCGGCTTCGGACCGAAGATCGTGCGCTGCTCGCTAGACTTCCAGGTACGGCGGAACGCGGGAGCCTGGCCGCTTTCGGCATGCAGCGATTTCTCGACCGCCTGGTTGAGCGTGCGAATGCGATCGGGCGGCGACGCCCCGGCATAATCGGGATCGTGGACCCAGAAGCGGTCCAGGACCAGCCCCTCGGCCAGCGTGTGGATTTGGGCCGAGCGGATCTCCAGGCCCTGGCTGGTCAGGGCACCGGTGAGCTTATGGAAGATGCCGGGGGCGACCGCCTCGGAGGTACCCACGGTGACCTGCAGCGTGGCCGCGTCAGGCTCGTAGCTGGCCGTGGCCCGGACGGCGCCGGGCGCCAGGTCGTGCAGCAAGCGCAGGTCCGCCGCGGCCTGTTCGGCCGACGTGGCGCTGAGGTAACCGGCGGTTAGGGCATCGACGTGCCGGCCGTACCAGGCCTCGTCCGCATCACCACTGAGGCAGGTGCGGATCTCTTCCCGCTTGCGTTCGAAGAGGTGGTCGGTCGTGGTCGCCGGGCTGTCGCCGGCCAGTTGCTGCATGGCCCGGTGGTAAAGGTCGGTCAGCACCTGTGATTTCCAGCCGTCCCAGACGTCGGGCCCCACCGCGCCTAAGTCGGCGGCCGTGAGCACGTAGAGCATCTGCAGCAACTCCGGCGAGCCGACCTGCACGGCGAAGCGGACTACCAAGTCCTCGTCGCTGGTATCGCGGCGGAGGGCCAAGTGATTCATGCGCAGGTGCTTGTGGACGAGGAACTTGATGGTCTCCGTCTCGTGCGGCTGGAGTCCCAGCCGCCAGCCGGTCTGCTCGGCAATCTTCAGCCCGACCTCGCGGTGGTCCTCCAGCAGGCCCTTGCCCAGATCGTGGATGAGCAAGGCCAGGTGCAGGAGATGCTTGTCCTTCAGCCCCCGATAGACGCGGCCCACCGGTCCCGGATCGTCCAGCAGTTGCTCGGCGAACTCCACCGCGCGGATACAATGCTCGTCGACCGTGTACTTGTGATACTGGTTGAACTGCAACAGGCCGCGGGCGCGGGCGAACTCGGGCAGGAAGCGTTCCAGAATCGCCACTTCGTGGAGGTCGCGGAGCAAGTCGCCCAAGCGGCCGGGGTGGGCCAGGAGCGAGAGGAAGTGTCGGCTGGCCTCTGGCGGCAAGTGCGGCGGCAGGTGCGGCGCCTCGCGGCGGATCGTTTCCCAGGTGAAGGCGGCAATAGGCACGTCATGTATGTTGGCCAGATCGACCATTTGCATGATCGCCGCCAGGTTGCCCTGTAACCGCGCCAGGCCCTTGCGCGTGGTCATCATGCCTACCGGCCCGACCAGGAAGTCCGACTCGATATGGTGGCCGAAGAGGACCGTCAAGGTCTTGTCGATCCAGACGTTGGTGGTGGCCTTGGCCAGGAACTTCGTGGCCACATGGCTGACGCGGCTGGTGTGGCGGAAGTAGTCACGCATAAAATGTTCGACCGGCAACAGCCCGTCGGCCGCCGTGAAGCCGCCGTGCTCGGCCAGGCGGAGCTGCTCCGAGCGTGTGAGCACGTCGCTGGCCTGGGCCGAGTGGAAGTGCAAGTCGTTGCGCAACCAGAGGAGGAAGGCGTAGGCCGGCTGGATGGCGTCGTAATCCTCCTGGCTCAAGGCGCCGCAATCGCGCAGGTCGGCGAAGTCGGCCACGCCATAGCGCGTGAAGCCGATCCAGCGCAACAACTGCAGATCGCGGAGCGTGCCCTGCGAACGCTTGATGTTCGGCTCCAAGAGGAAGACCGTCTCGCCGTAGCGGTGGCGCTCGTCGTCGCGCGACTTCTTGATGCCCGCCAGCAGCCGGCCACAGCGCCAGCGGACCCGCTGGCGAAAATGGTGCATGAAGCTCTCGAAGATCAGCGGGTTGCCGGCCAGCAAGCGGGAATCGACCAACGAGGTGCAGATCATGGCATCGCGCGAGGCCAGCCGGCAGGCCTCGCGCACGGTGCGGACGCTATGCCCCAGGACCAGCCCCACGTCGAAAATGTCGCGGAGCAGGCGCTCGGCCAGCGGGAAGAGGCGCGTGGCGGCGGCCGGGCGGTGCAGGATCATCAGATCGACGTCGCTGTAGGGCGCCACATCGCGGCGGCCGTAGCCGCCGTGGGCCACGACGGCGATGTCGTTGATCAGGCCCTTGGCCCCCCCATCGCCCAGGTCCCGCAGGGCGTCATCGATCAGTTCCAGGACCACGGCGTCCCGCAGGTTGCTGTTCAGCGCGCAAAGTTCGATCCCGGGGCAACCGGCCAGGTGCCGGGCCTTGAAATCCTCGTGACCTTTTGCCAGGCGGGCTTTGGCCGCCAGTACGTTGGAACGCAACATGGGGGGATGACGTAGTTCAATTGACGAATGGATAGAGAAATCCTACAAAACAAATGACGACTTGCCAAGCGGCCGTTCGTCAGTCGCCACGGGCTTCCACCTTGATCACGACGATCGTAATGTCGTCATCGAGTTTCTTGCCACCGGAAAAGTCGGTCACCGTTTCGTAGAGGGCAGCGATGATCGCAATGGCAGTTTCCCCGCGGTGGCGGGCAACGACCTGAATCACGCGATCCCGGCCAAAGGGCTTCCCATTTGCCGAACTCGCCTCGATCAGCCCATCGGTAAACAGCACGGCAATGTCGCCCGGCTGAAGCGTGGTCGGATTCCCGGCTGGAAAGCGGGCATCGAGCTCGACGCCCAGGGGAAAGGACGTGCTGGAGAGCATGGCTTTCACGTCCCCGAGGCCATTGAGGACATATGCGGTCGGATGGCCTGCACTGGCGTACGTGAGCGTCTGTGCGCGAGGATCAAGCCGGACAAAAAGCATTGTGACAAACCGCTCCGGGTCCGTCTCGCCGCCAAGGATAAGGTTCGCACGGTGGAGGATTTCTTCGACGTCGCTGTAAGTCGCCGCCAGCGAGTGCATGTGCGCGTGCGTGGAAGCCATCAAGATGGCAGGGCCGATCCCGTGTCCGGCGACGTCGGCAACGACGATTCCCAGGCAGCCATCGGGCATGGGAAGGAAGTCGAAGTGGTCGCCGGCCGCGAACTCGGCCGGATACAAGGCCCCGGCAATGTCGCACCCCGGCAACACGGGCGGAAGTTTGGGCAGAAGGTGCTCCTGGATCTTCTGCGCGGCTAAGAGGTGCGCCAGATTCTCGCGCACCATCTCTTCCGCCCGCTTGAGTTCCGTCAAGTCGCGAACCGTCGCATAGACCAGCATGCCCTGTTCCGTCTCCATGGAGCTCAAGGCGATGTCGACGGGAAATTCGCTACCGTCCTTGCGCAGACCGCGCAGCCCGGAGTGTGTGCCCATCATGCGAGGGTAGGGCCTTGCGGTATACGCCGCGCGGTTCCCCGCATGCTGACCGCCTTGATCATGTGGCACGAGAAGCTCCACCGTCTGCCCCAGCAGTTCCTCGCGGGAGTAGCCGAACAGCGTTTCCGCCTGGACATTTACGAGAACGATCCGCCCGCTGCCGTCCACCACCAGGATGGCGTCGGGAGCAGACTCGACGAGGAGCCGGAAGCGCTCTTCACTCACCTTGCGTTCCGTGATGTCCTCGATGAGACCGTCGTAGCGCACCAAGCGCCCCTGGGCATCGTGGTGTGCGACGATCTTGTGGCGCACCCAGCGAACACTCCCGTCTCGATGGAGAATCCTGTGCTCGATCGGACTGTTCTGGCTTTCCGCCAAGGTGCTTGCCGCGTGTCGCCGCACCAATTCACGGTCATCGGGATGGACCATGGTGATCCAGAGGTAAGGATCGGATGCATAGTTTTCGGGGGTGTAGCCCGTGACAGCCAGGCACCCAATACTGTGGGCGGTTGAACGCGGCACGCCCTCCCTGAGTTCCACCGAATAGGTGTAGCTGGTGACTGCCTCCAGAAGTTGCCGATAGCGCTGCTCGCTCTCGCGCAACACGGTTTCGGCCTGTTTTCGCCAGCTCACGTCCGTGGCGACCGCATAGATACGTTCGCCGCCGTCTTGCGGCATGGCCGTCCACGACAGCCAACGGTAGGTTCCGTCTCGGCAACGGTAGCGATTCTCAAACTGGATGGTCGGTTCACCCTCGACCAGCTTGCGCAATTCCTGCTTCGTCTTCTCTTGGTCCTCGGGGTGGATAAAGTCGGCGAACGGACGGGAAAGCACCTCGTGCGCGCTATGACCGAGGATTCTCTCGAAAGCGGGATTCACACGCTTGAAATAGCCGTCGCCGCTGGCAATGCAGAGCATTTCCAGCGAGAACTGGAAAAAATCGACGAGTTCTGCTTCCATCGAGCTCTTTCCCCCGAGATTCTCCGGAGGGGCTCGTACCGGTCGCGGTGTTTCCATGGCATTGGAACCTGTCGCGTGGGCTTGTTCCTATCTCAAGAGTATTCGACGCCACAATTATAGGCTCGATGTACGGCAAAATGTATCGCCTGCTGTTGAAGATTATTTGACTATGGCAGCTCCGGTTGTCTATAATCCATACGCCGCCTCAAGGCGGGACTCCAACAACCGTACTATTTTGCGGCTGGCCGATACTTCTTTACGGCCGCACGCAGCTTGTCGGGGTCGAGCAAGAGGGTCGGCTCGAGCCAGTCGACATGATCACCGATGTCCAGCGGATCGGCATTCGGGCCGCGCGCATCGCCGCCGTCCTCGACGACCAATACTAGTTGCCGGGCTGCTGCGTTGCCGCTGACGAGATTGATTTCGCCGGTGGAAACGGCGGGCTGGCCGCCCAGCAGCGGCTTGCTTTGATACACCGGTGTGCCGGACGCTGCGTTGAGGTAGACTTTCGCCACGACACACCCCGAATCGCCCGCGGCGGCATCGATGCCTAGGCCGCTATGAAAGGTCCGTGCGGAATCGGGCAGGCGGAAGACCATTTCGTTGGGCGCATGGACGCCAAACCCCCAGAGACAGCGGACACCACCGCTGCGCAGCTCGCCGCCCGCCACATTGCGGTCCGCTTGCCACTTCCAACTGCTGCCCAAGGCCCCGCGCTGCGTGATCTGCTGGGGCGCGAACAGCGAGAGCGGAACGACCGTCGCCGGCGCCCTCCATACCGTACACACGGCAGACCAGGCGACAGGCACCGGCGTGCGGCTCCAGGCCGGTTGCACATAGCACGTCGATCCGGCCGCCTCGTTTGCCGGGACCCCGGCGGCGGACACGGTCAGAACCATGCTTTGTCCCGCCACCAGGCGGACGATGCCCGCATCGCAGTTGGCATCGATCTTCGCAAGCTGACGCTGATAGGCCTCCCAGGCGTCGACCGGTTGCATCATGACTTCCGTCAAATCGCGGTAGGCGAGCCGCACGAGGCCGCGATCGGTGAGCAGGATTACGCCGTCGCCGCTGAAGCGCAGCGTGCGGAATGCCATCACGCGCCCATCGCGACAGACGAGCGACCGCGGCGGGCAGTGCCGCGACTGCCCGGCCGCGTCGAACACGATCCGCCGCAGCCAATCGGTTTCGACGGCGATCGGCTTCTCCGTGGATGGAGATTCCCCGGCAAGCTGCACCAACATTTGGGCGCCCGCGCTCTGCCCGGGCTGGCTCGAAGCCGCCACGTAGCCGCGGATGGTCCCGCGCAGGCGGTCGCCGTTGTGGAATTCCAACAGGGCGTCGGACTGCGGGGCCGGGTCCGTGGCCAAACCATCCAGCGGCAACGACCGTAGGCCAGCCTGGGCCGGGCCATCGTGGGCGATCGTCGCGCCGCTGCCACGCCAACCCGACGCGAGATTGCCCTCGATGCGGTGGTCAGCGTCGGAGGTCGCGACAATATGGCCAGGCTCCTGACGCAGTCGCTGAGCTAGTGTACGAATCTCTTCGACTCCCAGCGTGGCCGCCGTGGGGCTGACGAGCACGGCCTCATATGCTTTGTCGCCCGGCCCTGCGCTGCGCTGCGTGACCGGTCCGAAAAGGATGGGCTGATTCTTCTCCAGCGGCACGGCGCCGCGGGCCCGCACTTGTCCCGTGGCAAGATCGATTCCGAAGAACACGAGTTGCGGCTTGCCGCCGATGGTCGCCGGCGCGGCGCCAAGGATCAGGCCGGAGGTCGTGTGGACAAAGGCGGACAACATGCCGGACGACTCGCACTGCCAAAGGACCTCGCCCGTCGTCTTGCTCAAGGCGACCAGCCCCCGCGCGGTTCTCGCCATGAGGCGGTTGCCCGGCAGGTCGGCAATGCTCTGCAAGCCGATGATCCCTCGCCGCCAGCGGAGCCGTCCTGTCTCCACGGCAAGGCAATCGATCGCGCAACTTCCGGGCTGTTGAACGAAGAACCACCCGCCGGATTCGATTGCCGGCTGGCAACGCTGCTGAGCGAAGGCGGGGTCGAGTGCCGCAGGCAAAGTCGTCGCTTGACGGAGCCAGGCGATCCGCCCTTGCAGGTCGATCGAGAGCACGCATCCTGCTACCAGCGCCACGAGCCGATTGCCGGCCCAGGAGGCCTGGCATTCGCTGGGTATTTTCTCGCGATCGGTCAATTCCAGAATTTGCCGCCTGGAAATCACCTCGCCGGTCTCGGGATTGAGTTCGACGAGGCACAGCGGCGCGATGACCTGTTCGCCGGGCGGCCCGATCGTGAGGACCAGGAGCCGTCCGCGATACCAGAGCGGATCGCAGGCCGCCGTACCGCCACAATCGCGGAGCCAGAGGTTACGGCCCGTTTTGCCGTCGAGGCATGCCACGCCAGCCCGATCACCGGCCACGGCGGCGCGGACGTAAATTCTCTGCCCACGGACCAGCGGCCACGAAGGGGTGGGCGACGAACCGTTGCGAAGGGGAGATTCCCAGCGGACTCTTCCGCCCGCCAGGTCGAAGGCCACGATCCGTGCGCGCTCGACGACGAGCGCCGAGTCTTCGCCCAGCATCGTCGCGTGCCGCCAGGCCCAATCGACGACTCCCAATTCGTACGGCAGCTCAGCGCCTAGGATACCTCGCCCGGCGGAAGCGTTGAGTGGGTCGAAGATCGCCGCCTGAAATTGCCCGGGTTGCACAGCGGCAACCAGAGGCAGGAAATCGGCGGAAGCGGCCGCTTCCGCCGCGGTCCGCCGCCGGGCGAGCTGATCGCGGACCCAACCTTCGAACTGCTGCTGCGGCGCCTTCATACCGCTAAACGCGATGGGTTGGGCGGCCGGCTGTCCCCAAGCTGAACCCAACATGGCCAAAACAAGGCGTTTGCGGGCAGCAAGCTCCGGCTGCTGGGCAGGTGCAGCCCAACGGAGACCTTCGTCATACCAGGCGATGGCCTGGGCAAGGTCCGCGGCAGCCATGGCCCGATCGCCCAGCCATTGACAAGGCTGTGCGGCGGCCGGCGCGCCGCAGTATTGCAGCGACAAGGCCTCCACGGCGGCCACATCGCCCTGGGCCAAGGTCTGCTCGATCTTGAACTGGTCGGCCGGCCCAACCTGGCCGAGCATGGCCTCGGAGAGGCCGCGATGTTCGCGCATCAGCAGCCGCACCACGGTTGGAAACGAGACGAAAAGCTGATCGTCGTTCGCTACGGGAACGAGGCCCTCATCGCGTGGCGGCGCACAGGCGACCAGGATCCGGGCCGCGTCGGCATATTGCCTTCCTTCCAACGTGGATTGCAGTTCCGAGAGGATGTTGTTGCCAGCCCGGCTCAGCGGCGGAGTGACCGCGCGGATAGAATTGATCGCCGCAGCCCGCCCCTGCGGTTTCCCGCTCACGGGGTACACATTCAACCATTTCAGCAACAGGTCGAGTTGCGGGCCCGCGGGCCAACCGGCCACTTGCCGGTCGTTTCCCCGCCAGAAGAGGACGAGAATCGTGATGCGGGTCAGATCTGCTTCGCGGCGTTCGGCAAAGAACAGGATCGTGGCGTCACGAGCAAGCTCCCAGGAGATGGGACCGCTGCGTTCGGGCGGATCGCTGAGCGAAGTTTCCATGAAGGCCTGCTGGTAAAGCCCGAACTCGGCGCGGCCGCCGGCATTAAGCACTTCGCGGCCCAGCCGTTCCCAATGCTCCAACTGCGCTTGACAGCGGTCCAGGCGAGTTGGCCAGACGAGGGCCGCATCTTGCAAGAGATCGATCTTGGCCCGCGTCGAACGAAGATCGTTCAGATACTCGCGCACGGCGCGATGCAGCAAGGCCTGGGCCGCGTCGGGCTGCACCAAAGCGGCTAAGGCCTGAAGCGTGCAGGCGAAGCGCCAGGCCATGGGCGAAACGCCCGCGGGCGCCAATCGCGTAATGCGCTCTGTCCAGGCCTGGGGCGATTCGCCCTGGTCGGACTTCATGGCCACGCCCACGGTCGCCGCCTTGGCGAGCAGATCCGCCGCGACAGCCCCGGTGAGCCCGCTAAGCTCGCGGACCAGCAGGCTGCGCAAGCGGATATGTCGGGCCGCATTGTCCGGATTGCTGCGATCGTTGGCTGTCCTGGCATAAAGCCCGATCGATTGCCAGGGACCGTAGCGGTCGTGTCCCTCCAGCGCCCGGCCCCAATGGACACCGTCGCCGCTGACCCAGCATTTGATCGATCCGGCGGTCATGACCAGCCGCAGCCATTGCCGCGGCCCGGCCAGCGGCGCGGGGCGATTGCGGAAATCGAAATTATCTAGCGACGGTGGCTGTTGCGGGCTGCCAAAGCCGAAGGCAAGTCTCTTGCCGCCTTCGCGGCCGAACTCGAGGCCGTCCAACGGCTCACCCTTGGAATTGAGGAAGGCAATGCCGGTTCCGGGGGTGGCGTCGTCGATTTGAGCGACGACCTCGAATAGGCCCGGCCTGCCCAAGGATAGTGTGGCAAAGGCAGTCTCCGCGGAGTTCTCCGCCGCGAGTTCCACGCAGCCGTCGCCCAGTTTCTGCAAACGCGCGCCCTTGGGCAGGGTCGCCTTCCAAGCAAGCCGGGCAGGCTGCATGCCGTCGAGCACAACCCGATGCACGGGCGCGATTTCTTCGGGCACTGGTCCGCTGCGGAAGAGGGCCAGGTCCTGCAACACCGCGTAGTCGGGCGCCTCGATGTAAAGGCTCTTGACCGTGCCTTCCAGGGGAGCGGTCAGCAGGCGCACGTTGCCCTTAGTCACCACGACGGCCCCATCCTGGCAACGGACCTGATATGCGCCGTGGGGCAGGCGAAAACCGCGACGATCATCGGTAGTCACGAGCCGGTCAAGGGTCAGGCGGGGGTCCTGCTTGGTCATGGCTTCGCTGGGCTGCTGCGTGATGCGGTAAGCCGCGCCGGCCGCGGTCAGGAAGAGCGAAGCGCCATGCCCCTCGCCCCAGGCGTGGATTCGCAGTTGGCTGCCGGGATTGTCCAGGGCCACCCGCAGGGTGCTTTCGGGCGTCCAATCGCGGACGCGAAACAGCCCATTCAGCCGTACGCTGCCACGATCGCCCGGAGAAAGGTTGCTTCCCGGTCCCGTGGCTTCCAGCATGCGTTGCGCCTCGGGCACGAGAAGAAAGCTGCCCGCGGGGCGCGCCTGGAAGCACGTTTCCGCAAACGTGGGCAGCGGCTCGCTGTTTTCCGCTGCCGCAGGACTGCACAAGATCAGGCCGATGAACGCTGTAAGCAAAGTTCTCATTGTCTTCTCTGTAGCCGGCTGGATTGATTGAGGTTCTATGGTTCTATTCTTCTACGGCCTGTGCCATCAAGCGGCGACTCGCCCTGCGGTCGTGGTGTGTTGGGCAATTACTGACTAGGAAGCTAATATGTCGAGGAATTCCTTCAGACCGTTCCGGTTTGTGGCCATCCCCACCGCAATCGCATAGGGATCAAATTCCCGCACTATGCCTTCCTGAATGCGAACATGCATCAAGATACAGCCACCTTCAATCACGCGCTGGCCGGAGCACACCTCAATTAGATATTCGCAGATGAACGCAGCCAGCCGTGACGCTAAAAAGTATCGGTCGTCTTCGGCGAGTACCTGGGCATCAACCCAACGGCTAAGTGGCTCAAGTAGTTCAGCCAGATTCATTTGCGTGCCTGCGCGATGGAGGCCGATGTCGATGAGGAACTCTTCCAGCATGGGCCTAGCTTCGTCGATAACAGCTTGAGGGTCTGCCATTTTTCGCTCCTATCGCTCGTCCAACAATTCTCTGGCTACCAAGGTGTCGGTATGAACGGTCCCCGGGCTCCGGCCGATCTTCCGGGTTGCACTCGCAATCCTTTGGGGGGCACCGACCAAAGCATTGCCAATAGAATAAGGAAACGACGACTTCCTTATTCCTTCCTTATTCTTCCTTATTCTTCCTTATTCCTATCATCTTCGGATGCGCTAAGCCGCCACCGTGCGCCGGCACCATGGCCCGAACTCTCCACCAACCCCCACTGCCGAAGTAGATTCAAGTCCTGCCGCACCGTGCGATCCGAGGGCGGATTGTCGATTTGCGCGTAAATCTCCTGAAAACGGCGTTCGTTCCCGTCGCAGAGAATCAGCAGAATCCGCCGCTGTCTGTCGCCTAAGTCATGGCTTACCCGAAGCGGGGGGTGATAGCCGCTGGGCCGGAATCGCACCACGACCGCACCGGCTTGCTCCTCGAATTCCGGTTCCGGTTGACCTGTAGCCACGCACCAATCCACGATCTTCTGCGTGCCGCGGCCCCACTGCTCGATCAGTCCGCGCCGATAGAAGGCCCCGGCAACTAGCGGATTGCGCGGGACCGATATGTGCTTGCGTTTCAGGTCCGCGACCGTGATGCCCGCCGGCAACAAACCGGTACTAATGACCTCAAGGCAATCGTCGTAGATGGCGACGTTCACCGCCCCGCCCGGAATCGCGTAGTCCCGATGGCAGAGGGCGTTGACGAGGGCTTCTCGCAGGGCCAGTGGCGGATACAGCGGCGTGTCTTGCCGCTCCAACTTCCCGGATTCAATGCGCCCGGCAATGGGGATATTTCTCAGAATGAAGTGCATGGCTTCGTCCAGAATTTGGAACGCGTGGCCGTGCAACTGCCGGTTATCGAGAAACTCGGTCTTGTCGGTGCCCTTGAAACGCGCCAAACGCAACGCGCACTGCGGGTAGTGCGGCATTTGCTTGCGGCCGAACAACACCACCGCCGCACGCAAGAGTTGGCCTTCTACGCGCAGTTGCAGCCGGTCCAGGCCCTCCACGGGATCGGACGGCGCACTCTCCAATCGGCCCTGATGCACGGCGGCACGCAACGTCCGCTCGACTTCCGCCATGTCGAGGTCGGCAAGCGTGTATTTCTCGGCTAGCTGATATTCCCAGCGCTGCTGGTTCTTCGCACGGGCTAGTAGTCGCCGCTCGTACTCCGCCTGCGGCATCCGAGAAGTCGTGTTCCCGATCCGCTGGTACGGTCTGCCGTCGAAAAGGTAGGGTCCGTCGGCCTGTTGTGTTGTTTGCAGCATCAGGACTTCTGCCGTGCCTGCCACGGGAACGCGAATCTGCTCGATCCAGGCAGGCGGCTCCAACTTGCGAATCGCGTTTGCCACCTCCTGAAAAGTGGCGTCGGACACGTCTTGCCCCAGGACTTTTCCCACGGAATTGACGCCGAAGAGAACTCTTCCGCCCGAACCGTTGAGGAATCCACAAAGGGTCTCCATCCCACCGTGCAATTCGCCGGTGGTCTTCTTGAACTCGACGTTCTCCCACTCGCCCTTGTTTTCGGCGATGAGTTTCTGGAGTTGGGCCAGCGTCATGGTTCCGAGTGCAGTCATGCAGTTCCTTCTTTCAGCAGCAAAACGGCCGGGGCTATAATGCATGCTGACCAGATGGGCAGTTTCGATAAGTCCAAGACTATTTTCCTCATTCTGAATCAGTTGAGGGTGCCAATGGGCGCCAAGGCTGCCGCCGAAACCTCCACGTTCATCCGGTCTTAACTTCCAGCGATTCTATCCGTGATGGCACCAAGCGCCGATTCCGCCAATCAGACCTAAAACAAGACTAGCAGCCATGATTGTCCAGCCGATGATCCCAATAACGTTAAAAACCGAAGAATTCACCCCGGAAGGAGTAACGGAGTAAAGTAGATTGAACAGCACCATACTGATACCGACAAACCCAATAACAAAGCCTAGTGCTTGAATCAGTTCCCAGCGTTTGTCTGTGCGATCAAAGCGCGCTCCACAGTTTGGGCAATTCGAAGCACGATCTGAATCTTTGTGCCCGCACTCATCGCAATTCACCAATGTCATTGGATAACCTCCCTTTTTGTCAGTCTTGCCTTCCGTTGACGTAGAAAAGGGATCAGAACGATTTCGTAAACGGTTTTGACCCGTTTGGTCCCCCGGCTCGCTATAGCTTCCCTAACCAATCATCGATGTTTTCACCACCGCCAGTTGCCATCGGGGGGCGCGATGCGGGCGGGGCAAACGACGCTCCATCGTTACCAACCGACGGCCCCGTACGCACGGGAGCGTCATCGAAATCGGCTTGTTCATCGCCAGCCTCTTGCCGCAAACAACGTTCGTACCGTCGCGTCTGGTTGGAATCGACCTTGGCGACGAAAAGCACAGCCAGCACGCCGGCGGGCAGCGTGGCCGCCATGGCGAAGATGCCTGCCCAATTCGCGGCGACGATCTGATCGAGAGATTTCATGTTGGGCCTCGAAAACGCCGAGTAGGTCCCGATCACGATCATGATCAGCCAGAACGTCCACCAGGCAGTAACGAGCGGCGATCCGACGAGTGCGGCTTTGGAACGCACGGCCAGATTATCCGGATGGCTGCCTTTCCAGATCTCCTTCGCAATCTGACAGGGCACGATCAGGCCGGCGATAGGGATGAACCACCACCCGACCGCCCAACCGGGAGAGTGCTCGGTCTGGGCCGCGCCCAGCGAAGGGAGATTGCGATATACCTTGTAGAACCAAATGAGGAAGACAATGCCGCTGACGATATACGCCAACGCGCGAACGAAGACAAAGAGCGCGTGGCGGGCATCGTTCGCAAACGCCTCTTGCTGCGTGATGCGATGGCCGTGGCGCGCCTTGTCAATCAATTCGATCTGCAGAAAACATGAAATCAGCAGCGCCAGGCTCGCCAGGCAGACGATGCCGATCATGATCATCGCGAAAACCGCCAAACCATGTGCCGACGCGAACGGCACCACGCGCCTGCGGGCGGCGGCGCTCCAAGCAGCATGGACTTGCGGAGGGACGAAGTTCGGACTTTGATACGGGTTAACATCATTGCTCATGGGATCGACTGCCTTGCGGTGGACACTTTGACGAAGTTTCTTTGCGGAAACCACCGCAGCCCGGCCTGCCAAGCCCACCGTTCGAATCTTGGTAGCCCTATCCCGCTGGAGGTTTCCGACAGCCACGAACACGGGTTCATCATAACCGTCCCGGCGGGCGGCCGCAAGCGCGGCGGACCTATTCGTTCATTCGTCCGTCAGTGACCGTCCGGACTGTACCAGGCCGCCCTCCAATAGGCTTGATCCAGTTCGAACACGTCGATCGGGTCTTTTGCCAGGTCGAACTGCGGCGGCAGGATGCCGTACTTCTTCATCTCGCGGATGTATTGGCGGTTGGGCTTGAACGTGGGCGTGGCGTAGCGCGGTTCCTCGTCAAGGGCCGACTTGGCCTTCTCGATCAGGCCGAGCAAGCGCTGGTAATCGGAATCGCCGGTGCCCTTGAAGATCTCGCCGCAGCTTGCATATCCGCCGGCCTTTTTCGAGAGCGGACCGAGCAAGAGCGACGAGAGTGCCGGCCGGCTGAAATTCAAGAGGATGTTCGCGCTGTATCGGGCGATCGGATCGTTCTCAAAGACTATGCGTTCAAAGGCCCCGGTCGGTCGCCCAACGCTACCGCGATGGTGGCCGTACGAATGCGACGGCAGCGGGCGGCCCTGCTCGTCGGCCTTCTCTCCCAGAGCGTGGCATTGGCCACAGCGTGTACGAAGCACATCCGCTCCGTCCTTGAACACCGCAGCGATCGCCGCCTGGGACTTCTCTTGATCGCGCTGGTTGCGCAAGCCGGCATAACTGCCGGCGTACGGCGCCCCGCTTTCAATCCACAGCCATACCGTACGCCACTCGCGCGGCGTGACCGTCACGCCGTAATGGCTGACGTCGAGTTTCTTCAGCAACGGGCTAGCGGAACTGCCGATGCTTCGCGGCGGGGAATTGCCCAGCCCGTTTCGCCCGTCGGCCACTTGCCGGTAGGCGAAGAGGCTGAAAAAACTTTGGGACCAGGTGGGACCGAGATCGCCAGCCAGGGACACGCGGCCGTCGCGCCGTTGGGGGCGATGGCACTCGACGCAATGTTTGTCGAGAATGGGCTGGATGTCACGGGGAAAGTCCAACACGTCGGGGAAGCCCCCGAAGGGCTCGATGCGACTTGGCGGACGATGCAAGGCCGCCAGATCGGCGTGTCGCTGCGAATCCGGCGTGCGGGTTCTCGGCTCATGGCAGCCCACACAAGCTAACGTCTCGCCGGGCATCACGCTCGTGAAGCTGTGCATGCGTTTGACCGACAGGTCCTTCTCGTCCAGCGCGACGAAGAACACCGGCCGGCCCGCCGGGGCTTCAAACCGCGCCGATCCGTCCTCTTCTACTGGTACGGTGCCCAGCACGCGTTCCAGGGTGAACGTGCCCAGCCAGGACACCAGGTCCGGGCCGCCGCTGAAATTGACTTGCTTGGGCAAGAGTTCGAGGACCAGCAGCTTCTTGATGTCGCCGCGGCGCACGCCTTGCATGTTGCGGCCCTGGTACACGTCGGCCAGCACGAACTGGCCCGCGGGTTTGTTCCAATCGCCCCGCGGAGCGATCACAGGCTCGCGCGGGCGGGGCACCACCGGCCGCGGCTCGCGTATGTCGCCTTCGCCCGTCCAGGTGAAAAGAGGGGCCGCGTTGCCGGAGCCATCGAAGACCGTGATTTGCTTGCCGCGGGCCGCCAAAAAGCAGTCCTCCGACAGCGCATAAGGGTCCTCGATGAACGGGGGCTTGTGAAGCGCACGGGCCGACCTGAGATCGTCGGGACCTGCGGCCGGAGACACGATCGTGGCAATGCCCTTGTGGTCCGTTACGCCGTGGCCGGGCGAGAAGCTGGCGATGATCTGCTGTGTGCCGGGAATCGGCTTGGCGTCGAGCATCACAGTGCCCGGGTGCATGTTGCCGTAGAAGATCGTTTGCCCGGTTCCATCCGGGTTCATGGTCCAGAGGTGGTGGAACTCCACCTGGCTGCGATCGACATATTCCCAACGCATGTAAAGGATGCGGCCGTCCGGCAACATCCAGGGCGTATTGTCGTGTTCGCCGCTGTAGGAGATCCGCCGAATATTGCCGCCGTCGCCCTCGCAGCGATGGAGCACGCCCACCTGGGTCATCCAGCAGTTTACCCAGCAGCGGCAGCGCGTGGAGACGAAGATGATCCCGCCGTCGGGAAGGTAGGTCGGCTCGTAGTCGTCGAACTCGCCCGACGTGATTTGCCGCAGGCCGGAGCCGTCGACGTTGATTTCGTAGAGGTGGTAATAATCCGTGCCGCTCTGGCGGTACGCGAACAGAATCTTCTTGCCATCGTAATGGACCTGCGGGTCCCGCACCGAGCCGCCCCGGGCATCCAGAAGGACTGTGATCTTGGCGGTACGGACGTCCAACAGGCAGAGCTTGCCCGCGTCGGGTTTTCCGTTGCCCGCGTAGGCCTTATGATGCTCATCGTCGCAGTAGTAGCCGATGTTGGCGTACCAGTGCGGGTCGTCGTAGGGAAGCCGAACGGCGAAGACGATTTGCCGTACGTTCTTCATTGGCCCAGCCAGGGCCTCGGCGACGACCGCAGAGGGGTTGCGTGTGGCCGGTGGGGCGGCGGCTGTCGCGAGGGCGACAGAAGACAGGCACAGGCCCGCCAGGGCGGCGACGGACACGGGCTTGGAAAAAGTCCTTCTCATAATTACTTCCCGGTGTAGTCAAAGTACTAGGGATCGGCGAATCAATAACTGTCGCATAGTCGCCTCAAGGATCTCCAATATACACCACCGTTGCAACCGTGTGTCGAGCCGTCGCTCCACACGACCGCTGGAGCAATCGCCTGCGCGGATCTTCCTGACTTCCCAAAGGGATTGACAACACCAACAAGATCCCGGAGGAATACTTCTGGCTTACGCGGGGTTGCTTGCGCGCCATATCGCCTGGATTCTCAACGGACTTGAAGTGGCGAGCCGCACAAAAGGTTTTGATACAAACCTCATGGGTGATTCTTGCCCGACCTTGCCCGAAATCAGTTTTTTGCGATTTTCATAGTCGTTTTTCACTATCAATAGGTTATGTAGCTTTCACCATAAGACTGGTATAGCTCTTCTTCATTTTTGATAAACTGCTTAGAAGACATGTGATTTTAATTTTTCGGGTGGTTGGCATTCCAACGGCAGAGGGAGGGCAAGAACGGGCGAGTTTCGTGTTTCGTGGTTAATCGCTTATCTTGTGTTCAGCCGGCGTCCACCGCAAGATTAAGAATGTTGCGTGGAATCGGAGAGCCATATCCTCTGCCCGCCAAGGAGAACTTATGAAACGCCTCGTACTTTTCTCGATCCTCGTCACCGCGGCGGGCTTTGCCCAGGCCTCAGATCCTTTGCTGCCGAACTCGCCGCCGCAAGCCAACTCGTGGGTCAAAGTTGACGAAGGGAAGACGGGACAACGCAGCGGCGCGATGCTCGTCTATGCCGCGGACCTGAAACAGATGTTGCTCGTCGGGCTGGCCAAAGACGCTCCCTTCGTGCAGGCCTTCGATCCACAGGCCAGGCAATGGACGGCCTTTTCCCGGGCCGAGCCTTTCAAGAGTGACTTCAACAATCCTCATAGCCAGCCGGCATTCTACTACCAGACCGCCTACGATCCGGAGAACCGGACCATCTACTGCCTGTCGGCCGGGCCGGTCTTGTACGAGTTCAACACGGTTGATAAGACGTGGAAGTCACATCACCCCGCGGCGGAACTGGCAGACATGGCCTGGCAAACACTCGCCTGCGATCCGGCGGGCAAACGGCTGGTCGCCGTCGGCGCCGAGAAGAAGGGCAACCAGCTCGGCTGGTCGCGGACGGTCGTCTTCGACATCCCCAAAGGCACCTGGCGCCGCCTCGAGGTGGCCGATGCCAAGGTTGTCAAGAAGCATAAGCAACTCGTTGCCCTCACGGAGGCGATGATCGATCTGATCGGTCGCATCCGGCTGGCATGGTATCGCGATCCGGCCGGCATGGGCACGACGCCGGAACGGGCCGCGCTGATTGAACGCTGCGAGGCCGTCAGGAAGTTGCCCCCGGCAGACGCGGCGGTGGGCCTCGACGACGTGACCGGCTTGCTCAGTAACAGCAAGACGCTCGACGCACTGCGGGCGGCCCGTAATTGCCAGCGCAAGGTCGAGGAATTGGCCGAGGCCCAGTACCCCGTTCCCTGCTCGCGCCGCAACTCGCCGCTGGTCTACGATCCGGCGCAAAAAGTCTTCGTTCTTTTCGGCGGCGACCACCAGGACTACCTGATGAACGACACCTGGCTGTTGGACCTGGACAAGGGGAGTTGGCGGCGCACGAAGCCGGACCTTTGCCCCAGCCCCCGCGCGGGGCACGCGCTCGTTTATCTGCCCCGCTGCGGCAAGATCGCCCTCTACGAAGGCTACTTGCAGTCCAACAGCACGGACTATGCCGCGGTTCCTTACTCCTTGATCACCCCGCTTCAACTCTGGCTCTACGACATGCCGGCCGAGCGATGGGAACTGGCAGGACACTGGTCGGTGGGCGGCGAGACTGGTAAGGACGAGATTGCGCCGGTTGGCTATTTCTATTGTGCCGAAGGGAACAATCGCTATTCACCGCCGGCATTGGCCGCCGACTCCGGCGACCGCCTGGTGCTTGCCGGCGGCGATACGCGAGGCGTGTACTGGTGCCGCTGGAAGCGGCCCGCCGAAACCTGGCTTCTGAGTGTCGACGCGGTCCACGCGGACGCCGCAGCCCGGGCCAAACTGGGCACCGCTCCGAACCAGCGCCTCTACCGCGTGAGCCGTTTTCGCGCGGAGTTTTGTGAGGTTGCCGTCCCGCCACCGAATACGGGCCTGGACGAGCTGCCGCCGAATCGTTGGGTCAAGTTGCCTGCCGCCCCGCGAAATCCTAGTTACGGCTGTCGTGGCCGCGACTGGAGCACTTCCGTCTGGGATTGTGACCGCGATCAGATCCTGCTCTGGGGCGGTGGCCATTGCGTGCGCTCGGCCAGCACCGTCATGCATTATTCGCCCGTCTCGGGCCGGACCGTCGAGGGCTTCGACGCGGACGAATCCTACGGCGGCAACAGTCCCGCCGACGGGACCCTGGCGATGGATTCGTCGATCCAGGGCCGGCCCTGGATCAGCGTCCACAATTACAAGCACTACGCCTACGACCCCAACTGCAAGCTGATGGTGTCCGGCCGGGGCTACCTTTACGACCCCGATCGCATGGACTGGCTGCGGCTGGAGAAGCTCCCCTTGCCCTATCGGTTCACGTGGGGTGGAACTGTCGTGGGTGCTTCTCCGCACGGCGCGGTCGCCTGGGCGCAGAAGCTCCGCGGCGACGACGCCGGCCTTTGGCTCTTCGATCGGCACAAGGGCTGGCTGGACCTGAAACCGCAAGGTAAACTGTTCGTGCCCTGGTGCGACACGCACGGGCTGGTCTACGATTCCAAGCGAGACCGCTTGATCTTCAGCGGCCTTGGCGGCGGCTACGCCAAGACGAGCAACGGCAGCCTTTTGGCGTTCGATTTCACGGACAAGACGTTGACCACGCTTGCGCCGGAGAACCGGGACCTCGGCAAGATCGCCGGATGTACGCGTGAACTGGCCTACGTGGAACACGCCGATTGGATGCTGATCGGCTACAATCTCCGCGTCGGCGATGCGAAGGCGGGCAAGTCTTACACGCGGATTCACGACTGTGCGCAGAACAGGTATTATCTGCTCGACGCCGGCCCAGTTCCCGACGGTTACAGTGCCGGCTGGATGTACGACGCCAAGCGCAAGCTGGTTTACTCGTTCGCCACCAGCGGCGAGGCATATGCCCTCAGGCTCGATCCGAAAAGCGCGCGGTTGCTGGAGAAGCCTGGGGAATAGCCAAGGAAGGCCGTTATGCTTGTGAATCCGTTGCGGTCCACCGCAAAAACTCGCAGTACCCGGTGTGCAAACATGATTCGTCCTGTCGGTCATTGGTTTTTGGTCATCGTGGGGGTGCTCGCCGTGGGCGGACCGGTCCCGGGGGCAACCTTGGATCTCGCCGTCGATAACGACGCCGGCCAGTCCGTGGCTTTTCGCGTGCAAGCCTTCCAAATGGGCCGGCTGGTGGCTCAAGCTTGGGAGCGAGGCCACCTCCGTTTGGCGTTGCCTGCGGGGAAACAGACCATTTTGGTGCGACACGGCTTTGACCATGACGCCGTGAGCATGGAACTCGACGCCGGCCAGGAGGTGATCCGGAAACACGTGACGCTGAAAAGGCGTTATGATGTCAAGGCCCTGGGTTGGTACTGCGGGGAGAGCCATCTGCACGGGCAGCATGGGCACTCCGATAAGCCCCAGTCGTTTGCTGACGCTGCGCGGCTGGCGGAGGCCAACGGGCTGGATTACATCCAGATCGCACAATGGTGGACTCCCGATCTCGGCTGGACGCCGTTGGAGAAGCTCGAGACGATGGCCCGCGAGGCCAGCACGCCGCAGGTTGCCGTCCACTGGAACATGGAGAGTCCCAAGTGCTATTTCACTGCGGACGACGGCGGCGCCGGCGGCAACCTGCACTGCTACGGTCACGGCTGCATCCTGGGCATGAAGGACCGGCCCCACGACCAGGCCTTCTGGTTCACCGGCCCCAATTTCCGCATCCTCCAGGAAATCCATCGCCAGGGCGCGGTGGTGACCCTGGCGCACCCGGCGCGATTCTGGTTCAACCGGGGGAACTTCGTCTCTAATTGGGCCAGCGAGATCGCTTTCGACTACGTGGCCGGCCAGGGGTACGACGGGGTGGACATCTTCAACGACGGCGAACCGGTGTTCTTCCAACACGAGCGCGTGTGGTGGAACCTGCTGAACATGGGCTACAAGGTGGCCGGCACCGCCAATAGCGACGGCTCGATCGCCGGCGGCCACGCGGGCCGCTTCCGCACCTATACGCATATCGACGGCAACTTCTCCTGGGCCAAGATCGCCCAAGGAATCCGCGGCGGAGAGTGTGTGGCCAGTTCCGGCCCCCTGGTGCTGTTCGAAGTGGATGGGCAACGGGCGGGGGCGGAGTTCCCGGCCGATGGCCGGCCGCATCGCGCTCGCATCACGGCCTGGTCCAGCCCTTTGCCCGGCGAAACGCTCGTCTCCGCACAGGTGCTTCGCAACGGCGAGATCGTTCAGGCATGGGACCTGCGCAGCAAACGGGCGAGGCAGTGGAGCGGTGACTTCGAGTTGAGCGACACGGCCTACGCCTGGTATGCGATCCGCGTGACGTCCACTTGCCTGGACCCCGCTTGCCTGGCGGCCTGGCGGCAGCCGACGGAGCTTTACGAGGTGGCCGTGGCCAACCCGGTGTATTTCCTGCCGAAGACATTTCACCGTCCACAGCCCGCGGTGGCCAAGGTCCGCCTCACGGTCAGCGATTCCCAAGGTAGACCTTTGGCGGCGACCGTCTACGTAGTTGACGCCGGTCAGGAGGTCGCACGTGTCACGGTCGGTCCCGGCGGCGAGGCCACCTTCCCGGCACCCGCGACGGCCGCACTGACGATCCGGGCCCCGGGCTTTGCGGAAGTGAAGAAAGACCTGTTCCTGGATTCTCCCCTGGTGGAGTTTTGCCGGAACTTTACCGGATTCTACACGCCCGAGGCCTATCACGAGGTGCGGGAGTTGCTCGGCAAACTCAAGTTCGAAGTGAAGCTGGAAAAGGCCGGGCGGTAGGATGTCTGGTCAGGATCGGCCAAAGAATAACTTCCATCGTTGCCTCTATCCAGTATTCAGTTCGACAGGCTACAATGAATGCGTTGGAGGTGGAGATATGAAACGATTAACGTGTTATCTCGCAGTCTGTATTGCAATGGGCGTGCTCTTGCCAAATGCGTTTGGCAAGCAGAAGTTGCCGGATTCGTTTCCGGAAGACTGTGAATTGCCGACTCCTCCCCAGCAGGCAGCAGTTTGGACACCTCCGCCCGGCGCCTCGCCCAAAAAGCTGGTGTCCGCGGCCACTATGCTCTTTCATCAAGGACTGGCGGATCCCCGGGGCTGCGAGTATCGGGAGATCGAGTTGCTGTGCCATCGCGAGCATTACTTGCCAAGTCATGAGTTGTTGGCCACACGTGGATGGGTGTTGCCGGGACCGCCACAAGGGCAGCGTTTCGTAATCGCTTGGAATGGACTGGTTTGTCCGGTCACGAAGGTCGGGCCGACGGCCGATGTGCGCAAGGACACCTTGGCCCTGATTGCCGAGGACGAAGCCGAACGCGCGAAATTCACCAAGGACAACCCCGGCGCACCGTTCACGCGCCAGTCTCCTCCGGGTCCCGACGCAATTTTGCCGCACGACGTTGCCGACGAACTTGAGGCGTTTTCGCACAAGACCTTGAGACCAATGAAGGCGTGCGTATTGCTGCGAATGGGACATGGCGACTTGGCCGCCCGGCTCTGGAACGCCTGGAAGATCGGCACCCCCTACGCCGATCCCGAGCATGCCGATGCCGATCCGTACCCCATGCTTGCCAACGAGTGGACCGGCTCGCTCTTGGATCGCGCCGCCACCGCGCATTCCCGCGGAGAGGACAGGATGGCGTTGTCCATGGTACGGAAACTGACCGCGGCCGCGCCGGCGGTAGCGGCCGAGAGTTCGCGGGCGGACCAAACGATCGAAGTCCCACCTGTCGCGCGGGCGCTTCTTGCCGACCAGGAACGACGGCTTGCGCTTCGCAAAGCGGGGAAGATCCCGCCGGCCTGGATCTGCTGGCAATCCGACGATTCGGATCGCCGGCGTATGACGAAGCGGAATCTCGCAGAACACCTCAAGCATTTCCCCGAGAAGCCGAGACGCATCTCCGAGTTGATCGACCTCCTGGAGTACGGCGATTGGTACACAGCGTCCATATTCACTGAGGCGTTGGCGGCGGAAGGCAACGACGCCATGGAACCCCTCTTGGCTTGCCTTATGCATGATCGGCGCCTTTCCAGGTCGGTTCTCGACCTGGAAATAGACAGTGCAGCCGCCATGGCTTTGAAAGCCATTGAGGAGATTATGAAGACTTCCTTTTCGACCAGGGAAGACATCGCTGATTCGTCATCTGCGGGTGCGCAAGCGCGGAAGGCCCTGATCGACGAGATCCGTGCTTATTGGAGAACTTACGGGGACATGCCGTTAGCTGAACGGTGGTATCGTATCCTGAGTGACGACAAGGCATCGGTTGATGATTGGCTGGCAATGGCGCGCAATATCACTTGTCCTGGCAAGCCCAGTACTCCCGTTGATCGAATGGACTTGGCGACCGAGCATCCGTGGCCGAAGCGCGACCAGCGCCCGTCCCTGCATGGTGATCCGCTCCGCGACAACCGAAAGCCTTCGGTGGTGGAAGTAATGGCCCGGCGGGTTGAAGAGCTTTCTACGAGGAAGCAGACAGCCGCTGACAGGCTTTGGACGCCTCTGGAACGCGCAGGCGAAATGGCGATGTTACTGGCTCGATGGGATCCCGAGGCCGCGGTCCCGACACTCCAGCGGCAAACAAAGCGCTGTCATGATGCGATCGCCGCCCGCGATCCGAAGTCCCACGGTTTTCGAAAAGCTGCCGAGTATATCGCGGAGTTCACAGTTGTGCGAACGTTGGCCGGTGACCGGCGGGCCTTGGACGAGTATTCGGCTTGGATTCGCGGTACAACTCCCGAGTCATTCTCGGGCGAAGTCATGGTTATGCTGGAGCCGCTTTGGCGGTTTCCGAAGGAAAAACCTTTGCAGGACGCGGCCGCTTGGCTTTTTGGCGACCCGGCCTCACCTTGGAATCCGTTGGGGCGAATGAAGTGGCACTGCAATTGTCAGGACGGCGAGATGATTCATAGCCCGTTGATCACCCTCCCTGCTTTCCAGCAATTGCTCTTGAGGTTACTGGCCGACAAGACGGTCACGGGGACTGCCACCGCGGTTGGCGACGGGATCACGATTGAGGCGAACGGTAAGTTTCCATTGCTCTGGCGGCACAGTTCACTAAGCTACTTCTGGGACTCCAAGGATCCGCGCTGGCCGCCGTATGGGACCGAGATGCCGATCCGCACGTGCGACGTCGTGGCCTGCCATCTCGCGGAGATCGAGCCGATGCCCCAGTTCGGCCCCTGTTGGCCCGAGGCCGATCGCGATCGAGTCATAGCTACGTGCGCCGATATGCTTAGACGCTACGGCCCCTGTTTGAAGCTCCCTCAATTTGTCTCGCCACCGTTTAATCCTGAATTCGAACTCCCGCCGTTAGATCACCCTGCCACAGCGGAAGACGTGCATGAGGGCCGGGCCATCTTCTCACTGGAAGACGAAGGAGAGACGCGCATCCTACGTTCGATCCGCTTACCGCAAACTGCGCGGTGGACTGCCTATAAGAAAGGATCTTCGCGATGGGCGGAATGGCGTCTGCAAACCGGCAAGCTCGTGCAGGTCGAGGAGGTCCGTCGTGGCGGGAAGTGGCAGAGGTACTTCGGCTTCGCGGGCTTGATAGGCATCCACAAGGTGCCAGCCGAGGAGATCGAGTTCCGCACGCTGAACTGCTGGAAGCCGTTGGACGACGCGCTGGATGTAGGGTTCTTCTGGCAAGGGACCGAACACACCAAGGCCTACGTGAAGTTCATCCCGCCGGCGGTGGGCAACCCGATGGGCGTTTGCCTGAGCCTGATGAATCGCAAAGGGGCGGACCGTGCGGTGCCTCGGTTCTTCGACGCAGGCGCCGCGAAACCGCCGGGCGGCGGCGTCGCCGTGCGCGTGTGCATGTCCTGCGTGCCCGACGACGATCTTTGCGCCGAGTGCGGCGTTACCCCTGAACTTCTCAAGGCCGCATCCAAACTCACATGGACGGACCTCAAGCCAAGGCGGACGGAGCCATTGCCGTTGGCGGCCGCGGGCGGCAAAACTCTTGGACCAGCCGAGACGACCGAGCTAGTCGAGTTCGATATCGCTCAATGGTTCCCCATCGAAAAACCCGGCACGTACCACTTGCGGGTCGAGTTTGAAGCTCCCGGAAAGAGTTTCGAACCGGTGGAGTTATTCATGCCCGTTGTGCATAAATAACGGTGCCGGTGGGACACCCCACAATCTCGCAGGTACTTGTTTCAAGAACGGACTTGGAGTATTGTCTTGAGGAGATTCTTACATTCATTAAGGTAATTTCTCAGTCTAATCGAACGCCAGCAAGCCATCTGCTATGACCAACCCCGTACCGCTCCTGGCTGTCACGGCCGCGCGTCCCACCTTGGCCGCTTTGGACTGGCTGATGATCGCGCTCTACTTCGGCATCCTGCTGGGCGTGGCCTGGTGGGTCGTGCGCAAGAGCAAGGACACGGCGGCCGACTACTTCCTCGCCGGTCGGAACCTGGGCTGGTGGGTCGTGGGGGCCTCGATCTTCGCCTCGAATATCGGCTCGGAACACGTCGTGGGCCTGGCCGGCTCCGGCGCTACCGACGGCGTGGCCATGGCCCATTTCGAACTGCATGCCTGGTGCCTGCTGGTGCTGGCCTGGGTCTTCGTGCCCTTCTACGCCCGCTCGATGGTCTTCACCATGCCGGAGTTCCTGGAACGGCGATTCTCGCCCGCCGCCCGCTACGTGCTCTCGATCGTCTCGCTGGTCACCTTCATCGTCTCCAAGATCGCGGTGGGCATTTACGCGGGCGGCGTGGTCTTCCGCACGCTGCTGCCGGAGATGCACTTCTCCCAAGGCCCGATTTCCCTCAATAGCTTCTGGATCGGCTCGATCCTGGTGCTCGTGCTGACCGGCTTGTACACCTGCCTGGGCGGCATGCGGGCCGTGGCCTACAACGACTCCGTGCAAGCCGTCATTCTCATTGTCGGCTCGGCGCTCTTGACGACCTACGGACTGGTCGAATTGGGCGGTTGGAGCGAACTCCGCCGCATCTGCGGGCCGGACATGTTTAACTTATGGAAGCCCTTGGTGCCGCCGGGCGTGCAGGGGACCTGGGAACCGGTGAAGGAACCCGGCCGCATGGCCTGGTACTTCAACGGCTACTTTCCCTGGCTGGGTATGCTCTTCTGCGCGCCGATGGGCGGCCTGTGGTACTGGTGTACGGACCAGTACATCGTGCAGCGGGCACTGGGCGCTGCCAATCAGCAGACAGCCCGCCGCGGCAGCATCTGCGCCGGCCTATTGAAGCTCCTGCCCATCTACCTGTTCATTGTTCCCGGGCTGGTGGGCTTTGCCCTGGCCAAGAGCGGCAAGGTGCCGGAACTTACCGCGGCCCTCTCGTATCAGGACGGCCACGTGGGGCAGGAAGAGGCCCAGGCCACCTTCCCGCTGATGGTGCAATACCTGCTGCCGGCCGGCTTGCGAGGCATTGTCGTGGCGGGCCTGCTCTCGGCCTTGATGGGCTCGCTGGCGGGTGTGTTCAACGCCTGCTCGACCCTCTTCACCGTAGACCTCTACCAGAAGTGGAAACGTCGGGCCACGCAGCACGAATTGGTGCGCACGGGCCGCTTGGCCACCGGCGTGATGGTGCTGATCGCCCTGGCCTGGCTGCCGGTCATTGAAAACGCCCACGGCCTCTACTACTACCTGCAGGCCGTGCAAAGCTATTTCTTCCCGCCGATGTTCGTGGTCTTCTTCTTCGGCGTGTTCTGGAAGCGGCTCAACGGCAAAGGCTGCGTGGCCGCGATGGTCGTGGGCTTCATCCTGGGCATCTTTCGCATGGCCGTCGACACGCCCGTGATGCTGGAGATGTTCGGCAAGCAGGACGGAGTGGCCATCGGATACACCGAGCACTCGTTTCTGTGGATCGTCAACAACATCTATTTCCAGTATTTCAGCCTGCTGATCGCCTTCGTGTCGGCGGCGACCATGGTGGGTGTGAGTTACCTGACGGAATCGCCCAACTACGCGCGGATCAAGGGGCTGACCTTCGGGACCGCCTCGGCCGAGGAACGCCGCATCACACGCGCGAGCTGGGACTGGCGCGACGTGCTGGCGTCGGCCGTCATCCTGCTGTGCATCCTAGGCGCTTATTTGTACTTCAGAGGATAGGAGAGAAACATGAGAGTTGGATTGTGGTTCTTTTTCTGTGTTGTCTTCCTTTGCTGGACTTGTGCCGCGCAGGCGGACCAGGCCAAAGACGCCAAAGCCGGCGCGATCACCGCCCATAGCCGCGGCCTGCACGGCTATATCGGCTTCAGTGCGACCCGCCCACCCAGCCGCTCCGAGTACGGCGCCGGCATGGGCTTCTACTCGGCGGTCTGGCCGCTGATCGATCAACCGTTGGCCGACTTTCAGATCGGCCTGGCCGGCTCTTGGATCATGCCGGACAACTCCGACAACAAGGACAAACCGCTGGCGCCCGAGGGCACCTTGGCCCGCACCTGGCGCGACCGCGGGCCCACCTGGTCCAGCGTCTTTCAGACGGTCGAAGGCGGCTTGGGCTACTGGGCTGGCAACCATTTTCGCTATGGCCCGCCCAAGTTCAGCATGAATGCCACCCCGCAATGCTACGACTACGAGGTCGGCTCGCCCGGCTGGTCGTTCTTCTACAGCAACGAGGCCTTGCCCGACAGTCGCCTGAGCATCGCGCAACTCAGCAACCGGCTGTTGATTCCGCCGGACGCGCTGCCGTTCCAGGGCAATCCCAACGGCCAGTTCCTGGGCTACACCTGGATGGCCTTGCCCTTTACCGAGGCAAGCACGGCGGACCCGCCCACAGGCGACCAGAGTTGGACCTGCTTCCTCAGCGCGGCCAACTTCAAGGGCCCGATCGCCTATTACATTCCCGAGAGCTGGAGCAAGATCGGCAAGCTCTTCAAGTATCCTTTCCTATACGGCCGCGGGCTCGACGCGCGAGCGGCCGAAATGGGCGGCGGGGCGATGGAAATCAACACCGTACCCTGTTTCGACGCTGCGGACGCGAAGGGCGTGGTCTATTCCAAGATACCGAAGCTGCAATTCCCTGTGGACAGCCGGGGCCGGAGCCTGCTGGTGCAGGACGTCACCTATTATTCCAGGGCGGCGCTTTACGACGCTTTCAAGGCCTGGCGCGAGGGCGGCCCGGCCTGCTCGGGGCGATTCGCCCCGCAGGGCGCCTGGAAGTCGAAATTGACCACGCACACCACGCGCTACGACCAGGCGGGAAAGGTGATCGCCGGCGTGGAACGCGTCTTCGACACTAAGGTCTTCGATGACAACGTGTGGGGCCTGGAGTGGTTCAAGAACGACATCAGTCCCGCGGGCCGCTTCCCGCAGTACTTCAAACTGGTCGGCGAGAAGCGCGTGGCCGTGGCAGTGGCCGACGTTCCGGCAGAGACGCGGTTGCCCGCGCAGGAGTTCGTACTGGCCCCGCCAGGCGCGCCGTATACCTCGCCGGCCAGCGGCGCATGGACCCGGCCTGGGCCGAAAAACGGACCCTTTACGGTCAAGCTGGCCGACGGATCCTGGGTCACGTACTCGTGGTATCGCTTTGTCGATCAGCCGTCGTTCCAGCAGTACCATTGGGGCGCGGAGAAGAAAGCCAAGTTGCAGGCCCTGGTGGAGAAAATCCATGCCACCTGGCCGATCGACCGCGACTACATGCCGCCGCCCGCCGCCGGCACGCTGGCGACACTCGATCCGGCGCTGCTGGTGACCCCGCCCCAAGGAATGGAATTGGGCTACGTGCCCATCGTGACGCACCAGGCAAAACAACCTCCGGAAAAAGGCAAACTATGAACAACATCCATGCGGGCAGATTGGACACGGGCAGATTGGACCGCGCGACGATTGCTTGCTATACTTGTGTTGGAAATAAAGTTCTCCCTTGAAGGGTTTCAACAATGTCCGTTGCTGATGTTCCGTTTGCTCCGGCGCCAGCGGAGCCTCTTGGACGCCTGAGCATGAAGCAATTCCACGAAATGGTGCGACACGGTATCGTCACCGAAGACGACTCCGTAGAATTCCTAGAAGGCCTGCTCGTTGCAAAAATGACCATTTCACCCGCCCATCGTCGCGCAACCCATCGCGTTCAGACTGCCCTGCGTTCGGCCCTTCCGCAGGGCCATTATGTGGGATCGCCTTCTCCTGTAACGCTTTCAACCAGTGAACCGGAGCCGGACGTCGTTGTGGTGCGCGGCACAGACGACGATTATCGCGACCGGCATCCGGGGCCGACGGACGTGGCCCTGCTGGTCGAGGTATCCGACAGCACGCTGCGCCGCGACCAGGGATTCAAGAAAGCGATCTACGCCAAGGCCGGCATCGCGGTTTATTGGGTTGTCAACCTGGTCGACCGGCGGATCGAGGTCTACAGCGAGCCGTTCGGCGTTGGCGAAGCGGCCGATTACCGCGTGCGCGCGGATGTTGCCGAAACGGAGAACGTTCCGCTGGTAATCGATGGGCGGGAGATAGCGAGGATCGCCGCGAGAGACCTCTTGCCGTAAGTGTTGGCCAGTTCGATCAATGTTTTCCCCGGGTGCGCTACGCGACACGGGGCTAAGAAGACGACCCCTGCCAGCTTGCCTGGCAGGTGAGAGAGTCTTGTGAGCGAAGTGGTGACGGCCAAAGAATACCTCGTAGGCCCCTGCCGGCTTGTCCGGCCGGTGAATGAGTCTTGCGAGCGATGGAGCCGCGGGCATTAGTTAATAAGACTTCTTCACCTGCCGGACAAGCCGGCAGGGGCCGTAGATCGGCTGGCGTAAGTTTGTCTCGCTAGAAAGACTCTCTCACCAGCCCGGCAAGCGGGCTGGGGTCTGCTCCTTCATTCGGCGAAACGTTACCACCGTTGCTCATTTCTTTGGAGCGCTCTTACCGCGAGTCGTGCGGCGCGGGTGGGCCCGTCACTCTCGTGCTCGCTGGACTTTTGCCGGGTCCTTGGAAACGGCCTTAAGTCGCCCCAAAACCATGCGCGCAGCAGAAGCAGAAAAACTGAGCGGCGAACTTACCAAACACCTCAACGCGAAGCGGCCTTTCGCTTGACCGTCGCCTTCGTGCCCTTCCGCGGCGGCTTCTCGCCCCTGGTCGCGTTCCAGCAAAAGCCCAGCTTGGTCAATTCCCGGATCTCGGCCTGCGTGAGTTGGTTCCGCCGCCTGGCCGTGCGCATCCGCGACACCCAAGACGCCAGCCGGGGGTCCTCGGGCCAGATGCGGGGCACACGACAGTCGCCATACCGTTTCCGGTAGGCAAGCAGCGCGTCGCGCATCTCCTGCGAAAACTGCGTGCGGGGATCCCAGACGAACCCCAGCCGTTCGAGCTGCCGCACGACCTTGGGGTCGAGCCGCCCGTGCTTCTTGCTCTTCCGCACGTCGCGCACCCAACCCCGCAGGTCCTCGTCCATGACCTCGTCTTGCTTGACGAGACTAGCGTTGCCGTGTTTCTTCTTGAAGGCGGCGACGATGGCTACGAACTCGCCCAGGTCGCGGCGATGGAAGCGGCGGTGCAACACCGACCAGCAGAACCCCAATTCGGTCAAGCGGCGGATCGTCGTGCGGTCGAGACCCTTCCTTCGCTTCCGCGCCCGCATGTTGTGTACCCAACAGGCAAAACCCGGGTCCTGCGGGTAGACCTTGGGCACGTTGCAATGGCCGTGCTTCTTCTTGAACGCCTCCAGCTTCTTGAAGTAGCTTTCCCACTCGGGCCGGACGTTGATGCTCCAGACGAAGCCGATGCGGTCCAGTTCGGCGATGCGATCCTTGCTCAGCCGGTTATGCTTCCGCGCCCAGCGCATGTAGGAGACCCAAGCCCCCAGCGCGGGGTCCCCGGGCCAAGTGGTAGGCACGCGGCAATGTCCATATTTTTTCTTGTAGTCCAAGAGGGCCGCGAGGGCCCGTTTCCGCTCGTGCAGCGGCTTTTTTGCCCGTGGGGCTTTTCGCCCGGATGTCTGTTTCTTTCCCATGACCACAACCCATTTCCTGTTGAAGGGACTTCTATCCCCTATATATTAACACGCCGTCAAGGGGAGAGTCAGCTCTACGAGGATTTTCTACAGGAGAACTGCAAAAAGCCGACAGGACAGCCCTCCGTAACGCGGAATTCATTCCGTCTTGCCCTAAGAAGGGCAAGGCCACGGAATAAATTCCGTGCTACGAAGGACTTTGCAGTTCTCCTGGGGTTTTCTGACCCCGAGAAATTCGGTTGCCGCCACGGCATTCAAGCCCGATCGTTGGAGTTCCGCCTTTAGACGGAGTTTTCAGGCACTCTGGCCAAAGCGGGGACTCCAACCAACTCTCTTGGGTGGTCATGGTTGGCGGGGCACAGGGATCTGTTGGCAGAAAGCCCTGCCGGGCTGGTAGCTTGGTTTATACAAATGTATACTAATAAAAATTTGTACGGATTGGTCACAGTTTGACCAGGCAGATTTGTATGCTGAGGACAGAGTGCAGGATGCTTGGATTGAATAAATGTCGGGGCTTCCATGTATCCGGCACACTCCGTGTGCCGTCTGCAACGGCACACGGAGTGTGCCGGATACATGGTTTGCGACACGTATTGAATTACCGGTCGATATTCTTCCGCTGGTCCTTAACCCGGCGTCACTTCATGGGATGATTCTTGAAGAACTCCCACATCAGGTCGTTGGCCGAAATGTTCTTCGTGGCCTTGCCGAGGAACTGGATCTTCATTTCCTGCCCCGGCCAGGTGTGGCCGCCGCCGCGGATGACAAAGAGCACCACCTCCGCGCCGTCCTTGCCCGGCCCATACGTCTTCCGCTGCACAGTCGTGCCATCATCGACCTTCGTCGCTTCCTCGCGGATGACCGGCTTTTCCGGGCAACCATCGGCCTTGACCCAGGCCTGAATGGAATGTTCCACGGAAAAGAACTTGACGAAGGGCGGGCCCCGCTCTCCGTCGCCGCCATTGAAGGGCACGAACTTGTCGTCGCTGCCGTGGAAGTGCATCACCGAGACGGGCCGCTTGGGGTTGCAAGCCGCCGTGCCCATCGTTCCCGACACCGGGGCAATGGCGGCGATGCGGTCGGAGAGTTCCGACGCCAGCCGGTAGCACATGATGCCGCCGTTGGAAATGCCCGTGGCAAAGACCCGCTTGGCGTCCACGTTGGCCGCTTTGGCCAGGTCGTCCAACACGGCCCGCGTACACCCCACGTCATCCACCTTGTTCCACTGCGCCGCGCCGCAGCAGTTGCCGCCGTTCCAAGTCAGCATGTGCTCGAAACGCCCCGTGCCGTTGGGATACACGGCCAGGAATCCTTCCTTATCGGCCTTCGCGTTCAGCCCCGTCAAGCCCACAGTGATCGCGGCGTCGGTCATGGCCCCATGAAAGACCAGCACGACCGGCGTCGGCCGCTTGGGATCGTACTTGGGCGGAACGTGGACGAGATAGGAGCGCGAACGACCGTCGTGTTGCAACGTGCGCGTGTGGTCGCCCGGGGCCAGCGGCGTGGCGGCAAGCAGCGTGGAGAACACGAGTGGAAGCAGATTCATGTGCCCTTCCTTTGTTACTTCTGCGGCGGCACGACCACCTCGAAGGCCGAACCCTTGATCTTGCGAAATTCCTCGCTCATGGCGGGGATCCGCGGGTCGGGGGCGACGGAGATCGCCCAGTCGATGCCGTTGTCAGCCACGAACATGCCGTACTTCTTCAGACCTTTCAAAATGGCCTGGAACTCGGGCGAGAAGCCCGCGATGTCGAAGTCCCGCTTCAAGCGGATCCGCTCGCCCATTCGCGGCAAGTTCTCGCTTTCGTGCGGACTGGCATAGTGCGTGGCGGGGGCCACGTAGGCCCGGCGGGTCTTAACCACGGTCAGGCGCATGGCGTGCTCGACAATCCCCCGGCGGATCTCGTCGTAGCGCACCGTGGCCGGGAAGATCGGCAGCCCGGCGGCATCGGTCGAGGTCCAGCCGTCGGGCCGGAGCTGGTTCGACTTCAGATCGAAGATCGAGCACTGCGCGGCCTGCCAGCCGCTATTGGTCTTCTTCATCTGGTAGAACTCGTAGAGCATGCGATTGACCGGATCGACGACGCTAGCGTGGCGGTCGCCGCCCTCCTTGCGGAGGTCGCGCTGGATGCTGTCCAAGGTCGACTCGTTGGCGGGCCGGTCGCGCTGATAATTGCTGGGCCAGCCTTCGATGGGCGTATTGGCGGGCACGGGGAAGGGGCCCTTGTCCGATTCGCCCGGATAGTCCACGATCTTCACCTCCACGCGCGGCTGGCTGGGCGGCACCAGGACGAAGCCCATGTCGGCGTTGTAGCGAAACGGCTTCTGCGGGCCGATCGAGGCGATGATCTGCTGCGAGTTCGGGTGCAGCGGCCAATCGGAAACGACCCGGTTCCAAGGGTTGTCCACGGGGTAGACCTCCAGGGCCGAACAGATGGCGTCGGCCTCGGGCGTGCAGAAGAGGGTGGGCTTGGTGATCGCCGGCATCTTGGCCGCACGGATGCGGGCCAGCCGCGCCGGATCGCTGCCGATTGCCGAAACGTTGCCGCCTGCCGCAATGTGGGCCGGGGCCGCTGCGCCCTCGGGCGTCGCGGTGAGGTTGACCGGCTGGCTGCCCACTGTTCCCGTGATGTGGTAAACCGCCGCGGGACCGCCCGCCGCGGCTGTGCTGCCGCCTGCCGGCGCGGCCGGCAGATCGTCGCCTGTCAGCCAGATGTCGCCGAAGTAGAGCGTGGGAGCCTCCCCCTCCGCACAGGCGAGATACCACTTGCCCACCGCCGACAGGTCCGGCGCCGAGCCATTGACGTTCGCCAATTCGTCGATGCCGATCTTTACCTCGTTCTTGCCGGGCTTCAGCGTGAGGGGAAAATCGACGCGCGTCTGGTAGCTGGTCGTGCGCTTGTGCTTGACCGTGAAGGTCAACGACACTTTCTGCTGCGCCGGATTGAAGGCGTTGAACTGCAGGCTGATGAACGGCTTCCAATCGCCGACGCGGGCCTGGCGATCGCCGACGCTGTCGCCCTTGGCGAAGACGACCTTCAACGCCTTGCCCCCGAGTTCCTTGGAATCCTCGATGGTCATGGTCGTGCCGCCGTCGCTACCCGTATCGTTGGGGATCTGGCCTAGGCTGGGCGCCAGCAGGGCGACCTGGCGTGCGGCGGCCTCTTGGGCGACGCAAGCCATCATCAACAGGAATCCGGCAACCACTAGAACGATGTTTCGCGCGATCATTTCCAGCTCTCCCTTGGTTTGGCGATGATGGGCAAACGGGCACTTGCCGTCGCCCTGAATCACTCCTAAACTATACCTTGCAGCCGCTCATTATAGCAAGCTTTTTCTTGGACAGGTTGAAAACCTATCCTACAGTGGGACCGCTCGATTGACCGCCGGACATTGGCATAGTAGACTGTCCTCTTGGAACCGGACCCTCCTGCCAGGCAGTCAAGCTACCCATGATACAGCTAATCTTTGCGGCCACGATCCTGCTGAGCGCGGCCTTGATGTTCACCGTCGAGTTCATGTTCGCCAAGATGGTATTGCCGCGGCTGGGCGGCTCGCCCGCGGTCTGGAACACGTGCCTAGTGTTTTACCAGGCCGTATTGATGGCGGGCTATGTCTACGCCCACCTCTCGTTGAAGTGGCTTGGACCGCGACGGCAGTCGTTGTTGCACGTCGCGCTGCTCTGCGTGGCCTGCATCAGTTTGCCTATCGGCGTGGCCCGCGGCTGGGCGCCGCCCAGCGAGGGCAACCCGGTTGCCTGGCTCTTGATGTTGCTGGCGGTCTGCTTGGGGCTGCCTTTTTTTTGCATCTCGGCCAGTGCGCCGCTGTTGCAGGCCTGGTTCTCCCGTTGCGGCGGGCGGGCGGCGAAAGATCCCTATTTCCTCTATGCGGCCAGCAATCTGGGCAGCCTCGCCGGCCTGGCAGCCTATCCGCTCGTGATCGAACGGTTCGTAACGCTCAGATTGCAGACACAGTGGTGGTCGGCCGGCTATGGGTTGCTCATCGGGCTGTTCGGTATCTGTGCGGCGGCCGTGTGGATCGCCGCAAGGCGCACAGCCGTGGCAACAGAAGCTGTCGCGGCGAGTGCGGTTGAGGAAGCAACGCACGCGGAGAATGAGGATTCGCTTCCCGCCGGTTTCCATGCGCCGATCACGCTGCCGCGCCGCCTCTGGTGGCTGGCGCTGGCCCTGGTGCCGTCGGCGTTGTTGATGGGAGTCACGGCGCACCTTTCCGTGGATATCGCGTCGGTACCGTTGCTGTGGGCCATTCCGCTCGGGTTGTACCTGCTCTCGTTCATCCTCGTGTTCGCCCGCTGGCCGATCTTGAAATGGCTCTGGTTGCTGCGGATCTTCCAGGCCGCAGGACTCGCTGGGGCGGCAGCCACGATCTACCTTGGAGGAGTGGAAACCAAGGACATCATGCATGTCGGCGCGCTCCATTTGGCGACTTTCTTTCTCACCGCGCTGGTATGCCACGGGGCGATGGCCGCCGACCGCCCGGCGAGCAGGCACCTGACCGAGTTTTACCTCTGGATGTCGGCCGGCGGCGTCCTCGGCGGCCTGCTCTGCGCGCTGGTGGCCCCCCTGGTCTTCGACAGCGTGCTGGAGTACCCGCTGATGCTCGTCGCGGCATGCCTGCTTTGCCCACCGTCGCCGTCGCGGCAATACGAACAGTTCTGGCGCCGCCGCCTCTGGTGGCTCGCGCTGACGGCGGCGCCCGCGGCATTGTTGATCGGCGTCACGGCGCACTTTTCCGTCAATGAGGCGTTGCCGCCGTTGCTGTGGGCCGTTCCGCCGGGGCTGTACTTGCTCTCGTTGATTATGGCTTTCGCCCGCTGGCCGATCTTGAAGTGGCTCTGGTTGCTGCGGATCTTCCAGGCTGCGGCAATCGCCGGGGCGGCGGCCACGATCTACTTTCCGGGGCTGCTAACCAGAAGCGGCGTGGGTGTAGCCGCGATTCAGTTGGCGGCATTCTTCCTCACGACGCTGGTGTTTCACGGCGCAATGGCCGTCGATCGCCCGGCGAGCGAGCACTTGACCGAGTATTATCTCTGTATCTGGGCTGGCGCGATTGGCGGCGGCCTGATCTGCGCGGATCTGACCGGGATCCTGGTCTTCAACAGCGCGCCGGAATACCCGCTGATACTCGTCGCGGCATGCCTGCTCTGTCCGCTGCCGCGATCGGGTCGAAATGAACGGTTCTGGCGCTGGCTGGAGTTGGTGGTCATGCTGGTGCAATGCGGCGTTCTTGTCTTTGCCCTTGGCGCCCTTTGGCAAGGACGCCTTGCCGGTATGGCCGAGAAATGGCGTTGGGAGGGGTTGAAGAGCTTCGTGCTGGCGATCACCGGTTCGAGCGCGAAGATCTACTGGATCGAGTTGGCGGGGATCCTGGCTTTCCTGCTGCAGCGCCGCCGCGCATGGTTTGCCATAGCGATTGGCACGCTCGTGGGCGTCTGCGTGATCTGCGGCAAGCAGGGAAATGTCATCGATTCGGCACGCAGCTTCTTCGGTGTTCTCCGCGTCGAGCGCGGCCATTACGATCGCGATGGAGACTCGCTGGTCAGCCACAGACTGATGCACGGTTCCACCATGCATGGCGAGCAGAGCCGCGATCCTAAGGACGAACTCGATCCCTGGAGCTATTACAGCCGCAGCGGACCGGTGGGCGACGTGTTCGACGCCCGCGAGTATCGCAATGCATTCCTTCATCGCGGCCACATCGGCGTCGTTGGCCTGGGCACCGGGACCGTCGCCTCCTACGCGCAACCGGGACAGTCGCTCACGTACTTCGAGATCGACGCCGCCGTGCGGCGGATCGCCAAGGACCCCGCGTATTTCACTTATATCAGCAAGTGCAAGGTGGAACCACAGATCCGCATGGGCGATGCCCGGCTGACGCTGGCCCAAGAGCCCGACGGCCAGTTCGACCTGCTATTGATCGACGCCTTCAGTTCCGACGCCATTCCCATCCACCTGCTCACGCGCGAAGCCGTGGAGATGTATTTCCAGAAGCTGGCCCCGGACGGATTGCTGATGATACACTTGTCGAACCGGCATCTGGCGCTGGAACCGGTGGTAGCCGGCGTGGCCGAAGCGTTGGGCGTGGTGGCCCGGGTCCGCAGCGATGACGATGAAGAGGCGGAAATCGGCAAGTCGTCGTCGACGTGGGCCGTCCTGGCGAACAAGTCGGAGGACCTGGGCGCGCTGAACAAGAACAAGGAGTGGATAGAACTCAAAGCCAAGCCCGGCGTGCCGCTCTGGACCGACGACTACTCGAGCATCATTAGCGTGATGCACTGGGACTGGCTGCCCAAGTGGCTGCGCCCGGGACGCGGGAAGTAGCTGAGCCGTACGGTCTTGGAGTGCGTTGCGGGGGCCGCGATCATCAGAAATTATGCGGCTTTATGCTTTGCTTGACAAGCCGGCGCAAGTGTTCGATGCTCCTGGCAGCCTGGTCCAGCGTCCCGCACTCGACGCTCAACACGATGTCTTGAGGAATCGAGCGGACGATGGCGATGACCTGTTCCCAGTCGATCACACCGTCGCCGCAAGCGCAGCCGACGGGCGTGCCCATGACCTTCCCGCGCTCGGCGCTGGATTGCTCCAGCGTAATGTCCTTGGCATGCATGTGTACCAACCGATGCTTGATCCGCTCGAGCCAGGCGATGGGGTCAACGCCGCCCAGGTAGGCGTTGCCGGTGTCGAAATTGGCCCCCACGGCCGGCGACTGCACCAGGCCGAGGATGCGGTCGTATTTCTCGGGCACCAGTGAATAGGTCTGGTGCATTTCCAGGCCGAGCTTGATGCCGCGCGGTTCGCAGACCCGCGCTGCTTCCATGATCGAGTAACGGATCAAGACGAAGTCCTCCTCCTCGGTCGTCCACGGCTGCTTGTGGCCCTCGTGCGTGTTGATCACTGGCGCGCCGCACTCCTTGGCGTAACGGGCGGCCTGCTTGAGATACTCCACGGCGATCTCGGGCTTGGAGAGTTGGCTGTGCGACGACAAGGCCGAGAGCTTGAGGTTATGCTTCTCGGCCGCGCGGCGCACGCGGAGCGGATCGTCCAACATCGACACGCTGTGAAAATAGCGGGCCTCGCTCAGCAGTTCCCGCCCCCAGTGGACCATCGGCTCGATGTACTCGTAGCCCAACTCGGCGGCGAACTCGACGGCCCATTCAAAGCTCTTGTGCGAGGTCCTCACGGCCTCCAGGTTCAATCCGATTCCGACTTTTCCCATGACTTGGCTCCTTGATCGAACTCACACCGTTTCCGGCAACTCGTACGGCTTGCGGCGGGCGCGATCGAGATACTCGTTGGCAGCCGTATCGTCGGCAAAAACCTCCTTGGCGGCGTCCCAACGCAGCCTGCGCCCGGTCCAGCGGGCGATGTTGCCCAGGTGGCAGAGCGTCGCCGAGCGGTGCCCGATCGACACGTCGGCGCAAGGCCGCTGGCCGCTCTTGATGCACTCCAGCCAGTTGGCCACGTGGTTGCCGTCCCTGCCGGCACTGCGCGTGATTTGGGCGGCGATTTCCGGCGGATTGGACTTCAGCATCCCGCGTGCCAGATCGATCTTGCCTTCTGCGCCGATGAAAATCCCGCCACCCGGGTTGCCGTTGGCGAGCTTGACGGTAATGCCGCTGGCATAGCGGAAGAAGACAGTGGGCGTTTGGCAGAGCTTTTCGCCGCGGGCCCGCGATTCCGGCTGCGTGTAGGTGGGCGGATTGAATTTGCCGCCCTCGGCCCAGACTTCCACCGGCCCGCTCTCGTCCATGCCCAAGGCCCACTGGATCTGGTCCAGCCCGTGCGCGCCCCAGCCGGTCATTTCGCCGCCCGAATAGGGGCGGCAAGAGATCCAGCCGGGCCTGGCCCGCGGGGTATAAATGTCCGTATGGAAGGGGATCAGCGGCGTCGGCCCGCACCACATATCCCAATCGAGTCCCGCCGGGACCGGTTTGGCCGGAAACGCACATTCCCAGGGGCTGGGATAATTGGCGCCGATGACCTCCGTGATCTTGCCGAGCTTCCCTTTGCGGATGAATTCGCATGCCGCGCGGTTCACGGCCTGCGAGCGCTGCTGGCTGCCGACCTGGAAGACGCGCTTGTATTTGCGCGCCGCTTCGACCATCAGCCGCCCCTCGCGGATCGTCAGGCTCAAGGGCTTCTCGGCGTAGACGTGCTTGCCGGCCTGGCAGGAGTGGATGGAGACCAAGGCCCGCCAGTGGTCGACCGTGGCCGTAACAACAGCGTCGACATCTTGCCGCTCCAGCAGCTTGCGATAGTCCTGGTACGGCTGGCCGTCGTACTTGGCGGCGATTTGCCTGGCGCGGGGAAGGTTCAGGTCGGCGATAGCCACGAAGCGGGTCTGCTTCGACTTGAGGGCGGCGGCCAGCACGTCGCTGCCCTGGCGGCCGATGCCGATGCCGGCAATGCCGATACGGTCATTGGCCCCGGACGAAGCCTCGGACGCCAGCACTCCGGCAGGAATGAAATAAGGCGCGGCAACCGCAGCAGCGCCCTGGCGGAGGAACTCGCGACGGGAAACGCGGGGGGATTTCATGGATTTTCTCGCTGAATTATTGTAGCAGGCACACGCCGTGTGCCGTCCGCATTTTACGGCACACGGCGTGTGCCTGCTACATTGGAAACGCCTAACGACGCTACAACGGCTCGCGCTTCTTCTCCGCGTTCAGTTCCGGCCCCACTTTCCGCCGCTTGTACGTCACGCTATACTCGACCGTCTGCTTCTTGCCCGGCTTCAGGTCGAGAAAATACTTCACGTGCTGCTGATCGACCCGTTCCACGCGGCCGGTGATCGTGTGCAGATCGACGTAGGCCCCGGATTCGTTGCTGGTCCAGCCCTTGGGCGGCTCGCCTTCGCCCCAAAGCACGACGTTGGCGTCGAATTGCCTTTCGACTTCCACCTTGGCCGGCACGGGCTTGCCGGAAACCAGTTCTTCCTCGTAGAAAAACGTCTCGTCATAATCCACCAGGTCGTAGTAGAGGACGAACTTGTCGTCGAGCCGCCGTTTGTACTGCCGGGCGACAACGTTACCGGTCTTCTGGTCCTTCAGCCGCCGGTGGATCGTGATGTCCTTGTCCGGCCCCACATTGACTTCCACGCGGTCGCCGATGGGCACGTACTTGGTGTCCGTGCCGCCAACATAGGCCAGATCCCGGTTCTTGTATTCCGAGAAGAGCCTTACAGCGCCATTGGGCAAGGGCGAGAGGCCCAGGTTCTCCATCGCCGAGAGCTTCTTCTCTTTACCTTTGTTTGGGCCTTGCTCGTCCAAGAGCTTGACGTTCTTGAAGCGGTAGAACTTGGTGAATTGCTGATCGCCGCTACGGTCCGAAAGCTTGTAGATCGAATCCAGCGGCACTTCCGCCACCTTCATGGCCACCAGGCGTTTGGGTTCCTTGTCCTTGATATCCTCGCGGCCTTCGATAGTGAAGAGGAAGTATTCGGAAAGGCCCTGCTTGATGACCTGCTTCCCTTTCTCGAGGGCAGCCTCTTCGGGCTCCTCAGCGACTTGCTTATCTTTCTGCTCAGCCTCTTTGGCGGCTTCATCAAAGCGGCGCTGCAGCTTGGCTCGCTTCTCGACTTCGAGCTTCTTCCACTCGCCGGGCGCTGGCCGCGTGGCCAGGTCGGCGATTTTCTCCACGAGGTTGATGTTGCCCACGACCAGGCGCGTCTGGGCGTTGTCGTACTGCTCGCCGGAACTGTTCGTCACCCGCACGTAGCCGGTCACGTTGAGTTTCGTCTCGTCTTCGTTGGCGATGCCCACATAGTCGGCGGCCCAGGTAATGCCCGAAGTGAAGTACCTGATTTCGACCGCGATCTTGCCGGCGATCTGGCTCTTGATGTTCCATTGCAAGGCGTCGTTGCGGCCGGCGGGAAAGGTGGTGTCCACCAGATCGACCTTGTCCTGCTGGTCGAGAATGCGGAACTCGATGCTGGTCGGGTCGATGAGCGTGTTGGCCCAGGCGAACTGGATGCGGTTCACGCCCTCCTTGACGGTCAGCAGGCGGTGCTCGCGAACCATGGTGATGTCTTCCGAGTTATAAATCGTAAGCTGCGTGCCTTCGCGCGTGGGCAGTGTCACCAGATCGACGCCGGCCAGACAGGGCGTGACCAGGAGAGGAAGTAGCAGAAATAGCCAAAATGTGCTGCGGAACATGATCGGACCCTTCGAAAGAGGTGCTATCTATCGTAATCCAGGGACGGCGGGTTTGCCAGTGGCCCGGTAATTGGACGTTTGGCGGGCGGGATTGGTTCCGCTGCGGGAGTTTTATTCCAAGATTGACTTACCCCGACGTAGAGTTTATGTAAAAGGAATTGCCTACGGTGCGGGGGTGTATATCAAGCTTGGAATCGCCGAGCTTTCGATACGGCAATTCGGCAATGCCTGCCGGAGCTTTTCTACACCCGCGTACGTGACCTGAGAACCTGCGAGTTCCAAGACCCGAAGGTTGATCAAGTCCTTGAGATGCTCTAATCCACCGTCCGTAACCTGCGTATTGTCCAGGTTCAGTGTTTCGAGTTCGGCCAGAACTTTGAGGTGCTTTTGCAGTCCGGCATCGGTAATACGCGTCGCGCTAAGGTCCAAGATGCGGAGCTGCGACAGTCCTTTTATGTTCTCTAATACGGCATCGGTAACACGTGTGCCACGCAACTCCAAGGTATCAAGTCGTGTCAAGCCTTTGAGGTTCTCCAGCCCGGCATCGCTGACTTGCGTGCCCCCAAGATATAACCGTCGAAGTAACACCAAGCCTTTGAGGCGGTTCAATCCGGCGTCCGTGATTTTGGCACTTCTAAGAAACAGAAGCTCGAGTTGCGTAAAGTGTTCAATACTTTCCAAGACGGCATCGGTGACCGCGGTGTCGCAGAGAAACAACTCTTTGAGGCGGGGCATTTCCGCGATGCATTTCGCGCCCGCGTCAGTGACCCTGCGGCTGCGAACGTACAGTGCATCAAGTTGTGTCAAGCACTTGAGGCGTTCCATTTGGGCGTCGGTAATGTCCCTAACGTCGGCGTCGCCGAGGTATACTTTGGTAACCTCTGTGAAAAAATCGACGCCTAGCGGTTTCTGTAACCACGCGGGCCCCGGTGGCTGCGCATTTGGCAGACGTGTACCGTCCGCATGGTACTGCCAACCATAAATAACCCGCCCTCTTAAGTTTTCGATCATCTCCACTGCCGCCCTTTGTTCTCTTGCCTTTCTGATTTCCGCCACCGGCCAACCGAACAACAAGGCGACAAGCACAGTCAGCATCAGTAGGAAGCGTATCCCAAATTGGAATCGCCATCGGAAAAGCAGGCAAACGATTAACCACAACAACATCAGCACGGCAGCAATGCCGATCAACGCCAAGGCCACCAGCACCGCGTAGCCCTTCTGCCACGCCGGCCAGCCCAGTCGATTCGACAGCCAAAGCAGGCAACCCATGACTAGCAGGAGCAGCACGACACGGTCGGGCGTGAGGCGACACCAACAGCTATGGGGCTTGGGTTCCGTCATAAGGTCTCGGTTGGCATATCGAGTTAGGGGGCCGAATGAACACGCTCGACCATCAACCCCACGGGTCGGCCTCCACCGGCAACTCACGGCGGTTCGCCCGAATATCTTCTGAAAATGCGGCGGCGTCATCGCCCAGCTTGGGAAGGGCTTGGAGAAACGCGGTCAGGTCCCGCACCTTCAAAGCCGACTGGGGACGTACCGGACTGAGGCAAGCGATGACGCGCGCATCCCGCTCCAACTCGACGGGAGTTCCCTCGGAATAGACACGATCCACCAATGCGATAAAGTCGCGAGCAGCCTCGGCCACAGTAATTCGGTCCATGTGAAACTCCTGCGACCATTTGCGACAAGAAACAGCAACTCTATTGTATTGCTCCAGAACGACTGTTGCCACACCACCTTTGGCCATCCCTACAGCAAGCAATCTTACCGTGGCAGTTTGGGCGGCTGGGCGGTCTCCAACGAAACCTCAGCGCTTTCCAGCCCGTCGGCCTCGGCCCGCAGTTTGATCTTGCCGGGCGTACGACTGGCGCCCACCACCACCAGACCCAGGCCGTGGAATACCTTGTGCTTGTCAGCCTTGAACGGCTCGTGGTTGATCGGGTCGCCGTTGTCCACGCCGGCAATCGTCGCCGAACCAGAGAGGCGGAAACGCACCAGATTGCCCGCCGCCGGACAAACGACGCCTTGCTCGTCGACCACGCGGACCTCGACAAAGGAAAGGTCGTCGCCGTCGGCCAGGAACTTGGCACGGTCGGGCCGCAGCGTCAGCCGCTTGGGGCTGCCCGCCGTGCGGACTTCGTCACTGGCCACTTGCTTGCCGCCCGTCTTGGCCACCGCCCGCAGGATCCCCGGCGCGTAAGGCACAGACCACTCGACGTGCAAGGAGTGCTCGCGGTCGAGCTTCTTTTCACCCAGCGACTTGCCATTGAGGAAGAGTTCCACTGTGTCACAATTTGTCACGGCCCAGACGGGGATTCCCTTGCCTGCCAAGGCCGGCCAGGTCCAGTGCGGCAAGAGATGCACCAGCGGCTCGGGCCGCCAGACGCTGCGGTAGAAGTAGTAGCGGTCCTTGGGGAAGCCGGCCAGGTCGATGATGCCGAAGTAGGAACTCCGCGACGGCCAGCCATAGGGCGTCGGCTCGCCGATGTAGTCGAAACCGGTCCAGACAAACTCGCCGGCCACCCAGGGCGCATGTTGCAACGCCAGCAGGTCGGTCTCGGCAATGTAGCCCCAGCCCGGGGCTGCCAGGTCGTAGGAGGTCACCTGGTGGTCGAACTCCCGCTGGATCTGCACCTTCCCATCTTTGCCGACCTTCAGCCCGTACTCGTCGCGCGTGCTCAGGGCCGAGGCGGTCTCGGAACCGATGAGGTTGTATTTATCCTTGAATTGGCTGTAAGCGCCGATATTGTAATTGATGCCGAAAACGCCCAGCGGTTTGGCAAAGCCCGTGCGCGTGGCCCCGCCGGGATCATTGCAGGCGGATACCGTGAGCCGCGTGGGGTCCTCGCGGCGGCAGATGTCCGCCAGCCGCTTGGACATCTCATAGCCGTTGGCCGCGCCCTGCTCGGGGATCTCGTTGCCGATGCTCCAGAGCACGATGCAGGGGTGGTTTCGATCGCGGTGCAGCATGCTCACCAGGTCGCGCTCGCTCCACTGGTCGAAGAAGCGGCCGTAGCCGTGCGGGGTCTTGCCGGCCTTCCATTCGTCGAAGGCCTCGTCCATGACCACGAACCCCATCGCATCGCAAAGGTTCAACAGTTCCGGATCGGGCGGGTTGTGGCTCGTGCGGATGGCGTTGCAGCCCATGCCCTTGAGGATCTCCAGTTGCCGCTGGATGCCGCGGCGGTGTACGGCGGACCCCAGGCAGCCCAGGTCGTGGTGGTCGCAGACGCCGTTGACGGGCACCCGCCGGCCGTTGATCAGCATGCCCCGGTCCTTGGTGAACTCGATGGTGCGGATGCCGAAGTTGGTCGTGATGAAATCGGTCGTCTCGCCGTTTACAGTCAGGTGCGAAGTGGCGCAATACAGTTGCGGCGCGGCGGGTGACCAGAGTTTGGGCTGGGGCAGGGAGACCGTCTGCTCGAACGTCGTTTCCGCGCCCGCGGTAATGATGCGCTTGGGCGGCTCGGCGGCGACGCGGATGACTTTGAAGTCCGGCGTGATGATGTCGGTCCAGAGAAACACGTCGGCCTCGGCGGCGCCCTGGTTCTCCACGCGGGTGACGATCTTCACTTCGGCCGCATCGGGCAGGACCGTGGGAGTGGTGATATAGGTGCCCCAGTGGGCCACGTGTACGGGATCAAGCAGTTGCAGCCGCACGTGGCGAAAGATGCCCGCCCCGGAATACCAGCGACTGCATGGCTGAGTGACGTCGAGCCGCACGGCCAGGACGTTCTTGCCTTGGGGCTTCAGCGCGGCGGTCAGATCGTAGGCGAAACTCGTGTAGCCGTAGGGATGCCGGCCGATGTGCTTGCCGTTGAGCCAGACGTCGCTGTCCATGTAGGCGCCGTCGAACTCGATAGAGACCCGGCGGCCCTTGGCCTCCGCGGGCGTGGCGAACGTCTTGCGATACCAGCCGATGCCGCCGTCAAGGTATCCGCCGCCCTCGCCCGCCGGGGATTTCGGATCGAAGGGGCCTTCCCAGTGAGCCGTAGCGCTGGCGGGCTGACCATCCGGCTTACGGCCTTCAATGCTCCAGTCGTGCGGCACGTTGAGCTGCCGCCAGGACGAGTCATCCAGTTCGGCGCCTTGACCGTTCTTGACGTCGCCCAGGTGGAACCGCCAATCGCGGTCGAAATTGACCGTCACACGGTCGCCCGCCGCAGCAGTCGATTGAAGATAGGCGGCCAGAAGAAGGGACAAAAAGCAAAGTCCGAGGGTTTTTGTAGTATTCATGTGTCGACTTTCCATGGCAAAAAACAGTGGGATGTCGTTTTTGCCCATACTAATCCGAAGCACAAGCCAGGGCAAGCCCTTGGCCGAATCTGAAAGGCGTTTCGTGGTTTCAAGAAGCCTAGCGCAGCGTCGCCACGTATTGTTTCCATAGTTCATCCACGGTCTTGCCGGTGTACTCCTTCCACAGGCCCGGGCTATACTTGCCCCGGCGCATGGCCGCGTTGAGCTTCACCACAACCTCCTTGTCGTGCTTTTCGACAACGTAGTTCAGGAACCCCGCCGTCGTTCGATAGCTGTCGGTGTAGCTGGCCTTGTCCGGGTTCCGCGGGCGACATCCGGTCGGCTCCGGCTCGTACTTGAACCAGCGAATATAGTCGGCAATGCCCTCCACCAGCCAGCCCGGGTTGGACGCGCCGCCCCTGCGGCGGCTGTACTGCTGCACGACATGCACCAGCTCGTGGACCACGGCGCCGGGCGCCTCGCCGTCGCGGTTTTCCTTGAACCAGCCCGAATTACACTCGACGTGGTTCCCGCCGGTGGCCGCCACGCCGCGATAACCATCGGTGATGACGATCGACACGCGCGCCGGGGGCGTAAAATCCTTGCTCGGCAGGGTCTTGACGATCTTGGCATACCACGTGTCGGCGGTGGGCTGGAGCTTCTTCTCCACCCAGTCCTTCAATTCCGGCGCGTCGGTATAGTCGATGGTGATCTGGTACGGAGCCGCAGCGGGCGACTTGGAGGTCAGCCGGGCCGCCTTCTTGGCCGCATCGGCCGCGAGACTGGGTCCCACTCCCAGGAACAAGACGAGCAAAACCGCTACAATCAATAGTTTGCCGTTTCTCATAATTATCTCCTTCTACCCGATATTGACATCGCGGAATGGAAAAAGCAAGAGCCGTAACTATTTGGCGGAACTAAGAAGACGACCCCTGCCAGCTTGCCTGGCAGGTGAGAGAGTCTTGTGAGCGAAGACGGATGGCCAAGAATACTTCGTAGACCCCTGCCGGCTCGTCCGGCAGGTGAAGAAGTCTTTTGGCGATGCCCGCAGCCCGCATCGCTTGCAAGACTCATTCACCGGCCGGACGAGCCGGCAGGGGTCGTTGGATCGATTGGCGTAGGTTTTACTCGCTAAAAAACTCTTTCACCAGCCCGGCAAGCGGGCTGGGGTCTGTTCCTGTGTTCCGCTAAACAGTTACCAAGAGCCAAGTCGGCGTTGCACTTACTTGCAGGCGCCACCCCCACAAACTACAATCGAAGGTGTTCTAATGGGTGGCTCTATCTGGGTGATTCAAGGTGGGAGAACATCATGGCTAGGCATCTAGTCTACATTTATCAGATCCAGCAAGATAGCTTTCTGCATTTCTCGGACAACTCGGCCGGGGCCTTCTGCCTGCGGCACTTCACCAGCCCGACCGAAGTTGTCGAGAAGATGGGGCACGGCAGCAAGAACCCGCACAACTGGCGTGCCGCCGACATCTTGGCAATGGCAGGACAAGAGGGCAACCACCTCTTCGAACCGCCCCAGCCCTGTCCCGATGTCACCAACACCCAGTTCTGGTATGATCATATACAACAACTCAATCGGCGCCACGGAATCAGCGGCGACAGCCCGTTGGCAAAGGGCAATGCCGAACTACAAAAGCTCAGGGCCGGTTTGCAGCAGTGTCAGGCCGCTTACGCAAAATGCACGGAGACGTTGCAGAGCACCAAAGCCGAGTTGATCAAGTGCCACGCTGAACTGGAGAAGACCAAGGGTGAATTGATGAAGTGTAAGGCCGACCACCGGCTGGCCATCAGTGAGTTCGGCAAGGCCCTGAATACACTTTATTCACAACTGAAAGAGAGAATATGAGCGTCCAGCACGAGGCAGCGAGCGAAACACCAACGGGCAAGGAACCCGCCGGCTTGAATCGCGGTCAGTGGCTGGTGCTCATCGCCGCGTTCCTCGGCTGGATGTTCGACGGAGTGGAACTGGGCCTCTTTTCCGGCGTGGCACGGCCCGTGCTGCTGGGGCTATTGGGCCTCCCCGATGAAAAAACGTCAGATGCGATAATCGTGCCTTGGATTTCTTTCCTCATGGCGAGTTTCCTGCTGGGGGCCGCCTGCGGGGGCGTCTTCTTCGGCTGGCTGGGCGACCGCATCGGTCGCGTTCGCGCCATGGCCCTGAGCATCCTCGCCTATTCGCTCTTTACCGGCCTCTGTTGCCTGGCCACATCGCCTTGGCAACTCGGCGTGCTGAGGTTCCTGGCGGCATTGGGCATGGGCGGCGAATGGTCGCTGGGCGTGGCCCTGGTCGTGGAGTGTTGGCCCGAGCGATTGCGGCCGCTGCTCTCCGGCGGCATCGGTGCGACGGGCAACGTGGGATACCTCATGATCGGACTGTTGGTCAGGTGGTACCCACCCACGCCCGACCATTGGCGGTGGATCATGGTGGCCTGTGCCACGCCTGCGGTCTTGGCTTTGTTTATCGTACTGTGGATCCCCGAATCGAAGCGTTGGCGGCAGTCCGTACGCCGCACGGGCCCGGGACCGCTCCAAGAGATCCTTACCACGCGGTTGATTCGTCCCACGTTGCTGGCGATCGGGCTGGCTTCCGTAGCCCTGATCGGCACCTGGGGATGCGTACAGGCCTTCTTACCGTCATGGGCTGGCCAACTCGCCGGCAGAGAGATTCCAAATGCCGGTGGCACGGCTTTGGTCTGTGTGTCGATCGGCGCGATGCTGGGCGGGCTTCTAGGACCGTTGGTCGGCGGGAAGATCGGCCGGCGGCCGGCTTATTTTGCTATCTGCCTTGGCTCGCTGGTGACCTGCCAACTGCTCTATTACACGTTCGACGCGTATAACAATCAGTTCCTGCTCATGGCCGGCATTGTGGGCTGCTTCACCGCCGCCTTCTACGGCTGGCTGCCGCTGTATCTGCCCGAGTTGTTTCCCACGCGCGTACGGGCGACCGGCCAGGGATTGAGCTATAACTTCGGCCGCATCTTCGCCATGTTCGGCGTGCTCGTAGCGGGCCAATTGCCCCAGTGGTTCAAGGTCGCCGGCCAGGAACACTTGACTTACCCGCGAACGTGCGCGACGATCAGCCTGATCTACGTGGTGGGCATGGTGCTGATCTGGTTCGCCCCGGAGACGAAAGGCAAGCCGCTACCGGATTGATAATGCCATGAACAAATCGACCGATATCCGCCTCTGCACGGCCAACAGCAGCATTCAGTATCTGAAGTACCGCGCGCCGATGAAATTCGGCGGGCGCGTGGTGACCGACGTGGTGTTGCTGGATGTGGAAGTCGAGGTGGAAACGCGCGACGGCCGCCGCGGCACGGGTTGCGGTTCGATGCCTATGGGCGGCGTCTGGGCCTGGCCCAGCGCCCAGGTGTCTGCGGAGAAAACGGTGGCGGTGATGACCGACCTGGGGCGGCAATGCGTCCGCGCGGCCGCCGAGTACCGCGAGTTCGGGCACCCCTTGGACATCACGCACGACCTGGCCGCCAGCCATGCGCGGCTGGCCGAAGAAGCGCGGCTGGCGGCCGCTATAGCCGAGCCGGTGCCGCGGCTTGCGCAGCTCGTCGCGGCCAGCCCCCTGGAGGCCGCTATCCATGACGCCTACGGCAAGGCCCTGGGCGAGAATTCCTACAATCTGCTCGGTCCGCAGTTCGCCCATGCCGATTTGAGCCGCTACCTGGGCAACGCTTTCGCCGGCGAGTACCTCGATCGCTACACGTTGCGGTCGCCCAAGCCGCGGATGCCGCTCTATCACCTCGTCGGCGCCCTCGACCCGCTCACTGCCGCCGATCTCGCCGGGCGGATCAACGACGGTCTTCCCGAGACCCTGCCCGAGTGGATCGCATTCAACGGCCTGACGCATTTGAAGATCAAGCTCAACGGCGACGACCTCGCCTGGGACGTGGAGCGCACGGTGTCGATCGAGCGCGTCGCGGCCGAGGCCCAGGCCGCGCGCGGCTGCAGCCAGTGGGTCTACTCGGCCGATTTCAACGAGAAGTGTGCCAACGTCGAATATGTGCTCGACTTCCTCCAGCAAGTGCGGGAACGATCGCCCGCCGCCTTCGCCCGGCTGCAATACATCGAGCAGCCCACGCAGCGCCAGTTGCGGATCGCGGCGGAGAATCGCATACACCGCGCGGCGGCGATCAAGCCGGTGGTGATCGACGAGTCGCTGGTCGATCTGGAGAGCCTGTTGCTGAGCCGCGAGTTGGGTTACTCGGGCGTGGCCCTGAAGGCCTGCAAGGGTCACAGCGGGGCCTTATTGATGGGCGCGGCCGCGCAGAAGTACGGCATGTTTCTCTGCGTGCAGGACCTGACTTGCCCGGGCGCGTCGCTGCTGCACTCGGCCAGCCTGGCGGCGCGCGTGCCCGGCGTGGCGGCCATCGAGGGCAACGCCCGGCAGTACTGCCCCGCGGGCAATGCCGGCTGGGCCGAACGCTTTCCCGGCATGTTCCGCGTGACCGACGGCACGCTGGGCACGGAAGTGCTGACCGGCCCGGGATTGGGGTTCTGAGCCGATGGATGCAATGTTGCTGAGCTCGCACGTTCGCGACAACTAATATGGGGGGGTACTAGCTCCACCCTTGGAAATCTCTCTCGTTTGCCTTGACAGACCTATCGGACCTTGCTAAACTGACTGTATGCATTAGGACACTAGTGCAGTCGTGAGGTTACCGTGAAGATCAGTCCCAGCAGCCACGTGCCTATTTACCTGCAAATCGCGGCGGAAATCCGTTCCGCGGTAGCGGCGGAGGTCTATCGACCGGGGGAGGCATTGCCGTCGTTACGCAACATGGCAATCGAGTTGCAGGTTAATCCGAACACCGTACAGCGGGCATACGACGAGTTGGTGCGAGACGGCTTGATCTACGCCCAGCGGGGCAAAGGGCTTTTTGTGTCCGACCAAGGGACGACGTCTGCCCAGAATGGAGCCTTGGAGGTGGTGCGCATGTTGTTTGAGGAAGGTGTGCGGGCGGGACGCGCGGCCGGCGTGAGCGCGGATCAATTGCGGGAGATCTTCTCCGCCTCGATGAACAAACCGGCAAACAAGGGAGCCACGAGTCATGACCAATAGCAGCAGCGACGGCCCGGCCATTGAACTGTCGGGCCTGACCAAAGTCTTTGGTTCCACGCCGGCGGTCGATAATCTCTCTTTGAAAATCGACCGTGGCAGCACGTTCGGGCTTTTGGGACCAAATGGCGCCGGCAAGAGCACGACGATCAAGATGCTCATGGGGATGCTTTCGATCACTGCCGGCGAGGCCCGCGTGCTCGGCGTCGACGTAGCGCAGAACGCCACCATCGTTAAGGATTCGGTCGGCTACGTGCCCGAGACACATCACATCTATCGCTGGATGCGGGTCGGCGACGTGATCGGCTTCTGCCGCGCCCTGTACACGACGTGGAACGACCAGACCTGTCATGAAATGGTGGATCTGTTCCGGCTCGATCTCAGCAAGAAGGTCAAGCACCTGTCGAAGGGGACCTTGGTGAAGCTGGCGCTCTTGCTTGCCGTCTCGCACGATCCGCAGGTCCTGGTTCTCGACGAGCCCATTTCCGGTCTCGACCCGGTCGCGCGCGAAGAGTTCCTCGACGGTGTGTTGCGGACGATCTGCCAGCGCGGTCAAACGGTGTTGATCTCGTCGCACACGCTGGACGACGTGCAGCGGCTGGCCGATACGGTGGGTATCCTCTACGATGGGCGGTTGCTGATGCACGGGCGGCTCGACGAGATCCTTTCGACAACCAAGCGGATCCGGGCAACGCTCGTCGATGGCCGCCGACCCACGAGCCTGCCCGCGGGCACGATCCATGACCGCGTGCAAGGACGAGAGTGGCTCGTGACCGTAAGCGGCTTCCAAGCTGAGAAGTTGGAGCACGTCCGCGCCTTGGAAGGCGTTGCGCACGTCGAAGTGGCGGATATCGGGCTTGAGGACCTCTTCAAGGACATCGTCAAGGCACAAAGGGCGACAACATGAAATGGCTCATTTGGAAAGACTACCGTGTGAACCGCCTGATCTTCATCACGACCTTGGTGCTGCTGGTAGCGCCGCATGCGCTGGTCGCAATTTCGATCTGGCGCGGAGCGGGAGGGCCGACGAGTCCGGCAGACGCCTTTATGGCATCGAGTGTCTATGCCCTGGGACTCCTGCAACTGGCGTTCGCCCTCTTGGGCGGCAATTCGATTGCCGGCGAGCGGATTGACCGTTCCGCGGAGTTCCTGGCCTATCTGCCCGTCTCGCGAGGCCGCATCCTCACCAGCAAGCTCCTCGTGGCGCTGGCAGCGGTTCCACTGGTCTGGCTTCCGAACCTTGTGATTTTTGCGGTTATCTATGCTGCTAGGCCCGCTGGACCGACGCCTCCCGTCGAGTACATCTTGTGCGTGCTTGGTTCAATCGCCATCACGGGGCTGACTTTCTTCTGCGTTGCTTGGCTCTTCTCGTGCATGTTGCGGAGCCCGACGTTCTCCGTCTGTGCGGGGCTGATTACACCCTTCCTTGTTGTCACAGGCATCTGCTGGGTAGTGTATCTTCTGAAGTTGCCGAACCCGGGATCGCCGCTCATCGTCCTCTGGTGGTACGGCGGTCTATGTCTGGTGATTTCCGCCGCAAGCTTCTTGAGCGGGGCCCTCTATTACCTTCGCCGCGTGGAGCCTTGATCCAGGAACCGGCTAAGGGGCCACCGGTAAGGCAGTGCATCGACATAGGGAATATAGATGCCAGGATCGCGGCCGGAGTTTAGAGTCTGTTCCGAAAGGCTGGGGACCCGTGCTGGAGTCCCGGCTTTAGCCGGCTAAAGCCGGGACTCCAACGCCCTTCAGAACAGACTCTTAGTGCAGCGGAAGCCGAGAACCCAAGGCGGAAGATGATGGCGGCGGCACGGCCAATACCGCGGGCTAGCCGGCTATGGTAAGATGGTTGGTACTGCGAGCCTGGGTCGGTTTCAGGCTCGCTGCAATTGTCGAGGAACGCCAAAATGCCGAATTCAAACCCGAAAAACAAAGGTGTACCGCAGATCAGCCGCCGCGAAGCGCTGGGGGCGTCGCTGATCGCAGCAGCGACCTTGGAACTTGGCGGACTCGGCGCAATGGCGGCCGAAACCGCGTCTACAGCAGGCGCCCTGCCCATGGATCCCGATCTGGCTGCCTACCTCAAAGGCCCGGGCGGCAAGCTAGAGTACTTTCAGGATTATGTCGGCGTCGGCTCAAACTACCGCGGCGACAAAGTGAAGCCCTGGGAGCTCAGCGCGGAAAAACTCTCCGCCGCCGGACTGACCAGGGAGACCTGGACCCTGGACGTCATCAGCGACGACGGCAAGCTCCTCGATAATCCCCGCGCCAAGGCTGCCGGCAACGCCATCACCTATGCCGACGTCCTGCGCCTGACCGAGCAGCGTCCGCTGCGGATCCTCAAGACCCTGGTCTGCCTGGGAATGGACCATGCGTCCAGTTGCGGGCTGTGGGAGGGCGCGGCGCTACGCGATGTGCTGTGGCTGGCCAGGCCCAAGGGGGCGATCCGCCGCATCGCCTTTCACGGCCTGCAGCCCGACGATCAGGCCAAGCAGGAATGGTGCAGCAGTTTGCCGCCGGCCCGAGTCTTCGAGGACCCGCCCGGCATGGCTTCGGTGATGCTGGCGCTGAAATACAACGGCCGATGGCTGACGCCCCGGATGGGCGGCCCGGTGCGTCTGATCGTGCATGAGCACTACGGCTTCAAGAACACGCGGCACGTGCGGCGCATCGTATTCACCCACCAACCGGCGGCGAGCGACGATTACATCAAGATCGGCCAGGATGTCGAGAGCCCCACCAAGACCGTCGCCATGGTTCCCAAGGTCTGCCAGAAGGAACCGCTCCTGTTCGGCGGCCAGGTGTTGGTGGGCTTTTCGGGCCTGAAGACGGTGCAGTACGCAGTGATTCCCGACGACCGGCCTCTGCCGGACACGGATCCTTACCTGCTGTCCTTGCCTTGGAAGGACGGCATGCTGTTGCCGGCGCCGCCTGCGTTTGCCGCCTCGATTCCCGGCGGGGCACGGAACGTCTTCGGCCTGTCGGGCGACGGAACGCCGCTGGAGTGGCCCATCCCGAGCTTCCTGGCCTATTGGATTTCGCCTCCCGTGCGCGACCTGAAGCCCGGCAAGTACAAGGCCTATGCCCGGGCCGTCAACCGCCACGGCGACGCCCAGCCGCTGCCGCGTCCGTTCGACGCATCCGGCCGCACGGCGCTGAGTTACTGCACTTTCCGGCGGCACTGAGAGGCTATCCGGAAAGTGATTGGCAGAAAACGAATATCGAAGCCCGTGAGGCAACGAACCTCGAACGGGCGCTGCCGAACTGCAAGGAAGAGGGCTTCCGTAACGAGGCAATAGCCGAGCCAAACTGCCGTCATGACGCGGCCTTCGCCGCAGGTTCCATGAGGCAACGGCCCGAACTCCCGGTCACTTTACCACGTGCTTAGTTTATCCGCGCTTGTTTCACCGGGAAGCGGTCCTGCACGGCCTGCACGGTAATCTCTTCCTGCCGCAGGGCCTCC
>CAZTPX010000025.1:0-86974 GCA_964615095.1 uncultured Planctomycetaceae bacterium | reverse complement strand
CTTGCACGTCCGGTTTGGGGTTGGGGTCGGGGTGCAATTCTCCGGCCTACACCACCTATCAGCCCGCCTGGCAGGGCGGATTCCTCTGGGACGACGACGTCCACGTCACGCGCCCCGAACTCCGCTCCTGGCAGGGATTGTACCGCACCTGGTTCGACGTGAGGGCCACCATCCAGTACTACCCGGTGTTGCACAGCGCGTTCTGGATCGAGCACAAGCTGTGGGGCGATGCCCCGCTCGGCTATCATCTGGTAAACCTCGTTCTGCACGCCGCAACGGCCTTGATGGCGGCAGGCATCCTCCGCCGCTTGGCCGTTCCCGGGGCGTACCTGGCAGCGGCAATTTTCGCCCTACACCCGGTACACGCCGAATCCGTGGCCTGGATCTCCGAACAGAAAAATACCCTCTCGGCGGTGCTGTACCTCGCCGCCGCGGTGGCCTATCTGAACTTCGACCAGTCGCGGAAGGTCCGCTGGTACTTGGCGGCGGGCGGGTTGTTCGCCCTGGCGGTCTTGAGCAAGAGCGTGACGGCCACGCTTCCCGGCGCGCTGCTGCTGATCTGCTGGTGGCGGCGGGGCCGCCTCTCCTGGCGCCGCGACGTTCTGCCGCTGCTGCCGTTGTTCCTCTTGGGAGCGGGCGTGGGCGCGATCACGGCCTGGTGGGAACTGGAAGTCAATAAGTGCGCGGGACCGGAATTCGAGTTCACGGCGCTTGAGCGACTGTTGCTTGCCGGTCGTGCGGTCTGCTTCCATTGCGGCAAGCTGTTCTGGCCTACGAAACTGGCCTTCATCTACCCGCGCTGGCAGATCGACCCGCATGCGGTCTGGCAGTACCTGTTTCCCTTAGGAGCGATCTTGCTCTTGGGCGCGGCGTGGAGCGTGCGGCGGCGGTCGCGCGGCCCCTTAACGGCCCTCTTGTTCTTCGCTGGAACGCTCTTTCCCTCCTTGGGCTTTTTCAACCTGTACACCTTCCGCTATGCGCTCGTTGCCAACCACTACCAGTACCTGGCGAGCCTGGGAATCATCACGCTGTTTTCGGCCGGCGCCGCGCTCTTATGGAAACACCGGCAGTTTGCGGGACGCCTGTCGGGCTATGGACTGTGCCTGGGATTGTTGCTGGTTTTGGCCGTCTTGACCTGGCGACAGGCACGGATCTACGCCCATAGCGAATTGCTCTACCAGACCACGATTGAGTGGAACCCGGATTGCTGGCTGGCCTACAACAACCTCGGCGCCGACCTGGCCGATAGCGGCCGGGGCGAGGAGGCGATCGCCGCCTACTTGAGGGCTCTGGAAATCAGGCCCGACCTGCCCGACGCGCACTACAATCTGGGCAACATCCTGTTGGGGCGAGGGCAGTTGGACGCGGCCATGACGCATTTCGACGAGGCCCTCAAAAGTTTCCCCGAGTACGCCAAGGCCCATACCAGCCGAGGCATCGTCTTGGCCGCCCGCGGCCAGGTCGATGCGGCCATCGCGGCCTACGGCAGAGCACTGGAAATCAACCCCAATTTGGCCGAGGCGCACAACAACCTTGCCCTGGCCCTGGCCGGTCGTGGGGGGATCAACGAGGCCCTCGAACACTTCCAACGGGCCGTGGAGATCCGGCCCGACTTTGCCGACGCACACATCAACCTGGGGGCGGCGCTGGCCGGCTGTGGGCGGTTCGACGCGGCCATCGGCCACTTTCGGAAGTGCCTGGATGTTCAACCGGAAAACGTCCAGGCTCGCGTCAACCTGGGCGATGCCCTGGCCCGTTGCGGAAGGCTCGACGAAGCCCTATTACATTATCACAAAGCCCTCGGCGTGGCCATGGTCCGCAACGACGGCGCACTGGCCGACACTATTCGCAAGCGGATCGAGCGACTCCAGTCGGCCGGCCGGAACGGCACAGTGCCGTAGGCTGGGCTGATGAAAGCCTCGAATTGTCATCGCCAGTTTGACAGTCATTCGTAGCGGGGGTATAGTTCACAAAGCGCTGCCCGCGGCCCCGCCGACGCTTGGCGGGGCACTGGACCTGGGACCGAGCGCTCCGGCCTCGTCAACCGTGCGAGGACGCCAATTACTCCACCAATAATCTGTCGGATGGCTTCTTATGAAACCAAGTGGCGTCAAAGTGTGGGCGAGCATCTTCGCAATGTTGCTGTGCATCCAATCCGTCTCCGCCCATTCCCTCAAAGGCACCGTCTTTGATTCGAGCACCAACGCCACGTTGAGCGGAGTCATCGTGTATCACAAAGCGACCGCGAAGAGGGTAATTACCGGCGCGTCGGGCGTATTCAACCTGACAATCGGCGGTAGCGCCGGCGTCCAATCGCGCGCGCCCAGTTTGGCACGAGACAAGAAACAACTGCCGGAGGTTCCCGCTGGAACCGTTACGCTGGTCTTTGCACGGGCCGGATTTGAGCAGCAAGAGTTGGCCGTATCGTTGGGCGACACCAACCTCACGATCAAGTTGAGGCCCATTTATGAAAAGCCCGGGCCGAGCCCGGCACTCTTTGCCAAACCTTATTATACCTGCCTGCGCAATTTCTATGTGGCCACAACCGGCAACGACGCCGACGACGGCAGCCGGGCGCACCCCTGGCGGACGATTCAGCACGCGAATGATATGGCCCCGAAGGCCGGCGACTGCATCAATGTGCTGCCAGGCGTCTACGCCTCGGGCGCAACCATTTCGCACGGCGGCAACCAAGCCTCATCGAGCGGCTACGTCGTCTATCGCAGCACGGTCCTGGACGGCGCCGTGATCACTAATCCCTCGGCCGGGTTCGAAATCGCCGCCGGCGAGAACACCGTGAATTACGTGATCATCGACGGATTCGAACTCGCGGCGTCTTCCGAACAAGTCTATGGGCAGGGTATCAAATGTTGGAATGGCGGTTCGCGCCGGTTTCAGAGCCATCATATCTGGGTGAGCAATTGCATCATCCACGGCTACGGGCAGAGCGGCATCCAAATGAATGACGGCGACTACTATTATGTCATTCACAACACGCTTTACAATAATTGTGCGGCCACGTGCGACGCGCGGGGATCCGGGATCTCCTTTTGCGTATTGAAGCCCGCCACGGGATACACGCCAACCGCGGACGACGCGTACAACCTGACGTTCGGCGTGCTTACCCCGTTCCACAACGTTGTGAACTGGAACATTTTACACGACAACTTCATTAAGAAGTGCGGCACCGTCACCAATCCGTATAATACCGATGGCAACGGCATCATCATGGATGTTTTCAATAATTCGGGCGGTACGAACCTCGTTTATCCGTACAAGACACTTATTGCGTTCAACGTCACCTATAAGAACGGCAACTATGGAATACACTTATTCAATTCCGGGATGGCGAGCGGCAACGGCTTCACGGTTGCCAACAACACATCGTACAACAACAACCTGGATCCCGCAAACCGAGGCACGATGCGCGGCGAGATCAACAATAATGGAAGCGTGAATGCTACGGTGATCAATAACATTGCCGTCTCGATCACCGGGGCCGGCTTCCTGCGAGACAATAATACCTATGCCTGTGGTGGCAAGGCTGGCGACTCCTACGCGAACAATATCGACGGCGGTCAGCAGCACGCCAGAGCATGGCTTCCCGACGTCTGGAGCGCCTCGGCGAACAAGGCCGCCGATCCGCTCTGGGTTGACGCGGCCGGCGGCAACTTTGCCTTGAAAGCGGGCAGCCCGGCCATAGGCTATGGGCAAACGAGGGACTACCTGTCGCTCCAATCGGTAACCTGTGGCGCGTATCCGTACGAAGAAGCAAAGAAACGGTGATGCCTGAAGTCCACGGAAGTACGCCCGGTCGTCAAAGGCCCGAGCGCCCAGGAAGGCAGTCCGCCGCAGACAATTGGTCCTTTCGGCAACATTGTCGAAGTTCTTGCGCGGCTGGCTCGAGGTCCACATTGAAGGGATCTGGCGATCCCAGTAGTAATGGCCGATCTCATGGCGGAAGTGGCCCAACAGTGTTCGGTAGGGTTCGTGCAGCGCCAAACGACGCTTCTCGCGTTCTGCGTCGTCAGCCTCCGCTACGTTTATGGTGATGCGGCCTTCGTTGTGGCCGGTCAGCACCTTCGGGCCATCGGGCTCCGGCGCGTCCGCCAAGAACTCGAACCGTAATTCGGTTGCCCGTTCAGCACTGTTTTCGCAAGGCAGTTTCAGTCGCCGGAGACTGTAAAGCAATCGCCGCTTCGCCACTTCCAGCCGATACCATTTTTCCCGATTCCCGCTCACACGCAAATCGGGAATGGTACTCGTCAACCGGCAAGACTCGCAGAGCGTCACCGTGGCTTCCGCGGGCACAGCCCAATTGCAGACATCCTCCTTGCCGTCGTTTTCGCACAAGCGATAGATTTTTCCGGCACGTGATTTCCATTTGTCGCCATCCGCCGGTTCGAGCGACGCCATGTCGTCGATATCGGGAAGATAGGCGAGAGTGTGCCCGCACGTGACGCAAGAGACGTTCTCAAAAAATACCAACTGTTGACAATAATCGCAATGGAAAACGTTCATGTGACAGACCCCAGGAGGAACGTAATTCGAAACACAACCGCAAACGGCATGCCCCCCGTCGTGAAATGCGTGCAAGCTATTTTTATGCCGATCTTGCCAAAGAAAGTCTTGACCGGCCGTAAGTGCGGAGTTTGTCACAATCTTGGCGCGAGTGCGGGAACCGTTGTATACTGACAGAGGGCGAATGCCGTGGGAGTCGTGGGTAGCGGCACTTGTCGACCAAGCCCTGGTTATGCATGTCCTGTCGCGGGGCGAATTGCCGTCCTCGACTTCCTCGAATGCGTGCCTTGTGATGCGAGTTCGTTTCAATTGCCGTGTCGTTCCAACGGTTTCCATAATGGCGATTCTGTGCAGCGCGATCCTGGCGGGCAGCCAGTGCCGATCGCTCGCCAGCAGCACCGACCTGGCGGTCGTTTCCCTGTATGATGGCCGGCGGACGGAATTGCTCAACACCTGGGGAGGAGCGTGGAGTGCCGGCGATACAAAAGGCGCAACCCTCCAATATCGCACGGACCAAACCGGCGGAGGTGCTCTCTGCCTGGAGCTAGGCCCCGTCAGGGCGAAGGAAGAACGCTATCTGCAATGTTTTGCGTCTGGGTTCGGTCCTTCGCCGGAGTATCAGCAAACGCGCGATCTGACGCCGTATGCGCGGCTTGATTTCCGGTTGCGGAACGCGACTCACGTCGCCCTGCGCGGAGTGCTGCAACTGAAAGACTATCGCGATAGCCTCCAGCAGCGTGCCACCTATCCGTTTCAACTGCCCGCGACCACGGCCTGGGAGACCATAGCGGTGCCGCTGAGCTTGGCCGCTGCCGGTTGGCGATTGACCGGTCAGCCCGATTTGAGCCGCATTCTCGCCATCGACTTCCGCTTCGAGCCGCAGGCTGCGCTGACCTCCGGCCAGATCTATCTCACGGACGTGGCACTATTTGAACGGGGAGGCCCAGTGGACATCGATACAAGTCCGCTGCCGGCGCTCGTGGAACGATTGGCTTGCCGGCAGTGGCATGCCCTCTGGGCCGCCCGCAACCACGACCACGGATTGATTCCCAACAATTCTTATCAGAGCACCGATGCCGGGCTGAACACGACGGCCGCCGTGCTCTGGATGTTGCCCGCCGCTACCCGCCGGCATTGGGTCGAGCAGGGCGAAGCGGACCGCTACGTTGCCCTGCTGGTCCGCACGACGGACCGCTTGCTCGATCAGGCCAAGTACGTTCCGCCACGGAACGTGGACTGGGTAAGCCTGAAGCCGTCGCTGCTGCCCGAGGAGTCCGTGGTCGATGCGGCCTTCATGGCCCTGGCGCTGCATCGCTACAAGTCGTTACCCTCGACTTCGCGCACTCTGCGGGAGGCGATTGCGCACACGCAGAATCGCTTCGACTTCGCGTCTTTCGCCTGCCCGCTGGGCTGGTGCATGGCCTACCGTTATGCGGGCCCCCATTGCCCGGCGGGGTTTACTTGCTGCACGTACGACGGCTACACGAATGAGTCCAATCTGACTTCCCTGGCGGCCCACCTGGCAGAAAGCCATTCCGTGCTTATCGAGAGGCACTGGAACAGCAGCCGGAACCGGTTTCGGGCGGGCCTGGTGGAGTCCGGCGGCGCGCCCCTGGTTCATGCACTAAAGGAGTTCCGCGCCCCGTTCACGCAGGCCCTGTGGAACTTGCTCGTCGATGTTCGCCAGCGCGGCGTCGACATCTACCCGGACGGCAATTTGGCCGCAAATCCCTGGCAGAACTTCGTCTGCTACGAGCAGAATGTCATGGACCGTTTGTCACAAACGGGGCGGCCTTACCTGGTTCAGCCGGATGCGGGCGACGACGGCACGCTAACTTGTTACCGCCAGTTCAGCCTCTATGACAGTTTCGGCCAGAACGACCTGTTCATGCCCTGGAGCGCCGCCTTTCCCTTGCTGGCGGGCACGAACCGTGCCGAGGACGCGTTGCGGTTCCTGCTGCAGCACCGGCTTCATGATCCGTTCGGCCTTGCTGATTCGGCAAAATGGACGACCGGCGCAGCGGAGCCCTACTCGATTACTTCGCGACATGACTTCTGGAACACGAGCCTGGCCACGATGGCCTTTTTGGAATGGCTCGATCAGCAGGCCAGTGCCAGCAGGTCGTTCGCTGTCCTTCCGGAGGTCCGCACGGCGCTGGACCGCGTATTCCGCGTCCAGGCAGGCTCTGGCGCCGCGCCTTCTCCGCCCGATGTAGGACGTGTGAAGTCACCATAGCGAGTTGCCGCCCGTACCCCGAGGCGCGGTCCGGCCCGGCGAATGGCCATCGGGCCCCATGGCGGGAGGATTGTCGCCCAGCGGTGCAAGCCATCCGCGCAGGGCGGCGATGCGACGCGAAAGGCGATTGTCGTCCCGCGTCTCCGGAGTGCTGGGCCGTATGGCTTGGGGCATGCGTTCCTGCAAAAGCAGATCGTGTGCTGCACATGCGGGAACCTTCAAGAAACGTCGCGGCATGGGCTCGCCAAGCAGGACATTTTCCAGCGCCAGGAGTGTCATTCCGCTGTGATGGGCCATGACCGCCCGGCAGGGCACAGGGCGGATTGTTGCGCTCGGATCTTGCGGCGTAAAGTCAATTGCGTCATAAAAGCCATGCGGACTGAGATAGCCTTGCTCTTCCAGCCACGCCAGGTTGTGCGATGCTTCCTGCGGCGCGATCATCATCGCCAGGGCCGATGCGTACGGGGCCACGACCAAGTGCTTGCCCAGCCCCCGCTTCAAGCCTAAGCCGGGCACGCCATGGGCGCGATACTGGTAGGTCTGCCGCTCATCCATAGAATTGTAGCAGCTTTCGGAAACACCCCAGGGCACGCCGTGCCTACGTGCATAGCGGATCTGTCGCCGCACGGCGGCGCGACAACTGGCGTCCAAGAGCGTACCCGGGTAGGAGGGCATGAGCAGCCCAGGCATCAGGTATTCGAACATCGAACCGGACCAGCTTAACAGCACGGGTTTGCCGTCCGCCAGGGTCATCATACGGCCCAAGGCCGACCAGTGCTCCGGCGGAAGTTGGCCGTGGCACACCGCGAGGAAGCTGGTCAAGCGGGCTTCGGAGGCCAGTAGATCGTAGTAGCTGTTATCGCAGCGATGTTCGTGTACTTGGAATCCGATGCTGAGCAGCTTGCGTTGGGGATGAAAGAGGAAACGGAAATCCATTTTGCAGAGGTTTCGGCAAAGCCCCGTTAACTCGGCGACTTGTGCCCGCTGCTCGCTCGCCGCCAGCGCCGCTTGTTCGGCCGCCTGATGAACGGCTGAGAGGACCTTCGAAGCAGGCTCTCGGGCATCGCCCGCGTGATTGCCGTCCTCGTGATTGTTGGCCAGCAACCAGGAGATGTAATCCGCGACTTGCCCGGCCGTTTCCGGCAAAGCGCCGAGCGTACAGGTAGCATCCAGTCTGTCGAACTCGGCGCGTAACTTCTCGCAGGCTTGCCCCAGGACTGTCTCGCGCTTCGGAGTCCGCCGCGGCATGCGAAGCCAGAACGCCCACTGCAACAGTTCTTGATGAACAACGGCCGACTGCCGTAGAAAAGTCTCTGTCCACTGCCGCAAAGCGGGACGATTCGCGGGCGTGGTAGTGACCAGCGTAGCTGCCAGGGCGCGAATTCGACAGAGCACTTCGTGCGCGCGTCGGGCGCTGCGGGGAGACGGCCCGGCGCATTGGCGATAGAGCTGCGCCAGGCAGGCGTCAAAGGGGTCGTCGAATGTAGTGAATAGCGCGGCAGACCGCAAGGCGGCGATCACTGCCAGCGAGTCTTGCAGGCCCTCCAAGAAACGTGGAGGCGCCACGGGCCGATCGCCAAGTTCGTCCAGCCCGACGGCTAGTACCACCAGGGCGCCCCACAGGTTTCCGCTATCGACACTCGAAACATAGCGCGGCTCGACCGGCTGCAAGGTACGGGAATTGTACCAATTATAGAAGTGCCCGCGGTAGCGTTCGAGTTGCTGAAGCGTGTGCAAGGCGCTACGGGTGCGATCGATCAAAGCCGTGCCCGGCAGATAACCGAGATCGTAGGCGGCCAGGCCGGAGAGCAATCCCATGCCGATATTTGTGGGACTGGTGCGAGTAGCTATTTTCGCACGAGAATGTTCTTGCACGTTATCGGGAGGCAGCCAGTGCTCGCGCTCGTTCATGAACGTCTCGAAATAGTGCCAGGTCTGCCGGGCCCAACGCCGGACTTGCCGCTCGGGAATGGTCCGCAGCGATTTCCGTGGCGACTGAGAGGGCTGCGAGATCCACCATGCGAGGAGCGGCCCAGCCAACCATGCCAGAAGCATCGGCCCAGCCCGGGGCAAAGCCCGCGGATCGACGATCCCCAGCACAACCGTTACCACCGCCGCCGTTGCCATGCAGGCCCACATCGCCCTATAATGGTCGCGGCAGCTTCGGGGACATCGCGATTCCGCATCGCTGGCCGTGGTCCATTCCAGAAGCCTGCGATGCGAAACGCATAGTCGGTAGAGGGTGCGCGCGACGGCATCGACATGACGCTGTGCGGTATATGGCAACACACACAAGGAAAATGCCTCAACGGATAGCATTTTCAGGGACCTTACACCCTGATCTTTGAGGTGCAGCGACCAGGGTTTCTCTTGAGGTTTGCAGACGAAACCGGGCAAGCAAGCTGCCAACGATGGGCCGCCTGCCAGCAGCAGCCCCAAGGCGGTCCAATAGGCGGCCAACTGGGGAACCAGGGTCCAGCCAACGAGGAGGAACCCTAGGAGAAACGGCGGCACAAGGCTACGTCGCAGATTGTCGAAGAGTTTCCATCGTGACAGCCAGTCCAGCGTGTTGTTTGCCGCTCCGCGTGCCGCAGGTACCTGCTTCCACAGCCAGGAGGCGATTTGCCAATCGCCGCGAATCCAGCGGTGGCGGCGGCTCATGTCCGCCAGGAATCGCAATGGCAGCCCCTCGAACAGCTCCACGTCGTTCACCAACCCGCTGCGGGCGTAACAGCCTTCGATCAAGTCGTGACTCAGTATGCGGTTCTCGGGGAATCGTCCTTCCAGGGCGGTGGAAAAGGCATATACGTCGTAAATCCCCTTGCCAATGAAACTCCCTTGCCCAAAAACGTCATGATACGTGTCGCTCGTCTGCCGCGTATAAGGATCGATCCCAGGATCGCCGGCCAACATTCGGCTGAAGAGACTGTGGTTCGCTTCGGAAATTGGAACACCGACACGCGGCTGAAGCACGCCATGCCCCTTGACCACCTGGCGGGTCTGCGGATCGATCTGTGGCCAATTCAGGGGGTGCGCCATACATCCGACCAGCTTTCGCGCACTATCGCGAGGCAATCGCGTATCGCTATCCAGCGTGATGACGTAACGTACCGCGGAAAGCTCTGCCAGGTCGCCGACCGCGAGGCTGAAAGCTCTACTGTCGCCGGCTTGGATAAGACGGTCCAAGGCTGCCAGCTTGCCGCGCTTTCGCTCTTCGGCCATCCACACGTGCTCTTGCTCGTTCCATTGTCGCGGGCGGTGCAAGAGGAAGAAGATCGTGGAGCGGTTGCGGCAATACTGGGCGTTGAGCCGTTGGATTTCCGACCGGGCAAACATCAGCAGACGCCGATCACTGGGCAGCACTTCTTGATTGGCGTCGGGAAAGTCCGTCAACAGGGCAAACACGAGATTGGCATCTTGGTTGGCCAGGTACCGCTGCTCCAGTTCATCCACGAGCTCTCGAATCCCCTGCTCGCTTGAGAGCAGCGAAGGAATAGCTACCAGCGTGCGACAGTCGGCAGGAATTCCGCGGGAGAAATCCAGTTTCATTGTCCACTTCGCGGGTACGATCAGCATACAGAGCCAGTTCACTATGCTGACCGCGGACTGGCTGGCCACACCCGCCAGTAGTGCCAATAGGATCAGGCTGGACCAGGAACCGTTGATCCACCCCAATTGCATGGGCCACGCTATCGCCGCCGCAAAGGTCAGCAACCACACCACTACCACTCCGCCCAGGTAACAACCCAACGGCGACCGGACGGCCAGGCCCGTCACCACGTCGTGCCAACAACGGCGGTAAGCCACATCCTGTTCCAACGTCGCAAGCCCCTCGTCAACCAGGTAATAACCGACGTGGCAGCGGCGCACTTCGGATCCAACCGGCGGCTGCTGTTCGGCGGCCGAGGCGGGGCAGGAATTCCGCGCGCACGCCACCGTCTTTTGTGCGACTTCTAACTCCGTCAAGGGGCTGCGCTTGGCCAGTCGTTCCACGATTCGGCGGTATTGATCCCGGCTGGCGCAATCCATCCGGCCGTAGACACCCGCCGGATCTTCGCGCAGAACTCGTTCGACCGCGCTTTCAACATCGACGAACTTCCTCCAATCCAGGAAACCCAGAGCGCGCAAACTCAGAATACTGTTGCGTATCGAGCGCGTATCCGGGGACTGATTCTGCTCGTCAGCGCCGGCCGGAGCGGCCGCGTGTTCTCCACCTCGGATTGTCCTCGGCGCGAGGCTGCAAAGTTTCTCGACCAATGCCAGCCGGAGCATGTTTGCCGTCGCCCATAGCTCTGCGAGTGTCAACGAGGCGGAAGACTGATGTTCGCGGAAGAACTGGTATAGACGTGTTCGATCGAGCCGGCCATGGCTATGGCTGATGAACTCGGCTGCCAGGGCGTAGATGCGTGGCAGGCCCTGGTACGGGCCGGCGCTAAGCAGCGGCAACGTCTTGCCGTCCCCCTGGGGTAACTGGCGGCGAGCGATTGCAATGTGCTCGTGAATCAGATGGCAGTTGTCCAGCAGCCATTTGCCCGCGGGCGAAATACGCTTACCTCTCTCGGCGGCCCGCTGCAGAAGACGGCTCGCCTCCTGCCACTCTCGCGCACAGCGCTCAAGCCGCTGCAACAGTCGATTGCAGGCGGACCTGATTGCCATAAAACGGCCCCCTGACACGATCGGCCACAGGTGGCGGAGAGGTTGATCTGGGGTCACGAGCATTTCGCTGACCGGTTCGTCTCGGAAGCAAGATGATGTTGTTACCATGGTTGAATTTCCCAATAATATCTGCATCGGAGGAGGTCGATCGCCTCCCGTCAGTCTCCAAAGTAGAGGGTTAAGAGACGCTGTTGCCACTTGGGCAACGCACCCCGGTCGGGGATGATGTAGTAACTGCCGCTCGCATCCGTCAGTAGCATGCCGTTGTTGCCGAAGGGCTGAGAACCTTCGCCGGGTTTCTCCAAGCGAAGATCGACCGTGGCGCTGTCTGTTCGCACCGATAATACGAGCTGATTGCCGCTGGTGCCGATCTGGCGGATCTCGCGGACTTGGCGCATTAGATAGCGGCGACGGAGTGAGCGGCACACCGCCTCCTGGACCACGCGCGGCCAATCGGCAAGCGACGCTATCAGACCTACTTCCTGTTCGTGTCCCGACGAATCGCAACGGCGCAGACTGATGTACCGTTGTTCGTATGCGGCTGGTAGTGCGCAAACGGCATATGCGTTATCGATGTTCTCCCCGTCCGCCCTCAGGCAGAGCGTAGCCTGACTGCCACCGGTAATCGTCGCGACGCCAGGATCGAGCCAGCGCAGCCCGTAGTCGTCGCCCTCTTCCGTCGCGTCGCGCGATATGCTCCTCGACGGGACGCGACCGCGCGGCGCTTGCGAGGAGAACGCCGCGCCGTCGCCATCGGCATGGAACGCGACGGTTTCCGCGCCGCTTGTCGCGAGCGCCGCAACAACCGGATCGCCGAACCGCCCGTCTTCTTGCACAGAACCTTGTTGCAGGCGCAGCAGTCTACTGTAGAGCCCGCCCCGCGCAAGCAATTCCGGTTGGGTACCCTGCTCGATCAGGCGGCCCTGGTCGAAAACGAGCAAGCGGTCGGCGTCCTGGAGGGTAGAGAGGCGATGGGCAATGACGATCGCCGTCCGCCGACCATGGGTACATGGTGCCCGCGCCCAACGGCGGATCGCCCGGCAGATGGACCGCTCGGATTCGGCATCGACGCTGGCTGTTGCCTCGTCGAGAATGAGAATGGTAGGATTGAAAAGCAAGGCACGGGCGATGGAAAGGCGTTGCCGCTCGCCACCCGAGAGTCCCGAGCCGCCTTCGCCAAGTTGGGTCGAATACGCCAGCGGCATGCGCATGATGAAATCGTGGGCGTCGGCCTGTCGTGCGGCCAGCAGGATCTGTCCCGGCGCGGCTTGCGCATTTCCATAGGCGACGTTGTCGGCGATCGATCCGCGGAACAAGAATGGCTCCTGGGGAACCATTCCAACGTGCCGCCGTAGTTGTCGCAGGTCCATTTCGCGAACGTCAACGCCATCTACGAGAACCTGCCCGGCATCTACGTCATACAAGCGGGCTATGAGGTTGACCAGCGTCGATTTCCCGGAGCCGCTGCGTCCTACCACGCCAACCATCTCACCCGGTTCGACCGTGAAACCGATGTCGTGGAGGACCGGCCGGCTCTTGTCATAACCGAACGATACGTCCCGCAGTTCCACGCGTCCTTGGAACGGCGGGCGGGCAGCCTGCGGTCTGGGGCTTCCACTCTCGCTGGGGGTGTCGAGCAGATCGCAGATGCGGCGGCTGACGCTGAAGAAATTGGCAAACCAAGTGGTCGATTCCGCAATCGAGGTCAACGGCGCATAGAACATCGCCAAGTATTGCAGGAATGCCGTCAGTGCGCCGAGCGTCATCTGGCCGAAAAGCACGTCGCGGCCACCGAGAAACCAGGCGGCTAGAGTACCAATCGCAAAAAGGAAGCCTATCGCCGCGGCGAAGGTCGACGTCGATGTATCGACGGAAAACCGCGAATCACGGAGGCGGCGGCTCGACTCGTCGAAACGGCGAATCTCGCGGTCCTCCTGCACGAAGGACTTCACGACGCGAATCCCGGAGAGCATGCCCATCAATGCTGCGGCCTGCTTGCCAACCGCTTCCCAATAATGATGATGGCGCGGTTGCAGGCAGCGCGTGAAGTACCAACTCCCGGCAATGATCAGCGGCATCGGGATGAGACTGATCAGGGCCAGTCTTGGATTCAAATAAATAAGCATGACGCTGATGCCCGCTAGTTGCAGCGATTGAAGAAGGACTCCGCTGGTGGCGTGATAGACGAGAGTGTGCAATGTTTCCGTGTCGTAGGCGACCTGGCTCATGAGCATCCCCACTTGGTTCTTGTCGTAGAAGTTCAAGGGGAGTTCGTTCAGTTTTCGCACCAGGTCGTTGCGGAGGTTGGCTGTCATGCTCGTGCCGACACGGCTGGAAACACGGCCCTTCCAAATACCAACCAGGGTCGCCGCAAGGCGGACCAGTAACAGGCCCGCCACGATCGCTGCCAAGAGCAAAACCAATTGCGCCTGGGGGTCCTTGGCGATTTCCGGCTGCAAGACGTGGTCCACCAGGTAACCCTGCAACAGAGGCGGAAGCACCTCGACCGTCACCGCACCTAGTGAAAGGGCTATCAGCAGCAACACGCTGCCCCGGAACGGGCGCAACAAGGCAAGAAGCTGGACCATGGTGCGCCAGCGGCGAGAAGACCTTGGCGGCGGACGGTTGTCGGAAGGCCCGGCCGACGAAGCTGCGTCGAGCCGCGCCAAGGGCCTGCCGTTGCGGCCGACCTCGCGGCGGCACGCGTCGAGCCAAGAAAGCGACTCGGTTACTTGTTGATCGACGCCGCCGGGGCGGCGAATCAAGTCGACCCATTGTCCGGCCACGCGGGCCTGGAGAAAACATGACCCCAAAGATGGCTCTATGCGAAAGCCGTCGATGTCGCTCAGCCGCCACTCCCGCCGGTTGTTTCCGTGTTCGTCCCTGGCGACCAACTTGCGGTTGTCAATCTCCAAAAGCTGAGATGCCGCGTTGCCGTCCAGGCCGATGTTCGTCTCTAGCACAACACACGGAGGCGTTCCGGCCTCCTGGCCGCCGATCTCACTGCGCACGGTGTTTCTTAGCATGGTGTTTCTTAGGCTGGGCATCTCTGCGCTCCACGTGCAAAAAAGGACCGGCTCCTGACAATCTGGCCGCTCTGCGTCAGGCTTCATGTCCCCTGTTCTTGGAAAGAGTGTTGTGTTTCGTCAGGATGCGGTAGGTTCTTGTCGTTCAGTCGGGGCGCTGTGGGCGGCGCCTTTTGATCGTGCGACGAGCCACGCACCTTGTCGGCCGCCTCGTGCAACGCCTTGCCGGTCCGGTCGAGAATTGCGCCTCCCGCCTCCTCCGTCTTTTTCACGGCTTCGTGGGTCTTTTCTTTCAGCTCTTTCTTGTCGATCGTGACACTGCTTTCGTCCTTGTTGTTTTGCACCTGGAGAACACCGGTCATGGCTAACACGGCGCCCATCACGACGAGGATTGCAATCGCTGCCAGAATCAAACGAGTCATGGTAATGTCCCTTTCTCAATAGAATCATGCCGCCCCGGTCAACTGTTCTTCGAGAACGGAAACAAGTTCCGCCGGGTCAACCGGCTTGGCAAGAACCCGATCCGCGCCCGCCTCCACCGCGCGGTAGACGGTGTCGATGTTTTGAGTCCCAGTCATGTATACGACGCGAGCCGCGGGCTGAGCCGCCCGAATTCTCCGACACACGTCGGCGCCGTCGAGTCCGGGTTTTCGGTAGTCGAACACGACGGCATCGTAGACGCTTTTTCGAGCAAGCTCGACTGCCTTGGAGCCAATCCAGGACATGTCGGTCTGCCACTTCACAGACAACATTTGTGACAGGTACGTGCATGCCTGCTCGTCGTCGCCAACGATAAGAATCTTGATTGGTGCTGACATATACATCACTCCTTAGGTCAAGGTGAGATTCACTGAGGTTCATGCGGCGGCTGATGGCGAAGGCTTGACGATGCCGTCGAGGCCGCCCACCCCAGGCCGATCAGCCCGATTATGGCCGCTTGCGAAAGCACGAGGTGGCGGACCTGCGCCCGCGTCATCGCCACCACACGCAGCAAGGCCAGCTCGCTGGTCTGCTCTTCACGTGCGGCTTTTGATTTTCCATTCAGACAAGAGCCGACGCGATGAAACACGCACGAGTGTTCTCCGCGTCGGCTCGGTTCGGAAATCTTAAGGATCAATCGACAAAGCAGGGAGTTAGCAGCCCCTATCCCCAGATGGACCGTTGGTGCTTGATCTCCCGTTCGGCCTGTTCCTTCGTATAGCCGTAGCGTTCCTGTAGCTTGCCAATGAGCTCGTCCTGCTGGCCATTGATGACTGTCAGGTCATCGTCCGTGAGTTTTCCCCATTGCTCCTTAATCTTTCCTTTGAGTTGCTTCCAGTTTCCTTTGATCTGGTCCGCGTTCATAATGTTAGCTTTCCTTCATAGTAGTTTCCGAACCGCGAAAATAATTGTCACCTGCCCAGCATCTTCGCAATGATGAAGATCAGGATTGCCCCCCCAAGCCCTCCACCAGCCAGCAGATAGACAAGTGAATAACCGGCAGCCGCAATCGGCAACGCCATTTCTGCAAAAATCTCCATGTGTGACTCCTTGTATAAGCCATCGCTTCCCTCCACCCTAAGCAAAGACAAGCGAAGGCTGGTTCTGTTGTAAAAGCAGAGTTTCCGCGATTCCGATTGCTTCACGCGATGGAATCGCGACAATCAATACTCGACTACGTTGGGCGAAACGCCACTTACCAGCCGCGACCCCAGCCGCGTCCGCCATAGTAAAATCCTGGACGGCCGTAATAATAGCGATAGCTAGGGTAACCGTAGTAATAGCCGGATGACGGGTAATTGTAGTAGGTCGTGCTTGGCGGCACGACAGTTTCGGTACTCGGAGCAACGGGCACCGTGGGAACGGGAGGGGCGACAGTCACTCCACCGTAGCCCGTGCTGTAGCCGCCATTCGGATTGACGTAGGTCCATCCGCCTGGATCGGAATACCACATCCAGCGATTGTCGGGCGCCCAGTACCACCAACGATTGTTCTCCCATTTGTAGCGCCACGGATCGGGCCGATTGTCCGTGACCAGGTTTGTTGCTGAGCGAGTTCGGCCTTGGAAACGCCTGTCCGATGAGGAGTTACCGCGGATCTCGCGTTCCCCGCGTGTTTCCACGTTAGCACCGACACTCGGCGTTTGAACGTGGGCGTTTACACCGGTCGTGCCTGGTGCCTGAGTTCGGTTGACCTGCACTTCGGCCCCTGGCGCGTTGACGTTCACTCCTGCGGCACCGTTGGCGTCGGATGCAGCCGGCGGACTCGGATTGGCGGGGGGCATCGTACGCCGCGCCGCGTCAGCGGCGTTTTGGGCTGCTCCAGTTTCCTGGCCGGCCACACGGCCTGCCGCGGTCGCACCGCCGAGATCACCTGCGCTTGCTTGGCACGTGAACAGAGTTACGATCACCAATGCTGCGGGAATATAGTTGGCTTTCATGCTGCAAGTTCCTTTCAGTATTTGTGAGCAATGTCTTTTTCACTACTCGTAATGCCGGATAGCTTCTATTGCGAAAACTTACGTTTTCCGCTCCTTACCATTTGGCAATCGTGCATTTCCAATGCCAAAAGCGATTATTTCGCTGGGGGAAACGGGATTTCGAGCGACAGCACGTCTCGTAATTCTCGTAATCCACGATCGGTGCTCGCCTTCCACTTTCAATGCGACAAAGACTTCTGGTTAGGAAAACCTGGAAGTCACATTGAATGCTTGGGCACCGCCGTGGTTGGTTCATAATCTGTCAATAGCGGCAAGTACAGGCACCGGGGATTTGCGCACAAGAAACAAAAAAAAGACGAGTCACGAACTTTCGTTCACGACTCGCCTTCTCTCACCGCGACGATCAGTAGTTAGTTGAGCACGCTCTCAGCGGGTCGTACCTCCATGAATCTTGGCGGCCGCCCGATTTGAGCCATAGAACTTTTGCACGTCGCTGGCGAACGTTGGGTCAGCGAAGTTTGGCCACTGGTTCTTGTCGAAGCCAGGGGCATTCTTCAGGGCTTCTTTCGAAACGTCCAGCGTGCAATATACTTCCTTTTGCGTGCCCGCAGACGTTGCCCCCTTAAAGAATACCCGCACGTCATTCCACGGCACGGCGAAGTACTTGTCGCCCATGCCCAGGATTCCGCCGAAAGACAGCACGGCATAGCTGATCTTGCCGGACGCAGGATCCACAACAATGTCCTCGATTTTTCCCAGCTTCTCGTTTTCCGTGCCATAGACCGCCAGGGAAAGCAGGTCCGACACGCGGGCAGTGGTCGGGGCTGGGGCGTCCTCCGCGAAGGCTTGAACCGCGGCAACGCAAAGTATCCCACCAAGGGCCACAACAAAGATCTTCGACAAACTACGCATTACACACCTCCTTAAGGAATAGGGTTCATATCACAACACAATCACACGTCGTATGCAAAAATCATTCCAGAGAAAATGGCACTTGCATACTCACGATCAGTCTCGGCACGTTTTCCGTAGTAGGAAATGCACTGCGTTAAAGGCGTCCCAGAAGTAAAAGCACTAAGATAACTACGGCAATCAGGCCCAGCCCTCCGCTCGGATAATAGCCCCACCCGGCGCTGTAAGGCCAGGAAGGCAGAGCCCCGACCAGCAGAAGAATGAACAGGACAAGAAGAATGGTCCCCATGATTTTGCTCTTTCAATAAGATCTTCCCGGTTAGCCGTTCCGTGACCATAATGAGCGGATCGATCACAGCGGAGCAACCAGCCCGCATATCTGCTCCTTGATGGCGGAAAGCAGCACGATGTTGACTCGATCATTTTCCTCAGCAAGGGGGTAACAAGACGACGTTGCGATGTGTACTCGCAGCCTCACAATCGCCCTGCTTCCATTGCTACGCAAAAAGTGGACCAACTACTTCCAAAATGGGCGCTGGCTGGCCAAGCCTTTAGCCCATATTACTCAGAAACTGCAGGGTGACGTCGAGTTAGCAGGAACCCTCGTGAGTCTTCGGTCACTTTTCCAAGTACGGATTTCTGAACGAAACGTGGAGCCGGTAATTGTCCGTTTGCGATGACGCACTATGGACTTGCGCGAGCTTGACTCACGTTGCGTCAATGATCCGCATTAGTCACAATCCGAAGAAGGCGCATCATTTGCTTGCATGTCGGAAGAAATGCTCGTTGTCACGAATCGATTTGCTGGTGAGCCATGAAGTGCGATATGGGCGTTCTGACAAACCATGGTCGCCGCTCCCGGGCCGTCGGTGCTGAGGTAATGCCACAGGGCGGAACGCATTTCCGTGCCTGGGCCCCCGGCAAGGGCCGCGTCGTCGTGGTGTTGTGCGACAAACAGCAACAAATATTGGCGGAATTTCCCTTGCAGCCAGAGGAGGAAGGCTATTACGCCGGCTGGGTTGCCGAAGCCAAGGAAGGTACGCTGTACGGATATCGTTTGGACAACCATCCGCAAATACGTGCTGATCCGGCTTCACGATTTCAACCAGAAGGGCCATTGGGGCCGTCAGAGGTCATCGATCCCCGTCGATTCCCATGGTCGGACGCCAACTGGCGAGGTGTAGGCCGGGAGGGACAAGTGATCTACGAAATGCATATCGGCACGTTCACACGTGAGGGAACCTATATGGCGGCGTCTGAGCAACTGGGTGAACTGGCCGAATTGGGAGTCACGGTGGTTGAAGTGATGCCGGTGGCCGATTTCTCCGGTCGCTTCGGTTGGGGATACGACGGTGTGTGCTTGTTTGCACCAACTCGGCTTTACGGCAGCCCGGATGATCTACGTCGTTTCATCGATCGGGCCCACGGTCATGGCTTGGGCGTAATCCTTGACGTTGTTTACAATCATCTCGGGCCCGAGGGCCAGACTCTGAATTTCTTCTCCGACCACTACCTTTCGGATTGCCACGCAACCGATTGGGGCAAGACATTGAATTTCGATGGGCCGGAGTCTGCCGAAGTGCGCCGGTTCATTTTGGACAATGCGGCCTACTGGATTGAAGAATTTCATTTTGATGGATTGAGGCTCGATGCGACGCAAGACATCCACGACTCCTCGGAGGAGCACATCCTGGCGGCCCTCGCCCGGCGAGTTCGTGCTTCGGCAAAGAACCGCGTTACGTTACTGGTCGCGGAGAATGAACCCCAGCATGCACACTTGGTCGGCCCCCTGGACCACGGAGGATTCGGCATCGATGCCCTATGGAACGATGACTTTCACCACATCGCGCAAGTGGCGTTGTCCGGGCACGGCGAGGCCTACTACAGCGACTATCGCGGCACGCCACAGGAATTCATTTCCGCAGTCAAGTACGGCTATCTCTTCCAGGGCCAATGGTACCGATGGCAGAAGAATCGGCGTGGCACACGGGCCCTGGACTTGCCTCCGAGCGCTTTTGTCAACTATATCCAAAACCATGACCAAGTTGCCAACTCCGTCCGCGGAGAGCGCTGCCACGCCTTTAGCAGCGCCGGATGTTATCGGGCAATGACCGCCCTTTTGCTCCTGGCACCGGAAACACCGATGCTTTTCCAAGGTCAGGAATTCGCCTCGTCACGCCCGTTCCGGTATTTTGCCGATCTACGCCAGGATCCACGGGCGTTGACGCATACCGGTCGCCTGAAATTCTTGTCTCAATTTCCCAGTTTGCTATCCGCCAATGCCCAGAAGTGCGTGTCCGATCCTACTGATCCGCGGACTTTTGAGGGCTGCAAGCTTGATTTCTCCGAACGTACGACTCACGGGGAGAGCTATGCGTTGCACCGCGACCTTCTGCGATTGCGACGCGAAGACCCGGTAATCGGCCAGCAGCGGCGAGGCGCCCTGGATGGAGCGGTCCTGGGAGCCGCGGCTTTCATGCTGCGGTACTTTGGGAAGGCTGGTGACGACCGCCTGCTCATCGTCAATCTTGGTGTGGACCTGCACCTTAGCCCGGCGCCCGAACCGCTATTGGCCCCACCGGACAGACGTTGCTGGCAGTTGCGATGGTCGAGTGAAGATCCCAGCTACGGTGGCGCTGGAATTCGGCCGTTGGAAACCGATGAGAATTGGACAATTACGGGGCACTCCGCCATGCTGCTGATTCCCGCGGAGACACGGCGACCGAACGAACACTGCGGAAAAACCGCCGAGAAAGTGGAGCGAGCGGACGGTCAGGCCTAAGATTACAATGAGTACTGCCAGGAGACTTCCGCGTGAGAGAACTTATTCGAAAAATGCCCTGGGGCGAAGCCCAGGTGGCTCAGTTGGAACCGTTGCTGACGCGCGAATGGTTGATCACCAACGGGGTGGGCGGATACGCCTCGGGAACCGTGGCCGGCGTGGTTACGCGGCGTTACCATGGACTCTTGATCGCTGCCCTGCCGGCGCCGGTTGGGCGCATGATGATGCTTCCGCACCTTTCCGAACAGATTCGCTTGCCCGACGGGCGGAACGTCCGTTTCAGCGGTGAGGAACGGACCGGCAGCCCCCTGACGGTCTACGGCGCGAATTACTTGGCTGAGTTCCGCCTGGAAACGGGTCTGCCGGTGTGGCATTACCGTGTTGGCGAAATCGTATTAGAGAAGCGAATCTTGCTGCCCCATCGGCAGAATACGGTCTTCGTGATCTACCGCCTGATCGAAGGACCGGACCGCGTTCGCCTGAAACTTCTGCCCTCAGTCCAGTTTCGCTCGCATGACGGACCTGTCAATACGCCGCTGCCCAAGGGTTTCCGTCTTGTTAGCGAGAATGGCCGCCACGAGCTATTGGCCGGTCCCGAATTGCCCAGCTTGCGCATGAAGCTTATCGGACAACGGCCAGCCTTTACCTCGGAGCCGCAGTACCTTACGCAACTCCTGTATCGCATGGAAGAAAGCCGCGGCTACGATTCGCAGGGAGACCTTTGGAGTCCCGGCTATTTTCGCGTCGATCTCGTCCGCGGCGAGGACGCGGCCCTGGTAGCATCGACGGAACCCTGGGAGACCATCTTGGCCCTCTCCCCGGACAACGTGATCGAAGCGGAAACGGAACGGCGCGCTCGGTTATTGGGCGCCGCCCACCAGCTCACCCAGTCCGCGCTGGCCAGCGAATTGGTCCTGGCCGCCGATCAATTCCTGATTGTGCCGCTGGGACGCGTACAGGACGCCGCCCGCGTGCAGGCCGCCGGCGATGAAGCCCGGACCGTGATCGCCGGCTATCATTGGTTCACGGATTGGGGTCGCGATACCATGATTAGCCTCGAGGGTCTGACGCTGATTACCGGCAGGGTTGTAGAAGCCGGCTACATCCTGCGCACATTCGCCCACTCGATCCGCAACGGCCTGATTCCGAACCTCTTTCCGGAAGGAGAGAAGGAAGGGCTCTATCACACGGCTGATGCAACTTTATGGTTCTTTCACGCCCTCGCGCGTTATCTGGCCTACAGCGGCGACCATACATCGCTACAGATTCTGCTGCCACGCCTGCGAGAAATCATCGACCACCACCTGCGTGGCACGTCCTTCGGCATCGGCGTAGATCCAAACGACGGTCTGCTACGGCAAGGCGCCGAAGGCTATCAGCTTACCTGGATGGATGCCAAGGTAAGTGACTGGGTGGTGACGCCGCGCCGCGGCAAAGCAGTGGAAATCAACGCCCTGTGGTACAATGCACTGCGGCTAATTCAGCGATGGGTCAGCGCCGAGGAGGGCGAAGAAGCCGCCCGACCGTTCGGCCAGCACGCAGCCCGGGCGGAGGCCTCGTTCAATGAGCGTTTTTGGAACGCGCAGGACCGGTGTCTTTACGACGTCGTAGACGGTCCCCAGGGCGACGACCCTTCCTGCCGCCCCAACCAAATTCTGAGCTTCTCCCTGGACTATCCCGTACTCCGAAGAGAATACTGGGAACCCGTGCTTAACATCGTCCGCCAGCGGTTGCTCACGCCCGTAGGCTTGCGCTCGCTGGCGCCCGGCCATCCCGATTATCGTAGCCAGTACGACGGCGATCTGCGTTCCCGTGACGCCGCGTATCACCAGGGGACAGTCTGGGCGTGGCTGATGGGGCCCTTCATCGATGCCTGGCTTCGCGTCTATCCGGATGACCGTCACGGTGCACGGCAGTTGCTGCAGCACTTCGAGCATCATCTGGGTGAGGCCTGCATCGGCACGATCAGCGAGGTATTCGATGCAGAGCCACCACATGCGCCGCGGGGCTGTGTCGCCCAGGCATGGAGTGTGGCCGAGGTCCTCAGGGCCTATGTGAAAACGGACGAGACAAAGGCAGTCGCAGCCGAGGAATAGCCTTCGCGCATAAATCAGGGTCCGTTCGGCGCCTGTCAGTAGTCCGGAGGGTTTCGCCCGTCGCCCCGATGGTGTTCCGGCCTAGCAGCCAGACGTCTTACGGCAGCCTTGATCCAGGATACGTTCTGAATTAGTTCCTCGCGCGAGCGTGTAAACGCGGGAGGCAACTGGTGAAGCCGGCGCCAGGCCCACGCTGCCATTCCAGATGCGGCGATCAGGCTGGTAACGGCGACGAGGCCGTAAGCGGCGGCCGGAGGAATTCCTATCGCGATCAGGCATTGAGCGATCGCCAGCAAAGACACCGGAACCATCGCCAGGAAGAGCAATGTCCCCGCCGCAAGAACGGCAAGCGGCTGCACGATTCGCCCCATGATTTCGCGGGCATCGCTTTGGAAAAGCTGCCCCTGCAGTCCTCCCAAGGTTACGATGTCCTCGACCACCTGCCCGATGCTCTGCCGAACGCTTTCCGACTCGACCGCTCTAGCTGAATTGAACTGGATCATTTGCGCTTTATCCAAATTCCTACGAGTATTCCGAAGAGCGTGGCCAGTAGCAGCTCCGCCCCCGGATGTGAAGCGACCATTCCCTCGGCTTTCCGGAGTTGCCGATCGATCGATCGCCTATAGGGGTTGACTATTCCGTTCATGGTCCTGTCATTGAAGACACGCATAACAACGCCTCACATCAACCAAAGACTCTCCCTAAAGTGATCTTCCGGCAGGATTTCTCTCCAACGACTCGTCGCTATGATGCAATAGCTGTTTCACCGACGACGTAACGAATTCCATGCCTTCGCGCGCGATCGTGGTCGCCATCGCACTTAAGACCCCCGCTACGATGCCGGCAAGCGGCGAGGGCTGCACCGCTTGCGCAACGCGGTCGACGGCGTCGGTTACCGTCTCGGAGTTGCCAACCTTGCAGCATGTGCGGCGTGGAACAAGGAAAAATCCCACCGCCGCCGCAGTGCCAAGCGACATCCACGGATGTTTGGCGACATAATGCCGCCAATCAAACTCTCTCCGTGCTTTCATCACCGCCTGATCTGCGTGCTCGGACAGGCTTCCGCGAACGTTCTTCATTTGCCACTGTAAGGCGGCAGGTAAATTCTGAGATACCATTCCGAGAAGCTCCCCCTACGCCGCGCGCCCGCTGGCTTGCTAATCCACGAGCCAGCGGTTGCTCCGGACTGTCCGTCGCCCCGTTCCGATCATTTCGAACTGAGCATCATGCTGATAAGTACGCCCGCTACCAGGCCTACGCCGAAGCATATGGCAAGCGACTCGCCCGGCCGGTCGCGAACCAGGCGTTCGGCTTCGACGTAGCTGGCCCGAACCTGATCCGCCGCTTGCTTCGCGGTATTGTGTACGCTTTCCGAGGCCCGATTCGAGTACTGGCGAACGCTCTCGGCAGCCTGGCCGAAGGTCGAAGCGGTGAACCCAGACAACTCATTCAGATACTTCTCGATCGTGTCCCGTCCCTCGCCCGTTTTGCGTTGGATGGTGCCCACAAGCTTGTCGACTTCGCCATGAAATTGAGAAAGATCGTCGTCACTCAACTGCCCCCAACGTGTGCGGATTTTTCCCTTGATTTCGTTCCAATTGCCTTCCAGTGTCTGTTGGCTAACCATGACAATACACTCCCAAGAAAATGATCCCTGCACTTCTCGGGCCTTCGTATGTCCCTAACGAAGAAGTGCCGACAAGCAGGAATGCATGCGAGTACCATGCCAATTCGTTTTTGCAGGGAAGATCTGCTTGAAGCTGGCTCCGTCAAGAAGTTATCCACGACGATCTGGTTCGCAAACAATCACAGTGGACCAGCAAGCACCGCGCGGGGACTTATACAATCCTGAGGCTCGGCCGATCCTGAATGCCGCCGACGGGCCTACAAAGGGTTCTTCCGCTGTACTGCTACGAGTTGTGCTGCGGCCTAGTAATTCGGATCCCAAATGGCAATTGAGGAGTTGATCATTAATTCCACAAAGCCGTAGTTCGTTGCGGAGAGAGTCTCTCTAGCAGCTTATTGGGAGACTCCAAATGAACGGCGCGCGATTTGCTCCATCCATCGAACGCCCAGAAGGAAAGAACAATGTCAGTGCAAATAATCCGAGGAGCCTCATTGTGCCACGCGGCGACAAATCAAAATACACCGAGAAGCAGAAGCGGCAAGCCCAGCATATTGAAGAGGGCTATCGGAGCCGAGGTGTCGACGAGCCCGAAGCCGAGAAGCGGGGCTGGGCGACGGTCAATAAGATGACTGGCGGCGGAAAACGGCCGGGTGGTTCGGGTCAAGGCGAACCGCTCAACAAGCAGCCGGCGAAAAAAGGAGGCAAGATCGGCGGACGGGCATCCGCCAATCGGCCAACTCAGCAGCGATCCGCATCGGCTCGAAAAGCCGCGCAAACTCGCAAGCGCAATGCAACCCGACAGAAGTCGCAAGTCGGTTGAGGCCGTCGATACTAGACCGAATCGCCAAAACGAAAGGAAAAGAACATGAACCAGCAATGTATCGCGACACAACGGAATCGAATTGACGGGATGGCCAAGGGGAAATTCCGCATGCCGGCCGATGGCAGTCTGCTTGTCGTTAAGGGCAAACGAATCCGCCCGCGGCCTAACCACGTGGTTCCTCACACCGGACCACTCCCTGCGCCCGTCGACGGAACAGCGGTCCGGGCAGGGCCGGAAAGTGAGTCCAATCCCCTTCGCCTAGCGGACCAGCGCCGCGCATTGTTGGCGCTGCGGACCAGATTGCAGGGAGACCTGATCGAGACTGCGCAGTTAACGTTGGGTAATGGCATCGAGACGACCGTCGATTCGCCGGATACGGTCGATTGTGCAAGCGGTGTCGTCGAGCAGGACTTGGCGGTAAGTTTGCTCGGCAGCGCAACCGTAACGTTGGACCAAATCGAGACCGCCCTGCAACGGATCGAAGACGGCAAGTATGACCGTTGCCTGGAATGCGGCACAAGGATTCCGGCGGCCCGCTTGGAAGCCGTCCCGTATGCCACGCGCTGCGTCGACTGCGCAGCACGTCAAGAACAAATTGGCTGAAACCATAAACAACCATTTCTTTCGTGGAGGTATATCATGTTGCGATGGGCATTGACTTTCTTGATCGTAGCTCTCGTGGCCGGACTTTTCGGCTTCTGGGGCCTGGAGGGCGTCGCCATGGAGATCGCGAGGATCTTGTTCGTTGTCTTCCTGATTCTCTTCATCGTCTCGCTGCTTGCCGGCCGGCGGTGGTTTTATTCCCCATAAGAAAGCTGTTTCAAAAAACCGACATCGAGGATGTGGCCGTCTTGAAATAGTTTCTATAGGTCCGCAAGGAACGAAGCGATGAAGATGCGCGTGTGGCCCGGCCGCCCGTATCCCCTGGGGGCTACGTGGAATGGGAGCGGTGTGAACTTCGCCCTATACTCGGAAAATGCGACCAACGTGGAGTTATGTCTCTTCGAATCTCCCGACGCGTCAAAGGAATACTGCCGTATTTCTTTGCCGGAGAGCACCGATCTCGTTTGGCACTGCTACCTGCCCGATATCTTACCGGATCAGGTCTACGGTTACCGGGTCTACGGCCCTCATGAACCGGAGAAAGGGCATCGCTTCAATCCGAACAAGATTCTGCTGGATCCCTATGCCAAGGGAATTGCACGGGAGACGAGGTGGTCGGATGGTGTATGGGGTTACAAATTGGGTGATGAGCGGGCCGACTTGTCGTTTGACGAGCGCGACAGCGCATGTTGTGCGCCTTTGGCGGCAGTCATTGACGAGGCGTTCACCTGGGGCGACGACCGGCCGCCGCAGACTCCCTGGAACAAAACCATTATCTACGAGATGCATGTCAAAGGATTTACCAAGCTGCACCCCGACGTGCCCGAGAAGCTTCGCGGCACCTACGCGGGATTGGGTACCGAGGCAATCGTCCGATACCTGCGTGACCTGGGAATCACCGCTATCGAATTGCTGCCTGTCCAAGACCACGTGGACGACCGCCATCTTGTCGATTGGGGACTGAGCAATTACTGGGGCTACAATACGCTGGCCTTCTTCGCGCCGGAACCGAAGTATTCCTCGAACCCCGTCGCGCAAAATACGGTGCGCGAGTTCAAGACGATGGTCAAGACCATGCATAGTAACGGCATTGAAGTAATCCTGGACGTCGTCTACAACCACACGGCGGAAGGCAGCCAAATGGGGCCGACGCTTTCCTTTCGCGGCATCGATAACGCTTCTTATTACCGTCTCTCCGCCGAAGATCCCAGGTACTATATGGATTTCACGGGCTGCGGCAACACCTTTCGCATGGAGAATCCACATGTGCTCCAACTCATCGTCGATAGTCTTCGCTATTGGGTACTGAAGATGCACGTTGACGGGTTTCGTTTCGATTTGGCCTCCACCCTCGCGCGGGAATTGCATGAGGTGAACATGCTGGGTGGATTCTTCGACATCATGCACCAGGACCCGGTCCTCTCGCAGGTGAAATTGATTGCCGAGCCGTGGGATCTGGGTCAAGGAGGCTACCTGGTGGGCAACTTCCCGGCCTTATGGTCTGAATGGAACGGCAAGTACCGCGACTCGATCCGCAAGTTCTGGAAAGGCGACGGCGGCATGGTGTCGGAGTTCGCCACGCGTTTCACCGGTTCCAGCGATCTCTACGAGTGGAGCAGTCGCCGGCCGCACGCCAGCATCAACTTCGTGACCTGCCACGACGGCTTTACGCTGAACGACCTGGTGTCGTACGATGCAAAACACAACGAGGACAACGGGGAAGACAATCGCGACGGCGATGACAACAATTCCAGTTGGAATTGCGGTTGCGAAGGGCCGACCGACGATCCGGCCATCAATCAATTGCGAGAGCGGAAAATACGAAGTATCCTGGCAACCTTGCTGCTCTCCCAGGGTGTGCCTATGCTCCAAGCCGGTGATGAGATTGGCCGTACGCAGCGGGGCAACAATAACGCTTACTGCCACGATAACGAGTTGACCTGGATCCACTGGGAGCCCGACGAGCGCAAAACAGAACTTTTGAGGTTCGTCCGGCGGGTTGCACGGGTCTTCCACGAGCAACCCGTCTTTCACCGCCGCCGTTTTTTTCACGGAAAGCCGATTCAAGGCGCCGAAGCGCCTGAAATCTCGTGGCTTGATCCATGCGGCCAGGAAATGAACGAGCAGGCCTGGAGAGATTCGTTTGTGCGCTCTCTGGGCGTGCAGCTCTTTGGCGGCGAGATCGACGTGGACGAACATGGGGAGCCGATCATCGGCGACACCATGCTGCTGATGTTCAACGCCGATCATGCCAACACGATTCTCTTTGTCCTTCCCAAGCCTGAAAACGGCAACCCCTGGGACTTGGTCTTTGACACGGCTCGGCCCGAATCCCCTGGGGACTCATCCACGCCAACGGGAGCACCGTACGACCTTGCGCCTTGCTCAATGGCCGTTTTTTGTTCTAAGGTACCTCGAAAAGAGGAGATTCTGTAACAAACAACTCGCCAGGGGGCCGAAGCAGATGAAGAAGATCACGCTTGCCAGCGGTATTCCAGTTGCCAAGTTGATTGCTATTGGCGCTGGCCCGCTTATGGCCCTTCTCATCCTTAGCGCCGGGCTGGGGTATTGGAACATTCTGCAACTGCGCCGGAACGACGCTTTGGTCGTTCACACCGAGGAGGTATTGGACGCTCTCGAAAGTGTTGTCTCGACAATGAAGGACGCCGAGACAAGCCAACGCGGCTACTTGCTTACGGGAGTAGGCAGCTATCTCGAACAGTACAACGCCACCGTTAGCGCCATCCAGGATAGAATCCAGCGGTTGAAAGACTTGACCGAAGACAATCCCCGCCAACAAGTCCGTATCCGCCTCATGGAGCCACAGATTTCGGCCAAGCTGAAGGAATTGGATCGAGCTATTGCCTTGAGGAAGAAAGACCCCCAGACGGGTTGGCAGATTGTCTTGAGCGGTGAAGACGAGAGGCTCATGGAGGCGATTCGCGCGCAGGTTCAGGCAATGCAACAAGAGGAACGGGACTTGCTTACCGTGCGCGAACGGCAATCCCGTCAAGGCTACTTGGTGGCCGTTTTTACGACATTCTTGACGCTCGTTTTATGCCTTGGGATGGTCGCGACGCTTGTTTACCTTGCGCAACGTCATCTTTCGGAGCGTGAGCAGTCGGAGAGTTCACAAGCGCGGCTGGCGGCAATCGTGGAATCCTCTGACGATGCAATCGTTTCGAAAGACCTCAACGGCATTATCCAGACATGGAATGTTGGAGCAAATCGTCTATTCGGCTACCAGGCGGAGGAGGTCATTGGCCAACCGATCACCCGCCTGCTGCCGCCCGAGCGGCTTCAGGAAGAAGCGGAGATTCTGTCGCGCATACGAAAGGGGAATTGCGTAGAGCACATGGAAACGGTGCGGGTGACCAAGGACGGACGACGGATCGATGTTTCCTTGACTATTTCGCCCGTAAAGGACCGAAACGGCCGGATTATCGGGGCCTCGAAGATCGCCCGCGACATTACCGACCGCAAACGCGCGGAGAGCGAGTTGAATGCAGCGAAGGATGCTGCCGAGTCCGCCAACGTAGCCAAGAGCCAGTTCCTCGCGAATATGAGCCACGAGTTGCGCACCCCTATGAACGCAATTATTGGCATGACGGACCTGGCGCTTGGCGAGGAGCTGTCGCCAACCCTCCGCGACTATCTACAAACCGCGAAACAATCTGCCGATGGCCTGCTGGAACTGCTCAACGAAATCCTCGACCTTTCGCGGATCGAGGCGGGCAACTTCCAACTGGAATCAACACCTTTCGACCTCCGCAAGAGCGTGGAACAGGTCGTCAAGACGCTCAGTGTTCGGGCCTACGAGAAGGGTCTGGAACTGGTCTGTGACTTCGGAAACGTGCCTACACAATTCGTGGGCGATCCCCTGCGATTACGACAGGTGTTGGTCAATCTAGTGGGGAACGCCGTCAAGTTCACAGCCAAGGGCACGGTGGTCGTGAGTACGACCGTCGAAACGTCCGAAGGAGAGAATACTATCGTGCAGTTCACCGTGGCCGACACGGGTATCGGCATCGCCCTGGAGGATCAAGAACGAATCTTCAAGCCCTTCACCCAGGCAGACTCGTCGACCACGCGTCAGTACGGCGGCACGGGCTTGGGACTAGCCATTACTCGCCGCCTGGTTGAGCGGATGGGCGGACGGATCTGGGTCGAGAGCGCGCTTGGCAAGGGGAGCATCTTCCGTTTCACGACACGATTAGGCCTGCGAGGCGGAGATGAGGAAGAGCCGGAGTTACCCACCATCCGCCGAGAAGCCCTGAGCGACCTACCGGTTCTGGTCGTTGCCGACAATCCCGTTAGTCGTCGCGTGCTTGTTGAAATCTTCCGACGGTGGGCGATGAAGCCGGAATCGGCGGACGACGTGCCGACGGCCTTAGCTAAGACCCACAAGGCGGCCAGTGAGGGGCGGAACTTCCGTTTCATTCTGGCAGACGCCATGCTGCCGGGGATCGACGGATTTACGATGACCGAGTGGCTGCGAAACGACGCCAAGCTGGCTGGTCAGGTCATTCTCATGTTCTCGGCATCGGAACGCCTCAGTCAAGCACAACGCTGTCGGGACGTAGGCGCCCTGAGCTTGGAGAAGCCCATTTCTCAGTCCGCCCTGTTCAACGTAATGGCCGAGGCGCTGGGGATCCAAGAGCAGGCCATGAAGACCGCCGCATCAGCCAACCCGACCGCTTGCGAAACTTCGTCGCGATTATTGCGCGTCCTGTTAGCCGAGGATATTCCCACGAACCAAAAGTTGCTTACCTATATTCTCGGCAAACGTGGACACTCCGTACAGGTTGCCCGCGATGGTCGGCAGGCGGTGGAAGCACTGGATCGGCAGGATTTCGACGTGGTCCTCATGGACGTGCAGATGCCGGTCATGGACGGTCTTGCGGCGACCCGCGCCATTCGCAACCTCGCAGACCCCAGAAAGGCCCGTGTGCCGATCATCGCCCTGACGGCCCACGCGCTGACGGGCGATGCCGACCGCTGCCTGAACGCCGGCATGGATGGCTATGTCAGTAAGCCGATCAACCGCGAAGAGCTAATCGAACGTATTGAGCATTTTGCGGAGACCACGATGGGAGAAGTGTAGAGGATTGGCAACAGGATAGACTGGAAAGGCGTGCGTGAATGAACTCCCCGCGCTCGAATTCCGATCGGCCGCGGCGGGTCGTCGCCGCCACTTTGGTCGTAGTGGCTGTCATCTTGGCCTTTGGCGTAGCTTACCTGCTGAGCAACGTGATGTTCTTGCTGTTTGTTGGCGTGGTGTTGGCAACGGCCCTGGAACCGATGATCGTAGCCCTCCAGCGCCGCCACATGCCGCAACCGTTTGCCGTGGGCGCGGTGTATGCCGGCCTCATCCTACTCTTGGCTGCGGCGATTATCGTCGTCAGTCCGTATGTCATCCATCAAGTTCGGGGCCTACTGAGCGTGGTCCCCCGCGCGAACGAACAGACACACCAATGGCTGGCCAACGCCGGGGACGCCCTGTGGGCGAAGGTTGCCCGGCGAATCATGTCAGAGTACTTGTCGAACAGGGCTCCCGCGGAGTTGGAGCAGACGATTTCGACCATGGGCCAGACGGCCTCGTACCTGGCGATCGCAGCCCGTGGGCTCTTGGTGGCCTGCGGGGTCGTGCTGCTGGCCTTCTACTGGTCGCTGCAGGGCGACCGAACCATCCGCTGGCTGTTGCTGTTGCTGCCAGTCAGCAGTCGCGATGGGGCGCAAGACACGATCGCGGCGATGGAAGGGAAGGTCGGTGCTTACCTTCGCGGGCAAGGCTTGGTTTGCCTGGCCATGGCAGCCACGGCCACGGCCGTATATGCCCTCTTAGGACTTCGCTATGCCGTAGTATTGGGCCTGGTCGCCGGATTCATGGAAGTGTTGCCGGTGCTCGGGCCTATCCTGGGGGCCGTCCCGCCGCTCGGCGTGGCACTGTTTACGGACCCCGGTAAGACGCCGTGGATCCTGCTGGCAGCCGTTCTCATGCAGCAGGCCGAAGGCTACTTTCTGGTTCCGCGGATTATGGACAAGTCGGTCGGTGTTCATCCGCTGGTGACGCTCCTGGCAATCGCCGCTTTCGGCTCGGTCCTCGGGCTTGCCGGGGCAATCCTGGCGATTCCCCTGGCCGCAGTCATTCAGGTACTGCTGAACCGTTACCTGCTTAGCCCGGCGGGGGCAAAGCCAGAACAGCCGTCCGGACGCGGCGCGCTGAGCGTACTGCACTATGATGCGCAGCAATTGCTGCGCGACATCCGCCTGCGCGACAAGGTGGAATCGTCTTCCGGAAGTACTGATCAACTCAGGGAAGCGATCGAAGCAATCGCACGGGACTTCAGCGTGGACTTGCAACAGGCTGAGGGTGAGGCCGCGACGGAGGATGCGCCATGACCCACTTGGCAAAAGTGACCACACTGGTCGTGGCGACGCTCTTGGGCCTGGTGGCACTTTGGGAGTTTCGCGACCCGGCACTGATTTTTCTGCTTTCGCTGGTCGTAGCGGCCGCAGCACGCGAGCCGGTGGATTTCCTTACTGGTCGCGGCTTACCGAGATCGGTGGCGCTGGCCGGACTTTACGTGTTGAGCATACTGGGCGTTGCGGGGTTTTTGCTGGCCGCGATTTATCTCGTGAGCGGTGAATTGGCCCGCGCCGCCGCCGACTTCAAACGACTTTATGAATATGCCACGGAACACTCGTCGGCCGTACTCTGGATCGAGCGTACGCTTGGCGAGCGATTACCCCTCGCCGATGAATTGCTGACCGCATTGGTCGGCCACCATGGCGAGCAAGCGGTTCGATTCGTGCTCGGCACGGCGTTCGGGGTAGTCAGCGCAGTGGTGGACACCGTGTTCGTGATCGTTTTGAGCATTTACTGGGCGGCCGATCGCGAGTATTTCGAGCGTCTTTGGCTTGCACTATTGCCATTGCCGCAACGCGTCTCGGCGCGGCAATTATGGCGAATGCTCGAAAGCGAACTGGGCGCGTACGCCCGCAGCGAAATCATCCAGAGCCTCTTGGCAGGAATCGTGCTGGGGGCCGGCTTCTATCTGTTGGGACTGGACTATCCCGCCTTGCTGGCAGTAGTCGCCGCGTTGAGTTGGTTGCTTCCCTGGCTGGGGGCAATTATCGCGTTGACGACCTTGGTCGTGGCCGAACTGCCGGCCTTGGTCCTTGATGGGCCAGGCTCCATCTTGTCCGTTGTCGCGGCGGCTTCCTTCACGGTGCTGGTGTTTGGGGTCCTCGAATCCGTCGTGGAGCCACGGATGTTCAACCGGCGGCGATACAATTCCCTCTTCATTGTGCTGGCCGTGATTGCCCTGGCCGAGACGTTCGGAATTCTGGGGTTGTTGCTTGGTCCCATGGTTGCCGTGGCGGTCCAAGCCACGTTGGAACACGTCGAGCGAGAGCGAGTCGCCGTACGCCGTCCCTCCACCGATTTGACCGCCCTCGATGCTCGCATCGCGGAGTTGCGGGCCCAGGCCTCCGGCGAAGACATTCCCCGGGAATGGACGAGCATTGTGGACCGTTTGGAAGCTCTGATTGCCAGGGCGCGAGAACTCTACTGTGAGCCCGGCTAACTTGCCCAAGGCCCAGTTCAGCAAATGAACGGAGCCCATGATGTCGGCGAGGCTCGCGACGCGGCTCACACGTGGGTGCTGCCCGCTTGGCATTGGAGATCCTCGAAATCTGCCTACCGTGGCTTCCCCTTGCTGCGGAGCGCGAGTAAGATAGAGGCAGTGTTTCCGCCGATATCGCTGACTGTCGTGCGTAGGAGGATCGATTATGAACGAAGCCATCGTGACGGTTGAGGACGCGGCCTTCCGTCTTGCCGAACTTGTGGACGAAGTCTCCGCCAGGGGCGGACCGGCTGTCCTGACGAAGGCAGGCCGCCCCGTCGCCCGAATTGTGCCCATTACTCCTGCAAGCGAGCCTTCCGGAGACTTGATCGACTTTCTCCGCCGCTGGCGGATCGAGCATCCCGAGCCGGATAGTCAGCTTGTGGAAGTGATCGCCGAGAGCCGCCGTGGTGTCCGGCCGGCACGCGATCCGTGGGAGTAATCTTTACATGGGCGTGATCCTGGATTCCTCGGTTCTGGTCGCGTTCGAGCGGCGGCGTTTCGACTTTGAACGGTTCCTTGGTGACCATTCAACGCCGGCGATTGCCTCGATAACGGCGGCGGAGTTGTTGATCGGCGTGGAGCGCGCGGATTCGGCGGATCGCCGAATCCGACGCGAATCATTCGTGCAGGGCCTTTTCACGCGAATTCCGGTGATTCCGTTCGACCTGCCGAAGGCGCGACTGTTTGCGATCCATTTCGCCGACCTTACCCGCGCCGGCCAAATGATCGGCGATCGGGACCTGCAAGTCGCCGTTACGGCCTTGAGTGTGAACTAGCACCTGGCAACTCTCAACGTGGGCGAGTTCCAGCGAGTGAACGGGCTGCGCCTGGTGGACGTTTCCGCTTATGCGTTACCCGGGGCCCCAACGACTTAAGCTGAACCAGACCGGGGAACTTTCATGATTGTCCACTTCCGCATGCCTGCTGCAGCAACAGACGCACCCTGTTGATCGCGTGCTTGGCGCAATAGTCTCCCACGATGTCCGGGTGGATGCCCGAAGAAATGTGAAACGTCTCCGCGCCGACTGCTGTGGCCAAGGCGAAATGGACCTGGCCGGCTTCACCCGACGGGTCGGTCGAGGGCAAGGGGCCAACCGCTAGACCAAGGTCCGCCTGAAACTGCTCGCGGCAGACGATCGCCATCGCCCGGGCGAACGATTCGCCATCGGCCGCGGTCGTTGCCGAGCCGAGTGGCAAAAGACGCGTCATCACCGCCACGTCGGCCGCGACCAGGCCGCCGCGAAAAGGGCCATCGCCGCCGGCGGCCCTTGCCAGCCATTGGGCGACCAGCCCGCCTGTGGCAATTTCGACCGTTGCCAAGGTCTGACCGTGCCGGCAGAGGAGGCGAACGACGACGTCTGGCAGTTCGTCGTCGCCCTCGCCATAGACCAGCGTGCCGAGCTGCTCGTGGATTTCGGTCACGGTTGGTTCGATCTGAGCGCGGCACTGGTCTTGGCTTTCGCCTTCGGCCATAATCCGCAAAATGATCGTTGCCCGGCTGGCATTGATGCCCACACGGGGAATACGGCCGCGGCGGATGAGATCGGGCATGAGCGACTCGAGCTGGCTTTCGCCCACGCCGAAACACTTGATGTTCCGCCGCACGATGACCCGCCCGCCCGCGCCCATGCCGCGGAGGGCAGCCTCGAGGTAGCCCTGCCACATCTCCCGCATTTCCGCCGGAACACCGGGCAGGGCAAAGAACCGGCAACGGCCGTCTGCCCGCGGAACGGTCAAGTCGATGCCGGGCGCGGTGCCGTTGGGGTTGGGCACGATGAGGCTGCCAGCGGGAAACAATGCCTGAAGCTCATTGCTCTTGGGCATTTCCCGCTTGCGCCGGGCGAAAAGCTGTCGGATGTGTGCCAGGGCTTCCGGCGCCGTGACCAGGGGGCGATCGACCGCCGCGGCCAGGGCCTCGCGGGTAAGATCGTCGGCCGTCGGCCCCAGACCGCCGGTGGAAACAACGATTTCCGCTCGCTGGATCGCGCGGCGGAAGACGTCGACACAAGGCTGCAACTCGTCGCCGACGGTCGAGTGATACAAAACGCGAACGCCCAACTCACCAAGCCGCTGGCTGAGCCACTGCGAGTTGGTGTCGAGCAGTTGCCCGCCGGTGATTTCGTCGCCAATAGCGAGAACCTCGGCGTTCATCGGCGACTATACGGCAAGAACATCAGCAGGCCCCGGAGTTTTCAATGTGTGGCGCGGTCGAGTTGTTCGAGCGTGTCGGAAATCGCGTCATGCACGTCGCCCGTGCCGCGCACGACAATCGCATGCTGTTGCTGCCAGTAGTAAATCGTGCAGGGGCCGCCGTTGATGTCCCAGGATTTGGGGCAGATGACGGTTTGAATCAGGTCCACAAGCTGTTGGCCGCCATCGGCACTAGCGTTCTGGCCAGCCGCCGTACCGCCCGCTCCCGCCGCACCACCGCCCGCGGGAACTCCCATGCCGGCGAGAATCGTCTTATCCTTGTCCACCGCAACCGACTTCACGGCATTGTTCGGCTTAGTAGCCGCTTCCTCCTTCGCCACCCGCTTGCCGATCTGCGTGCAAAGTTGATCGAGCCGGCCGCGAACGGTAAGCCGCAAGGACTCGCGCTGCGCACGGGCCATGCCCGTGTCTTGCAGGATCTCGCGATAGATGCCCAAGAGTTCCCGGGCGGCCGCGTCGGCCTCCTGATCGGTGGCCTTGGCCCAATGCCGCAGGGCGGCGTGTGCGGCTTCCGACAATTCCCGACCGCTACGCGCGGCGGTGGTTGCAGGAGCGGCCGTCGCAGCCTTAGAAGCCACGGCCGGCGTCGCTGATGCCGACGGGGGAGCGACATTCTCCTGAGTTATTCCGTTGGGGGTGGCTGAAATCGCCAGAATGGTTGCCAAAAAGATCGACACGATACGGACCTCCTTCTGCCCTTTGTTCCAATAATCGGATGCCCTTCATCGTTGAGCCTATCACTTTACGAAAAAAGATGCAACGCTTTTCCGCGGTTGCGACGCATAATTCTAGGGGCAGTGGACCGAATTGCCAGTGATTTTATGTCTGCGGTTGATATTTTGCACGCAACAAATTACGCATATTCCCAGGGTTGCCATGCCTGGAAGTGACACGTCGGCTTAGGTTAGAATAGTTGACGAGGGAGAGATCTTAGGATGGGTGTCTACTATAAATGTCTACGCGGCGACAGTCAGCACCTGGCGCTGATGGAACGCGACGCTGTGGCGGTCCAGGACGCGGCAGGGCGAAATTGGATCTGCTATCCGATTGCCGCCCGCAAGGTCGAAAACCTGACGATGCTGGCGCACGTGTCGGAAGTGTTCGAGGCCGACGCCACGGCCCGGCGGCAGGGTCTCGGCCAGGAAGGGACCGAGGTCCGCATCTACTATTGCGACGACGAGCGGGAATTGATCGAGAAGTTGCTGCTCGATGCCGCGCCGGAGAGTGAGGAAGAGTCGGGATCCGACTCGTAAATTCTCGATCCGGTCGTTGCTGGTGCTGACGCTGACTGTGGCTTTGCCGTGCATTTGGCTTGCGGCGACGATGAAGAAGGCAAAGAGGCAAGCATTTGATATATTAATCAACATGGAAGTGAAGCTGAGCGCGGAGTTTCATAGTTCAGAGTGGGTATCGGGCCGGCCATGCAGGGCACACATGGTGGGTATTGGCGGCGCGGGCATGCGGTCCTTGGCACAGGTTCTGAGCGCGAAGGGTTGGCGGCTCAGCGGCTCGGATCCGGCCATCGGCGCCGACGATCCGCTTGTAAAGGCGGGAGTCGATTGCCACCGCGGACATGCGGCCCAACACGTGGGCGGCGATGTCGGGTGCGTGATCTATAGCAGCGCGATTCCGTCCGCAAATCCCGAACTGTGCCGCGCGGCCGAGCTGGGAATTCCCACACTGAGCTATGCCGAAATGCTGGGCTGGTTGACGCAAGGTCGGCACGGTCTGGCAGTCGCCGGGACCCACGGAAAGTCCACTACGACCGCCATGGCCGCAGAAATCCTCGTGGCTAGCGGTCGCGATCCGACGGTGGTCTACGGCGCCGTGCCGCGCAACGGAGGCCAAGGCGGCCGGGCAGGCGGCGGAAATGTCGTGCTAGTCGAAGCCTGCGAATTCCGCCGGAATTTCTTGAATCTGTACCCCCATGACGCGGTGATCCTAAATATCGAGCCGGACCATTTCGATTGCTACGACACGCGCGAGGCGCTCGAATCGGCGTTTGCCCGATTTTCGGCCCTGCCACCGGCCGGCGGCCGCCTGATCGTGCCTTGGGGCGACACGACGGTGCAGCGGGCCACCGCCGCGGCGGGCTGCCGGATCGAGACGTTTGGGCATGACGAGCGGGCCGACTGGGCGGCATGTAAGGTGCAGGGCCAGCGAGGACAATACGGCTTTGACCTCGTGCATCGGGGCGAAAAGCTGGGCCGGATCGAACTTTCCGTGCCGGGCCGGCATAATATCCTTAATGCCCTGGCCGCTGCGGCGCTGGTAGCCGAGTGCGGCCTGTCGGCAGATGAAATGGTCGCCGGAGTTTCGCAGTTTTGCGGCTTGCGACGGCGGCTGGAACCGATCGGCAGTGCGGGCGGGGTCTGTTTTTGGGACGATTATGCGCACCATCCGACAGAAATCTCAAGCACGTTGCAAACCGCTCGCGAAACGGCGCCCGCGGCGCGGATTTGCTGCCTGTTTCAACCGCACCAGGCGTTACGCACGGCACGCCTACTAGACGAACTGGCCTTTAGCCTGCAAAATGCCGAGAGGGTGTTGATAGCCGACATTTTTCGTGCTCGAGAGGGCCCGCCCAAAAGCGGCGAGGTTACGGCCGCGGACCTCGCCGCGCGGACACGGGCTTTGGGGCAGGATGTGCCGGACTTGCACGCCCCGCTGGATGTTCGAACGTTTTTGCAGACACATTTGACTCCCGGCGACATATTTGTCGTCATGGGGGCGGGCGATATTGGAAGGATTGGTTATGATCTCCTGGACTGGTTTCGAGAACATCGTGCGGCAGGGTGAACCCCTGGCCATGCATACGTGGTTTCAATTGGGTGGGCCGGCGGAACACTTCGCCGAGCCGGAAAATCCGGACCAGTTGATTGCCCTGCTCAAGCGCAGCCACGAGGCGGGGGTCGAGGCCCGCGTGCTGGGCCAAGGTTCCAACGTCCTCGTTCGCGACGAAGGCGCGGCGGGCTTGATCCTGCGGCTGACGGCCACCGAGTTCGGCAAGATCGAGATCGACGGCCAGCGAATCACCGTGGGCGGCGGCGCGAACCTGGGGCGGCTGGTCACCGCGGCCGTACACCACGGCCTGGCCGGCATGGAAATGCTGGTCGGCATTCCCGGGACGGTGGGCGGGGCACTGCACGGCAATGCCGGCGCGCATGGCGGCGACATCGGGCAGTGGGCCGCCTCGGCCACCGTGCTCACTGCTGCCGGCGAGACCATCGAGCGCTCGCGCGACGACCTAGTTTTCGGTTATCGCGAGAGCAGCCTGGATGAGCCGGTGATCCTGGAAGCCACGCTGCTGCTGGAAGAGGACGATCCCCGCGCGCTGGCCCGGCGCATGCAGAAGCAGTGGATTTTGAAGCGTGCTAACCAGCCGATGGGTCACCAGTGCGCCGGATGCATTTTCAAGAACCCCCGCGGCGTGAGCGCGGGCGAACTGATCGAGAAGTCGGGCCTGAAGGGCACCCGCATCGGTGGCGCGGTCGTCAGCGAGCGGCATGCGAATTTCATCATCGCCGAGCACAACTGCACGAGCCAGGACGTGCTGCGCTTGATCGACCTGGTGCGCAGCCAGGTGGACGACCGCATGGCCACACAACTGGAACTGGAAATCGAAATCTGGTGAGCAGCGCGAAGAAAACGAAATCCGTTTCGCTGGTTCCGCCCTGGTTGCGGCAAACGATCGTGTTGTTGTTCGGCCCGGGCCGGACCGTCACCCTGGCGGTACTGGTGGTGGCCGTTTTTTGCGGCGGGGCCTGGGCGGTCTGGCGGCGCGTGGAGCAGCATGTCGAACAGTCGCTCGATTACGTGGTGACCGTGGAGAAGATCACGATTACGCCCCCGCCGGACTGGGTCCGCAGCGACGTTCGCGCCGAGGCCTTCCGTACGGCCTGTCCGCCCGATCGGCCGCTCTCCAGTCTCGACGACGGCCTGGTGCAGCGCATTCACGGGGCCTTCACGCTGCATCCCTGGGTTGCTAAGGCAACGGTCACCAAGCGCGCCGGTGCCCGCGTGAATGTCGATATCGTCTATCGCCGGCCGGTCTGCGTGGTCGAGGTCGCCAACGGCCCGGGGAGCGATTTGCTGCCCGTCGATGACCAGGGCGTGTGGCTTCCCGGCGAGGACTTTTCGCAAAAACAGAAGGAGTCGTATCCATGCCTGGCGGGCATCGATCGCCGGCCGATCCAGCCTGTGGGGCATCCTTGGGGCGATGCCCGCGTGGTCGATGGGGCAGCGATTGCGGCGATGCTGCTGCCCGTTTGGCAACAACTCAAGCTGTATCGCATTCAGACGGCGGCCCGTGACCCTTCGTCGCCCGATGCGGGACCGGCGTACGAACTTTATACGCGTGCGGGCACGCGGATTGCCTGGGGAAGCGCACGGCGAGCCACTGAGGGGAGCGAACCATCGGCGGAGGAAAAAGTGGCCCGGCTCTTGCAGTATGCGGCGGCCCACGTCAGCCTGGACGTGGGAGTGCCACTGGACGTGCGCAAGATGCCGCCAACGGGAGCAGCGAAACAATGAGAGCGGGGAAGTTACCGCTGGCCGCTGGCATCCGGCACGGGGTTACGGCTTATGGGGGCCGTCGGCACTTCATCGCGGGCTGCGATCAGTTCCTCGCGGAGAACGGGAAGATCCTCAGGCGCCTCGACGCCAATCCGGACAATGCCCGGCGCAATGCGAACGACCGTGATGGAGATCTTATCTCCGATCAGGATTTTTTCTCCCGATTTTCGCGACAAGACAAGCATTGCAGCAGGTGCGGCCTGAAAGAATCGTTAACGTAGCGATGGAAAGCCCATTATCCGACTTCAACTCAGCACTATCACCATAACCCTTTTGACCCCCATGTGCAAGCACCCGCCACTGCGGAAGTTGCGGATTTCAGCGTAATGAATCGTTGAAAACAGTATAGTTTCCATGCTTTTGGGTGGTTTCGTTAGAGTTTGGTGATTTGTTACTTGAATTTGGGGGAATTGGCAAGACTTAACGGGCCGGGAGCCACTTCGTAAATCAAAGAGGATTGCACGTTACCGGCGATGGAAAAGCGGGATCGGGGGCCTGGAGAACTGCAAAGTCTGGCAGGACAGCCCTCCGTAGCACGGAATTCATTCCGTTTTGCCCCAAGAAGAGCAAGGCTACGGAATAAATTCCGTGCTACGAAGGACTTTGCAATTATCCTGACCGGGGGCCTGGAATATTGGCAGGCGGGCGATTATGATCACAATTACGGCATTATCTTGTAACGCTATTTGGGAGAGAAGTTGATGTCCAATCCTTCAGAACTTTATGACGCTATTCTTACGGGCAACGCCAAGAAGGCAGAGGAAGTCACCAAGACCGCGCTGGCCGCGAATGTCGACCCCAGCGAGTTGGTGCAAAAGTACATGATTCCGGCAATGGACGAAGTCGGCAAGCGGTTCGAGTGCAACGACTACTTCGTTCCGGAGTTGCTGATCGCCGCGCGTGCCATGAAGACATCCCTGGCCTTGATCACGCCCCAGTTAGCCAAGAGCGGCACGGAGCCGCTGGGCCGGGTTGTGATCGGCACGGTCCAGGGCGACCTGCACGACATCGGCAAGAACCTGGTTGCCTCGATGCTCGAGGGCGGCGGTTTTCAGGTTGTCGACCTGGGCGTCAACGTGGCCCCGCAGAAGTTTGTCGAAGCCGCGCAAGAGAAGGACGGCACGATTGTCGCTCTTAGCGCACTGCTGACGACGACGATGACCATGATGAAGACGGTGATCGATGCCTTGAACCAGGCGGGTATTCGCAACAAGACGCGCGTGATGGTGGGCGGCGCCCCCATCACCCAGCAGTACGCCGACGAGATCGGCGCTGATGGTTTTACCGACAACGCGGGAACGGCCGTGGCCCTGGCGCGAAAACTGTTGTCGAGAAACTGATCGCATGTCCGCATCCAGTGCCAGCCCCAGCTTTCGTGATTTGTTGCGTGGCGGCCGTTTCGTCTATGGTGTGGAACTCGTCACCACGCGCGGGCCGTTGACCGATGATCGCTCGCAAGACGTCGTGGGCTTTGCCCGCGGGCTGCTGGACAATCCGCGGATCGGATGGATTTCGATCACCGACAATCCGGGCGGAGGGCCGATGCTGCCTCCGGATTGGCTGGCGGGAAAGTTCGCCGGCCGGGGCGGCAACGTGGTGATCCACCTGACATGCAAGGATATGAACCGCACGGGATTGGAGACGGCGGCTTGGCGCTATGCCTCCGAGGGATTTCAGAACATCCTGGCCCTCACCGGCGATTATCCCACGGCCGGCTTTCGCGGCTTGCCCAACCCGGTCTTCGATCTCGACTCGGGAGCGTTGATCGCGCTCTTGCGGGCCATGAACGAGGGCTTGGAAGTGTCTGGGCGGGGCGGCAAAAAGGAAGTTTTGCCCAAAACCGACTTCTTCATCGGAGCGGCGGTCTCGCCTTTCAAGCGGCACGAGCGCGAGTTGATGCCGCAGTACTACAAGCTCCTGCGCAAGATTCGCACGGGCGCGCAGTGGATCATTCCGCAGTTGGGCTACGACATGCGGAAGTTCCACGAGGTCAAGTTGTTGCTGGCTTCGCGCAAGATGGCCGACGTTCCGGTTGTCGGCAACGTGTACCTGCTCACACGGGGCGTGGCCAACATGTTCAACAGCGGCAAGCTGGCGGGCTGCGTGGTGAGCGATGAGTTGCTGGCCACGTGCGAAAAGTACGCTGCGGGTCCCGACAAGGGACAGGCATTCTTTCGCGAGCTGGCTGCCAAGCAACTGGCCGTCTTCCGCGGCTTGGGGTTTGCCGCCGGTTACCTGGGCGGAACCGCGAAAGCCGATACGATCACCCGCATCATCGAACTGGCCGAAAGTTACGGGGCCGACGATTGGCGCGAGTTCGTCAAGGAGATTCAGTTCTCGCAGCCGGACGAGTTCTTCCTCTTCGAGCACGATCCCAAGACGGGCCTGGGCAGCCCGGATCGCTTCAATCCGCAGTTCGTCGCGTCGCTTGTCCGGCTGCCGCAATCGAAAGAGGTCACGCTCAACTACCGGCTTTCGCGCTTCGTACACCGCTTGGCCTTCACGCCCGACCGGGGGCTTTACGGTTGGATGCAGCGGCTCTTTCGCCGTTGGGACAAGAAGCCCGGCATCTGTGGCCGCGCGGCCTATTGGCTGGAGGGCGTGTCGAAGCACGCGCTGTATGGATGCCAGGACTGCGGCGATTGCAACCTGCCCGAGTGCGCCTATCTTTGCCCGCGCTACTCATGCTCGAAGTGCGGCCGCAACGGCCCCTGTGGCGGCTCGGCCGACGGACGCTGCGAGTTGGACGACAAGGAGTGCATCTGGGCGCGAATCTACGAGCGGCTGAAGAGCTACGGCGAATCGCAAACGATGCTCGACGGCCCCGTGGTGTTTTACAAAGCCGAACTGAATCGAACGTCGTCTTGGGCAAACTTCTATCTCCAGCGAGATCACGCGGGGGAAAAGAAGGAGGAATGACGAAGAAAAAATACGAAATCCAAATGTCGAAATCCGAAACAAATTCGAAATCGCAAGATCGAAATCCGAAACACATTTCTTAAAGACAGCATGCCAATGAGCGAAACGTCTGCTTTTGAACATTTGCCGTTTGTATTTTGAATTTGTTTCGGATTTCGATCTTTGAATTTCAAATTTAGCGATTACCACCATAACCCATAGCCCGTCGAGCCTTCCCCATGCCAATTCCCAGCCTGACCATCATCGGTGAAACGATCAACGACTCCGTGCCGTCGACCAAGCAGCTTTTCGACGCGGGCAATATCGACGGACTGCTCGATCTGGCCCGCTTCCAGGATGAAAAGGGAGCGGCCTACATCGACGTCAACGTGGGCGCGCGGCCGCCGGAATTCATGGCCGACCTGGTCCGCAAGATTCAGGGCGTGACGGCCAAACCCTTGTCGATCGACACGCCCGACCCGCAAATCGCCCGGGTTGGTTTGGAGGCCTACGACGCGGCCAAGGCCGGCGGTCGGCGGCCAATCCTGAATTCCATCAGCCCGCTGCGCATGGGCATGTTCGATCTGTACGCCATCCAGCCGTTCCGGCCGATCCTGCTGGTTTCCGAGCAGGTAGTGGACGGCGAGTCGAAGCCCTGCCGCACGGCCGAGGAAACGTATTGCGCGGCCCAGCGGATTGTGGAAGCTTTCAAGGACCGCTGTCCCGGAGCGAGCAATGACGACTGCATCATCGATCCCGGTATCGCCCCCATCGGCAGCGACACGGAGGGCAACTTGCACCGCCTGATCGGAGCTTTGAAATTGATTCACATCGACCCGGCCTTCGCGGGCGTACACGCCTCCGTGGGACTGAGTAACTTCACCGTCATGCTGCCTGCCAAGCGGGCCAGTGGCGAACCGGTAAAAGGCCCGCTGGAAAGCGCCTTCCTGACCAAGGCCATGCCGCGGGGGCTGGACATGGTTATCGGCTCGGTGAAGCGGAACTACGACCTCCTGCCGCCCGAGCATCCGGCCATGCAGTGCATCAACGACTGCTTGAAACTGGATGGCTTTGAAGTGTTGATGCGGGTGCGGGAGTTTTACGCGTGAGGAGCGTCAAATTATGGACAAGTGCGACAATCGTAAGCCCCGTGCGGCCGCCAATTACCACCAACACTAGCCACTGACCACTATCACCTTCATGCCCGACACTTCCCGACTCTTGCCCCCCGACATTGAAATTGCCCGCCGCGCGCCGATCCGGCCCATCGAGAAGATCGCCGAGCGACTTGGCATCGACGGCGACGACCTTGAACACTACGGCAAGTACAAAGCCAAGGTCTCGCTGGACCTCTATCATCGGCTGCAAGACAAGCCGACCGGCAAGCTGGTTCTGGTGACCGCCATTACGCCCACTCCGGCGGGCGAAGGCAAGACGACCACGAGCATCGGCCTGTGCGACGGCTTGAACCGCATCGGCAAGCCCGCCAGCGTCTGCCTCCGCGAGCCGTCGCTGGGGCCGTGTTTCGGCATGAAGGGCGGCGCTGCCGGCGGCGGCAACGCGCAGGTCATCCCCATGGAGGACATCAACCTCCATTTCACCGGCGATTTCCACGCCATCGAGTTGGCCCATAATCTCCTCGCCGCTATGCTCGACAACCACATCCACCACGGCAACGCCCTGGGCATCGATCTGCGGCGGATCGTCTGGAAGCGGGTCGTGGACATGAACGACCGGGCGCTGCGGAACATCATCGTGGGCCTGGGCGGGGTGAACAACTCGATGCCCCGCGAGGGAGGCTTCGACATCACCGTGGCTTCCGAGGTCATGGCCTGCTTCTGCCTCTCCGAATCGCTGGCCGAATTGCGCGAGCGGTTGGGGCGGATCATTGTCGCCTACAACCGCGAGCGCAAGCCGATCACCGCGGCCGATCTCAAGGCCCACGGCGCCATGACCGTGTTGCTCAAGGAGGCCCTCAAGCCGAACCTGGTGCAAACGCTGGAAGGCAATCCGGCCTTCATCCACGGGGGGCCGTTCGCCAACATCGCGCACGGCTGCAATAGCGTGCTGGCCACGAAGCTCTCGATGCGGCTGTCCGAGTATACGGTGACCGAGGCCGGTTTCGGCGCCGACCTGGGGGCCGAGAAGTTCATGAACATCAAGTGCCGCAAGGCCGGCATCAAGCCCGACGCCGTGGTCATCGTGGCCACCGTGCGGGCGCTGAAACTGCACGGCGGCGTGCCGTTGAAAGAGCTTTCCAAGCCGAATGTCGAGGCATTGGACAAGGGTGTCGAGAATCTCAAGAAGCACATCGAGAACATCCACCGCTTCGGCCTGCCGGTGGTGGTGGCCATCAACCATTTCTCCAACGACACCGACGCTGAAATCCAGTTCATCCGCGACAAGTGCGCCTACCTGTCGGTGAAGATCGTCCGCGCCGAGCATTGGCTCTGCGGCGGCGAAGGCGCCAAGGATCTGGCCCAGTCGGTAGTGGAGGTCGTCGATCGTACCAAGACCGACTTCTCGCTGCTTTATCCGGACACTTGCACGCTCTGGCAGAAGGTCGGCATTATCTGCCGCGAGATCTACGGCGCTACCGACGTCCTGGCCGACAAGAAGCTCCGCGAGAAGTTCCAGCAGCTCCAGGAGGCGGGCTTCGGCCATCTGCCCATCTGCATGGCGAAGACGCAGTATTCTCTCTCGACGGACCCCGGGCTGGTTGGCCGGCCCAAGAATTTCGACGTGCCCTTGCGCGACGTGATGGTCTCGGCCGGGGCCGGCTTTGTGGTCGTATTGACCGGCGACATCATGACTATGCCCGGATTGCCGAAATTGCCCGCGGCGGAAACCATCGACATTGACGCAAACGGCCAGACGGTGGGGTTGTTCTAATCATGCACGCCACACTCGAAAAACTTCTCTCCTCCGGCCCCCTCGTCACCGACGGTGCTTGGGGTACCCAACTCCAATCGCAAGGTTTGCCCGTTGGGGCTTGCCCCGATGCCTGGAACCTCAGCCATGCGGAGGCCGTGGAAGCGGTTGCCCTGGCCTATGTCGAGGCCGGCAGCCAGGTCATCTTGACCAACACCTTCGGCGCGAACCGCTTCATCCTTGCCCGGCATGACATGGCCGACCGTGTTGTGGAGATCAACACCACGGGCGTACAGATCTCGCGCCGGGCCGCCGGGAACAAGGCAAAGGTCTTCGCCTCGATGGGGCCTAGCGGCGTGATGCTCATGATGGGCGAGGCCAGCGAAGAGGATCTGCGGACCGCTTTCCTGGAGCAGGCCAAGGCGATGGCTGCCGCCGGCGCCGACGGGATTGTCGTGGAAACCATGACCGATCCAGCCGAGGCCCGTCTGGCCGTAGCGGCGGCCAAGGAGACGGGTTTGCCCGTGGTGGCCTGCATGACGTTCGATTCCGGCGCCAAACTCGACCGCACCATGATGGGCACGACGCCCGAGCAGGCCGCCGAGCAGTTGCTCGACGCCGGCGCGGACGTCATCGGTTCGAATTGCGGGCAGGGGATTGCCGGCTTCGTGGAGATTTGCCGCCGCCTTCACGCCGCCAGCGGGCGACCCGTGTGGGTCAAGGCCAATGCCGGGTTGCCGGAGATGCGCGACGGCAAGACGCATTATGCACAGACCGCTGGCGAGTTTGCCGAGTACGTTCCTCAGCTCATTGCCACCGGTGCTGGATTTATCGGCGGATGCTGCGGCACGTCGCCCGATTTCATCCGCGTCGTCTGCGGCAAGTTGCGGACATAAGTGCTCCAATTGTCTGACAGGTATATTACGCACCCATCCTGTGGTGTATATTGCCCAACCGTGCGGTCAAAACGACTCGGGTTTGGGCGTGGTTCAATTCAAAGGCCAAGGGTAACACGTGTAGGGAACGGCCTCCGTGCCGTTCCGCCACGTTCGGAACGGCATCGACCCGCAAATTGGTGCCCCGCCGTTTCCACTGAACGGCGACGGCAAAGTGTTACCCTGCTTTGAACCATGCCGCTTTTCACGCGTTCCGTGCTGGCACAATTTTGGCATTGAAAAATAACGTCCGACCGAAAATTCCCTAGAAAGCCGACGCGGCCCTTCAGAGCGCGCTGAAGTTTCCATCACGTTGGATGGCGAATTTCCTCTCTTGCGCGCGCGAAGTTTGCAACACGGTTCGCCGAACACACCAATCCCTGATCGCCCTGACGCGCGGATTCTTACGAATCGGCGCGCGGATCCCCTTGTCGGCGCGATGAGACTGTTTAATTTTTTGAAACAAAGTGTTTCACTTGTTTAACGACCTCAAATGGGCGAGTTCAAAAATTCAGTAGGCCGCCGGGCGGTGCCAACCGATTTTCGGCATGGTTCAATTCTGAAGCCGCAAGGGTTACATCTGTATATGACGGTGGGGTACTTGCGTGTTAGTGACCCGCCATTCCCTACAGGACAGCGCGGCCAAGGTGTCACCCGGCTTTGGCCATGCCCGGATTTGCGTCTTCTCGGCTCATGGCGTCTCAATCGCAACGCAAATATTTTTCTCGAAATACTTGCGGTTCTAATGTGTACCATCTAAACTGTTAGCTTGGATGGAAGTCGGGAAGAACGACCCATCTTGTAGGTGTGACTGACGATTGCGGCTTCTTGTTGGCCGGCAGGCTGGTATTCTGCCGGCAGGTTCGTCGTGGGCAAAGCAGGGCGAGGATTTACCCCATGAAAGCGTCCTTCGATTTCCGCGTTGCGGTGTCCAGCACTCTTCCCAAGGGGCGACTCAGACAGACTATTTTCATTGTTTGCTCCGCTGCTGGCATCATGTATCGGGCTGGAATCTGTACAAGTTTCATGTTGATGTTCATGGCAGGCGCCGCTCGGGGACAAGTCCAGTACATCGTGACCGACTTGGGCACACTCACCGGTTTTCAAGGGAGTTCTGCAAATGGCATCAATAACAGTGGGCAGATCGTAGGCTCCGCCCAAAACAGCAGCGGCGGCCAGTACGCCTTCCTCTTTAGCGGTGGAACGATGCAAGACCTAGGTACGCTTCCCGGCTACACGAATTCGAGTTCTGCCAACGCCATCAACAATCTTGGGCAAGCCGTTGGCTCGTCTTTCAACGGCAGCGGCGGCCAGCACGCTTTTCTCGATAGCGGAGGAACAATGCAGGACCTGGGCACGCTCGGCGGCCTTAGCAGTTATGCCTGCAACATTAACGATAGCGGGCAAGTCGTGGGCTGGGCTGATGCCAGCAACGGCAGCCAGCACGCCTTTCTCTATGGCAGCGGGACGATGCATGACTTGGGCACGCTTGGCGGCTTAACCAGCGGCGCCCTCGGAATCAACAGTAGCGGGCTGGTCGTGGGTTACGCCCAGAACAGCAGCGGCTACACCCACGCCTTCATCGACAACGGTGTAACGATGCAGGACTTGGGCACACTCGGTGGGCTTTTCAGCGAAGCATCCGGCATCAACGATAGTGGGCAGGTCGTGGGTTACGCCCAGAACAGCAGCGGCAATTATCACGCCTTCCTCGACAACGGTGGAGCGATGCAGGACCTGGGAACGCTTCCCGGCTATACGAATGCGAGCTACGCGTTCGGTATAAACCGCAGCGGGCAGATTGTGGGTTCCTCCCAGAACAGCAGCGGCAACTATCACGCCTTTCTCGACAATAGCGGAACGATGGAAGACCTGAATAATCTAATTGCTCCCTCTTCCGGTTGGATCTTGGAGGATGCATACGGCATTAATGATTTGGGTCAAATCGTGGGTGTGGGAATCAACTCCAAGGGGCAAACTGATGGGTTCGTTTTGACGCCCGCCGGAAATAGCGTCGCGCCGAGCCTTTGGACTGCCCCCATCAACGGAAACTGGAGTGATGCCAGCAAGTGGACGGGTGGTGTGCCCAATGCCGTCGGCGTCGGCGCCGTATTGAACGTTGCGAGCACCGCCGCGGTGACCGTCGTGCTCGACCAGCCGGTGACGCTGGGCACGCTCCAGTTCGGCAACTCCGCCAGCACAAGCGTGGGCTACACATTGATCGGCAGCGGCGCCAACACGCTCACGCTGAACAATTCGGGTAGCGGCGCAACGATCACGGTTGCCAACGGCAGCCACGCAGTCAACGCGCCCGTGGTCTTGGCCGACAACCTCACAGTCAGCGGCAGCGGGCCGCTTGCCTTCGGTAGTGCCAGCAGCATCACGGACAATGGCAGCGGCTATTCGCTAACCATGGCGGGCCCGGGCGTACTCGGCCTTGCCGGAAACGTCATCCTCGCGGGGACGCTTACGGTCAGCGGCGGCGCGCTCAGCCATACGGCCGGTACCGTGCAGGCCGCGATGGGGGTCGTCGACGGCGGCACGTACAACCTAAGCGGAAACGCCCAGTTGTCGTGGTCGAATCTGATTGTCGGCAACTCTGGAACCGGCGTCTTCACGCAGTCTGGCGGAACCCATTCGGTTGGTAGCATCGTCCTTGGCCAAAACGCGGGCGCCGCCGGAACCTACAATTTTAATGGCGGTCTGCTCGTCCTCTCGGCACTGAGCCAAGGTTCGGGATCGGCGGCATTCAACTTTAGCGGTGGTACGCTTCAGGCAAACAGTGCGTTTTCCATCAATCTGCCCGCGACGTTGGGCACCAATGGCGGCGGAGCGACTTTCAATACGGCCGGCAATCCCCTGACGCTTTCCGGTCCGCTTTCCGGCCCCGGCGCCCTGACGCTGAACGACAGTCTAGGCACGGGCACGCTGATCCTTGCCGCTTCGAATACCTACACCGGTGGCACGACCGTGGTTGCCGGAACGCTGCAAGTCGGCGACGGCATTGCCAATAACGGCTATGTCCAGGGCAACATCCTGAATAATGCCGCAGTGGCCTTCGCCAACCCTGCGGCTCAGACCTACGCAGGCACGATTAGCGGCGGGGGTGCCCTGACCAAGATTGGCAGTGGCACGCTCACGCTTACCGGCCCCAATACGTATGCCGGCGGAACCATGGTCGCTCAAGGCATCCTGGTCGCCTCCGGCAACAACATCGGTTTGGGTCCCATCACCCTTGCGGGCGGCACGTTCCGGCCGCTGCCCACGAGCGTTCCGGGGCTCGTCGCCCAGTACTACGGCCCGAATGTCAACGGTTTTAACTACATCACTACCACCAGCCTCTCGACCTTTAACAACTCGATCCTCCCGTCGACCGTTGCCTTGACGAACAACATCACGGTCAACGTCATGAATGGCGCCGCGGGGAATTTCGACTTTGACACTACCGGTGAAGGATCGCTATTCCCTGGTCAGTTTGGCTATGGCGCGTTCCTGAACGCGGGCGGCAACGTTCCCGGCGCGCAGGTTAACAATTGGTTTGCCAAGTACAGCGGTTATTTCTACGCCCCGACTACCGGTACCTATACCTTCGGCCTAAATAGCGACGACAACAGCCGGCTGTGGATCGGCAGTTCCGATACGGCCGTCGTGGTCGATGGTGGTGGCGGCCAGGGCTGGAGCGGATATCGGAACATTCAGGCCACAGGTCAGGCGACCTTGACTGGCGGCCAATACTATCCAATCACGATCGGTTACTCTGAGGGCGGCGGCGGCTTCGGCTTGGAGGCCTTCTACGCGCCTCCCGGTAGCACCATCGCCAACGGGGACTTCCTGCCCGTCTCGGCGCTATCGAATATCGGCGCCCCCAGCTATACCACGAACACCTTGAATGTCAGCGGCAGCGCTTCGTTGGACATGAGCGCCCTGTACTCGCAGCTCGGCGCCGGCGCCAGCACATCGTTCGCGGCGCTCGGTATCGGCGGAGGCACGTTGCACGTCACCAACGGACCCGCCACCGTTACCTTCGGCAGCACGGCGATCACGGGCCCTGCGACGTTCGACGTGCAAGGCAGCAATGTCGTGAACACCGGCGCCGTGGCGGCAACCCCCGCCACCCTCGGCTTCACCAAGATCGGCACGGGTACCTTGGTCGTCAACGGCGCCAGCGCGTATAGTGGCACGACGACCATCAGCGGCGGCACGCTGAACTTGGCCCATCCCCTGGCAGTACAAGATAGTACCGTCAACCTGAGTTCCAGCGGCGCTCTGAGCTTCGCGGCGGGCATCACCAGCCCGATCCTGGGCGGTTTGGCAGGGCCCGGCAATATTGCCCTGACGACCGCTGCCGCGGAGCCCGTCACGCTCAACGTGGGCCAAAACGGCCAGTGTACTACCTACGGCGGCAGCCTGACGGGCACGGGTGGAATGACGAAGATTGGCGCCGGCATGCTCACGCTCGGTGGCGGCAACACCTACGCTGGCAACACCACGATAACCGCCGGCATCCTCAACGCCGGGATTACGGAAACCCCCGGTGTCTCGGGCCCGTTCGGCGCGCAGGCCGCGAATGCCGCCGGCACCATCCTTTTCGGCGGCGGTACGCTGCAATACTCGGCCGCCAACCAGTTCGACTACTCTGGCCGCTTCAGCACCGCCGGCAACCAGCCGATCAGTATCGACACCAATGGGCAGACAGTTACGTTCGCCACCGCGATCCAAGGGGCGGGAACCAGCCTGACGCTGAACGACAGCCTGGGCACAGGTACACTCATCCTTGCCGCTTCGAATACGTACACCGGTGGCACGACCGTGGCTGCCGGCACGCTGCAACTCGGCGACGGCATTGCCAATAACGGCTATGTCCAGGGCAACATCCTGAATAACGCCGCAGTGGCCTTCGCCAATCCTGCGGCTCAGACCTACGCAGGCACGATTAGCGGCGGGGGTGCCCTGACTAAGATTGGCAGTGGCACGCTCACGCTTACCGGCCCCAATACGTATGCCGGCGGAACCACGGTGACGGGCGGCACTTTGGCCGCCTCCAGCACCAACGTGGGCACCGGCCCGATCAATCTCTCGGGCGCCGCCTTCCAGCCGGCCTCGGGCGCCACGCCTGGCTTGGCCGCGTATCTTTACACGCCTGACGCGGGTCAGGCGGGCACCGGTACCAACGGCATCGGGGCTGGCACCACAAACGCCGCCCTCAACGCGTGGATGTCTTCTGCTGCCTATGCCGGCTCGAGCACCACGGCCTACAATGGTAACACCAGCCTGAATTTCAGCGGGGTTCCGCCCTTTGGGAACATCGGATTCAATAATACGGACAATTACACGGTGGTCCTCAAGGGCTACATCTACCTGCCCGCGGGCACGTCGAACTTCTCGACCACCAGCGACGACGGCAGCATGTTGTACATCGACGGCAACACCGTCGTGAACAACAACTACTATCAGGGCGCGACCCTGCGGAACGGCAGCGTTACGGAAACCACTGCCGGTTATCATCAGATTGAAGTCGCCTACTATCAAGGTGGCGGCGGGCAGTCATTGACGGTAACTTCCGACCTCACCGGTACTAACATACTGGTCAACGGCACCGGGCTCGACCAGGTCTGTCAAATTACTTCGCCCAATTTCAGCAACGCCATAACCGTCAACGGCAATTCCACTCTCGACATGACCAACGTCGCCGGTGGTGTGACCACGTTCGGCGCCCTATTGATCGGCGCTAGTGCCGGAAGCAGTGCGACCACGCTGCACGTCACCAACGGGCCCAGCACCACAACGTTTGCGGGCACGACGGTCGCCAATGGGCCGACCTTCGACGTGCAGAACGCCAACATCGTGAACCTGGGCGGAATCGCAGGTGACAGCAACGGGTTCACGCAGACCGGCAATGGCATCTTGATCATCTCCGGCAGCAGCAGCTACGGCGGCACGACGAACATCAGCGGCGGCACGCTGAACCTGGCGCATCCCTTGGCAGTGCAAGATAGTACCGTCAACCTGAGTTCCAGCGGCGCTTTGAGTTTTGCCGCAGGCATCACCAGCCCGATCCTGGGCGGTTTGGCGGGGCCCGGTGATATTGCCCTGACGACCGCTGCCGCGGAGCCCGTTACACTTAACGTGGGCCAAAACGGCCAGTGTACTACCTACGGCGGCAGCCTGACCGGCGCCGGCGGACTGACGAAGGTGGGCGCAGGCACGCTGACCCTTTCCGGCAGCAACACTTATGCGGGCGCCACGACGCTCAACGCGGGCATGCTGGTGCTGACCAACGGCCCCAACGGTTCGGCAACCGGTACGAACACCCTGACACTCAACGGCGGCACGCTGGCCGGGACGACTTTCGGCGGCACCGTTAGCGGCTGGGTATATGCGGGCAGCGGTCCACATACGATCGCTCCGGGAGCGGGGCTGCCTGCCGGACAGTACGGTACCTTGAACTTCAACGGCGGCGTGAACTCCCAGAACTTCAACAGCGGGCTGTTCATCAACGCCTACACGACGCTGGTCTTCAACCTGAACCAGACCACGCCGATCGGCACGGCCTCCAATGGCAACAACATTTATGGCGGCGACCTGATCAACCTGAACGGCTCGTTGCTGTGTGTCAACGGCGCCACGATCACCTTCGGCGCCAACCCGACGACGCCGGGCGATTATCGGCTGTTTGCGAATGTGGGCGTATTGTCGTCGAGCGGCACTGGATATGGCTTCACACTGCCGACTCCGCCAAACGGGGAAACGTACTCGCTTTCGTTCGTGGACTCGCCCACTGTGGACCTTGACCTGATCGTCTCCGGCAACGTCGTATCGAGCGGGACCTGGAACGTCAATGGCGGCGGAAGCTGGAACACGGCAAGCAACTGGTTGCCCAACAGCGTGCCGAACGGTGCGGGTGCCGCGGCGGTGATCAATGGTCCGACCACGTCGCCCATTACCATCACGCTCGACGCCCCGCAGACGGTCGGCAGCTTGCAATTTGGCAATTCGGCCAGCGCCACGACCGGCTATATCCTGCACGACTCCGGCAGCAATACGCTGACCTTGAACAACTCGGGCAGCGGGGCAACGATCTCGGTTGCCAACGGCAGTCACGCCATCAATGCGCCGGTGCTGCTGGCCGACAACCTCGTGGTGAGCGGCAGCGGGACGCTCGCCTTCGGTAGCGGCAGCAGCATCACAGATAACGGCAGCGGCTACTCGTTGACCATGAATGGTGCCAGCGGCACGCTGATCCTTGCGGCTTCGAATACCTACAGTGGCGGCACGATCATCGACGCTGGGGTTGTCCAGGCAGGGAATAATTCCCCGCTGGGCGCGAGCACCGCGGCCTTGACGGTCAGCAGTGGAACGCTCGACGTACACGGCTATAGCGTAAACGTCGGCCCGCTCAGCGGCAACGGCACCATCGACAACTTGTCCGGCAACGGCACTTTGACCGTAGGCAACGGTAACGCATCCAGCACTTTTTCGGGCACCATGCAGAACACCGCCGGGCAACTCTCGCTGACGAAGGTCGGCGCTGGCATGCTCGCCCTAACTGGAAACGTCAATTTGGCCGGCACGCTCACGGTCAGCGGCGGCACCGTCAACCATACGGCTGGCATCGTGCAGGCCGTGGTAGGGATTGTTGACGGCGGCACGTACAACTTGTACGGAAATGGCCAGTCGTCGTGGTCGAGCATGTCCGTCGGCGTGTCCGGCAGCGGCAGCTTCCTGCAGTCGGCCGGAACCAACTCGGTTTCGAACTCCTTTGATCTCGGAAGCGCGCTGGGCGGCACGGGAGCGTATAACCTCAGCGGCGGTCTTCTTCTCGCCCTTTCCGGTGGCGAGCAGTTGGGCGGATTCTCCGTCGGCGGCCTCCCCGGCAGCGGTAGCTTTGTGCAGTCGGGTGGGACCAACTCGGTTGGCCCTGGCGGCCTGACGCTGGGGAACCCCTGGGGCGGCAGCGGTATTTACAACCTCAGCGGCGGCCTCCTTGCCGTCACGAGCGAGGACATTGGCCAGTCAACCGCCTGTACCTTTACCCAATCCGGCGGGACGCATACGGTTTCGAGCTATCTTAACGTCAGCGGCGGATGGGGCAGCGGGACGTACAACCTCAACAGCGGCCTGCTGAGCACAGCCAGCGAGGTCATCGCGTATGCCTACTGGGGTTCCCCATGCACCGGCACTTTCACCCAAACCGGCGGGACGCATGTGGTGGCGGGCGCTTTCGTGATCGGCGAGGATAGCGGCGCCAACGGGACCTACAATCTCAACGGCGGCCTGCTCATGCTTGCGCAAGGCCCCAGCGGCGAAGGCGGGGCGGCCACTTTCAATTTCGGCGGTGGAACGATTGAGTCAACGGCGCCGTGGACCTCGTCAATGAACATGACATTGACCGGCAGCGGCGGGCCCGCGACCATCGATACTACGGGCGGGAACATCGGACTCTCGGGTGCCCTTACCGGCAGCGGCGGACTGGACAAGATCGGCCCGAATACGCTGACAATCAGCGGCAATAACGTCCACACCGGCCCGACGACTGTCTTCGGCGGCGTGCTGGCGGCCGGCGCGGCAAACGCCCTCTCGCCCAACTCCGATCACGTCGTCATTGGCGGCACGCTGGACGTCACCGTCGGCCCGCAGACCGTCAAGTCGCTCACGATGGGCTCGGCCGGCGCGATTAACCTCCAATCCGGCAACCTTCTCACCGTCACCAATGCCGCGAACCTGGCCGGAACACTGAACCTCTCCGGCGTCACCGGCCCCGGCGAGTTGATGTCCTACGGTTCCGAATCGGGCGCCTTCTCCACAATTACGGGACTGCCCGGTGGGGACCGGCTGGTCTACAACGCCACGCAACTGGACATCGTCGCGGGCAGCGTTTGGGCCGCGTCCGTCAGCGGGAACTGGAGCGACGCGAGCAAGTGGACAGGCGGCGTGCCCAACGCCGCGGGTGCGGCGGCCACGATCAACGTGCCAACGAGTTTGCCGCTGACCGTCACGATCGACGCCCCGCAAACCATCGGCACGCTGTTGCTCGGGAATTCCGCGAGTGCCACGACCGGTTACACGTTGAGCGGCGTGGGGAGCAATACGCTCACACTCAATAACGCCGGCAGCGATGCGACGATCACCGTCACCGACGGTGCCTACATCGTAAACGCCCCGGTAGCTCTGGCGGATAATCTAGCGATCAGCAACACCGGCACGCTGGCGTTTGTCGCGGCGAGCAGTATCACTGGCAACAGCTATGGGCTGACCATAAACGGCCCCGGCACGCTGGTCCTGGCGGGCTCGAACAGCTACGGCGGGGGGACGACGCTCAACGCGGGAGTGCTGCAAACGGGCCACAACTCCGCCCTCGGGCTGCCCGCCGCGCCCCTGGCCGTCAACGGCGGCACGCTGGATATCCACGGCTTCAGCCTGAACGTTGGCCCGCTCATTGGCAGCGGCACCATCGACAATCTTTCCGGCAACGGTTCCTTGACCGTGGGCAATGACGACACGTCCGGCACCTTTTCGGGAACGATGCAAGACACGGCTGGCCAGCTCTCGCTGGACAAGACCGGCTCGGGGACGTTGGGTTTGAGCGGCAAGATTACCTTGGCCGGCAGCGCGACGGTCAGCGGCGGCGCGGTGAATCAACCCGGCGGCTATCTGCAAGTCTCGGCGCTGGTGGTCAGCGGCGGCGTCTATAATCTCAGCGGAACGGGGCAAATAGCGGCAACCAACGAGTACGTGGGCTGCTCCGGTTCAGGCACGTTCACTCAGACGGGCGGCACGAACACGATCGCCAGCGCCCTGTATCTCGGCACGAATCCCGGATCGAGCGGCACCTACAATCTTTTCGGCGGTTTGCTCGTCGTGCCCAGCATCCTCCAAGGTTTCGGCTCGAGCTCATTGAACATCACGGGTGGAAGCCTGACGGGCCTAGCCGGCGGAGTTACCTTCTCGCTGCCGATCGTCATGGGTTCCTCGGGCAGCGGCGCGATCTTCGACACGTCGGGTTCTTCCTTGAGCGTGCCCAGCCCGATCAGCGGACCGGGCGACCTGGTGAAGATGGGCCCCGGCACACTCGTGCTCAGCGGGTCCGACAGCTACCTCGGCGGCACGTACGTCGACGCCGGGAGGCTCGAAGTGACCAACGCCATGTCCCTTCCCGACGGCACTCGCTTGACCATCGGCGCGGGCGCGACGTTTATCTTCGATCCCGCGGCCGGCGCCGCGCCGGCGGCAGCATCGCCGCTTGCCGCTGCATCCGGCGCGGCTGCGGTTCCCGAACCGGGAACGCTGGTCTTATTAGCCACCGGCGCCCTGCTGGCGATCTTCGCCGCCCGGCAGCGAAGGAAGCGGCAGTTGCCTTTCGGGCTTTCGGGCCGTTGTACGCTTCCAACCCGTACGATCCGCGGCAGCGGTTCCGCAGTCGCTGGGGTCGTGCTGGCCTGGGCAATTTCTTGCGGCAGCTCGCCGGTCTGGGCTGGTACGTACACTTGGATCGGCTCACCTACGGGAATAGACTGGAACGATCCAGCGAACTGGGGCGGCACTTTGCCGGGCAGCGCGGATATCGGCCTTTTCCCCGCCGGCTCGTACATGTCGCAGCCGTCGATTATTTCCCCTGCCAGCGTCGGCGGAATCTGGGACACCGGCGCAGACAGCGTCTCGATCGGCGGGACGAACGCCTTGACATTGTTTGGAACGACTATCAATGACAATCCGAACACGGGCATCGAACTCGACGCGGGGGCGGGACCGCTAACGATCAACGCGCCGCTGATCTTGCAGAACAACCAGCAATGGGTCAACAATTCGGCCAGCCTACTGACAGTCAACGGCCCGGTTAGCGGCGCCGGCAGCCTCACGTTGCTGGGCTCGGGTATGCTCACGCTGACGGGCATGAATACGTACAGCGGCAACACCACGGTCGACGGCGGCACGCTGCAACTTGTCGGCGGTCAGTTGGTTTCGCCCGTGCAGTACGTCGGTAATTTGGGCATCGGCAATTTCGTGCAGTCGGGCGGGATCAACGTGCTCAGCGGTTCCGGCGAACTTTATCTTGGCTATGCCCCTGGCGCAAGTGGAAGCTACAACTTCAGCGGCGGTTCCTTGTCGGCGCCGACGGAAATCCTCGGCTATGCCGGCAGCGGCGCCTTTACGCAGTCCGGCGGCATCCACTCGGTGTCGGGCATCCTCTGCTTCGGATATAGCGCCGGCGGCGTGGGGACATATGGCCTCAGCGGCAGCGGCCAGTTGTCCGCGGCTTATGAGTACGTCGGTCTGTTCGGGACCGGCAACTTCACGCAGTCGGCCGGCTCCAATTCGGTGTCCAATCTGTACCTGGGAATCAACGCCGGCAGCGGCGGAACGTATAGCCTTGGCGGCAGCGGCCTGCTCTCTGCAACGACGGAGGTCGTCGGCTTCTCCGGGAGCGGCAGTTTTGCGCAATCGGGCGGGACGCATTCCTTATCCGGCGGCCTGTACTTCGCCTATCTCGCCGGCAGCAGTGGAACTTATAGCCTCAGCGGCAGCGGCCTGCTCACCACGCCTTCCGAGTGCATTGGCTGGTCCGGCAGCGGCAGCTTCACGCAGTCGGGCGGCACCCATGCGGCCGGCAATCTCGTCCTTGCGCAAAACGCCGGTTCCGCAGGGACCTACAGCCTCAACGGCGGTTCCTTGAGCGTTTCCGGCTTGGCCGTGGGCGCCGGCACGGCGAGCTTCAACTTGGGTGGCGGAACGTTGGGCGCGGCCGCTCCGTGGACCTCGTCCGTGAACGTGAACCTCAGCGGAATCGGCGGGCCCGGCGCTGTCGATACCACGGGGGGCAATATCGAGTTGTCCGGCAACCTGACCGGCGCGGGCGGATTGGCCAAGATCGGCGCAGGAACATTGACGCTGACGGGCTCGAACACTTTCTCCGGCGGCGCCACGCTCAACGGCGGCGTTCTTAGTTTCGCCGTGGGCAGCCTGCCGTACGATGCCAGCACGCCCAACATCAATTTCTACGGGGGCACGCTGCAATGGGCCAGCGGCAACACCCAGGACATCTCCGCCGGTATTGCACCGATCTCCGCCGGCCAGACGGCCTTCCTCGACACCAACAGCAACAATGTCACCTTCGCGACCGGGCTTTCCGGCAGTGGTGGATTGACCAAGATCGGCGCAGGGACGTTGACATTGACGGGCTCGAACACCTTCAGCGGCAACACGACGGTCGATGGCGGAACCCTTCAGCTTCCCAGTGGCTGGCTGGCTTCGTCCACCCAATATGTGGGCTATTACGGCAGCGGCGCCTTCGCGCAGTCGGGCGGAACGAACATGATCTCCGGCAGCTTCGTCGTCGCCCAAAGTGCCAGTTCCGTGGGGACCTACAACCTCAGCGGCGGGTCCCTGTCTGCATCCAATGAGAACATCGGCCTCACTGGAACCGGCACGTTCACGCAAACGGGCGGGACCAATACCATCGCCAACGCCCTGTACCTCGGCGCCAACCCGGGGTCCAGTGGCACCTATAATCTCCTCGGTGGCTTGTTGGTCGTGCCGAACATCCCCCCAAGCTTGGGGCTCGGCGTATTGAATGTCAGCGGCGGGAGTCTGACGGGCGTAACCAACGGCGTCATCCTTTCGGCGCCGATCGTCCTGGCTCCTTCCAGCAGCGGCACCTTCGACACGTCGAGTTCCTCCTTGACGGTGACTGGGCAGATCAGTGGTTCGGGCGGCTTGAACAAGACGGGTTCTGCAACCCTGGTGCTGGCCGGCAACAACGCCTACAGCGGCGATACGACGGTCGCGCATGGTATCCTCTTGTTGTCCAACGCCAACGCCGCGCAAAACACCACCGTAGCGGTCAGCGTCGACAACGGCTTGCAGTTCAGCGGCGGCATTGGCACCTTCAACGTCGGCTCGATCGGCGGCAGCGGAGGTCTGGCCCTGACCGACACGGGCGGCAATCCGGTTGTCTTGGTCACTGGCGGAAACAACGCCAATACGACCTACAGTGGTACGATCAGCGGGGCGGGCACCCTGGTCCACAACGGCAGCGGCTCTTTGCTGTTGACGAGCTCGAATACCTATTCGGGCGGGACGATCCTCGGACCGGATGCAGTTGGAGTCGGCAACTCCGCGGCCTTCGGCAGCGGATATGTCATGTTCGCCGGCAACGCCACCGTGTACTTCACTTCGAACATGGTCATCCCCAACCCCTTTATTCTGGCCGCCGGCGTGATTGGAACGGTCAACAGCCAACTCTACACCGTGGTACTCAGCGGCCCAATTACCGGTTCGGGCGGCTTCAACACAACTGGCGCCGGGACCGTGGCCCTCAGCAATTCCAACAACTTTTCCGGCAATACGTCGATCAGCCAGGGCACCTTGCAATTGGCCAATGCGATGGCCCTGCAGAACAGTACCGTCAACGTCAACGCCGACAACGGCTTGCAATTCAGTCCGGGAATCGGCACCTTCAACGTGGGAGGGCTTTCCGGCAGCGGCGCCCTGGCGCTTAGCGACACCAACGGAGGCCCGGTCGCACTGGCGGCCGGCGGCAACAACGCCAACACGACCTATAGCGGGTCGATCGGCGGCAATGGCGGACTGATCAAGAACGGCGGTGGCTCCCTCACTTTGACCGGGAGCAACTCGTTCAGTGGGGGGCTGACGCTCGACCCGGGCACAGTCTCAATCAACGGCGACGCTGCCTTGGGCGATCCCACAGGCATTGCCACTTGGGGCGGTCTAAGCGCGAATGTGATCTTCGTCGCCAACAGCACTTTGCAGGCGCTCGGTTCCTTTGCCCTGGCGCCGAACCGCAATATCGCCATCGGCGCGGGCGCCACGGCCACGTTCGATACCAGCGGCAACACGCTCACGATCGGCGGCCCGATCAGCGGCCCCGGCGCGTTGGCCGTCATCGGCAGCGGCACGCTGCTGCTCACTAATTCGGAAACGTTCAGCGGCGGCACGACGATCGGCCCGGCCACGCTGCAATTGGGCAATGGCGGCTCGGCGGGCTGGCTGAACGGGGGCATCGTCGATAACGGCCTGCTGGTGTTCGACCATTCCGGCAGCACAAGTTTTTCGGCCGGGATCTCCGGAAGTGGCAGTGTACAACTGGCCGGATCCGGCCAGTTGTCGTTGGGCGGTGCCAATACGTATACGGGCAACACAACGGTCAGCGTGGGGATGCTCGTGCTCGGCAATCCCACGGCCCTGCAAGACAGCACGTTGGTATTGTCCGGCGGTTCTCTCAACCTGAGCAATTTCAGCGCCACCCTGGGCGGCCTGGGTGGCACGGGCAGCCTGGCATTGGGCAGCGGCACGTTGACTGTCGGCGGCAACGGCAACGCCACGACGTATTCCGGCAGCCTTTCCGGCGGGGGCGCCTTGGTCAAGATCGGTGGCGGGATACTGGCCTTGACCGGAAGCAGTTCGTTCTCGGGCGGAACGGCGCTGGACCAGGGCATACTCTCCATCGGCAGCGACGCTGCCTTGGGCGCAGCCCCGGGTATGCCCACGACGAACATCACTTTTGCGGGCAGCAGCACCTTGCAGGCGAGCAGTTCGTTCGCCCTGGCAGCGAACCGCAATATCACGATCGGCGCGGGCGCTACGGCCACATTCGACACGCATGGCAATACACTCGCCATCGGTGGTGTTATCAGCGGTTCCGGCGCGCTTTCCGTCGTCGGAGGCGGCGCACTCGTGTTGACCAATGCGGAAACCTATAGCGGCGGCACGACGATCGGCCCCGGGACGCTCCAGTTGGGCAACGGTGGTTCGACGGGCTGGCTGAGCGGGAACATCGTCGATAACGGTCTGCTGGTCTTCGACCGCTCCGACAGCGCCGCGAGTTTCACGGCGGCGATCTCCGGAAGCGGCAGCGTGCAGCAGACCGGAAGCGGCACGCTGCTGTTCGGCGGCACCAATACGTTTACGGGAACCACAATCATTAGCGCCGGTATTCTGGAGCTGCGCAATGCCACGGCCCTGCAAAGCTCGACGGTTGTGCCTTCCGGCGGCACGCTGGACCTCAACGGTTTCAACGCCACGCTCGGCGGCCTGGGCGGCTCGGGCACCCTCTCCTTGACCAACGGCACCTTGACCGTCGGCGGCAACGGCAGTTCAACGACTTTCGGCGGAGCGCTCTTGGGGTTGGCCAGCTTCATCAAGACCGGCAGCGGCCTATGCGTGCTGACGGGAAACAACGGCTTTTCCGGGCTGACGACGATCAACGCCGGAGTACTTGAAGCCGCGACGACCGCTTCGATACCCGGCCTGTTCACCGGTCAAGTCAGTGTAGGCCCAGCCGGCGTGCTTGCCGTCGGTGTAGGCGGATCGCAGCAGTGGACCGCCGCCAACATCAACACGCTGTTGAGCATATCCTCGCTCTTCGGTTCCGGCGGCACGCTCGGCATCGACACTTCCGGCGGCAATTTCGCCGATGGCAACCTGTCGGGCAGCGGGTTAGGACTGGTCAAGCTAGGCCCCAACACGCTGATGCTCACGGGCACAAACAGTTGCTCGGGCAACACGCTGGTCGGCAACGGGGCACTGGAGTTGGCAACGACTGCCGCACTTCCGGGCGTTTTCACCGGGAAGGTTAATGTGGCCGCCGGCGCGATGTTGACGGTGCCGGTGGGCGGGTCACAGCAATGGACGGCCGCCAACATCAGCAGTCTCCTGGCGGTAAACGGCCTGTTCAGCCCCGGCGCGAGCCTGGGCATCGACACCGACGCAGGCAGTTTTAGCATCGGCTCGATGAGCATCGGCACGAGCGGCGTCGGCCTGTCGGTGGCCGGCAGCCAAGCCCTGATATTAACGGGCAGTACCAACATCTCGGGGGTCACCGGCGTGAGCCAGGGCGTTTTGTTGCTGGCCAATTCCGCCGCACTGGCCAACAGCACGGTGGCGATCAACGTTGACAATGGGCTGCAATTTAGCCCTGGGACCGGCACTTACTGTCTTGGCGGCCTATCGGGAGGCAATCTCCTGCAATTGGCCGATACGGCCGAGAACCCCATCCGGCTGGTGGTGGGCGGCAACGGTGTTTCGACAACTTTCAGCGGCCAGATCGGCGGCGCTGGCTCATTCACGAAGACAGGTGCCGGCACTTTGGTGCTCAGCGGGTGGAACAGCTATAATGGCGATACGACAGTCGATGCCGGCACACTGTGCGTGACTGGTCTCGACGCCCTTTCCGCCGGGACGAACCTGACCGTTGGCCCGGGCGGGACGTTCGTTTTCGATCCCGCGTATGGCGAGGATGCGGCGCCGTTGGCAAGCGTTGTACTCGCGTCGGCGACAGCTTCGCTCGGCGCGGCCGCAGTTCCGGAACCGGGAACCTCGGCGCTCTTGGCGTCCGGTTCGCTGCTGGCGATCATCGCGGTTTGCTTGCGGAAGAGGGATGAGAGGGCGTGAACGCATGGCCGATCCCAACGAATCAACGAAATCCGGAGCCCGACCTCCCGTTGGCAGCGAGTGTTGGAAGGTCTCTGCCGACGAGTCGCGCACGGCGGATTGGCAGGTGCGCATTTCAGATACGTCCGAAAAGACGTTGGGCGCGGAGGAACCTCAAGGCGTGTCGCCTTTGCAAGCCGAAGCGTGCCCCAGCCAAATCGGCCGATACGCGGTCGAAACGCTTCTGGGCAGTGGCGCTTTTGGCAAGGTGTATCGATGCTACGATGACGTTTTGAAGCGACGCGTTGCCGTCAAGGTGCCGCATCGACGACACTTGAGCACGCCGGAACTCTACCTCAAGGAAGCGCGAGTTCTGGCCAGCCTCGAGCATCCGGCCATTGTACCGGTGTATGACTTGGGTCGCACCGAGGATGGAATGTGCTACGTCGTCTCCCAGTTTATTGAAGGGAGCAACCTCAAGACCAGGATTGAACAGTCGCCGCTGTCGTATCGGGAGGCCGTGGGGCTTGTGGCAACTATTGCCGAAGCCCTGCACTATGCTCACTTGCACGGGGTCGTCCATCGGGACGTCAAGCCAGCCAATATTCTCATTGATTTGAGGCTCCGGCCGTACCTCGCCGATTTTGGTCTCGCCCTGAGGGAAGAAGAATTTGGTCGAGGCGGGGAGGTGGCGGGCACGCCCATCTACATGAGCCCCGAGCAGGCCCGCCATGAAGGACATCTGGTCGACGGCCGGTCGGACATTTTCAGCCTGGGAGTCGTGTTTTATGAGTTGCTCACGACGGTGCGGCCTTTTCGCGGTTCAAGCATCGCGGAGATTCTGGAGCGGATCCGGATGCTTGAGCCTCGCCCGCCGCGGCAAATCAAGGATTCCATCCCCAAGGAGCTGGAACGCATCTGTCTTAAGGCGCTGTCGAAACGAGGGTCCGACCGTTACACTACCGCCCTCGACATGAGCGAGGATCTACTGGCCTTCCTGGCCGAGTTTCACGAGTCCACCGGAGAACCCGTGTCCCAGCCACGCGGCGCAGTTGCTTCACATTCTTCCCGCTCGGCTGAGCGACCAGCCATTGCGGCGGTGGGCGGCGACAGCGAGAAGCCGTTAAAGATCGTCCCCAAGGGATTGCGGTCCTTCGACCAGGCCGACGCTGATTTCTTTCTGAAATTGCTTCCCGGCCCCCACGACCGTCATGGCCTTCCCGAGAGCATTCACTTTTGGAAGACGCGCATCGAGCAGGCGGACCCCGAGAGGACTTTTCGCGTGGGAATCGTCTACGGACCATCGGGCTGCGGTAAGTCGTCGCTGGTCAAGGCCGGTCTGTTGCCGCGACTGGCCCCGTCGGTCGTCACAGTCTACGTGGAAGCGTCGGGTGAGGAAACGGAAGATCGCTTGTTGCGGAATCTCCGCCGGCAGTTGCCCGAATGGGATGAATCCCACGGCTTGGTCGAACTCTTGACGGCCCTGCGCCGCGGGCAATGCCTCGCGCCGGGTGAAAAAGTGCTCTTGGTGATCGACCAGTTCGAGCAGTGGCTTCATGCGCATGGCGGCGAGAACGACGCGGAACTGATCCGGGCCGTACGGCAGTGCGATGGGATCCACGTCCAATGCCTTGTCATGGTGCGCGACGACTTCTGGCTGGCCGTGAGCCGCTTCATGCAGGCACTGGAGATTCGCTTGTTCGAAGGGGAAAATTCGCGCCTGGTCGACCTTTTCGACCAACGCCATGCCCGCAAGGTGCTCGCCGCGATGGGAGAGGCCTTTGGCACGGTGCCGGAATCGGAAGCGCAGCGCAGCAAAGAGCAGAATGCCTTTCTCGACCAGGCCGTTGCCGGGTTGAGTGAGGACGGCAAGGTCGTATCCGTGCGGCTATCGCTGTTTGCCGAGATGTTCAAGAGCAAGCCGTGGACGCCCTCGGCGCTGCGCGAAATGGGCGGGGCCGAGGGCGTGGGCGTGGCTTTTCTCGAAGAGACTTTTTCTTCGCTAACCGCGCCACCCCACCATCGCTTGCACCAGATAACCGCGCAAGCCATTCTGGCCGACTTGCTGCCGGAAGGCGGGACCGACATCAAGGGCCATATGCACTCGCGCGAAGAGTTGCTGGATAGCTCCGGTTGTCGCAACGAGCCGCATCGTTTCGACGAGGTCATGGCCCTCTTGGATAACGAATTGCGTTTGGTGACCCCCGCGGATTCCGAGAGTCTTCAAGCAAGCGACAGTGGTGCTTCGCCGTCAATTGCCCGGGCCAAGAAGTACCAATTGACGCACGATTATCTGGTTCCTTCGCTGCGTTCCTGGCTGACGCGGAAGCAGCGGGAGACCCGCAAGGGCCGGGCGGAATTGTGCTTAGCCGAACGCTCGGCATTGTGGAACGTCAAGCCGGAGAACCGTTTTCTCCCCTCGCTGTGGGAGTTTCTTGGTATTCGTTGGTTGACCGAGAGGAAGAACTGGACTGCTCCGCAGCGGAAGATGATGCTTCAGGCCGGACGAGTGAATGGCATTCGCTCCGCTGCCGCGGCGGTAATGCTGCTGCTCGCTATCGCCGCGGGCATGAGTGTTCGGCAAGTGGTTGTCGAGAAGCAAGACAGGGCACGTGCCGAAGGGCTTGTTGATGCGCTGGTCAACGCCGACATCATCAAGGTGCCCTCCATCGTGATCGACCTGGAACAATATCGGACGTGGGCCGACCAATTGCTCAAGGACAGGTTCGATCGGGCCGAGGAGGGATCCAGTCAGCGTCTGAACATGGCCCTGGCCCTGCTGCCAGTGGACGAGAGCAAGGCGGCTTACCTGCGGGATCAGCTACTTGTCGTGAATCCGACCCAGTTCCCTGTGGTGCGCGATGCGTTAGTTTCGCAGCAGGATGCCATCACCGGGCTGTTATGGAATGTCGCCCTTGACTCAAAGCGAGAAACGCAGCAACGCTTCCAGGCGGCTTGTGCCTTGGCGACGTATAGCCCTGACGATAAACGCTGGAGCCGCATGAACTCCTTCGTGGCCGGTCATCTCGTGACACTCCAGGCTTCGGACCTCGTGGTATGGCGGAAAGCCCTTCGACCGGCGAAACACGAACTTGTGGAACCATTGGTTGCCATCTATCGAAACCAATCTCAGGACCAGCAGCAGCGATCCTTCGCCACGGAAACGCTGGCCGATTATGCCGCCGACCAACCGCAGATCTTGAGCGAACTGCTCATGGACGCCGACGAGAGACAATTTGCCGTCGTTTTCCCGCGATTCAAGGAGCGCGGCGAAGAAGGACTGCAGTTGTTTCACAAAGAGTTGAACAAGCGGCCGTCGCCCGATGCCGCCGCGGGAGCAAACGAGGTACTGGCCAGGCGGCAAGCGAATGCGGCGGTCGCCCTCTTGAAGATCGGCCATGCCGCCAAGGTCTGGCCGCTCTTGAAGCACACGCCCGATCCAACGGCACGGAGCTACCTGATTCATCGTCTAGTCCCTTTGGGCGCGGATGTTGCGGTCCTCTTGCGCCGATTGGATGAAGAAACAGACGTCTCGAGTCGGCGGGCATTGATCTTGTGCCTGGGGGAGTTCGACACGGTGCAGCTTCCAGTAGCCCAACGGCAGGCTACGATCGCCAAACTACTCGATCTTTATCGAAACGACCCGGACCCCGGCCTGCACGGCGCGGTTACGTGGTTATTGCGGAAGAAGGGGTGGGAGCAGGGAAACCAATTGGCGGGAATCGACGCGTTGTTGCAAGCGGATTACCCGCAGCGACAGGCCCGCAAGACGACCGATTCGCGACAGTGGTTCGTCAATCGGCAAGGCCAGACCTTTGTCATCATCGACGCCCAGCAGCCTTTCGCGATGGGTTCTCCTTCCAGCGAGCCCGAGCGAGAAGAAATTGAGACTCAGCACCGACGAAGAATCCGCAGACGCTATGCGATGGCCGCCAGCGCGGTGACGAAATCGCAATTTGAGCGTTTTCGCGTGGATCGGCCCCACATTGCAAGAATGCCGGTGGAGAAGGTTGTCCGAACCGATGATTCTCCACAAACGGGCATGACTTGGTACGAGGCGGCCGAGTATTGCAACTGGTTGAGCAAAAAGGAGGGCATTCCGCCCGGCCAATGGTGCTACGATCCCAACAAAGACGGTAGTTATGCCGTGGGGATGCGCTTGAAAAACGAGTCCCCCGCGTTGACCGGTTATCGGCTGCCCACCGAAGCCGAATGGGAATGTGCCTGCCGTGCCGGAGCGACAACGCGATTTTACTTCGGCGAGGACGATGCCCTGCTGGCCAATTATGCCTGGTATAAGGTCAATAGTGGAGACCACACTTGGCCGGCGGCCAGTCTGAAGCCCAACGACCTGGGATTATTCGACATGCACGGAAATGCCTGGGCATGGTGCGGAACTCCGAATGAGAAGTATCCCGAGCCGGGCGCCGCGGTCGTCGACGACGCCGGGGTGGCCGCAGAGCTCGGAAATCACCAGCGATGGGCGCAGCGCGGCGGGGCGTTCGACAACACTCCCCGGCACGTGCGTGCCGCGTATCGCATGTTCCAAAGTCCCGACAGCCGCCAGCGCGACTTCGGCTTCAGGCCGGTGCAAACCATTGAAGATCGGTCAACCACGAAACACGCGAAAGAAGACTAGGCAATCTGACGAGAAGAAGACGGAGTTCATTCCCATGTTTCATTTTCATGGTCTGCTCTCTTCCGTCTTGAACAAGGGCAGGTAACGGTAGTAGACCTCCAAGGTCAGGGTTGCAAGGCTGGTCGTCATGAGCCGGCCGCCGCTCTTGCCCCAGGGATCGTTCTCCGGCGCCCAGCTTCCGTTGGCGCACTGATCGGCATTGCGGACCTGCGTGTGGACCAATAGATTGCGGATCTTGCGGTTCCAAACATCCCAATCGGAGCCGCTCATGTTGTGCATGACCTGCGTCGCATAGTACCAGTAGTAAATGTTCGGGAAGCCCTCGTCGGGCAAGTGGTTCATCAGGTAACTCACACCGCCCGCGAGCATGGGGTTGTCGCGCTTGGCGCCGAGATACTGGCGGCAGAGCAGGCCCACCGAAGTCATCGTGTTGGAAGAAGGATTGCCCGGCTGATAGGCATACTCGGCGCCGTCGTGTACGGCGACCGAGTCTAGCCACTTGCTCGTATTGGCGAAGGCCGAGCCGCCCACGTTCAGGCCCGCCATGTGCGCGCTCTTCAGGGCCATCAACTGCCATCCGACGACCGACGTGTCGCCGGGGTCGTTGGGATTGTAGCGCCAGCCGCCGTCGGTGGTGTTCTGGGCGGCGAGAATGAAATTCACCCCGCCCTGCGCGGCCATACCGACTTGCCTGTCACCGCTCATTCCGTAGGCCTCGCACAACGCGATCGTGGCCAAGGCGTGCGAATACATCATTTGCTGCGCGCCCTTGGCCAGGTTGCCGTCAGACTGCTGATGACTGACAAGCCACTGGACGCCGCGGCGGACCGTTTCCTTGTAATGGCCTTGGGACCTGTGCGTCTGCCCGATAGCCAGGAAAGGCAGAAGGCCCATGGCCGTTGCGCCCGCGTCGGCCGAGACGTTGCCGGGACCGGTGCAGGTTCTATCGTGACATCGCTGCGCGTAGTTCTGCAAGCTCCAACTCCCGTCGGACAACTGGTGATTGGCTAACCAGACGAGGGCGAGATTTACTGCACGCTTCGTAGATGGTGGCTCATTAGGGCGTTTACCGCGGTCAGGCGGGATGAAGCCCCAACCACCCGGATGCCCTTCGTGGCCCGTACACGGACCGCCGATCGGGCCAGTGAGCTTGGGACCGGGGCCAAACTCCCACGCCCCGGTGCCGCCCGATCCCTTATCCGGATTTCCGGTGGGGCCGACACATCCGGTTCCCGCTTGCTTGTCATCGCCGTCGGTTTCGGCCGTAGCGACGACAGGGGGGAGCGGTTGCCAAGTGCGATCATCGAACGGCGGAGTGGTTTCCATTTCGCCGACCACAGTGTCCGTATCGATATCCCCTTTGTCCTTCACTTCCTCTTCAACCTTCGACTCGAAGGTGACTGCGTCACCCCGATTCTGGTCACCGCCGAAGTTCGGCAATAGCAACAGCACCGAAAGTGCGAGGAGATGGAAACTGAAACTGCCGGCGTACCAGACCAGTTCGGTCCGTACCCAGTCCATGAAAACTTGCGACAGCGTTTCCTGTTGGAGCCGATCTTCATCCTCGACCGGCAACGGGTTGTTGGCGGTGTTTGCCATGGGACATACCTTTGCGATTGAATTGTACCGTTCGCACCTTGCCCATGATTAGATTCGCCTTTTCGTCCGAAACTATTCCCGGTCTTGAAACAGCTCCTTAAGACCGGCGAATCAATAACTACCGGAAGTCGATGCCGTAGTGGTGACTTTAGTCGCCCGATTGTCGAAGAGGGCGACTAAAGTCGCCCCTGCAACACGACACTTATTGCTTCGCCGGTCCTAAGGATGTCCCGATCGATTGCGGAATCAGCCCGCGCCTTCCGCCGCAATGTCGGCGGGTGGCGCGGCATCCGGCTGAAGACGGAGTTTTGCCGTGTCGGAAGTGCCCGGCACAATCATAGGGCTGGGCGAGTTCTTTTCGAGGATCGCCTTCAATTCGACGTTGTCGATCGTCTCCAGAACAATCAGCCGCTGCGCCAGGGCTTCCAATGCCTGGCGGCGGCTCTTGAGAATATGGCTGGCCCTGTCCTGGGCCTCGGCGAGGATGTGCTTGATTTCCTCGTCGATCTCGCGGGCCGTCTGCTCGCTGTGCGTGCGGTCGCCCGTCAGATCGTTCGGCGCGGCGATAAACACCGACCGCCGGCTCTCGCGATAGCTGGCCCGTCCCAGCCGGCTCATGCCGTAGTCCATGACCATGCTGCGGGCGATCTCCGTGGCCCGCTCCAAGTCGTTCTGGGCGCCGGTGGAGACGTCGCCGAAGACCATTTCCTCGGCCAACGTGCCCGCCAGGAGGACCTGAATGCGGCTCTCCAACTCGGCCTGCGTCAGCAGATAGCGGTCGCCTTCCGGCCTCTGCATTGTGTAGCCCAAGGCGGCCAGGCCGCGGGGAATGATCGAAACTTTGTGAACGGGATCGGTATTGGGCAGGCTGGCGGCAACCAGGGCATGGGCACTTTCGTGATAGGCCACGCGCTGCTTCTCGTCGGCATGCATGACGCGCTGCCGCTTTTCCAGCCCAGCAGTGACGCGTTCCACGCCTTCGGTGAACTCCAGCATGCTGACGGCCTCCTTGCCGGCCCGAGCGGCCAGCAGCGCCGCTTCGTTGACGAGGTTCGCCAGATCGGCCCCGACAAATCCGGAGGTGATGCGGGCGACTTCCCGCAGATCGACCGACTTGTCGACGCGAATCTTCTGAATGTGGACGTCGAGGATATCCTCGCGGCCGCGCACGTCCGGCCGATCGACCAGCACGTGGCGATCGAAGCGGCCCGGACGAAGCAGAGCCGGATCGAGCGTTTCCGGCCGATTGGTGGCCGCCATCACGATCACGCCGCTGTTGGAGTTCACGCCGTCCATTTCCACCAATAGCGCATTGAGGGTCTGCTCGCGCTCATCGTGTCCGCCGACAACGCTCGTGCCGCGCGTCTTGCCCAAGGCGTCAAGTTCGTCGATAAAAACGATGCAGGGGGCCTTGGCCACCGCCTGCTGGAACATGTCGCGGACCCGCGCCGCGCCCACGCCCACAAACATCTCCACGAAGTCGGACCCCGAGAGGCTGAAGAACGGCACGCCTGCCTCGCCGGCGACGGCCTTGCCCAGCAAGGTCTTGCCCGTGCCCGGCGGCCCCACAAGCAACACGCCCTTGGGAATCCGGCCGCCAAGCACCTGGTACTTCTCGGGATGCTTGAGGAAGTCGACCACTTCGCGAAGCTCGTCCACCGCTTCGTCGATGCCGGCCACTTCGTCGAACGTCACCCCGATGTCTTCTTGGGCCAGCAGCTTCCCCCGGCTGCGGCCGAAGGCCATGGCTGAGTTTGCCCCGCCCAAGCGGCGAAGGAGCATCATGGCAATGGCAAACACGGCCACGATCAAAATGATGAGCATGAGATAGCTCTTCCAGGGGCTGGGCGTCGAACCACCCTGAAAATCGTGAAAACCCTTGGCAGAGAGCAGGCTGAGCAGTTGGCCGTTGTCCTGGTCGAAACCGTAACGCGAGCAGGAAAACGATTCCTTCTTCGGCGGCGTGCGCAGGTCCTCCGGCGCGAGAATTTCGCGGGTGACTTTGCCGGTGATTTCGCTGGGACCTACCTGCAGGTCGCTAAGGTTGGAATACCGGACCGTCAATTCCCGTCCATTGTGCGTTTCCGTGGCGTCGTAATGCGGGTCCTTGTTCGTTTCCGACGGCGTGCCTTGCTCGATAAGCTGTTGCAGGTGGCCGTATTTGATGACCACCCAGGAACTGTAGGGAATAAGAAAGGCGGCCAGCGCGGTGCAAACAATCACGACGATAATCAAAAGACTGAGATTGTTGCTAACCGGAGTCTTTCGATCGTCAGACGATTTCGGTGTACGGGCGGGTCGCGGCTTGGGTCGAGTCGGTTCCATTTAGGCTTTCCTGCAAGGCAGCTTCTGTTCACCCCTCTATTCTACCACACCTTCGAACTCCAAATTCAGCGATTTCAGCCGCCGCCCGGTCTCGGCCATCAAGGCATCTTCGGCTGCCTCGTCGGCAGCCTCATACGTCACGGAAAACCGCAGGAAACTGCCGGCGTCGTCCCAGGGCACCGTGCAGATCGAGTGCTCCGTGATCAGGAACTGCGAGGCCGCTTCCGCCGTCTCAAAGCGAACGCCGCCGGCCAGACCCTTGGGACTGGCCGTGTACAGAAAGTACGTGCCGCCGGGCACTTCGCAGGCAAAACCGCAGTCGCGGAGGGTCGCCACCAGTTTGTGCAAGCGACGGCAATACTTCTTGCGGGCGCTGCCGGGAATCGAAGGGTCGTCCAGGGCTGCGGCGGCTGCCTTCTGCACCGCGATGAACTGGCCGGAATCGGAATTGTCTTTCACGTCGGCAAATGCCCGCACAATCCGTTCGTGGCCGCAGACCCATCCCATCCGCCAGCCGATCATGTTCCAGCCCTTGGAGAGCGAGTGGATCTCGACCCCCACGTCGCGTGCCCCCGGAACTTCCAGGAAACTCAGCGGCCGGTCGGTATAACTGAGCATGACGTGGGCCGCGTCCTGGACCACCACGACCTCGTTCTTCAGGGCGAAATCGACGACGCGGGCGAAAAATTCCCGCGTGGCGACCTTGCCTGTGGGACTGTTGGGATAGTTGATCACCAGCAGCTTGGCACGCTTGCGGATGTCGGTGGGGATGGAATCCAGGTCCGGCAGGAAGCCGTTCTGTGCGTAAAGCGGCAAGCGATACACTTCGCCGCCATAGTACTTCGTGTGCGTGCCGGCTACCGGGTAGCCGGGCACGGTTATGAGCGTCACGTCGCCCGGGTTGATAAAGGCGGCGGGCAACATGGCCAGCGCCGTCTTCGTGCCGATGCAGTGATTGATCTCGCTCGCCGGATCGAGTTCCACCCGGAACTCGCGCTGCATGAAGCGGGCAACCGCCTCTTTGAAGGCGGGAATGCCATTGTCGGCATAACCGCGATTCTCCACCTTATCGATCTCGGCAGCCATCACCTGGCGGACGTTGGCGGCCGCCATATCGTCGTTCTCGCCAATGCCGAAATCGACCAGTTTCCGCTCGGGATGTTCGGCCACGGCCTTCCGTTTTGCACGCTTGATCTTCTCGAACTTATAGATCTCGGTGCCTTTGCCATAATTCGGGCCGCCGATGCGGTCGGCGAAAAGTTGCTGGAAATAAGGATCGCTCATGAACGGTTTTCAGTGGTGCAAATGGAAACGAAGTGCGAATCCCTTATTCTACCGGTAGTGGAAGCGGCCGACAACAGGCGGCATTTCTCCAGGTTTTCACGCCTCGTGGCGCAATATGATCTCCAGCACTGTGCCTTCCGCAACGACAGCCTCCTGTGCCAACACAAGCTTGACTTCGACGCCCGCCTGTTCCAACGCGGCAGCGACCGCCTGACCGCCAATTTTCACCGTCGCGGTGGCCGCGGCGTCCTTTGCCAGGGCAAAGACAAGCTCCTTGACCCGCAACCGGCCATGGCGGACCTCGATCCGCTCCGTCTGCTCCTTGTCTTTTCGCTGCTGGATGAACAGGCCCCAGCCTTCCGGCGCGGTGAAGAACGAACGATGGTCCTCCGGCTGCCAATGCGGCTTGAACCCCAACAGGCCCTTGGGACCTTCCAGCACCAGCCCTTGGCTGGCGATCAACAGCGACCAGGAACTCATCGCCCGGGCGTAGAACTTGCCGCACTCCAGCTCGTTGAAGGGGTTGCCCCCAGGCCCCGAGTCCAAACCGTCGCGGCGGCGGCCGTCGTAGCGGCTCCGCGCCATGCGAACGACCTTGCGGGCCTCTTGGACCAGCCCCTCGTAGATCATCAACCCGGCGGCCGCATACTCGATGCCGGTCCAGACTTCATCGGCGTACAGGATGAAATCCTTGGGCCGGCCCCCGCGGGGCCATGTGCAGATGATCAGGCCGCCCTCGTCGTCCGGGATGTAACGCCGCGGCGTCTGCTTGAAGCCGGCGAACTTCTCGCGGAAGTTGTGCTTCATAATCGCCTCCATCGCGCTTCGCACCCGCTCACGCGGATAGAGGTAGCCGGTGTTGAGCATGTGCGCCCACCACTGGCCCAGCAGTTGGTCGGCATGGCAGCCCGTGTCGTAGTCCCGTGCCGGTTGCGGCTCGGGGATCTGGATGTAATATTCGCCGTTCCAGAGCTTCTGGTCCTGGTTCTGCATGCCGGCCCGGCGGACGGTCCGCCATCTCTGCTCGCTTGGGGCATCGCCCATCACCAGGGCCATCTGTTCGGCGGCGGCCAGTGCGGAAAGATACTGCGAGCCGATGAACGTATTGGCCCCGGAAACCGACGTGTCATACGTGTTGGCTTGGTGCCCGTGCGGCAGGCCCTCGCCCCGGGCGTCGATCGTGCGGATCAGCCAATCCACCGACTTCTTCACGCCGGGCCAGACCTTCTCCAGGAAACGGCGGTCCGGGCTGAGTTGGTACTCGCGGTAGGCCGCCTCGATGCACGCGCAGTGGCCGTCGATGAACGCCTCGTGCATGGCATGCTCGCGATGCGAAGTCTCGCCGCTGGCATGTAGGTAGGTGATGAAATTTGATATCCGCATGTTGCGCCCCACGTCGGGGAACAGCCGGGCGTGGGCCTGGGCATAGTTCCAGACGTGCGTGCAGTTCAAAGGGCAGCAGCCGTAACTGCCCTCGAACCCGCCGAAGTAACCGTCTTCCGACCAGAAACAGGTTGGACCGCGAAGGATGACGCTCTGCGAGGCCATGGCGTCGAGGAATTCTTCAGGCAGGTTCGACTGGTAAAGCGTCGCGTGATAAAGTTCCGTGCGCTGCCAGAGGGCGTCGAGGTTCTTGGCCAGATAGTCGGCCACGGCCGCGGCGTCGAGCCAGCGTCGGCTATAGAGGTTGCCCGCGTGGCTGAACCGCTGCACGTTGGGGAAGTGCCAGGTGATGGCGAACCTGACGCTGCGCGACTCGCCCGGCGCGAGCGTAAAGGGAACGCCCAGGGCCGCATTGATGGTTTCGCCCGGGTGGCTCACGGACTCAAGTGCATTCGGAACGCCACGGAGTCCGTCTACCGGAACGCCACGGAGGGCGTTCCCTACAGGGATGGCGACGAACGCGGCGATCTCGTGGGGGATCGTCCACGCGGGCAGCGCGGCGGCCTTGGCGTCGAAGGCGGTCAGGGCCATGGTGCCCCAGGTGGAGTTGCCGGGCACGAGCCGCTCGCCCGGCTTCAACGGCCTCAGTGCGGCCAGCGCTTCGCTGCCCAAGGTCCATGACAGCCCTGGGGCCAAGGCGAGAATGATCGTCCCCTTGCCTAGCGGGCCTTGGATCACTAGTGGATCACCGGCAGAAGTTGCCGCCAGGACTCGATAGCCATGCTCGCCGGCGCGGAAACCGTGCAGACGCGTATAACGATGGAAGTCCCACCACTCGATCGCGGGATGGCTGGACCTGTCCAAACACGTCCACGCGCTCCAGCCCGCCGGGGCGTCGCCGCTGGGGATGAGGCGCCCGTTGGCCGGCAACGTTGCTTCTTCCGCCTTGGTAAAGCCCACTTGCAGGGCCTTGACGACCGATTCCAGCGCGGTGCCACGGGTCAACAGAGGCTCGGGCGGAACATCGGCGAAGATGATCCGATCGATGTTGATGTGGCCCCAGCCGTCCGAACTCCGATCGACGATCTCCAGCCTGGCCTCTTTACCCTGCAAATCGCCGACATCCCAACTGGCCGGTTCTAGGGTTTCCTGATTCTTGCCGGTTGCCGAGCGAACCGCCTTGCCGCCCACGAGCAGATTGATGCACGTCTTGCCCGGATTGTTGCCGCCGCCGATCAAAAAGCCGATGTACCGCCGCTGGATACGGAACGTTTTCGACGTGGCGGTGCCCTGGGGGCCGTCACCGCCCACGAAGGTGTTGACCAGCCCATGGCCGGAAAAACCGGTCACCGGTTGCTGATTGGGTTCCGTTCCGTGGGAAGGCCCCTTGCCGAAGGCGTCGCCGGTGATCGTCCAGCCTTCATAGGTCTTGCCTTCGAAGTCGTCGAAGACCGTGGCCACGGCATCGAATTTGCCCTTGCCGGCCCGCAGCTTGGCCAGCGACTCGCAGAAGGCCGGCGACACGCCATCGGCCAACACGACGCCGCCCTCGGCGGCAATTCGCGCCAACGGTTCGGCCGTTTGCGCCGTCAAGCCAGGCAGCCCGGCGAGCCAGAGCAACTCGGGGCCGGGCACTTCCTTGCCGGTAGCCGTGCGGACTTTCACGGGACCGGACGCGACAGGGTCGGGGGCCTTATCCATGGCGATCATGGTAGTCGCCGCGCCGCGGACCACGCGATTGCGATTTCCGCCATAGCCGCCAAACCGCACGCCCTGGAGTCCATCGGCGCCGGGGTTTCCCACCGCGTTTTGCAGCGTTGCGGAAAAAGCCGCTTCCACGGGCGCGCTGCCCGGGTTCTTAGCCGTGAGGCGAAACATCGCGCAGGGGATCGACGAATTGGCCGTGTCCAGCGGGATCATCGGGTTCATGGCTTCCAGCACGACCTCGACCGGCAGCGCCGCATCGTGGAAGGTCAGCCGGGCGATGGGGTAGCCGCCTTCATAATCGATCGATTCGACAGGCTTAAGAGTGCCTTCGCCTTGCGTCTGGAGCACGCGCGTGACCGCTGGTCCCGCCGCCGCCTTGGCGGAAACGGCCAGAAAGCTGTCGTGTACGCGAGGCTCGCTGAGGTTGTTGAAGATCTGCCAGACGCCCAATTGCCCTCGGCCGTTGAGCCAGATGCTGCCGGAACCGATGCCGCCCAAGGGCATGCCCACGGCCTCCAGGTGTTTTCCGCGATAGACCCGCCGCGGCGTGAGCGGATAGCGACCCAACCAAGGCGAGAGCGATCCTGCCGGGGGCAGAAGCTTGTCGGCCTCGTCGGCCCAGGCCATCTGGCCGGCAACGGTCAGGGCGGCGGCGCCGGCGGCCAGCTTTTCCAGGAAATCGCGACGATTCAATTCGATCGGTTTGACTTCGCCGCAACGTCCGCCGCAGCATCGACACTCGTTGGCCATGATGGATTCCTCAATCGTTTTCCGTGGTTGGGGGGAAGGATCGGTTTCTATTGTAGTCCAGTACGCATGAATTCACACCCCCGCCTGGGAAATTCGCTTGCCCAATGGGGTTGGCCGGCCGCCTTGGCGACGACAGACAATGCTCTACCACCTTTTTGCACTGCCCCGTAGAAGCTAGAATAGAGCTGGACTATGACCGCGAAGAAATCTACGTTTTCGGGAGACGCCCAGCGATGATCAACGTCAGTGTGCCTGCGGATATCGAGCAATTCGTGCATCAGACGGTTGCCGAGGGACAATATGCCAACGAACAGGAATTGATGACGGAGGCCGTTCGGTTCCTGCGAGACTCCAAACTGCGGCACCAGCGTCTGCGGAAGGAAATCGACGAGGCCCTTACGGAGGTTGACCGCGGTTTAGGCATTGAGATCGACAGCGATGATGCGCTGGCGGCATTTTTTGACGACCTGGAAGCAGAAGTGCAAGCCGACCTTGCAGCAGAGAAAAAGAGCGCCGAATGAGCCGTCTTTCCATTTCTCGCCGGCGCGGCGGGACTTGAAGCAGATTCTTGCGTACGTCGCGGGCGATAAGCCGGTCGCGGCACACCGGCTACGGTCGGCTTTGGAAGGTGTTTTCCGTGTTCTTGCCAGGAACCCATCGATCGGTGAAGCACGTCCAGATCTCGGTTATGGCATCAGAGTTTTTTCCTTCGGCAATTATGTGGTGTGCTTTCGCAGAACACAAGGACGTGTTGTGATTGCTAGAGTCATCCACGGCGCAAGAAACATAACTGAGCTATAATTGTGGAGCGCAAGCCAGCCGTAGTGTAGAATAGCTAATTCTACTTCAACCCTGCGACTGTCCCGCCTCTTACCCCCCTGGAGAATCACCCATGTTCGCACCTCGATCCTTGCTGGCCTCGACCATGCTCGTGCTGACGGCGCTTGTCGCCGTGGGCCGGGCGGACCCGACCCTGACCTACCCCGACCTCGTCCATCGCATTACGGACCTCTCACACCTGTCCGTGCTGCCGCAAGCCGGCGAGAAGTGCGGTCTCTGGTCCAGCTACGATCGCGCCAGCCGCTACGATGAAAAGACCGGCAAGTACGTCAATTGGGACGCCAACGGCGACGGCAACGGCGTGATCCGCAGCGAGGGCGACCGCGTGGTGATGGCCGAAATGAAAGGCCCCGGCTGTATCTGGCGGATCTGGTCCGCCGCAGCCGACAAAGGGCACGTCAAGATCTATCTCGACGACCAGCCCGAAGCGGTCGTCGATCTGCCGTTCGCCGATTATTTCGAGGGCAAGCACGCGCCTTTCAATTTCCCGGAGCTTTCCTACAATCTGAACCGCGTTGGTTCCAGCGGCCAGAATCTCTACCTGCCGATCCCCTATCAGAAATCGTGCAAGGTGGTGGCCGACAAGGGCTGGGGCAACTATTTCCATTTCAACTACGCAACGTTTCCCGCCGGAACGACCGTCCCCACCTTCAGCGCCCGGTTGGTTGCCGAGAATGCCGCCGAGCTTCAGGCCGCCAACGATTTCTTCGCCAAGCGATTGGGCACAGACCCGGCGGGCAAGCGTAGCGGCGAGGCCCGTTTGAGTCAGTCGGTTGACGCGGCCCCCGGCGCGACGGCCCAAGTGGCGCGGCTGGAAGGCCCGCAGGCCATCACCGCCCTGCGCGTGAAAACCAAGTTCGCCAATCGCGACGACGAGATGACCGGCTTGCGGAAGCTGGCCCTGCGGATCACCTGGGACGACCAAGCCAAGCCGGCGGTCTGGTGTCCGCTGGGCGACTTCTTCGGTACCGCCCCGGGCGTGAACCCGTATAAGACCCTGATGACCGGCATGACCAAGGATGGCTTCTACTCCTACTGGTACATGCCCTTCGCCAGCAGCGCCTTGGTGGAGTTGGTCAACGAGGACAAGGTGGATCGCAAGGTCGAGTTCGAGATTGTCCACGCCCCGCTGGGACGGCCTTTCGAGGGACTGGGCCATTTCCATGCCAAGTGGCATCGCGACACGGTGCAACTGCCTGCCGACCGCTGGCCCGACTGGATCATGCTGCAAACCCAGGGGCGGGGCCGTTTCTGCGGTGTTTCGCTGCACGTCTGGAACCCCCGCGGCGGCTGGTGGGGCGAGGGCGACGAGAAGTTTTTTGTCGACGGCGAGAAATTCCCATCCACCATCGGCACTGGCTCGGAAGACTATTTCGGCTATGCCTGGGGCAATCCGCACCTCTTCCAGCGGCCGTATCACGCGCAGACGATGACCCAGAACAACCAGGGGCACCAGTCCTTGCTGCGCTGGCACTTCGTGGACAACGTGCCCTTCCAGAAGACCTTCCAGGGGTGCATCGAGAAATATTTCAACAACGACCATGCACTCTACGCTGTCGTGGCCTACTGGTATCTGTCTCCCGACGGCAAGGATTCTTACGGACCGGTGCCGGCCACCCTCCGCGACGGCTACTACGTCGTACCGGAGTTAAGCATCAACGGCATCAAGGTGTTGGGCGTACCGCCGGGCGATACACAGCTTCAGCACTTGGGGCAGCCCGGCGACAACCAATGGCAGAACGGCCAGCAGATTTGGTGGACCGGTGCCCAGCCCGGAGCAAAACTGGACATCGACGCCTCCGTGGCGCAGGGCGGAAGGTACCAAGTCACAGTCGGCCTGACGAAGGCCCGCGACTACGGCATCGTGCAGTTCCGGCTCGACGGCAAGAAAATCGGCGCGCCAATCGATCTTTACAATCCGGAGGTCGTTGCCAGCGGCCCGATTGCCTTGGGCGAGCACGACTTGGCCCAAGGCCGTCACAAGCTGACGGTGGAGATCGTGGGCGCTAACCCCAAGGCCATGAAGGCCTACATGTTCGGGATCCACCGCCTGGAACTGAAACCGCTGCGCTGAGAGGCTGCGGTTCGGGTACGATTAATTCAGACCGAACAACCGCTGGATCTTCTCGATGAACCCTTGATTCCGCTTGGGCGCCCGCTCTTTCCAACTTGCCAGGAAACCGCGGAAATCGAGCTCGGCGTCCTTGGGGCCAAGGTTGATCCAGGTCAACGACTCCCACCCGCCGGGCTCGTCCTCGAACAGCGCGAGCAGATACACCGCGACCAGTTGTGATTCCTTGGTAAGCTGTCGCTGCGTGCTCAGCGTGTCCGCATGCTCTTGGAACCACTGCGGCATCGTACGGTCGGGCGGCAGACGCCGTTCCCGCTTCGCCAGGATGGCATCGACATACTGGTCGAGGTGCGGGGCAAAACTGGTCCAATTGGCGTACGGCGGATCGGTCTTCCAGGCGACCGCCATCTTCCGCATGGCAAACAGCGAGGCCGTCTCGCAAAGCGATTCCTCGAACCAGAGGCTCCGGCCATCCTTGCGGCGGTCGTAGTTGGAGAGAATGTGCGTCACTTCATGCGCAAACTGATAGGCATACTGGCTCCAGTACGTGTCGCCGGCGCTGAGCAGCACCTGGTGTTCCCTGTGAGGCCCCTTGGCATACAGCGTGATAGGTACGCCCTCGTGATGGCGGACGGTTATCGTGCCCAGTCGGCGTTCGGAGCAGAACCGTAGCAATTGATTGGCCGCGGAGTACAACGTCTTCTGCACGTTTTCCTTTGGGCCGCGGCCCCAATCGCCGAGCACTTCGATGTGAACGCAGTCCGCGAGGCTGTCGGCCGGCGCGGGCGGCGCCCCAAACACGCATCGTGCCGCCATCGCGGCAATCAATACACTGGCCATTCCGCAAACATGGTTACGCATCGTTTCCTCCAGCAGTACGAGTGAAAACGTATTATCGCATGTCGGAATCACCTTGCCTAGCGGCGTCAGTTCTTGAGTACTTGACAAGCCAAGCTCCAGCGATCAAGATCACAGGGTGTGGCCTGCTGGTGCGGACGTTCAGGCACGTGTGACGTGGCTTCTGAACGATTGCCGGCAAGTCATCTGTTTCTTGACGCTTCTTCCCTTTTTCTCACACCCGCTGGAAATGAAAGGGATAATATGAAGAGTTTAGCGCTGTCTGTTCTCTTGCTGGGTCTAGGGCTGTTCTGCCCGGGCTGCCGCGATAAGCCGCGTCAGGATGCCGACGCCCAGGCCAAGCCTGTGGCGGCTGTCGCCGGCGAGAAGGCGAGCGAGCACGTAGTTGCCGCCGCCAAGTCTGAAGAGAAAACAAGCAACGAAGGCGTTGCCAAGGGGGACGCAATTTCCGAGACCCAACGGCTGATTGCCAACCTCAAGGATAAGGACTGGTTTGTTCGCCGCGACGCTGCGGAGGCCCTGGGCAAGTTGGGCGACAAGCAGTCCGTCGAGCCGCTGACTGCCTGCCTGAAAGATGGAAACAACGCGGTCCGCTTCAACGCTGCCGAGGCGCTGGGCAAATTAGGCGATAAGCGGGCTGTCGAGCCGCTGACCGCCTGCCTGCAGGCCGATGCCGTTGATCGCTCCTTCGCTGCGGAGGCCCTCGGTAATCTTGGTGATCGGCGGGCCGTTGCGCCGTTGATCGCTTGCCTGCAAGATAAGGGGGTCGATCGCTCGTTCGCCGCGGAGGCCCTGGGCAAGCTGGGTGACAAGTCGGCCGTTGCGCCGTTGATCGCCTGCCTGAAAGACAAGGACGAGCGCGTGCGCCGCAAGGCGGCGGAGGCCCTGGGAAAACTGGGCGACAAGCAGGCCGTAGCGCCGCTGATCGCCGCATTGCCGGACTGGCCCCTGAACGATGCGATTCGTGCGGCGCTGAAACAACTCGACGGCAAACCGGCGACCGACCAGGAGCGATTTTATTGTCGCATCGTTCAGCGGGATGATAAGGGACTGCTGGAAGACTGGAAGTTGACACGGCAAATGATCTTGGACGACGCCGGGGCGCATGATGTGAGGAAGGTGCAGAACGCCGTTTATGTAGTGATTGCCCTGGGCAAGGAGGAATTGATCGACGATCTGCAGAAGGTGCTCAACTCGTGCGAAGACAAGGAGATCGCCGAGATCTACTTGAACTGCAGCCACAAGGGGCTGAGCAAGGCTGCCGAGAATTGGGCCGCCCAGCGCGGGCTTAGCCCCACCAGCGGCACCAGCGCCTCCGGTCCCGCTTGGGGACATTGGTAGACGCGCCGATCTTGCCTGACAGCGATATAGTTTGCGGGCAGAAATGAGCCGTTGGAGTTCCGCCCGGGCACCATGTACTCATGGTCGGCGGCGGTCCCGGCAAAGAGCCGGCTAAAGCCGGAACTCCAACGGCTCATTTCCGCCCGCGTGCGGTATAGATGACCTTGCGGAAAGAAGCATTGACAAGGAGGCCCGTATGCCGTTGCTACCCATCCTGCTCGCGTCGCTGCTGGGAGCCGAACCGGTCAAGTTCCAGCGTCACCTGATTGACACATTTCCCGCCGGATACCAGGTTGCCGTCGCCGATCTCAACGGCGACGGCCGCCCGGACGTGATCGCCCTCTCGACCGAGGCCGACCGCGTGGACTGGTACGAGAATCCGACCTGGCGGCGGCATCCGGTCGCGCGGACGGCGAAGAACATCGACCTGGCTGTGCGCGATCTGGACGGCAGCGGCCGCCCCTCTATTGCCCTCGCCAGTGGTTTCTACTTCAACGAGTCGACCCGCGGCGGCGAAATCCAACTCTTGCAGCAGCCGCTTGATGCCGACAACCTTTGGCTGCGGCAACCCATTGCCGTGGACCCCGTCGTCCATCGGCTCCGCTGGGGCGACCTGGACGGCAGCGGGCGGCCGGTGCTGGTGCATGCGCCGATCTTCGGCCCCGGCTCCCAGGGTACGCAGGCCCTGAAGCCGGCCCACCTCTGGGCGTTCCGGCCGCCGACGCAAGCCGGCCAGCCGTGGAAGACGTGGAAGATCGATGAGTCGCTCACCGTCCTGCACGGCATCCAGGTCAAGGACATCGACGGCGACGGGCGGGATGAGATCCTCACCGCCAGCTTCGAGGGAATCCACCGCTTCGACTTCAAGGGGCAGGGCGAGGCGGCACGCTGGCGAAAGGTGCAACTCGCGGCCGGCGCGCCGCCCACGAGCGCGGCGCCCGGCGCGCCGCGCGGCAGCAGCGAAGTGGCCTCCTTCCACCTGGCCAAGGACCGTATGCTCCTGGCGGCCATCGAGCCTTGGCACGGCCACCAGGTGGTGATCTACGCGCAGCCCGCCAAAGGTACAGGGCTTTGGCAGCGTCACGTGATCGACGACACGCTCCACGAAGGCCACGCCCTGGTTGTGGGCGACTTTGACGGCGATGGGCAGGACGAGATCGTCGCCGGCTGGCGGGCCAATGGTGGCGGATTGCGGCTCTACAAGGCCAGCGACGCGACGGGCGAGCATTTCAAGGCCTACGACATTGACCCGGCCATGCCCGCGGAGGGCGCGGTTGCCGCCGACATCAACGGCGACGGCAAGTTGGACCTGGTGGTCATCGCCGGCCGTACGAATCAGTTGGTTTGGTACGAGAACATCACCGGCAAGTAATAGGCTATCCAAGATGTCTCCCCTCTCCCTTTGGGAGAGGGGCAGGGGGTGAGGGCTTATGCGGCGGAACAGCCTGAAAATGGGACGGGGAACACAGTACTGATTTTCTGTCTTCTTGGGCCGCCCGCCATTGTCGTGGGTTTCAAGACGCGTTCGACAAGACCCTCTATCGAAGCTATTGACGCCGGCAATTCCGCCGGGCCGAAGGCCCAGAACCATACCAGCCTGGGGCATCGCCCCAGATCCGCATCGCCACCCCTGCGGTACGAGGGCCAAAGGCCCGTCCCATGGTTCAATTCCATACGTATCGCTCATCGAACTCGATCCCGTATTTCGTTAGGAATGCCTGGTACTCCTCCTGAAATGACCGCGTGCGATGGTGGTCCATCTGTCCCTCGATATAGGCGATCAGCGCGTTCAAATCGGCCGCCCCACGGAAAATCCGCCGTAACCGCGCTGCCAGGCGAATTGCGCCAGGTCCGGCGACTGCGTCTTCAACACTTCGACGACGACGTTTTCACCTCCTCGACAAGACTTGCGACGGTCAGCGTGCGCGCCCAGCCCGATTACCAGGAGGATTTTGAGTTCCTGGGCTTGGCGAAGCGGAAGCAGCGGACCTTCAGATTCGACGCCGCCATTCACCCGCGGTTCGCCGTCGACGCCCGGCTGGCGCCGCGGGCGGTATTTCAGCGGGTCGTGCTCAGCAGGCAGTCGAGCGTTTGCGCCACAGCGTTCATGTTCGAATGCATGGTCACCGAGAACAACATGTCGAAAGAGAATTGCGCCGTCCTGGTACACGCCAGCGACGATCAACTCCGCCGGCCGGAATATCGCGAATCGTTCGAGCTGATGAACGAACTGGGCCGCGTCGTCAATCTTGCGGCGGGCAGAAGGCGGTTGAGCAGGTCTTATGTTAGCCCAACCCACTCTTAGTCGCAATTTACCAGGATTTCCAAGCGCCGTCAACGATTGCGTTTGTCCCCAATCTCGGCACCGGATCCTTGCGCAATCGCTTCGTAAAGAACCGCTTCGAGCAGGTGACGATTTTCCGTCTGGGCGGTAGTGAGTTGCGATTCGAGCCGGTCGCATACCGACATCAACTCCTTGGCCTTCGCCACGATGCGACCCTGCTCGGCAAGAGGCGGAAGAGGGAAAACAAGTTTCGACAAGGCAACGCCGGTGAAGTGCGGAATCCCGACCCCGGTGTAGTATTTGTCGAGAATCCCGGCGTGGAAATAGACGAACGCGCAATGAGCAATGAAGTCGCTATTCAGGAATTGGCCGGGGCGAACGCGATGGAGAGCTTTCTGGAATACAAAATCTCCCTCCCGTCCCCGCCAAACGGCAGATCTCCCGATACCGTGGCCGCCCTCGCAAATCAGTACGTCGCCATCGCGTAGCAAGAAGTTGTCGATCTCGGAATCCTCGATCCGCATCGTCTTCAGTTCGTCGGTCCTGATATCGAATCAATGGACGTTCGTATTCCGTAGGTAACGATAGGGCTGGCCCGAGTTCTTCGCCTTATCAAGCATCTTCCCCAATCGAGCTTCGGCTACGTCTTTCACAGTCACCCAACTCCAGCCGCGCGGCAGTACAGCGCTCAGTCGATCTTCTCTTTCGCGCCCATCCGCAGTTCCAAACGATGGTGCCGGCTCATCGTTCGGGTCTTGGGGGACCAAGCGGCCGCGGACGGCGAGGTTGAGGATGGTTTGGCGGAGGGCGGGGATTTGATCGGCGCGGACCGTGAGTCGCGGCAGGTGGCAAAGATGGAAACGGGCGTGGGCGCGGAAGGCTTTCGCGTCGTCGTCGGGCCGGTTCAGCCGGTTCAGGCTAGCCGCCGCCAGCCTGTCCCGCCGCCGCTCCCGTTTGGCCTGCGCCGCCTCCAACCGATCGCACAACCCCATCAACTCGTCCACCTTGGCGACGATACGGCGTTGTTCGGCAAGGGGAGGCATGGCGAAAATGAAATTCTGAACGTCTTCTCGTGAAATGCCTGGAATCAAGCTTCGTGCCGCGGCTTTCAAGGAATCCGCAAGCCGATCGGTGACTAGGGTCAAGAAACTTGAGTCCCAGCCGATGGGCGTAATCGCCATCAACTGCCGGCTGATCGCAACCTCAGGTAAATTGCAGACAGCGGTCTTGCCAACGCCGGCACCTTTGACGGTCAAGAGAATCTGACCCGCGTGGGCGAACGCCTTTCTCACAAGTGCATATCGGGTTATCAGAAGTCCGTTCTCACCAAAATCGGCTGGGCCGGTGATGTAGGGCGGACCGCTTTCTTTATCGTTTGAGTACTCGTCCGGCTGAAGATGCTGCCCTCCAATCAAGTCAATCACTTCACCCAATCGAACCCACGTCCATCGAGCAGGAAGCAAGAACGGCAATGATTCTTCGTCAATCTTCGCAAGAGCCTGTTCCCGGCGAATTGAACCGTTTTTCGCCAACCTTGCCTTTTCCGCCTGAATCCGCTTCAGCAATTCCGACGCCGGCTCATCGCTCGGGTCTTGCTCGACGAGTTTCCCCCGAACCGCCAAGTCCAGAATGAACCGCCGCATGCGCGGAACGGCCTCCGGGGCCTCGGCGAGCCGATCGAAGTGGTTGAGGAGTTGGGCGGGGTTCATGGGGTTTGCTGCTGGAGGGATGGCGCGTACGTCGGGATAAATCGGGCTTTCAGCCCTGGCATTTGTTTGGGGCTATTCTACCTAGGCCGTTGGCCTAGGCTGATATTAGGCGCACCTTTGGTGCTTCGTGGTGGTACGGGGTATTGTATCCAGGCCGTTGGCCTAGGCTGGTATGTGGCGCACGTTCGGTGCTGGGGATGGAAATCGATACCGAAGCTATTGACGCCGGCATTTCCGCCGGGCCGAAGGCCCAAAACCATACCAGCCTGGGGCATCGCCCCAGGTCCGCATCGCCACCCCCGCGGTATAAGGGCCAAAGGCCCGTTTCATAGTTCAATCCCATACGTATCGTTCATCGAATTCGATCCCGTATTTCGTTAGGAATGCCTGGTATTCCTCCTGAAATGACCGCGTGCGATGGTGGTCCATCTGCCCCTCGATATAGGCGATCAGCGCGTTCAAATCGGCCGGCCCCACGGAAAATGCGCCGTAACCGCGCTGCCAGGCGAATTGGGCCAGGTCCGGCGACTGCGTCTTCAACCACTTCGACGACGACGTTTTCACCTCCTCCACCAGGCTTGCGACGGTCACCGTGCGCGGCATCCGGACGGCCAAGTGGACATGGTCGGCCGTGCCGCCCACGCGGTAGCATGCGTGCCCCTGGTTGCGAGCAACGGTGGCCAGGTAGCCATACAGCGACGGGCGAACCGCATCGCCCAGGTAGGGAAATCGTTCCTTCGTGCTGAACACGAGATGCACGAGCAACAAGCTGAGCGACTGCGGCATGATGGTCTCCTGATAGGGCGGGCTTTCAGCCCTGAATTGTTATCGGGGCATCTTGCCCAGGCCGTTGGCCTGGGCTGATATGGGGCCGCACCTTCGGTGCTGCATGGTGGTACGGGGCATTGTACCCAGGCCGTCGGCCTGGGCTGATATGGGGCCGCACCTTCGGTGCTGCATGGTGGTACGGGGCATT